>NZ_JBEZGC010000006.1:272633-617144 GCF_040649795.1 Nonomuraea sp. NPDC048881
CTGCGACGAGGTGCCGTGCCACTCGGAGTTCTCGTACGACCATGGGCACCATGAGTTCTGCGACGAGGTGCCGTGCCACTCGGAGTTCTCGTACGACCATGGGCACCATGAGTTCTGCGACGAGGTGCCGTGCCACTCGGAGTTCTCGTACGACGACAGGCACCGCGAGGTCTGCTCCAAGGGCCAGTGCCACTCGGAGTTCTCGTACGACCATGGGCACCACGAGACCTGCTTCAAGGCGCCCTGCCACCCAGAATCCTGTGACAAGGACGACGCCCATGAGCCCTGCTACGAGAAGCCCTGCTTCGGGGAGGCCCAATACCGCATGGCCTCCGGCGCTCTAAGGCTTGCTCTGGCACCTGCTCCTACGGTGGTCAGGAAGAACCTCCGAGTGACCGGCTGACGCTCCATCCCGCCGGTCAGGCTTGCGAATCATGAGGCGGCCGACCATTGGATCCCAGGAATCCAGTGGTCGGCCGCCTCATGGCATGCCGAATCCAAAGGACATGCTCGTGATGATGACGGGCCGTGTCTTTGGCTCTCTCTTGGATGGCAACTCGTCATGGTCTTGAAGGGTGAGCATCAGAGTCGCTGAGCGACCCACCGTCCATGTGCCTCCCGAGGACGACAATCGCGTGACCGCCAGGGTCGAGACGGGCATGATCGTCGCAGGGTTCGCCGGCATGCTTTTTCTCCTGCCCCGCCTGGATTGGGGCGACGGCTCGGTCCGCTATTTCCAGTTGACGGCCCTGCTCACGCAAGGCACGGTCCCGGACGGGAAATACTCGATGGTCGGGCCGCTGCTCTCGGCCCCGCTCTGGCTGATCGGGAAGCTCGTAGGATCGCCGGAGTGGTGGACACTGCGCTACAACACCCTTCTGCTCATGGGCGGACTGGCATTTGTCTGGTTCACCCTGCGGAACCGGCTGCCTCGGCGGCTCCTACGGCGGTTCATCCTGCTGCTGATCTTTGCGTCGATGTTCGCCCACCATCAGCTGGGATACAACGGCGAGACCTTCACCGCCATCCTCGTTCTCACAGGGACTGTCGGGCTGGTCGCAGGCAAGGTCCGGCCAGGATGGCTGGCGATAGCCGTTGGGGTCGCCAGCACGCCCGCTGCCCTGCCCGCCATGGCGCTGATGACCACCAAGTGGATCTGGGACGTCCGGAGACTGCGCTGGGCACTGGCGGTTTGCTCAGCGGTTGCGCTGGTGATGGTGGAGGCGTGGCTCCGGCGTGGCAGTCCATTCGCGACTGGCTACGAGGCGGATGACCGTGGGAATCGCACGATCATGCCCTACTCCGGCCTGCCGGGTTTCAGCTATCCGATCTTCTTCGGGATTCTGTCGCTGGTCTTCTCCTTCGGCAAAGGCCTGCTGTTCTTCGCCCCCGGGTTGTTCCTGCCCGTACGAGAGCGGCTGCGTGACCTAGCCGCCGGACGGCGGCTTTACGACCTGTGGTTGGCATTCGTGATCGGGCTGCTGTTGCTGTACGCGACGTATTGGTCATGGAGCGGCTCGTCGTTCTGGGGGCCGCGGTATTTGCTGTTCGCGGCAGTGCCCGCCGCGTTCGCGCTGGCCGTAAGGTGCCATCGGCCGGGTGACTCGGCTGTGGCCGACTTCATCACAGTCTTGGCACTCGGCCTGTCGGTTTGGGCTGGGCTCAACGGTGCGGTGTTCGGGGACGTCGACGTTCCCAAGGTGTGCTGGCCCGACGGGGGCGGCCAGTACGAGGCGCCGATCTGCTTCTACACGCCGGAGTTCAGCGCGCTGTGGTATCCGTTCGTGGTGGGAGGCAAGCCCCTGAGTGCGGGTCAGTGGATATACCTTGCCTACGGCCTCGCTGTGGGCGCTTATCTGCTGGCGGGGCCGCTGCTGCGGCTGGCCGGACATCTACGCACCTGGGCGGACCCGATGATGGCCCGAATCGCGACCGTTCGATGGTAGGGGTGAACATAGATGATCAACGTTGTCGTGCACGGCGCGGCCGAGTGGCCGGCCAGCCGGGTGCTGGCCGCGCCCGGAATGAGGGAGATGTCCAGCCAGTACGGCCAGGCGTGATCGGCCCATGGGGACAGAACTGATCGCCGCCCTGCCCGGGGGAAACGACTTTCTGTGAACCGGCTTCCGAAGCCTTGATCCGGGAGTGCCGCTCAGCAAGTACCTCTTCAGCTGTCATGAGTGCCAGGTCCGAGCCTTGGCGGTTGGGAAGCGCCGGGATCGCACGCCCGCCGCCGTCTCCGCGAACACCGGCCATCCCTCACCGGAACACGGGACAGCCTGCCGGAAAGTCCATCCGGGTCCCCGCCACCACGTGCGCCGGCATGGCAGCAGGGCAGCGCCGTGACGGCTCCACCGTCATCGGCTACGGCGATGACTCCGGCAACGTGTCGGTCTGGGATCTGGACACCGGAAGGGCGGTAGGAGAGTCCTTCACCACTCATTCCAGCACGATCTTCACTGTGACGCTGGGCAAGCGCAGCGACGGGACCCTGTCCTGGCCACCGGTGGCCGGGACAAGGCGATACGAGGCTGGAAGCCTGGCTACTGTCCCGAGCGCAAGCACGTGAGAACCGAGACCGCTGATACCAAGTCTCGCATGGGCCACCGCACCATCGGACTTCCGGCTCAGCTCATCGCTCTACTGCGCAAGCACCAAGGCGAACAGCAAGCGGAGCGCGCCAAGGCGCGCCAGCACTGGGAAGAGGGGGACTGGGTCTTCGCCACTGCTACCGGTCGTCCCGTCAGCCCTTACAGCGACTACCACGAGTGGAAAGACCTGCTCGCTTCCGCCGGACTCAGGGACAGTCGGCTCCACGACGCCCGGCACACCGCCGCGACCGTCCTACTGATCCTGGGAGTTCCCGAGCGAACGGTCATGGGCGTCATGGGGTGGTCCGGCAGCGGCATGGCGCGCCGGTGCTGGCACGTCACCGACGGCATCCGGAACACGGTCGCCAAGCAGGGCGATGGCATGCTCGGGGAGTCGAGCGAGGAGGGGGAAGAGCCCTCTCAAGAGGCCAACTGAGACTGGAAAGCCAGAAGGGGTGCACCGTGATCACGGTGCACCCCTTCTGAGCTGGCGGAGGATAGGGGATTTGAACCCCTGATAGGTTGCCCTATACACGCTTTCCAAGCGTGCGCCCTCGGCCACTAGGCGAATCCTCCGCCGACGAGCTTACCGGACTTCCGGCACTGCGGTGACCGCGATTTTTCCAGGACATGCTCAACCCGAACCGTGGAGCGAGCACTGCTGAGGCCGGTTAGACTGTCCAGGGACCCCTCGCGCGGCGTCATCCTGTGAACCTCCCCAGGGCCGGAAGGCAGCAAGGATAAGCGGGCTCTGGCGGGTGTGCGGGGGGTCTCTTCGTTGAGAGCCCCCTCGCAGGCGGGATGGTCGCATGAGCCTTGCGCTTTACCGCAAGTACCGACCCGGGACCTTCGCCGAGGTCAAGGGTCAGGAACACGTCACAGATCCACTGCGACAGGCGTTGCGTACGGGCCGCATCAACCACGCGTACCTGTTCAGCGGTCCCCGCGGATGTGGCAAGACCTCCAGCGCGCGCATTCTCGCCCGCTCTCTCAACTGCGAGCAGGGCCCGACGCCCGACCCCTGCGGCGCCTGCGAGTCGTGTGTGGCGCTCGCCCCGACCGGCCCCGGCCACCTCGACGTCATCGAGATCGACGCGGCCTCCCACGGCGGTGTCGACGACGCGCGTGACCTGCGTGAACGCGCCTTCTTCGCGCCCGTGTCGGCGCGCTACAAGATCTACATCATCGACGAGGCGCACATGGTGACCCGCGAGGGTTTCAACGCGCTGCTCAAGCTCGTCGAGGAGCCTCCGCCGCACCTGAAGTTCATCTTCGCGACGACCGAGCCGGAAAAGGTCATCGGCACCATCAAGTCGCGTACGCACCACTACCCGTTCAGGCTGATGCCGCCGGCGACGCTCAAGGCGCTGATGGAGGAGATCCTCACCTCCGAGAGTGTGCCCTTCGAGCCGCCCGCCCTGCCGCTGGTCGTCCGCGCGGGCGCCGGCTCGGCCCGTGACTCGCTCTCCATCCTCGACCAGCTCCTCGCCGGGGCCGAGGACGACGGCATCACCTACGCCAAGGCCGTCTCCCTGCTCGGCTACACCGACGGCGACCTGCTCGACGAGGTCGTCAACGCGTTCGCAGCGCGCGACGGCGGCCAGGTGTTCCAGGCGGTCAACCGGGTGATCGAGGGCGGCCACGACCCGCGCCGCTTCGCCTCCGACCTGCTGGAGCGCTTCCGCGACCTGGTGATCCTGGCCAACGTGCCCGAGGCGGCGTCCAGCGGGCTGCTCGACCGTCCCGCCGACGAGCTGGAGCGGCTGGTGGGGCAGGCGTCCTCGATGGGGCCGGCCGAGCTCACCCGTGCGGCCGAGATCTTCAACGCGGGGCTCACCGAGATGCGCGGCGCCACCTCGCCGCGGCTGCTGCTCGAACTGATGTGCGCGCGCGTGCTGCTGCCGGGCGCCTCGCAGGGCGAGGCGTCCCTGCTCGCCCGGCTCGAACGTCTGGAGCGCGGCGGCACGGTCGCCCAGATGGCCTCCAGGGCGGGCGCGGTGACGATCCCGCGTCCGGCCGCCCCGGGCGGCGGCCACGACGTGCACGTTCCCGTCGCGCCCCCGGCTGTCTCCGTCGGTACGACGGCGCCGGTCGGCGGCGACGCGGCGGTTCCGGAGCCTGCGACGCCCGCGGGGAGCAACGGTTCCGCCGGTGGTCAGGGGCCGGTGGGCGGCGGGGCCGACGACTGGCCCGAGCCCGTGCGTCCCGGTTCGGCGGCGGCTCCGGTCTCCGACGCGCCCGCACCCGTCGCTCAGGCGCCTGTCGCTCAGGCGCCCGCGGCGGCGGGCCCGGTCGCGGGCGGGGCGGGCGGCATGCAGCAGCAGTGGCCCGCCGTGCTGGCCGCGCTCAAGCAGCGCAGCATCGTGGTCTGGGCCAACGTCAGTACGAACGCCCAGGTCGTGGGCGTCGAAGGCAACCTGGTCACACTCGGGTTCAGCCAGGTCGGCGCGATGAAGAACTTCACGGGCGGCGGCAAGGACGCCGTCGTGGCGACCGCGCTCGGCGACGTGCTCGGCGGCACCTGGCGGGTCGAGGCGGTGGTCGGCGGCTCTCCGGCGCCCCAGGCCACCCGCGGCCCCGCACGTCAGCAGCCGCCGTCGGGCGGCCACGGCGCCCCGGCTCCCCAGGCGGCCCCGGCCGCGAGCCAGGCGACGACCAGCCCGCAGGGCGGGACGGGCGTCCAGGCGACCTCCCAGGGGCGGTCCGGCTCGCACGGCGGCTCCCAGGACGATCAGGGCTCCCAGGACCCGGGCCAACCTCCGGCCACCGCGTCAGCGCGCCCGACCACCGAGTCCGCGCGCCCGACCACCGACGAGTCGTGGCCCGACGCGCCCGACGACCTCAGCCCCGGTTCCCCGCCGAGCCCCGACCCCACCCAGACCGTGACCGCCCGGCAGCCCGCCGCCGCGCCGGTCGGAGCGGGGCTGGCCGCCGCGCGGTCGGCCGCCAAGGCGGCCGCTCAGGCGGGTCCGCGCACCCCGGCCTCACGCGCGGGTGGCACGGCGGCGTGGCCGAGCGCGATCCCGGGCCGCGACAAGGCCGCCGACGCCGACGACGTCGACCCGCTGAACGACGCGGACGCCGACGTCGACGCCGTCTCCGGCATGGCCCTGCTGCAACGCGAGCTCGGCGCCCAGGTCATCGGCGAGATCGACCACACCTGACCGAAGTCCCCCTCCACCCGCCCGGGACGAGTCCGAGCTGCGGTCAGGGGAAGAGGCGGGCGCGGGCGGCGGCCGAGCGGGGGTCCGTCGGCGGAAGGGCCGACAGGCGTTCCAGGATCTGGTAGTCGTCGCGGCCGTTGGGCGTCTGGGCGTAGGTCCACAGGTCGTCGGGCGAGCCGTGGCGCAGGAGGCACGCGCGTACCTGGGCTTCGAGCTCCTCGCGTTCGCGCCGGATGTCCGGCGACTCCGAGCGCGGCAGGAGCGGCCCGGGGTAGGCGCGGGCCAGCGCGGCGGTGTCGCCCGAGTCGAGCAGCCGGCGAACGCCGAGGAAGTCCGCCTCGACCGGGCAGACCAGCCGGTACGGCTTCGCCGCCAGCACCTCCCCGAGCTGACCGCGCAGCCGGTGGATCTCGGCCCGGATGGTCACCGGGTTGCCGTCGTCGCCGTAGAGGTGGAACGAGAGCTGGTCGGCCGACAGGCCCTGCGGGTGCAGGGCGAGCAGAGCGAGGATCTCGGCGTGGCGCAGTGAGAGCGGGCGCGGGCGCTCGCCCAGGTCGGCCGTCGGGGTGCCCTCGCCCAGGCAGGTCAGGCGCAGGGTGGGCGGCGTCGCGGACGGCGTGTCGCGCAGCAGGTAGCCGTCGCAGAAGGGTTCGAGGAAGGCGACGCTGCCGTCACGCAGGATCATGCGCTGGCCGGACAGGGGGAGGCGGGCGCCGAGGCGGCCCATGGGATCGCCCGAGATGACCCGGCCAGTGGGCGACAGCAGGATGCCGCCCCGGTTGCGCAGCGACTCGTAGCGGCGGCGCAGGCGTTCGTCGCGCTCGTGCATCCGTACGGCGAGCTGCGACTCGGCGAGCCTGGCCGTCGCGCCGACCAGGGCGACGGTCGCCGGATGCAGGGACCGCGCGATGCCGCTGACGTCGACGCAGCCGATGACGTCGCCCGACTCCGGATCGCTGATCGGCGCCGCGCTGCACGACCAGACGTGCAGCACCCGCATCAGGTGTTCCTCGGAGTAGACGTGCACCGGCCGGCCGGTGGCGAGCGCGGTGCCGATGCCGTTGGTGCCGGCCATGCACTCGCCCCAGTGATGGCCGTCGGCCAGGCCCACCTGGTCCGCGTCGCGCAGGATGCCGCCTTTGCCGTCACGCCAGAGCACTCGCCCGTCACGGTCTGTGACGATCATGACGTGCTCGGCCTCGTCGGCCAGGCCGGAGAGCGTCTGGGCGAGCAGGGGCAGCAGCGGCCGCAGCGGATGAGCCTCGCGGATCTCGACGACGTCGGAGGACTCGCAGACCAATGGGGCGCTCCGGCCATCCGGGTCGATTCCCGCCGCGAGCGATCGCCGCCACGAGGCCGTGATCAGGGTGCGGGGCGAATCGGGCGAGCTCTGCCCGGTAGCCGCCGCTTCGTGTGCTCCGCGTAGAAGGCGGGAGTACGCATCGAGATGGCCGTAACTCATCGGTCACTCCAAGTAGTCAACAACGAGCATCCGTCCTGGCGGCGATATGCGCAAGCCGTTCAGGGGGATTGCGTAGGGTGATTGAATGAACGCAACGTGTGTGCAACGTTGGGCGCACTACCGTTCCGAAACACGCGTCGGCGTGGTGCGGCCGCTCCGTCCGACGTGATGGCCGGGTCTCGGACACTGGAGGGGGGCCGAGATCCGGCCATGACAAAGGTCCGTGACGAATGTCTGGAGGGAAACATGGGGAGCCCTCCCAGTACATGACGCCGCCCAAACACCGTAGGCTCGTGGCAGTCAAGAACCGGAGCCACGAGGAGCGCACGACGGTGAACCCAGGGGATGTCAACCTGCAGCAGCTGCTGGAGCAGGCTCAGCTCATGCAGCAGCAGCTTGTGAGCGCCCAGCAGGAGCTCAACGACGCGCAGATCGAGGGCTCGTCGGGCGGCGGCATGGTCACTGCCGTCGTCAACGGCTCAGGTGAGCTGCTCGAACTCAAGATCGACCCGAGCGTGATCGACGCGGCCGACCCGCAGGACACCGCCGACACGATCGCCGACCTGGTGATCGCGGCCGTCCGCGACGCGGTGCGCGCCGCCGCCGACCTGCAGCAGGAGAAGCTCGGCCCGCTCGCCCAAGGTCTGGGCGGCGGCGGACTCGGACAGCTGCCAGGGTTCTAGGCATGTACGAAGGGGTCGTCCAGAACCTGATCGACGAGCTCGGCATGCTGCCCGGGGTCGGTCCCAAGAGCGCGCAGCGCATCGCGTTCCACCTGCTGGCGGCCGACCCGGCCGACGTCAAGCGGCTGGCGCACGCGCTGCTCGAAGTCAAGGACAAGGTGCGCTTCTGCCGGGTGTGCGGCAACGTGGCCTCCGAGGAGGAGTGCCGCATCTGCCGTGACCCGCGGCGCGACACGCACGTCATCTGCGTGGTCGAGGAGTCGAAGGACGTCGTGGCGATCGAGAAGACGCGCGAGTACCGCGGCACGTACCACGTGCTCGGCGGCGCGATCAGCCCGATCGACGGCATCGGCCCCGACGACCTGCGCATCCGCGAGCTCATGACGCGCCTGGCCGACGGGCGGGTCACCGAGCTCATCCTCGCCACCGACCCCAACCTCGAAGGCGAGGCGACCGCTACCTACCTCGCCCGTCTGGTCAAGCCGATGGGCATCAAAGTGACACGACTCGCCAGCGGCCTGCCGGTGGGCGGTGACCTCGAGTACGCCGACGAGGTGACCCTGGGCCGTGCTTTCGAAGGACGGAGGCTCCTGGATGTCTGATATGTGGGATGTGCTGGCCGAAGAGATCGCCGCGCACGCGCAGAACTACGTCGACGGCCTGACCAGGGTCGCCGGCGGCGAGGGCGGCGACGCGATCTGGTCGCTGCTCCTGGTGGAGGTCGCGCAGGTGAGCCTGGCCGGCGCCAAGCTCGGCGCCAACCGCGACGTGATCCTGTCGGGCAACTACGAGCCGCCGATGAGCGAGGACCCCGACATCGACGGCGTGCGCACGGCGCTGGCCGAGCGGCTGGAGGCGGTCGACGACTACGCCGAGGTGTTCGACCCGTACAAGGACACGTCGGTCACGCCGTACCGGCTGTCGGACGACCTGACCGCGGTGGCCGCCGACCTCATCCACGGGCTGCGTCACTTCCACGCGGGCCGTCCGCACGAGGCGCTGTGGTGGTGGCAGTACTCCTACTTCAACACCTGGGGCAACCACGCGGGCGCGGCGATGCGCGCGCTGCAGGCCCTCGCCGCGCACTCGCGGCTCGACGTGGCGGAGGAAGCCACCACCGTGTGATGATCATCCACATAGTGGTATGAACCATCAGGCCCATGAGAGGCCCCCAGTAGACTGGCAGTTCACAGTCCAGACCGGGAGACTCTCGTGGCGCTCGTTGTGCAAAAGTACGGTGGTTCGTCCGTCGCCGACGCGTCCTGCATCAAGCGGGTCGCGCAGCGGATCGTCGCGACGAAAAAAACCGGCAACGACGTGGTCGTGATCGTCTCCGCGATGGGCGACACGACGGATGAGCTGCTCGACCTGGCCGAGCAGGTGTCGCCGCTGCCTCCGGGCCGCGAGCTCGACATGTTGCTGACCTCCGGAGAGCGCATCTCGATGGCCCTGCTGGCCATGGCGATCGCCAACCTCGGTCACGAGGCGCGCTCGTTCACCGGCTCGCAGGCCGGCGTGATCACCGACTCCACCCACGGCAAGGCGCGCATCATCGACGTGACGCCGGGCCGCATCCGCGAGGCGCTCGACCAGGGGCACATCGCGATCGTGGCCGGGTTCCAGGGCGTCTCGCAGGACACCAAGGACATCACCACGCTGGGCCGCGGCGGCTCCGACACCACCGCGGTCGCGCTCGCGGCGGCCCTGGAGGCCGACGTCTGCGAGATCTACACCGACGTCGACGGCATCTTCACGGCCGACCCCCGCATCGTGCCCGTCGCCCGCAAGATCCCCAAGATCTCGTACGACGAGATGATGGAGATGGCGGCCTGCGGCGCGAAGATCCTGCATCTGCGCTGCGTCGAGTACGCTCGGCGGTTCGACCTGCCGATCCACGTACGCAGCTCGTTCAGCACCACGGAAGGCACGTGGGTCGTCTCCGACCCTTACACCGAAGGAACCGAGATGGAGCAGCCGATCATCTCCGGCGTCGCGCACGACCGGAGCGAGGCCAAGATCACTGTTGTCGGGGTCCCCGACAAGGTCGGCGAGGCTGCCTCGATCTTCAAAACGCTGGCCGACGCCGAGATCAACATCGACATGATCGTCCAGAACGTCTCGGCCGCGGCCACGGGCCGCACGGACATCTCCTTCACGCTGCCCACGGCCGACAGCCAGGTGGCGCTGACCGCGCTGAAGAAGATCCAGGGCCGCATCGGCTACGAGTCGCTGCTCTTCGACGACCAGATCGGGAAGGTGTCGCTGATCGGCGCGGGCATGCGCTCGCACCCCGGCGTCACGGCGACGTTCTTCGCGGCCCTCGCCGACGCGGGGGTCAACATCGAGATGATCTCCACCTCGGAGATCCGCATCTCGGTGATCGTCGAGCAGGATGGTGTCGACGCGGCCGTGGCGGCCGCCCACCGTGCCTTCGATCTCGACGCCGACCAGGTCGAAGCTGTGGTTTACGGAGGTAGCGGACGATGAGCAGGCCCAATCTCGCCCTGATCGGCGCCACCGGCGCCGTGGGCACCGTCATGCGGGACATCGTGTCCAGCCGGGAGGACATCTGGGGCGAGATCCGTCTCGTCGCCTCCCCGCGCTCGGCGGGCAAGGTGCTGAGCGTGCGCGGCGAGGACGTCGTGGTCCAGGCGCTCGCGCCCGAGGTCTTCGACGGCATCGACATCGCCATCTTCGACGTGCCCGACGAGGTGTCGGCCGTGTGGGTGCCGATCGCGGCCGAGCGCGGCGCGATCGCGATCGACAAGTCCGGCACGTTCCGCATGGAGCCCGACGTGCCGCTGGTGGTGCCCGAGGTCAACCCGCTCGACGCGCGGCAGCGGCCCAGGAACATCATCTCGACCCCCAACTGCACCACGCTGTCGATGATGGCGGCCATGGGCGCGCTGCACGCCGAGTACGTGCTCAAGGAGCTCGTCGTCGCCTCCTACCAGGCGGTGTCGGGCGCGGGCGTGGCCGGCTCGGCCCGGCTCTACGACGAGGTCGAGGCCCTGGCCGGCGACCGTTCGCTCGGGCAGACGGCCGGCGACGTGCGCAAGGCGCTGGCCGGCAAGCTGCCCGACGAGTCGCCGTTCCCGGCGCCGATCGCGTTCAACGTGGTGCCGTGGGCGGGCTCGTACAAGGACGGCGGCTGGGCGTCCGAGGAGCTCAAGCTGCGCAACGAGTCGCGCAAGATCCTCGGCATCCCCGACCTGAAGGTCTCGGCGACCTGCGTCCGCGTGCCGGTGATCACCACCCACTCGCTGGCCGTGCACGCCCGCTTCGAGCGTGAGATCACGGTCGAGGACGCCCACCGCGTGCTCTCGGCGGCGCCGACGGTGGTGCTGATGGACGACCCGGCCAACGGCGTCTTCCCGACGCCGCTCGAAGTGGTCGGCAACGACCCGACCTACGTGGGCCGCGTCCGCCAGGCGATCGACTTCCCGAACACGCTCGACCTGTTCGTCTGCGGCGACAACCTGCGCAAGGGCGCCGCGCTCAACGCGGCTGAGATCGCCGAGCTGGTGGCCTCCGAGCTGTAGCCTGGCCCGACTCCGTGGGGACGCCGTGTGGGTGTGCGGCGTCCTTCGCGTTTTCCCAGAGAGTTCTGTCGTCCCGGAAGAGTCGCGTTCCCGGCGATTCGTGCTTCCGAGGGAGTCGTGTTCTCCCGCGGGCGGGCCTGTCACCGGAAGAGGATGTCCCAGTGGCTGCTCTCGTTGGCGAAGACGGTTCCGGTGGCGGAGCGGTAGAGCGCGGCGCCGTCGCCGCGGACCCCCGTCTTGCGGTGGTGCCTGGTGATGTAGCGGTCGATGCACGCGTTGTGCGTGATGTCGAGCTTGTAGCCGTTTCCGTGGCTGTACTGGCCGGGCGCGTGACCCGCCTCGGTGCCGCCGGTCACCATGACCGGGCAGCCGCTGTCATGCTTGAGGTCGATGATCCGGGCGATCGTGCCGGCCCTTACGGAGTCGAGCGAGGTGCAGTGGTGCATGTGGCGGCTCGTACAGTGGCCCGACGACTTCGTGCGCAGGCCCGAGCTCTTGAGCCAGCGGGCGGCCAGGGCGTGGGTCATGTGCATGGCGGCCTGCCTGGGCAGCACACGCGCCAGATCAAGCTGAGATCGCTTCTGCGACCTCTGCGGCCGACTCTGAGGCGCCACCGCCTCCTCGACGCTCGCGGGCCTCGTGACGGCTTCTGAGCGCTCGGCGTGGTCCTGCAGGTCCGACTGCGCGGCGAACGCGTCCTCGGCCTCGGCCCAGGCGTCCTCCGTCTCCTCGGAGTCCTCCTTCGACAGCTGTGACTTGGCGGACGCGGGGTCCGCCTGGTGCTGCTCGACCTGGTATGTCTCCGCCAGGGCCGCCTCGACGGCGGCCTGCCGGATGTTCGTCCACGGTCCGTCGATCCCCTCCGGGAACCACAGGGACAGGTCGAGCATCCCCCCGGTCTCGTCAGGACGGTTGAACGGTGTTGGCGCCTGAACCCGCTCTCCACCTGATGGGTGGGAGGCGGCGGAAGCGGCCGACGCCAGCGCGATTATGGTGATCTGAATGCCGAGGAGCGCCACCACGAAGGTGCGCGCTGTTCCACGTATCCACATGTCGATGCCTTTTCGCGGAAAAGAGCCCTTCCGCCTGAAACGACAATCCCACCATTCCCAGGAGATAACTCATGTCTCATAGTCATCTTTGCCCTGTGGCGGCGATCACCGTGCCACTCCATGACCCACCGCGCTTTCAAGACGTAAAGTGACGAACGTGTCCGAAGCCCGAAACAGAGGATCGGAGAGCACCCGAGAGGTCATCGTCGAGACGGCCTTGCGACTGTTCCGTGAGCGTGGCTTCGACGCGACGACCATGCGCGCCATCGCCGCCGAGGCAGGGGTGTCAGTGGGCAACGCCTACTACTACTTCGAGAGCAAGGAGGCGCTGATCCAGGCCTACTACGACCGTGCGCAGGCCGAGCACGAGCAGGCCTGCCGGGAGTTCCTGGCCACGGAGAGGTCGTTCGCCGCGCGGCTGAGCGGGGTGCTGCGCGAGTGGGTGCGCGTGTCGGAGCCGTACCACGAGTTCGCGGTGAAGTTCTTCAAGCACGCGGCCGAGCCGACGAACCCGCTGAGCCCGTTCAGCGCGCAGTCGTCGCCGGCGCGGGAGGCGTCCATCGGGATCTACCGCGAGGTGGTCGAGGGGTCGAAGGACCGGATGAACGCCGAGCTGCGGGCGGAGCTGCCCGAGCTGCTGTGGTTGTTGTCGATGGGCATGGTGCTGTTCTGGGTGCACGACACCTCGCCGGGGTGCGTGCGGACGTACCGGCTGATCGAGGTCACGGTGCCGCTGGTGGACCGCCTGGTCGGGCTGTCGCATCTGCCCGGGTTGCAGGGGATAACGAAGGACTTCATCGCCGCGGTGCACGAATTGCGCGCCTAGGGGGCTCCTTCTGGCGACATACCGCTTGGTATGGTCGGCTCACCGTCGCCGAACCGGAGGCCATGAATGACGCCGAACTGGGGCATGACCATCCCCTTCTACGACCGTTCCCTGGCCAGGTCGCAGGAGCTGATCGCGGAGCTGCCTGGCCTCGGCTACACCGACGCCTGGTCGGCCGAGGTCAACGGGAACGACGGGTTCGTCCCGCTGGCGATGGCCACGCAGTGGGCTCCGGGGATGAGGCTCGGGAGCGCGATCGTCCCGGTCTCCACGCGGGGGCCGGGGCTGCTGGCGATGTCCGCGGCCACCCTGGCCGACCTGGCCCCGGGCCGGTTCGTGCTCGGCATCGGCTCCTCCTCGCCGGCGATCGTCGAGCGGTGGAACGCCGTGGAGTTCGCCAAGCCGTACGCCCGCACCCGCGACACGCTGCGCTTTCTGCGGAGGGCGCTGGCGGGGGAGAAGGTCTCCGAGCGGTACGAGACGTTCGAGATCAAGGGCTTCAAGCTGGAACGGGCGCCGAAGACCGCTCCCAAGATCGTGCTGGCCGCCCTGCGGCCCCGGATGTTGCGCCTGGCCGCCGAGGAGGCCGACGGCGCGATCACCAACTGGCTCGCCCCCGAGGACGTGCCCAAGGTGCGCGCCGAGATCGGCCCGGACACCGAGCTGATCGCCCGCCTGTTCGTCTGCGTGAGCGAGGACGCCGACAAGGTGCGCGAGATGGCCAGGTGGATGCTGGCGAGCTACCTGACCGTGCCCGCCTACGCCGCCTTCCACGACTGGCTGGGCCGGGGCGAGGTGCTGCGTCCCATGCACGAGGCGTGGGCGGCGGGCGACCGCCAGGCCGCGCTCAAGGCCATCCCCGACGAGGTGGTCGACGCCCTCGTCGTGCACGGCGACGCCGCCACCTGCCGGGCCAGGATCCGCCAGTACGTCGACAACGGGCTCGACACGCCGGTGCTCGCGCCCATCCCCGGCGGCGAGGTGCCGATCGAGCAGGCCGTGCGCGACCTGGCCCCGGTCCAGGAGGGCTGATGGACGACGTGCTGCGGCTCGACGCCGTCGGCCAGGCCCAGGCGGTCAGGGACGGGCAGGTGTCGGCCCGCGAGCTGGCCGAGGCCGCCATCGCCGCCGTCGAGGCGCAGGACGGCGAGCTCAACGCCGTCGTCCACCGGCGGTTCGAGCGGGCGCTGGCCGAGGTCGACGGCCTCCCGGCGGACGCGCCCTTCCGCGGCGTGCCGATCCTGCTGAAGGACCTGGGCTGGCGGCAGGCCGGCGAGCCGTACGCCGCGGGCTCGCGGGTGCGCGACGACCTGGACGCCGCCGAGGACGGCCATGGCGTGGTCCGCCTGCGCCAGGCCGGTTTCGTGCTGCTGGGCCGGACGAACACCCCCGAGTTCGGCAGCACGGTCACGACCGAGCCGGTGGCGTACGGCCCCACCCGCAACCCCTACGACCCGGCGTACTCGGCGGGCGGGTCGAGCGGCGGTTCGGCGGCGGCGGTGGCCGCGGGCATGGTCGCGCTGGCCACGGCGAGCGACGGCGGCGGCTCGATCCGCGTCCCGGCCTCGCTGTGCGGCCTGGTGGGGCTCAAGCCGACGCGCGGGCGGCTGAGCATGGGCCCGTCCATGGGCGAGGGCTGGAGCGGCTTCTCCTGCCCCGGCTTCGTGAGCAGGACCGTGCGCGACACGGCGGCCGCGCTCGACGCGGTCTCCGGCTACGAGCCGGGCGACCCCTACGACGCCCCCGCGCTGCCCGGCCCCCTGACCGCCGAACTGCACGCCGACCCGGGACGGCTGCGCATCGGCTTCCTGACCGCCCACCCGAGGCCGGACGTGCCCGCCGACCCCGACCTGGCCGAGGCCGTCACCCGGGCGGCGGCGCTGCTGGAGAGCCTCGGTCACGACGTGACCCCCGGCGGCCCGCCGGCGCTCGCCGAGCCGGAGTTCGCCCGGCACTTCGGCGCCATCGTCGCCAACAACCTCGCCGCGCACGTCGTGAGCCTGGGCGCGGCCCGCGGCAGGCCGGTGGAGCTGCACGAGCTCGAACCGCGCAACGCGGCCATGGTCACCGCCGCCCGCGCCAACAGCGCGGCCGACCACATCCTGGCCACCCAGTGGGTGGACGGCTTCCGCCGCCGCATGGCCTCCTGGTGGGCCGGGGGCAACGACCTGCTGCTGATGCCGTCGTCGGGGGCGGCGCCGTTCCGGCTCGGCTGGATCCCGCCTGCCGATCTCAGCACCGCCTTCGGCAGGACCGCGCAGGTGGTGGCCTACACCTCGCCGATCAACGCGACCGGCCAGCCCGCCGTCTCGCTGCCGCTGCACAGGGACGCGGTGGGCATGCCGGTCGGCGTGCAGCTCGTGGCGGCGGCCGGACGGGAGGATCTGCTGATCCGGGTGGCCGCGCAGATCGAGCAGGTCAGGCCGTTCGAGCACGCCGCCATGCGCTGATCGTCAGGAACCCCTCACCCGGCTGACGCGTTATGTCGTGAGAAGCCGGGGGTAGGAGGATCCTCATGATGGCGAAGGCAGCACGGGCAGCGGCGGCGTGGCGGACGTACCGCGAGGTGACCAAGCCTGGCACGCCGGGGATGTTGACCAGGGTGCGGGCGATCCCGCGCATGATCGGCGCGGTCACCCGCGGCCGCTACGACGGCATGGGCAAGGGCAGGCTCGCCCTGATGGCGCTCGGCGTGGTCTACATCCTGTCGCCGGTCGACGTCATCCCCGACTTCCTGGTGCTCATCGGGGTGGCCGACGACTTCGGCGTGTTCCTGTGGCTGATCGCCTCGCTGCTCGGCGAGAGCGGTCGCTACGTCGAGCACGAGCGCAGGATCATCCAGGGCAGGCTGGCGGAGGAGGGTTAGATCTCCTCCATCCGCAACCAGGCGCGCGAGGGCAGCGGGTGCCCGAACAGGCGGGCGGCGTTGCCGTAGGCGACCCTGGCGATGTCGGCGGGCGGCAGCGCGCCGAGGTTCGCGGCCACGGCCTTCTGGGTGTCGGGCCAGGTCGAGTCGGAGTGCGGGTAACCGCTCTCCTGGAGCACGTGGTCGAGGCCGACCGCGAGCCGCACGCCGGACAGCGCGTGGTCGTCGAGCGTGCCGAAGAAGAAGTTGCGGCGCAGCACCTCGCTGGGCTTGAGCCCGCCGTCCCAGGCGGCCTCGCCCGCGACCGGGTGGTCGAGCGCGTAGTCGGCGCGCTCGGCCAGCATCGGCAGCCAGCCGACGCCGCCCTCGACGATGAGGATGCGCAGCCCGGGGAAACGCAGCGGCAGGCCCGACCAGAGCCAGTCGGCGCAGGCGAACATGGCGCTGGTGGGCATCAGCGTGGTGATCGCCTCGATGGGCGTGTCGGGCGAGGGCACGGGCGACCAGGAGGAGTCGCCGGTGTGCAGGGCCACGACCGTGCCGGTCTCCTCGCAGGCGGCGAAGAACGGGTCCCAGTGGCCGGTGTGGATCGACGGCAGCCTGAGCCTGGTCGGGAACTCGGGGAAGACCACGGCCTTGAAACCGCGGGCGGCGTTGGCCCTGATCTCCTTGGCGGCGATGTCGGGATCGGGGAGCCAGGGCAGTTGCAGGCCGATGATCCGCTCGGGGTAGGTGCCGGCCCAGACGTCGATGTGCCAGTCGTTCCACGCCTTGACCAGGGCGAGGCCGAGCTCCTGGTCGCGGGTGCGGGCGAACGGCATGCCCGCCTGGCCGGCCAGCATGCCGGGGAAGCACAGCGCAGCCCAGATGCCGGCGACGTCCATGTCCTGGACGCGGGCCTCGATGTCGTGGCAGCCGGGACGCATCTGCTCGAACCTGACCGGATCCAGGGTCCACTGCTCGCGCGGCAGCCCGGCGCCCACGTCGATGCCCGCGCACGGGTACGTGGCCCCGCCGTAGCGCCAGACCTGGTGACCGGCGTCCGTCTCCACGACCTTGGGCGCGACGTCGGCGTATTTCTCCGGGAGCCTGTCCTCGAAGAGGTCAGGAGGCTCGATCAGGTGATCGTCGGCAGAGATGATCACATAGTCGCGCCGCCGGGGGTCAGGGTCGGGGAGCAGCGGCGTAGTCACGCAGGTAACCGTACGACGGCGGCATAACGTCGAACAAGCTGCGACGTATCCGTTGGGTATCCATGCATTCGTACCCGGGACCGCCTGGAGGGGGATGGGGGCGATCCCGGGCTTGCGGGGTCCTTGAGGATGCTGCCCCTTGCGGACCCCGGCGCCTTCTACCCGCGGGAGATCGAATCAGTCAGGAGATTTTCGCGAAGTTCGGCGATGGTGGCCCGGTCGACCTGGAGCACGCCGGTGACGTAGCCCTCGACGGAGCCGTGCCGGTCGATCAGGTCGTCCAGGAACAGGCGCATGGCCTGGGCGGGGGCCCGGCCGAAGCCCGGCCACAGCAGGGCGTCCGGGTGCCTGGTGCGCTGGTCGGCGATGAAGCGCTCGGTCGCCAGGCCGGTCAGGGCGTAGTCGGCGACGATGTCGTCCTCGGCGACGCCGACGAGCGAGAGGATCAGCGCGGTGAGCAGGCCGGTGCGGTCCTTGCCCACCGCGCAGTGGATGACGACCGGCGCGTTGTCCGCGACGGCGACCGTCTCCACGGCGGCGCGCAGGTTCTCCACGCCGTCCTCGGTCACCTCCAGGTACCGGTCGGCGAGGTAGCGCTCGACGCCGATCTCCTCGCTGAACCGGGCGATGTCCCAGGGACGGCCCTCGATCGGCAGGTTGCGGTAGTGCAACCCCTCGGTCTCCGGCACCCGGCCGGCCCGCTCGACCTCGGCGGGATGCCTCAGGTCGATCACGGTGCGCACGCGCAGCGCGTGGAAGGCCCGCAGGTCGTCGCCGGCCAGCCAGCCCAGGGAGTCGGCCCGGTAGAGCCGCTGCCACCGGACGGTGCGCCCGTCCTCGGTGGCATATCCACCTACGTCACGAAAGTTGCGGAGATTGGTGAACTCAATGTGGCGGATCACCCTTCACACCTTAGTTGGCGGCGGTTTCCGCTTCCTGGGTCGCCGCCGTCTCACCGGCGGGTTTCCCGGACTTCCGCTCGGCCACCTCGCGCCGGATCAGCAGGATCCAGCCGCCGATCGCGATGCCGATGAACAGCCACCATTGGACCCCGTAGGCCAGGTTGAGGCCGCCGCCGGAACCGACGTCGGGGGCGGGCACCAGAGCGGGCGCGGCGGCGGCCTGCGGCTGCTGCCCGGTGAGCTCGACATAGCCGCCCACCAGCCGGTACGGCATGCGCTGCCCGATCTTGGCCGCGTCGATCAGCAGCACCTGGCCGTCCGGCAGCCCGGACCGCTCGCGGATGCCGGTGGAGTCTTCGGTCTCGCTTTGACGTAGCCGCCCGGTGACAGTTACCTGTCCGGTGGGCGGGGCGGGGACCTCGGGAGCCGCGTCGGCGCTGGCGGCGGCCGGGATCCAGCCGCGGTTGACGATCACGGCGCTGCCGTCGCCGGTGACGAGCGGGGTCAGGACGTAGAAGCCGTTGCGGCCCTCCTGCGGGCGGCGGCGGACGAGCAGGCCGTGGGAGGTGTCGTACGTGCCGGACGCGACGACCGTGCGGTAACGGTCGCCCTCGCCGACCTGCCGGCCGGGAGCCGCGAGCCGGTCGAGCGGGACGGCGGCGGCCTCGATGTTGGCGGTCACCCTGTCCTTGTTGTCGGACCGCTCCTCGAAACGCCCGAACTGCCACCTGCCCAGGAACACGAAGGCGGGGATGACCAGCAGCACCACGACGTGGAGCGCCAGCCACCGGGGCGTCAGCAGGAACCGGTACACGCCTTCAAGGTTAGGCACCGGGGCGGGTGCTCCCTCACGCGGCTCGCCCGCTAGACGCTCCGCACCCCGGGGCCCGGCCCGGGGACCGGCGTGACCTCGCGCGGCCCGGCCACCTCGTGGCCCTCGGCGCAGCGGAAGTGCAGCTCGATGGGGGCGCCGCAGTCGCGGTGGGTGAGCAGCACCGGCGGGCCCTCCTCGTCGGCCAGGTATTTGTCACCCCAGTGCATGAGCGCGACGAGCAGCGGATAGAGGTCGCGGCCCTTGTCGGTCAGCCGGTATTCGTCGCGCTGGCGCTGGCCGGGCTCGCGGTAGGGCACCTTGCGCAGCAGGCCCTCGTCGACCAGCCGGGCCAGGCGCGCGCTGAGCACCTGGCGGGGTGCGCCGGTGACCGCCTGCATGTCGGCGAACCTGCGCACGCCGCTGAACGCCTCGCGCAGCACCAGGAAGGTCCACTTCTCCCCGACGATGTCCAGGGTGCGCTCGATCGAGCAGTTGTCCACCCGGAAGCCCAATCGGAACGGCACGTTCATCTCGGCATTATATCTGAGTTCAATTGACAGACTCAGCTTCGAGGAGCAGGCTGAGTCTATGCACGGAACTCAGATCCGCCCGGTCCGCCCGGACGACGAGGAACGGATCAGACGCTTCCTGACGGGGTTGTCGCTGCACACCCAGACGCTGCGCTTCTTCACCGGCGTGACCGTCCCGGCCGCCCACCTCGTGCGCACTCTGCTGACCCTGGACGAACGCCGCGACGCGCTCGTCGTCACGGCCGGGGACGAGATCGTCGGGCACGCCATGAGCTACCGGGGCGGCTGCGCCGACGTCGAGGTGGCCGTCGTCGTGGCCGATCGCTGGCAGGGGAACGGGCTCGGCCCGCGACTCGTCGACACCTTGCTGCTCAGGGCCGCCGTGCGGGGGGCGCGTACGGTCGGGATGGACGTGCTGGGCGAGAACCGGCGGGTGCTCAGGCTGGTCCGCAGGCTGTGGCCGGACGCCGAGATGAAGGTCGCGTCCGGTACGGTCGAGGTGACCGCTATGATCGATCTGGCCGGAGTATTTGCGGAACAACGTTCTGGTAGCACACCATTGACAGTGTGAAGAGTGTCAAGAACGGACGCGACGGCCGCACCCGCATCATCGAGGGCGCCCTCCGCCGCTTCAGCCAGGACGGTGTCTCGGCCACCACGCTGGCCAGTCTGCGCGAGGAGAGCGGTGTAAGCGTCGGCAGCTTCTACCACCACTTCGCCAGCAAAGAGCACGTCTACGGCGTCCTGTACGCCGAGATCCTCGACGCCTACCAGCAGGAGTTCCTCGCCGAACTCGTCCGGCACGACGACGCCCGCGCCGGCATCGAGGCCGTCGTCGCCTTCCACATGCGCTGGGCCGGCGAGCACCCCGAGCGGGCCAGGATCCTGGTCAGCGAGCGCCCGCCGCGCAAGCACGAGCCGGGCGGCGCCGAGGTGGCCGAGGCCAGGCGCGCGTTCTTCCGCCAGGTCTCCGACTGGTGGAAGCCGCACATGAAGAACGGGCAGCTCCAGCCCGTCCACGCCACCATGTGCTATGTCCTGTGGCTCGGGCCGGCGCAGGAGATGTGCCGCCTGTGGTTCGCCGGGGCGCACACCCCGACCGAGGAAGAGATCAAGGGCCTGGGCGAGGCGGCCTGGCAGAGTCTCCGCCAGCGCGGGGAGCAATGATCTGAGTACCGTCTGTGGTGTTATTGTCCAAATGTGAGAAGACCTCGGGCGCTCGTGCTGCCCGACCTGCCGGAGAGCGCGCTCGCCCGTCTGGGCGAGGTCGCCGACGTGGCCGAGGCTCCTCCCCGGCCGAGCGTCGGCTTCACCGACGAGCAGCTCGCCGACCTGGTCATCGAGACCGGCGCAAACGTGCTCATCACCGACGGCGACCAGGTTCGCACCTCGGTGCTCGGACTCCACATCGACATCGTGGCCAGCCTCGGCGCCCCCACGGGGGTCGATCTGCGCCTGGCCGCCGAACGCGGGGTCACCGTCCTGCACGCCCCCGACCGCGACCCCGAGGCGGTGGCCGAGCTGACGCTCGCGCTGCTGTTCGCGGTCAGCAGGAACATCGTCACCGCCGACCGTGAGGTGCGCAGAGGCCGCGCCCATCGCGGCAGGGTGCCCCCCGCCCAGCGCCACCGCGGCAGACGGCTCACCGGACGCACGTTCGGCATCGTCGGCCTCGGCCGGGTGGGCCGGGCCATGCGCTGGCGCTGCCAGGGGCTGGGCATGCGGGTGGTCACCTGCGACCCGTACGTCGCCGAGGCCACGCACACCCTGCCCGCGCTGCTGGCGGAGGCCGACGTGGTGTCGCTGCACGTGCCCCTGACCGCGGACACGCGGGGCCTGTTCGGCTACAGCGAATTCGGCGCGATGCGCCAGGGCGCGATCTACCTCAACACCTCGCGCGGCGCCCTGCACGACCTGACCGCCCTGGTGGACGCGCTGCGCCAGGGCCAGGTGGGCGGCGCCGGGCTCGACCACTTCGAGGGCGAATGGCTCGATCCGGCCCACCCGTTGACCAGGCTGCCGAACGTGGTGCTCACGCCCAGGCTCGGCGAGGCCACCGGGGAGAGCCTGGAGGAGCTGGCGGAGGCGCTGGTGGAGGACATCGCGCGGCTGCTGCGCGGCGAGCCGCCCGCGTACGCGTGCGCGCCGGTCAGGCCGGTTGCCGGATCCGCGTCCTGACCTGCCAGCGGGAGCGGTCGAGGGAGATGTCCAGCCGCAGGTCGCCGCGCTGCCTGCGCAGGCCGGGCACGCGCAGCCGGTCATGCACGTCGAACCTGCCGCGCGAGGGGTAGCCGAACCCCAGCTCGCCGGGCAGCACCCGCAGGTCGTCGCGGTTGCCGCAGCGCGGGCAGGTCCACGAGACCAGGTCCAGGCCCCGGTTGTAGTCGGAGCAGGCGTTGAAGTACTCGTCAGGCCCGAATCGCGACTCGCAGGCCAAGCAGGGGATCAGCATGGGGGCGCGCTCCTCGGTACGGCGTCTTGCACCCCTAGAGATACCGCCACCCACTTGTCCATGGCTTGCAGAACGCTTGGGCGCGTAAGTAACAGTATGAGCACTGTCGGTGGCTGGTGAAAGGATGGTGTCCGTGGAACGACTGCGCCATCACCTCCTCGAAACCGGCTACACGATCGACGGCGTCCGCGACCGGCTCGGCGCCATGGCGGCCTCGGCCCTGGCGCGGGAGGAGCTCGTCCCGGCCCTGCGGGCGACCGCCGACGGCGACCCCTTGGGCATCCTGATCAGGCTCTGGTGGCTCGGCGTGCCGGTGCCGGCCAAATCCGTGCCGGCCGCCGTCCTGGAGTCGGGGCTGGTGTCGGCCGACGGCGACCTGATCAGGGCGACCGTGCACCTCCAGCCGTGGGAGACCGGCGGCTACGTGGTCTCCGACCGCAAGGTCCGGCCCGGCGACCCGGCGCTGCGGGCCGACCACGTCGTGGGAGCCGGGGGCGCCTCGGCCAACCTGGCCCAGCTCGTCAGCCGCCGGCCCGTCACGCGCGCGCTCGACCTCGGCACGGGCTGCGGCGTCCAGGTGCTCCACCTCGACGGGCGGGCCGAGCAGGTGGTGGCCACCGACCTCAACCCGCGCGCCGTGGAGCTGGCCCGGCTGAGCTGGGAGCTGTCCGGCGTGACGGGCGTCGACGCGCGGGTGGGGTCGATGTTCGAGCCGGTCGAGGGCGAGCTGTTCGACCTGGTCGTCAGCAACCCGCCGTTCGTCATCGCCCCCGGGGCCGAGCGCACGCTGACCTACCGCGAGTCCGGCGGCGAGGCCGACGACTTCTGCCGCGACCTGGTCCGGCGCACCCCGCGCCACCTCGCGCCCGACGGGCAGGCCCACTTCCTGGCCAACTGGCTGCACGTCGAGGGCGAGGACTGGCACGACCGGGTCGGCGGCTGGCTGCGCGAGACCGGCTGCGACGCCTGGGTCGTCCAGCGTGACGTGCAGGATCCGGCCGAATACGTCGAGCTGTGGCTCAAGGACGCGGCCGAGCAGGGCACCAAGGGCTACACCGACCACTACGACCGGTGGCTGGCCTGGTTCGACGAACGCAAGGTCGAGGGCATCGGCTTCGGCTGGATCACCATGCGCAACTCGGGCACCCTCGACCCGGTCGTGCGCGTGGAGCACCTGCCCCACCAGGTGGCCCTGCCGGTCGGCGACTACGTCGACGACGTGCTCGACTCCATCGCCGCCGCCCACCGCGCCGCCGACCTCGACGCGGCGCTGCTGCGCACGGCCGACGGGGTGCTCGACGAACGCGTCGGCCTGCCCGGCGCCGAGGACCCGATCCGCATCGTGCTGCGCCAGACGCAGGGGCTGCGGCGCAGCAGGGAGGTCGGCACCGTCGAGGCCGCCCTGGCCGGCGTGTGCGACGGCGAGCTGGCGCTCGGCCCGCTGCTCAACGTGATCGCCGAGCTGGTCGGCGACGGCGAGATCCCCAACGCCGACGCGATCCGGCCGCTCATCGCCGAGGGTTATTTCCTGCTTTGATTCACCGTTGATCCGACGTTGACCGCGCCGGTGGAGGCTTCTGACCGAGACGCGGGCCTGGGGGGTTCGAAGGTCCGCGTCGAGTCCGGCCGGTCGTCTGTGTGAGGCGGCTAGCCGTCACGCGAAGCATCCGGATGACCGGGCCCCCTGGCGACGCGTGGCGGTCAGGATGACCGGCCGGGCTGCCATCGGCATTGACTAAGGACAGCCTTGATCAACCATGTGTGGATGACACGTCTGGACGACGAGCTGTACTCAGGACTCGACGACGGACCGTTCGACGGCGAAGCCGTCCAGCAGGAGCTTCAGGTCGCCGGCCTCGGGGGCGCCGAGCCTGGTGAAGACGTCGTAGGCCTGCCTGAGGCAGTCGAGGCTCCGCGCGGCGCTGCCCAGTCCGCGTAGCGCCCGGCCGAGCACGGTGAGCGAGAGCGCCTCGCCGTAGGGGTGGCCGATCTCGCGCGAGACCATGAGCGCCTGCTCGGCGTGGCGTACGGCGTCGGGGTAGCGCCCGGCGGCGATGAACGTCTCGGCCAGCCGGGAGCACACGCGTTGCTCCCAGACCCGCTGCTTGCTGGAGCGGAAGAAGGCCAGGCACTCGGCGTGGTGGTGCACCGCCTCGGTGAGCCGGCCGACCCGGCTGAGCACGATGCCCAGGTGGTAGCGGGCGCGGGCGGTGCCGGCGCCGCTGCCGATCTCGGTGAAGATGGCCAGGCCCTTCTCCGCCGCGGCGATGGCGTCCTCGGCGTGGCCGAGGCCCAGGTGGTCGCGGGCCGAGTAGCTGAGCACCAGGGCCTCGCCGGCGGGGACGCCGTTCTCGCGGTAGTAGCGGGAGGCGGCGTCGAACAGGGTGAGGGCCTCGGTGTGGCGGCGCTGCCGGCCGACGACGACGGCCAGCGCGTTGAGCACCTCGCCGGTGACGATCTTCTCGCCGCGGGTGTCGGAGAGCTCGTACACGCGGCGGAAGTGGGTCTCGGACTCCGAGAGCTGGTTGCCGGCGAACAGCACCCGGCCCAGCACGTACCGGGAACGCAGCTCGCTGGCCTCGTCGCCCAGGTTCAGAGCGGCGGCGAGCACCGCGCGGGTGCCCTGGTCGAACTCGCGGGTGTGGGTGCCGGCCTCCAGCAGCGGTTCCATGGCCACCAGCATGTCGGCGGCGGGCAGGAGCTGCTCCCCGGCTGTCGGAGCAGGGGCGGTGGACGTGGTCGCGGCCTGGTTGATGGCCGCGAACAGCGAGTCGCCCTCGGAGATCAGCCAGGCCACGGCCTCGTCGACGGTGGTGAAGGTGAGACCGCTGCCGACCACGGCCAGGTTGTCGGGGATCATGCTGCCCTCGTAGGCCAGCCGGTGGGCGGACCGGGACGAGGCCAGGTAGAAGCCGAGCAGCCGGCGCAGCGCCAGCGTCTTGTCCTCGGGACGCTCGGTCTTGTCCAGGACGCGCCTGGCGAACAGCCTGAGCAGGTCGTGGAAGCGGTAGCGGCCGGGCGCGGTGGCCTCCAGGAGGCTCATGTCGACCAGCGACTCCAGCAGCTCCTCGGTCTCGTACATGTTCATCGCCAGGACGGCCGCGGCGGCCCCGATCGAGATGTCGGGGCCCTTCGGCAGGGACAGCAGGCGGAAGGCGCGGGCCTGGGCCGGTTCGAGCTGGCCGTAGCCGAGCGCGAAGGTGGCCTCGACGGCCAGGTTGCCCACGCGCAGCTCGTCGAGGCGGCGCTGCTCGTCGGCCAGCCTGGGCACCAGGGAGGCGACCGTCCAGGAGGGGCGGGCGGCCAGCCGGGCGGCCACGATCCGGACGGCCAGCGGCAGGAAACCGCAGGCGGCGACCACGTCCATGGCGGCGCCGTGCTCGGCGGCCACCCGCTCGGGCCCGGCCACGGAGGAGAACAGCGACAGCGCCTCGTCCGGCTCCATGACGTCGAGGTCGATCAGCCGGGCCGCGGGCAGGTCGGCCAGCTTGGCCCGGCTGGTGACGATCGTCGCGCAGCCCGGCGAGCCCGGCAGCAGCGGGCTGACCTGGTCGGCGTCGCGGGCGTTGTCCAGCAGCACGAGGATGCGCCGGTCGGACAGCAGCGAGCGGTAGAGCGCCGAACGTTCGGCCAGGCCGTCGGGGATGACGTCGGGCGGGATGCCGAGCGCGCGCAGGAAGCCGCCGAGCGCCGACTCCGGAGCGGTCACCTCGTCGCTGTGGCCGCGCAGGTCGGCGTAGAGCTGGCCGTCGGGGAACAGGTCGTCGGCCGCGTGCGCCACGTGGACGGCCAGCGTGGTCTTGCCGACGCCGCCGATGCCGCACAACGCCACCACCGGCACGCCCTCGGCCGACGACTGCGCGGACAGCAGGGTGTGGACGCGGACGGCCACCTCCTTGCGCCCGGTGAAGTCGCTGACCGCGGCCGGGAGCTGCGCCGGGCGGGGCAGTTCGAGCGCGGGCGGCTCCTCCTCGGCCGCGGGCTCGCCGGCGGCCTGCTCGGCCGGGGCGGCGGGCGGCGGCACGAGGGTGAGCGCCGGGTCGGCGGCCAGGATGCGCTGGTGGAGGGCGGTCAGCTCGCTGCCGGGCTCGATGCCCAGCTCGTCGATCAGCGCCTCGCGGGTCTCGGTGAACACGTTGAGGGCGTCGCCCTGCCGTCCGCACCGGTAGTAGGCCAGCATGAGCTGGGCGCGCAGCCGTTCGCGCAAGGGGTGCTCGGCGGTGAGCGCGATCAGCTCGGACACGACCGCGGCGTGCCCGCCCAGCTCCAGGTCGAGGTCCATGAGCGTCTCGATGACGCTGACGCGGCGTTCGGCCAGGCGGTCGCGCTGGTGCTCGGCGTACGGGCCGACGGCCCCGGCCAGCGGCTCGCCCTCGAACAGGGTCAGCGCGGCCCGCATGCCCTCGGCGGCGGCGGAGAGCCGGCCGGCCTTGCGGGCGGTCTCGGCCTCGGCGAGGCCGCGTTCGAAGCGGGTCAGGTCGAGCGCGTCGTCGGGCAGGCGGAGGGCGTAGCCGCGGCCGATGGAGGTCAGCAGCTCGGGACGGGAGCGGGCGGGCCTGTCGGGTTCGAGCACCGTGCGCAGGCGGGAGACGTAGGTGCGCAGCGCGCCCAGGGCGCGGGGCGGCGCGTCCTCTCCCCACACGGCGTCGATCATCTCGGCGGGGGTGACCGCGCGGCCCTCCCGCAGGAGCAGCATGCCGAGGATCGAACGTTGCAGCGGGGTGCCCAGGTCGAGTTCCTGCCCCTCGCGCCACGCGCGGACGGGACCGAGCACGGCGAACCGCAGCCCGCCCTCAACGCTCTGACCAGCCATGCCGTCTGTCTCCCGGGCAATGGAACGATTTGTGTCCAAATGATAGATCCAGTACCGCTTACCACCTAGAACTGGGCTGATCGCCGGAACGAACCGTTGATCCGCCTTTGATCAGGTGTTGACCGTGCCTCCGCATGCTGATGGCAGGCCGTACATGGCGCACCGACACGGGGGCGTGTCATGTAGAGCCGATGGGGACGCAGAAAAATACAGGCCCCGCCCGGAAAAGTATGGGCGGGGCCGTTGCCGATGTTCCTACGCTGCCTCTACCAGTCCGAGCCGCATGGCCAGCCGTTCTCGGACGAGCGGCCATTCGGAGTTCAGGATCGAGTAGAAGGCCGTATCTCGGACCGTGTTGTCGGCGCCTCGGCTATCCGCTCGCCGCACCCCGTCGAAGTGTGCGCCGAGGGCCTCGATGGCGGCCCGGGATCGGACGTTCCTGACATCTGCCTTGAGTGTGATGCGGTGGACGTTCCAGGTCTCGAAGGCGAGTGAGAGCATGAGGAACTTGCTCTCCCGGTTGACGCCGGTGCCCTGGGCGCAGGCGCCCAGCCAGGTGTAACCGATGTCCGCCACGGACGGGATGTCGCCCACCGCACCCCGTGTACCCGGAGGCCAGGGCATGGGGCCCTGCCAGTACTCCAGGTGCATGAGACGGGTGGCACCGACCACGCGGTCGGTGTTCAGCCACCGGATGGCGAAGGGCAGCGTGCGGCCCTCCGCCTGCTCAGCCATGGCGGCCTCCACATAGGAGACCATCTCGTCCCGGCCGTCCGGGACGCGAGTGAAGGCGTAAGTGGAGCGGTCTTCACTCGCCGCGGCGACGAGATCGTCGATCACCGCGTGGCTGAGAGGTTCCAGGCGCACGGAGCGCCCGGACAAGGTGACAAGAGCGGGCATGAGCACATGATGAGGCTCGCGCGGCGCGCGCGTAACCAGGCTCTCGAAGCCATCTTTCCCGGGTTTCTGGATGTGCGGTGTTTCCGCAGGTCAGAGGGCTGATTTGGTGGATGGTAAACCAGCTCTTGGGGAAAGATTCGCCTAACCGTGACATGGTGCCGGCACCAGCGCCGGGTGACGTTCACCCACGACGCCGTGACGGACCAGAGCGAGCTCCTTCAGGCCCATGGACAGATGGTTCAGATTCGCTGCGATCCATGGCAGTTGAAGGGGATCTGTGCTGTTCAGCGCGGTCAGTCGTTCTTCGGGCGAGTCGCCGTAGAGCAGGCTCACCGCCACGCGTACCCGGGCGGCCGACGGGTCGTCGCCGAAGGCGTGTCCGGGCAGGACGCCGATGCCGTGCTCGTCCAGCAGGATCCGGGTGATCTCGGCGGAGCCGCCGAGCCTGAGGTGGCTCAGGTCGGGATAAAGGTAGAAGCCTCCCTGGGGTCGCGGTACCGAGGCGCCGATCTCCGTGAACCGCTCGTGGACGGCCCGCGCCACGATGCCGTGCAACCTCCGGCTGCCGGCGACCCGGTCGGTCAGCTCACGCGGCTCGTCGAAGGCGTAGGACGCGGCCTCCTGGACGGGCGCGGCCGGCGCCGACCAGATCTCGCTGGCCACCGCCAGCAGCCGGGCACGCAGCCCGTGCGCGCCCTCGGGCAGCCGGGCCACGCCGATCCGCCACCCGCCGAGCGCCAGGCTCTTGCTCAGCCCGGTGGTGATGATCGTGCGCTCGGGCGCGAGGTCGGCCGGCGAGGTGTAGCCGGCCGACTCGTCGTGGACCAGGTCGCGGTAGATCTCGTCGGAGATCACGATCAGGTCCAGCTCGCGGGCCACGGCCGCCAGGCGGGCGACGGTCTCCGGCGTGGCCAGCCGGCCGGTCGGGTTGTCGGGCAGCGTGACCAGCAGGGAGCTGACCGTCCTGCCCGCCGACCGGGCCTTGCGGACCGCCGCGACGACCAGGTCGGGGTCGGGCACCCCGCCCTCTCCTGGCGGTGCGGGCACCAGGATGGGGCGGGAGCCCACCAGATCGGCCTGCGCGGCGTAGCTGACCCAGCTGGGCATGGGCAGGACGATGTCGCCGCCGATCGCCAGGAGCAGGCCGTACAGCAGCGACTTGCTGCCAGGTCCGCAGACGACCAGCTCGGGGTCGGTCAGGAGCCCCCGTCGTGTCCAGTAGCCCGCTGCCGCGGCCCGGAGCCCGGACGCGCCCGCGACCGGCCCGTAGCCGTTGCGCTCGGAAGCGGCGGCCAGCTTGTCGCGCAGCGCCGGGTGGACGGGCAGACCGGCCTCGCCGAAGGCCAGGTGCAGCACGCGTTCCCCAGCGCGCCGTCTTCGTTCGATGTCTTCGTTCGCTGCCAAGGTGGCGGACAAGGTCACGGTCATGTTTGTCACGTTCCCAGGGTGGTTGTATGAAGGCATCAGTACAAGCGAGGCTTTTTGTGGGTAGGCGTAAGGAAGTCTGATGCTCGAATTCCGGCGTTTGGCGCTGATCTGTGAGTTCGCTCGCCGGGGCAGCATCGCGGCCGCCGCCGAGTCATTGGGCTACAGCCCCTCGGCCGTCTCCCAGCAGCTCGCGGCGCTGGAACGGGAGACCGGCACCGCGCTGATCGACAGAACCGCGCGCAGCGCGGAGCTGACCGACGCCGGACGCCGGCTCGTCCAGCACGCCGAACGCATCCTGTCAATGGTCGAGGAGGCCGAGTCCGACCTCTCCGCCCATGCGGGCACCCCCTCGGGGCGCGTCGTCGTCACCGCCTTCCCCACAGCGGCCGTGGCATTCGCGCCGGCGCTCGCGCGTTCGCTGCGCCGCCACACCGAGCTGACGCTCCGCCTGGGCCAAAGCAGGTCGGGGCGCGGCATGCGGGAGGTCCAGTCGGGGGAGGTGGACATCGCCCTCGTCGACGACTGGTACGGGTCGGTCCGCGAGAGCGAGAGCCTGCGGGTCTTCCCCCTGCTGCGCGACCCCATCGTGCTCGTCGTGCCGCGCAGGCACCGGCTGGCCGACCCCGGAGTGCCGCTCGACCTGCGCGAGCTGCGCGACGAGCCGTGGATGGCCACCCCCGACGGCGAGCCCTCGCGCCTGGCCGTGGACCGGCTGTTCGTGGACGTCGGCGGCACCCGGCCGACGCCCTGGGAGTTCGAGGGGCTCGGGACGATCCTGTCCCTCGTCGCCAAGGGCATCGGCATCGCCGCGGTGCCCGCGCTCGCGCTGGCCGCCGGGGTGCGCGGGCTGGCGGTCAGGGAGTTCCCCGGCAACCCGGTCGGCCGCGACGTGCACGCGGTCGCCCGCAGGTCCAGCGTGCACCGGCCGTCGGTGTCGGTGACGTTGCGGGCGATCCACGTGGCCGCCCGGTACATCGCCGGCGATCTGGAACCGGTGACCCCGGCCGAGCGGTAGCGTCTGCCCATGGCGCCGACGTACGAGATCGAGCAGCTCCTGCTGTCCATGCCGAGCACCCGCACGGTCGCGGGCGTCGACGAGGTAGGCAGGGGCGCGTGGGCGGGGCCGGTGACGGTCTGCGCCGTCGTGACCGATCTGTCCGAGCCGCCGCCCGGCCTGACCGACTCCAAGCAGGTCTCGGCCGCCAAGCGCGGCCCGCTCGCCGGCGAGCTGGCCGCATGGGCGGCCGGCATCGGGTTCGGCGAGGCGAGCCACGCCGAGATCGACGCGCTCGGCATGACCGAGGCGCTGCGCAGGGCCGCCCGCCGGGCGCTGGAAGCCCTGCCGGTGCGCCCCGACGCCGTGATCCTCGACGGCAAGCACGACTACATCGGCGCACCCTGGCCGGTCCGCCTGGAGATCAAGGGCGACGCGGCCAGCGTCTCGGTCGCGGCGGCCTCGGTCCTGGCCAAGGTGCGGCGGGACGCCTACATGGGCACGATCGGGCATGAGGAGTACGGCTTCGCGGAGAACGCCGGATACCCCTCGCCCGCGCACCAGGACGCCCTGGCCCGGCTCGGCCCCACACCGCACCACCGGCTCTCCTGGTCCTACCTGGACGACCTGCCGCAGTGGCGGCATCTGAAGCAGGTCAGGGATCCGCTCGTGGGTGAAGGGCAGGCCGCGCTGTTCGGCTGAGCCGTAGGATCGGGGGAGTGCGGATCGGGATCTTCGTCATCGCGGCCTGCTTTCCCGGCCAGGACCCAGGGCAGGTCCTGCGGAACTCGGTGGAGCTGATCGAGGCCGCCGAGGCGGCCGGGTTCCACGACGCCTGGATCGCCGAGCACCATTTCATGTCCTACGGCGTGTGCCCGTCGGCGGTCACGCTGGCCGCCGTGGCGGCGGGGCGTACCAGCCGGATCGGGCTCGGCACGGCGGTCAGCGTGCTGTCGTCCCAGCATCCTGTGGCGCTGGCCGAGCAGGCGGCCATGCTCCACCACCTGTCGGGCGGGCGGTTCACGCCCGGCGTCGGCAGGGGCGGCCCGTGGGTCGACCTGGAGGTGTTCGGCACCGGGCTCGACCGGTTCGAGCGGGGCTTCGCCGAGTCGCTCGACCTGCTGGTCGAGGCCCTGTCCGCGGGGTCGGTGGCGGCCGAGGGGGAGTTCTTCCGGTTCAGGCAGGTCGCCGTGGTGCCGCGGGCCCGGCTGCGGCCCGTGGTGGCGTGCACGTCGGGCTCGACGGTGGCGCTGGCGGCCGAGCGCGGGCTGCCGATGCTGCTCGGCATGCACATCGGCGACCACGACAAGGCCCTGCTGGTCGCCGAGCACGTCGCGCGGGGCGGGAGCCCCGTGGGGCACCTGGCGGCCGGGGTGGCGCACGTGGCCGACTCGACCGAGGCGGCCGTCCGGGAGCTGAAGGAGTCGATGCCCGCGTGGCTGGGCCCAGGGCTGGCCGGCTACCTGCCGGTGGACGGCCGGCCGCGCCCCTCGCGGGACGTCACCGCCTACGTCGACCTGCTGACGCGCATCCATCCGGTCGGCACGCCCGCCCACTGCGCCGAGGTGCTGCGGCGCACGGCCGAGAGCACCGGGATCGAGCACGTGATCCTGACCGTGGAGGGCATCGGAGACCACCGGCGGGCCCTGGAGGACGTGCGCCGCATCGGCGCCGAGGTCATCCCCCTGTTGGCGGACTGACGGGCGAGCCGGGACGGGCCCGGCTCGCCCATGGTTCAGCAGTCGACCAGCTCCGGTTTCTGGTTGAGGATCTGGGCCCGCGGGGTGACGAACTCGTCGAGGGCCTTGGTGGCCGACGGGTCGAAGACGGCGACCCGGTGGCAGTTCTGGAAGGCCAGCCGTACGCCGAAGTGGCGTTCGAGCGCGCCGCGCATCGCGTCGCTCGCCAGACACCGCAGGAGCTGGCCGCGTGCCTCCTCGGACGGCGGTGGCACCTGGTTGTCGGCGAACTCGGCTCCGCTCTGCGCGCGCTCGGCGACCAGCTCGCTGATCAGCGACCACGCGTAGGGGAGTGAGTCGCGGACGCAGGCGACGAACGCGGCGTCGTCCACGTCTCCGGCTCGGGCCTGGTCCAGCAGATCGTTCGGGACGGTCAGCGACATGCTGTCTCCTCTCGAAGGGGATCGAATCTGACGTTATGTGGGAGAAGTGGGTAGCTCCAGAGGCCTGGAGGTGCGTTTTAGGGGCCGTAGACGAAGTCAGGATCGATCTGCTCGGCCAGGTCGGCTCCCGTGCGGGCGTTGGCCCACGCGCGGGCGTTGCGCAGGTGGAACTCCGCGGTCTGGCGGCCGAAGCGCGGCCAGTCCTTCTCCTGCGCGTCGAGGGTCTTGCGCAGGACGGCCAGCGCCTCGGTGTTGGCCGGCTCCAGGTCGTCGAGCGTGAAGTGGCGGCCCTGCTCCATCGCGCGCACCGCCGAGGAGTGCTCCATCCAGGTCAGCAGGTCGTCGCCCACGTGCGCGCGGAGGAACTCCACGTCGGACGGGCCGTGGACCTTGTTGCCGACCACGGCGAGCGCGACGTCGTACTTGGCGGCGTGGTCGCGGTACTGCTGGTAGACGCTCACGCCCTGCCTGGTGGGCTCGGCGACGAGGAAGGTCAGGTCGAACCGGGTGAACAGCCCGGAGGCGAAGGAGTCGGAGCCGGCGGTCATGTCGACCACGACGTATTCGCCCTGGCCGTCGACCAGGTGGTTGAGCAGCAGCTCCACCGCGCCGACCTTCGAGTGGTAGCAGGCCACGCCGAGGTCGTCGTCGTCGAACGGGCCCGTGGCCAGCAGGCGCAGGCCATGGGGGGTGGTCACGGCGTAGTCGAGCGCGGCCAGGTCGTCGAAGCCCAGCAGGCGCGAGCCGCGGCCCGGCGGGGTGGTCTTGACCATGGTCTCGGCCGAGGCGATGCGCGGGTTGTCGCCGCGCAGCAGGTCTTTGATCTCGGTGAGGTGGGCCCCGAGCGGCTCGGGCTGGGCGTCGAGGCCGAGCACCAGGGCCAGGTGCTGGTTGATGTCGGCGTCCATGACGACCACTGGGTCGCCCTGGGCCGCCACGTGCCGCGCGAACAGCGCCGAGATCGTCGTCTTCCCGCTGCCGCCCTTGCCGACGAATGCCACTCTCACGTGCGCTCCTGAAATGACGATGAAAATCGTTTCCGTTGGGCCCGTGCATCATCATGCCACACTCCGTGCTGGGGTGATGGCTGTCGGAAAGGTGAGGTTCAGTCGCAGGCGGCGTCCAGGCTGACCGGGTTCTCCGGGTCCTGGGTAGGGGCGGCGGAGTGGTGCGCGCTCGCCGACCGGTTGGCCGGGCGCTCGTCCAGGGCCTCGGAGACCTTGCGCCTGATCAGGTACCAGTCGGGCGTGACGGTGCTGATCAGCGGCGGGACGAAGCTGAGGCTCCGGATCCTGGTGTCCTTCACCTTGTCCGACAGCTCGATCAGGGCGGGCAGCAGGTCCTGGGGCACGTCGCTGGAGATGGCCCGCTTGGTGGCCGCGGCCAGCTTCTCGAAGCTCTTGAGCACGGTCATCGGATCGGCCTGCTTGGCGACCGCGTTGAGCAGGCACTTCTGGCGGCCCATGCGGACGTAGTCGTCGCTGTCGGTGCGGGACCGGCCGTACCAGAGGGCCTCCTCGCCGGACAGTTTGCGGGTGCCGGCGGGCAACAGGCCCTCGCGGTACTTGCCGTACACGATGGGGTCCTTGACGGTGACCCGGACGCCGCCCATCGCGTCGACGATCTCGGCGAAGCCCTTCATGTCGACCATGGCGTAGTAGTTGACCGGGATGCCGAGGATGTCGCTGACGGTGCGCTTGAGCAGCGACGGGCCGCGCTTGCCCTTGCCCACGCCGGGGACCGTCTCCGGGTGGTCCTCGGCGTACTGGAAGATCTCGTTGAGCAGGCCGGGGGTGCTGGGGCCGTCGCCGGTGAAGCCGAAGGGGAAGCGGCTCCTGGCCGGGCCGTGCGGGAGCTGGACCTTCTGCAGGTTGCGCGGCAGGCCGAACAGGGTGGTGGCGCCGGTCTCGGTGTCCACGCTGGCCACCGTCATGCTGTCGGTGCGCACGCCGGGGCGGCCGGGGGCGGCGTCCGCGCCGATCAGCAGGAAGTTGACGCGCTTCGCGCCGTTCCACGGGTCCTGGGCGACGACGGGGGCGCTGCTGGTGGTGGTGGCGAAGACGTGGCTGACGACGTCGCGGGACAGGTAGGCCATGCGGGTGGCGTACGCGGTGGGGGCCAGGACGAGCGCGCAGAGGGCGGCCGCGAGCGTGGTGGTCAGGAAACGTCCGGCGGTGTCGGAGGAGTCGGGACGGACGAGCAGGAACGACCGGATGATCACCGCGGTCCACGCCAGCGCGATCCCGACCAGCGCCACGGTGAGCACCGTGAGCCAGCCGGGCTGGACCGCCAGCGACAGCAGCCGGGTGCTGAACGCGGTGAACACCGTCAGGACGCCGGCGAGCATCAGCACATAGGCCGCCATGAGGGCGATGCCCATCCGGTGACGGTGGGTGGCCAGGTGCGCCACCCCCCAGAGCGCGGCCGACGCCACCGTCAGCGCGATGCTCGCTCCTAGGCCGAATTCGCGTTGTTTCCCTGTCATGCCTGGTCAAACCCCCAATGCCAGCCCATCCAAGTCACCATAGTTATTGCGTTGCGGGCCAATTGAGGGTGAAGGGGAAGTGTTTGCTCAATTCCCGGTCAAGACCCTCTTGAGATATAACGTGAGAGTGAGCACTCGACACGGTAGCTACGGATTCGACGCACCGTGGGCCCTCGGCGGACTGCTCTTCGGGGCGATCGTCCTGCTGGCTCTCGCGGCGCTCTCCTTCGTGCTGGACATCCCCGCCGCCGGGATCGCCTTCGCCTTCGGCGGGCTCTACACGCTGGCCAGCGCGGCCAGCTACCTCTACACCACGCGCCGGGGCAAGTTCGCCGTCTGGGCCGAGCTGCTGGAGCCGCTCGAAGGCGGTGAGCGGGTGCTCGACCTCGGCTGCGGACGCGGCGCTGTGCTGCTGGCCGCCGCCGCCCGGCTCACCTCCGGACGGGCGGCCGGCGTCGACCTGTGGAGCTCGAAGGACCAGTCGGGCAACGCCGCGGCCGTCACCCTGGCCAACGCCGCGGCCGAAGGCGTCGCCGACCGGGTCGAGCTGGTCACGGGCGACATGCGTGACCTGCCGTTCGAGGACGGCGCGTTCGACGTCATCGTGTCGAGCCTGGCGATCCACAACATCCCCTCCGCCGAAGGCCGCCGGCGGGCGATCGGCGAGGCCCATCGGGTGCTGCGGCCCGGCGGGCTCATGCTGATCGCGGACTTCCGGCACGCGTCCGACCACGAGGACGCCCTGCGCGACCTGGGGGTGATCGACATCCGCCGGCGCGACCTGGGCGCCCGCCTGTGGTACGGCGGCCCCTGGTTCGGCACCACCCTGGTCGAGGCCAGAAAACCTGCCTTGTAGGGAACGTTTGCCATCCGTTTACCGGGTACCCAAGTGCCCTTATGAGCGACGTGGATACCGGCACGGTAACTACCAAGGTGCCCGCACGGCTGGACCGGCTGCCGTGGTCCCGCTGGCACTGGATGATCGTCATCGGTCTCGGCACGGTATGGGTGCTCGACGGGTTGGAGGTCACCATCGTCGGCAACCTGTCCGGGCAGCTCGCCAAGCCCGGCAGCGGCCTGGACATCACCCAGGCGCAGGTCGCCGGCCTCGCCGCGGCCCTCTACGTGGCCGGGGCCTGCGTGGGGGCGCTGTTCTTCGGCTGGCTGACCGACAGGTTCGGCAGGAAGAAGCTGTTCCTGCTGACGCTCGTGGTCTACCTCGCGGCGACGCTGATGACCGCCCTGTCCTTCGACGCCTGGTGGTTCTTCCTGTTCCGCTTCATGACCGGTTTCGGCATCGGCGGCGAGTACGCGGCCATCAACTCGGCCATCGACGAGCTGATCCCGAGCCACCACCGGGGACGCATCGACATCATCATCAACGGCAGCTACTGGCTCGGCGCGGCGGGCGGCGCCCTGCTGACCGTGCCGCTGCTGAACGACCTGCCGGTCAACATCGGCTGGCGGGTGGCGTTCGGGCTGGGCGTGGTGCTCGGCCTGGCCATCCTCCTGGTGCGCAGGAACGTCCCGGAGAGCCCGCGCTGGCTGTTCATCCACGGCCGCGACCGCGAGGCCGAGCAGATCGTGGACGACATCGAACGCCAGATCGGCCGGGACCTGCCCGAGCCGCAGGAGTCGATGACCATCCACCAGCGCAGGTCGATCGGCTTCCTGAGGATCGCGCACACGATGGTCGCGCTCTACCCCAAGCGCACGGTCCTCGGACTGTCGCTCTTCATCGGCCAGGCGTTCCTCTACAACGCGATCACCTTCGGGTACGCCCAGATCCTCACCACGTTCTTCAAGATCGACTCGCACACGGGCTACTACTTCGCGATCATCGCGGTCGGCAACTTCCTCGGCCCGCTGCTGCTCGGCAGGCTCTTCGACACCGTCGGCCGGGTCCCCATGATCTCGGCGACCTACATCGGCTCCGGGGTGCTGCTGCTCGGCACCGCCTGGCTGTTCAACCAGGGCGCGCTGACCGCGATGACGCTGACCCTCTGCTGGTCCGTGGTGCTCTTCGTGGCCTCGGCGGGGGCCAGCGCGGCGTACCTGACGGTGAGCGAGATCTTCCCCATGGAGACCCGGGCGATGGCCATCGCGTTCTTCTTCGCCATCGGCACGGCCGCCGGCGGCATCGCCGGCCCGCTCGTGTTCGCCTCGCTGGTCGAGAGCGGCGCGCCGGGCGACACGGCGCTGGCGTTCTCGATCGGCGCGATCGTGATGATCGTCGCGGGGCTGGTCGAGCTGGCCTTCGGGGTCAAGGCCGAGCGCAAGGGGCTGGAGGAGATCGCCGCGCCGCTCACCGCCGCGCGGGCCGCATGACCCGCAGCACCTGGGTGCTGTCGGCCAGGTACAGGTGCGGCACGTCCACGAACACCCGCATCGGCCCGCGGTCCAGTTCCAGGTCGCGGGCCATGGTCGCGTGCACCTCGGCGAGCGGCAGGTAGTTGAGGTAGCTGGTGAAGGCGTTCTGGGAGCGGAAGGTCGCGGTCATGGCGAGCGCGCCGTCCCGGATCCGGAACGCCACGCCGATCAGGCAGGGCACCGCGTCGTACGGCTCGCCGGGGATGGTCAGCGAGATCCACGCGCTCTTGCTGTACGGCTTGACCCGCAGCAGGTCGGCTGCCCAGGCGAGCTGCCCCCTGATCCGGGCGCCGTAGCTGTACTTGAACGGCGGCACGACCACGTCCTCGCTGAACTTCCTGCTGTACAGGGCCAGCCGCTCCGCGTCGCCGTACCGCGCGATGATCGGGTCGTCGCCCCGCACCTCGGCGATCTCGAACAGCACGGACGGCGCCTCGATCACGGGGCCGCGGTCGTCGTCGGCGAGTGTGCCCGCCGTCCAGACATGTCGCATCATCCACATCCACGCCTCCCCACATGACGCCCATGACGCAGGGCCGGGCATTCAGGTCTCCTGATCCGGGAACTCGTAGGGGTCGCGCGGGAGCCGGCGCCGCCTGGTCACGTTGCAGCGCACGTAGTAGACGGCGTAGTGGACCAGCGTGACGAGGAGGATGCCGAAGGTGAGCAGGAGCAGGCTGGGCGCCTGCCCGCACAGGCCGGTGAGGCCCACCGTCAGGTAGGCCGAGTTCGCCAGCGCCAGCGTCGTCACGTTGATCCCGGGCCAGGCCAGCGGCGCGTACGTCTCCGGGAAGCGGGGGTCGATCGGCAGGTTCGGGCTCCAGCCGAGCCGGTCCTTGAGCCTGGTGGCGTACAGCAGGCGGAAGTTGTTGATCGCGCGGGCCGTCCTGGCGTGCGCGCGGACCGCCTCGATCAGCCGCAGGAACGGCAGCACGCTGAGCACCCCGAACGCCGTGACCAGGGCGAACAGGTACCACGGCACGCGCTGCCACTCCGTGAGGCTCTGCGGGTCCACCACCTTGGCGCTGGTCAGGGCGATGGCCGCGAGGAACGGCCCCGACAACAGGCTCATGGCGAGCCTGGTCATCTTCAGTCGTTCTTCCTTCGCGGCCAGGTGGACCGCGTAGATGCCGGTGAAGTCCACGGCGGCGAGCTGGAGGAAGTGACTGGACTCAAGCCCGTCGTCCCGGATCATCATGCGAGGGGGGATCTTTCGCATGTGCGCTCCTGTAGTGCGTGACTCCAGTATTAGCGCGATTCGCCGGGTTGTGGAGGAGATTCCTACCAATTGTTCCAACAAATCTCAACTGACGCCCGTCAACTGCGACGACACCTCCGCGACGTGGTCGATGTAGGCCGTCGGGAGGCCGTACAGCAGGGCCGCGATCTCCCTGTCGTGGATCACCGGGAGGGCGGCCAGCGCGTCCGAGGCCAGCCCGCGGCAGAACTCCAGCGTGTTGGGCACCAGGTCGCCCGCGCGCAGCCGGCGCAGCGCCTCGTCCACCTGCTCGTCGCTCATGTCGCGGCCGAGCAGGTCGCCGAGATCGGTGCCGGAAAGGAGCAGCGGCAGGCTGTAGACGCCCTGCCGCAGGTCGTTGCCGGCCGGCTTGCCGAGCTGGGCGCTGGAGGCGGTCAGGTCGAGCAGGTCGTCCAGCACCTGGAAGATCAGCCCGAACTTCTCGCCGTACGCCGCCACGCGCGCCCGGTCCTCGGTCGAAGCCCGCGCGCAGACGGCCGCCACCAGGCAGCCGGCCCGGAACAGCGCGGCGGTCTTGCCGGTGATCGAACGCAGCGCGCTCTCCCTGGTCCTGGCCGGGTTGAACAGGTCGCTCGTCTCCAGGTACTGGCCCTCGGCCAGCTCCACCACGGTGGCCGCGAGCACCTCGGCGACCGGCCTGGACACCGCGGTGATGGCCGCCAGACCCGCCCTGGCCAGCATGAAGTCGCCGATCACCAGGGCTTTGCCCTCGCCCAGCTCGGCGTTGAGCGTACGGGTGCCGCGCCGCTCGGTCGCCCGGTCCATGAGGTCGTCGTGCACGAGCGAGCCGGCGTGGATCAGCTCCACGCACGCGGCGGCCGTGATCACCCGGCGGTCGGGGGCCTTGCCGAGGGCGAGCGAGGTCGCCAGCGTCAGGGCCGGACGCAACCGCTTGCCTCCGGCGCTGACGATCCGCCCGGCGCCCGCGTTGATCCCCGGCAGCGCGGACGAGCCGCTGAGCCGCCTGATCCTGGCCTCGACCTTGCGCAGACCCGGGCTGACGGCGGGGCTGTTCACGAGTTGCTCCATGGGACCAAGCCTGCTCCCGCGCCGCTGTGCCCCTCCTGAGAGACGCTGAGGACGCTCTCAGCCCTTGACCCTGACATCGTGGGAGCGGGTACGACAGGATGTCCCCCGGGCTTAGGAGGACATCATGGGAATGGCGGAGCGGGTCGAGGCGGTCCTGAAGGCCGGCACGGCGCCCAATCTGCACGGGGTCGTGGTCATGCGGGGCGGCGAGGTCGTCGTCGAGCACTACGGCGCGGGCGTCGACGAGCGGATCGGCGAGGACCCCCGGCACGCCGTCTTCGACCGCGACACGCTGCACGACGTGCGGTCGGTCACCAAGAGCGTGGTCGCGCTGCTGTACGGCGTGGCCCTGCGCGACGGGCTGGTGCCGCCGCCGGACGCCAGGCTGGTGGAGCAGTTCCCCGAATATCCGGACCTGGTGGCTGATCCGGGCCGGGCGCACCTCACCGTCGCGCACGCGCTCACCATGACGCTCGGGATCGACTGGAACGAGGACCTGCCGTACACGAGCCCGGCCAACAGCGAGATCGCGATGGAGCTCGCTCCTGACCGGTACCGGTTCGTCCTGGAACGTCCGGTGGTCGAGGAGGCCGGGAAGCGGTGGCTGTACTGCGGTGGCACCGCGGCCCTGCTCGGCGGGCTCATCGCGCGGGGGGCGGGCGAGCCGCTTGAGGAGTACGCCGCCAAGGCGCTGTTCGAGCCGCTCGGGATCACCAGGACCGAGTGGGTCAAGGGGATGGACGGCGTGGCGATGGCCGCGGCCGGGCTGCGGCTGCGGCCCCTCGACCTGGCCGCGCTCGGCCGGCTGGTGCTCGGCGGCGGGCTGGGCATCGTCCCCGAGCAGTGGGTGCGCGAGATGACGCGGCCCCGCGTCGTCATCGACGGCGACTTCCGCTACGGCTACCAGTGGTACGTGAGCACCGGCGACCGGCCGTGGACCGAGGCCATCGGGAACGGCGGCCAGCGGCTGCTCGTGCTGCCCGGCGAGGAGCTGGTCGTCGCGGTGACGGCCGGCGACTACAACGCCGAGCAGGTCAGCGCCACGGCCGTGCTGGACGCCGTCCTCGACCGCTGAGCCGGTCACGGCACCAGCAGGACGCGGCCCGTGACCGCGTGCGACTCCAGCAGGCGGTGGGCCTGCGCCGCCTCGGCCAGCGGCAGGGTCTCGTGGACGACGGCGCGGCTGCGTCCTGAGCCGAGCCGGGCCAGCATCTCGGGATAGTGCGTGCCGAACACCTGGCCGGCCCAGCCGGGGCCGCCGCAGCCGACGACGGTCACGCCGCGTTCCATCAGGTCGGCGGCCGTGACGGCGGCGGGCTCGCCGCTCAGCATGCCGTAGAACAACATCCGCCCGGCGCCGGGCACGAGCCGTTCGAGCACCCGCCGGGCCGACGCGCCGCCGATCGACTCGAAGGCCACGTCGACGTCCGGCAGCGCGTCCGGCCAGGTCGGGTCGCCGTGGTCCAGGGCCTGGTCGGCGCCCAGGTCGAGGGCCCGCTGCCGCTTGGCCGGCGAGCCCGCGGTGGCGATCACCCGGGCCGCCCCGAACTCCTTGGCGTGCGCGACCAGGTAGCCGCCGATCGTGCCGGCGCCCGCCTCGACCAGCACGGTCTCCCCGCCGCCGAGCCGCGCCCGGTGCAGCAGGGCGAGGGCGATCGCGCCGGGCGCGGCCCCGGCCAGGGCCTCCAGGGGCGTCACGTCCTCGGGGACGGGGCAGGTCAGGGCCGCGGGCATGGCCACGTACTCGGCGTAGGCGCCCAGGCCGCCGGTCACCCCCACGCGTACGGTGCCGAGCAGGCCGTCGTCCACTCCCTCGCCGGTCTCGACGACCTCGCCGACCGCTTCCGCCCCGGGCACGACGGGCAGCGGCAGCGGGAACGGCAGCGCGCCCGAGCGGATCCGCGTCTCGGCGTAGCTGACGCCGATCGCCTGTGCGCGGAGGAGGACCTGGCCCGCCTCGGGGCGCGGGCGGGGCAGGTCCACCGGCCGCAGGGTCTCGGGGCCGCCGAGGGTGTCGAGCTGGATGGCGCGCATGGTTGTTCCCGTCTCTCTATCTGAACCGTTGGTCCAGTTAATATATGGACCGCTGGTCAAGTTTGTCCATGGGCAACAATGACCGGATGGAACGTCAAGAGCGGGCCGACGCCGCGCGCAACAGGCGGGCGATCCTGCGGGCGGCGGAGGAGCTGCTCCGCCGCCACCCGCCCGAGCAGGTCTCCGTCGAGCGGGTGGCGGTGGCCGCCGGCGTGGGCAAGGGGACGGTGTTCCACCGGTTCGGCAGCCGTACCGGGCTGATGCGGGAGCTGATGAGCGAGCGGGCCCGCGAGCTGGACAAGGCGGTGGCCGAGGGCCCGCCGCCGCTCGGCCCCGGAGCGCCGCCCGTCGAGCGGCTGGTCGCCTTCCTGGGCGCGGTGGCCGAGCTGGCGGCGCGCAACGGCAACCTGGTGGCCGCGCACGAGCACGCGGTCGCGACCAGCAGATCCGAGCCCCGGGAGACCAACCCGATCTACACCGGCTGGCACCGGCACGTCACCGCTCTGATCACCGAGGGCCGCCCCGACGTGGACGCGGACGAGATCGCGCACCTGCTGCTCGGGTCACTGCACATGGAGCCGATCGCGAGCCGGTTGCGGGCGGGGGACAGCGCGCGGCTCGCCCGCAGCTTCGCCGCCCTCGCCGAGGGCCTGCTCGGCCGGCCCGCCCCGTAGACCTCAAGACCGGCGGGCGCCGGAGGGGCCGTCAGAGGGGGAGGGTGGTGGCGGCGGTGTGGAAGGCGGCGACGGCCGCGCGGACCGCCGGGTGGTCGCCGTAGCCGCGGCGGAAGGCCGCCCGCGTGCGGCGGCTCAGGGGCAGGCGGGTCAGCGAGACGCCGTCCGGCGGGGTGAGCGCCGCCAGCCTGGGCACGAGCGCGACGCCCTGACCGGCGGCGGCGAAGGCGAGCACGGTGTCGAAGTCGTCGATGTGGTGCCGGACCCTGGGCTCGAACCCGGCCGCCTGGCAGGCCCTGATCGCCATGGTGTGGCAGAGCGTGCCCGGCTTGCCCATGATCCACGGGTCGTCGCGGGCGTCGAGGACGCGGGCCCGGTCGGTCAGGTACATCGGCTCGGTGAACAGCGGCTCGGTCTCGATGGAGGCGTCGGTGACCGGGGGCACGAAGTCGTACTCGTGCACGAGGGCGACGTCGAGCTCGCCCGCCCGCAGCGCCGCCGAGACGTCGGCGGGGTCGATCTCGGCCACCATCGGCTCCAGCCCCGGACAGTCCGCGGCGAGGCGGGCGAGCGCGGGCGGCAGCAGCACGCGGGTGGCCGTCGGGAACGCGCCGATCCGCAGGGGCCCCGACGGCCCGCCCCGGGCCGCGGCGAGCGCGGCCGAGGCGCGTTCGAGCTGTTCCAGGACGGCCTGCGCGTGCTCGACCAGCAGCAGCCCGGCCGGGGTGAGCGTGACTGTGCGCCCGGTGCGTTCCAACAGCGGCACGCCCGCCTCCCGTTCCAGGGCGCTGAGCTGCTGCGAGACCGCCGAGGGGGTGAACGTGACCGCCTCGGCCACGGCGGTGATCGTGCCGCGCCTGGCCAGCTCGCGGAGCAGGTGGAGCTTGCGTGGATCGAGCATAAGTCCATCTTAAGCTCGAACGAAGAAATCCGAACTGGACCTAACAGGTCTGCGGGCGGCAGGCTCGGAGCATGCTGAGAGGAATCCACGTACCGCTGGTCACGCCGTTCACGTCGTCGGGGGAGGTGGCCGCCGACGCGGTCGAGAAGCTCGCCCGGCAGATGCTCGACGAGGGCGCGGCCGGTCTGGTGGCGCTGGGGACGACGGCCGAGGTGGCCGCCCTCGACCCCGGCGAGCGGGCCCTGGTGGTCGAGACCTGCGTACGCGTGTGCGCCGAGCGCCGGGCGCTGCTGACCGTCGGCGTGACCGGGAACGACACCCGCACGACCGCCGCGGCGCTGCGCGACCTGCCCGCCGGGGTGGACGCGGCCCTGGTGACCGTGCCGTACTTCCTGCGGCCCGGCGAGCGCGGCGTGATCGCGCACTTCGAGGCGTTGGCCGAGGCGTCACCCGTGCCGCTGGTGATCTACCACATCCCCTACCGGACCGGGCAGGCCGTGGGCGCCGCGACGCTGCGGGCCGTCGGGGAGCACCCGAACATCGCGGGCGTCAAGTACGCCGCCGGCGGCATCGACCAGGACACGGTGGACCTGCTCGCGGACCTGCCCGACGGCTTCGAGGTGCTGGGCGGCGACGACGCGTTCGTCTCGCCGCTGCTCGCGCTCGGCGCCACCGGCGGCATCCTGGCCTCGGCGCACGTGCTGACCAGGAGCTTCGTCGAGCTGGTCGACGCCTGGCTGGCCGGCGACGTGGCCACCGCGCGTCCGCTCGGGCACCGGCTGGCCCACGTCTCCCGCGCGCTCTTCGCCGAGCCCAACCCGACCGTGATCAAGGGCGTCCTGCACGCCAGGGGCCTCATCCCGACGCCGGACGTGCGGCTGCCGCTGCTGCCCGCCTCCGCCGCCGCGGTGTCACAGGCCGACCTGGTGGCGGTACATCCAGGCCAGTGACTCCTGGCTCGCGCCGCGCTTCAGGAACATCGGCAGCATCAGCCGACGTTCTCGGCGCCCCGCGGGTACGCCTCGTGGATCTCGGCGTCGATGCCGGCCGCCTGAAGGGCCATCGCCGTGACGGGCCCGCCGATCCCGCAGCCTATGATCAGAGCCTTCATGCTGGTATCCTTTCGTTCGATCGAACGAAATATATGAGCGCGGGTGGCGGGATGTCCAGGGATATTTCGGAGCATCGAAAGAAATTGTTGGACGAACTGGTCGAGGCGGGCCGGGAGAGCAGCAACGCCGCGGTCATGTACCACAGCGCCATGGGCGAGCGGCTGGGCCTGGGGATGACCGAGGAGAAGACGCTCGACCTGCTCCAGCGCCTCGGGCCGCTGACCGCCGGGGAGCTGTCCCAGCACACGGGCCTCGCCCCGGCCTCCGTCAGCGGGCTGATCGACCGGCTGGAGGCCAAATGGCTGGTCCGCAGGGTGCGCGACACCAAAGACCGCCGCCGGGTCATCGTCGAGATCAACTGGGAGCGGCTGGCCGGCTTCGGCGAGCTGTTCGAGCCGTTCGTGGCCGCCATGTCCGGCCTGTACGACCGCTACACCGACGACGAGCTGGCCCTGATCGTCGACTTCCTCCGGCGGTCCACGGCCCTGCAACGGGAGGCCACCACGTCGCTGCGCACCGAATAAAGGGCTGTACACAATCCCGCTTATGGGCTACGGTGTCCGCCGATATGGGTTACTGCTTCCTGTGATTCTCACGCCCGAGGCGCATACGCGTTGAGCCGACCGCTCCGCCGCGCCTCGTACCGGTCATGTCCGCGTTGAGACAAGGAGGTGGAGCCTCTATGCGTACCGCTGCCCAATTGGCACTGAACGAGATCACCAAGCGTTACGACACCCGAATCGTCCTGGACCGGGTGTCGCTCACCGTCCGGCCCGGCGAGAAGGCCGGGGTGATCGGCGACAACGGCTCGGGCAAGTCCACGCTGCTCAGGCTCATGGCGGGCGTCGAGCGTCCGGACAACGGCGAGCTGACCGTGGTCGCGCCCGGCGGCGTGGGGCACCTGCCGCAGTCGCTGGAGCTGCCGCCGCACGCCACCGTGGCCGACGTCGTCGATCTGGCCCTGGCCGAGCTGCGCGAGATCGAGGCGCGCATGCGCGCGCTCGCCGGCACCGACCTGGACGCCTACGCCGCCGCCGTCGCCGAGTTCGAGGCGCGCGGCGGCTACGAGGCCGACACCCGGGTGGACGTCGCGCTGCACGGCCTGGGCCTGCCCGGCCTGGACCGGGACCGTCCGGTCGCGACGATGTCGGGCGGCGAGCGGTCCAGGCTCGCCCTGGCCGCGACGCTGGCCGCCGCGCCTGAGCTGCTGCTGCTCGACGAGCCGACCAACGACCTGGACGACCAGGCCGTCGCCTGGCTCGAACAGCACCTGCGCGAGCACCGCGGCACGGTCGTCGCGATCAGCCACGACCGGACGTTCCTCGACCGGGTCACCACGGTGATCCTGGAGGTCTCCGGCGGGCGGGTGCGCCGCTACGGCGACGGCTACTCGGGCTACCTCGCGGCCAAGGCCGCCGAACGGGCCGCGCACGTGCGGGCCCACGAGGAGTGGCGGTCCGAGCTGGCCCGGCACGCCGGGCTGGTGGCGGCCAACGCGGGGCGGATGGCGGCCATCCCGCGCGGGATGGCCAAGGCCGGGATGGGCACCGGCGCGTGGCGGGCGCGGTCGCGTACGCACGGCGCCGCCGGACGCGTCCGGCAGTCGCACGCGCGGCTGCGATGGCTCGAAGAGCACGCGGTGCCGCCGCCTCCCGTGCCGCTCCGCTTCACCGCCGCCATCACCACCCCGCCCCCCGCCGACGCGCTCCCGCCGGATCACCCGGAGGGCGCGGGCGTCCCGGCCGACGTGTTCGGGGCGGGGCGGTCCATGGTGGTCGTGCTCGACGGGGTGCGGGTGGCGGGGCGGCTGCGGATCGACGGGCTCGCCGTACGGCGGGGGGAGCGGCTGCTCGTCACCGGGCCGAACGGCGCGGGCAAGACCACGCTCATGCGGGTGCTGGCCGGCGAGCTGCGTCCCGACGAGGGGACCGTGCGCCGGACCGGACGGGCCGGTCTGCTGCGTCAGGAGGACCGGGCGGCCCGGCTGGACCGTACCGTCCTCGCGGCCTTCGCCGAGGGACGGACGGGCAGCCCCGACGAGCAGGCCGACCGGCTGCTCGGCCTGGGCCTGTTCCGGCCGAACGACCTGCGGCGGCGACTGGCCGACCTCTCGTACGGGCAGCGCCGCCGGGTCGAGCTGGCCCGCCTGGTCACAGAACCGGTGGACCTGCTGCTGCTCGACGAGCCGACCAACCACCTGTCGCCGATGCTGGTGGAGCAGCTTGAGGAGGCGCTGGCCCACTACGAGGGCGCGCTGGTGGTCGTCACCCACGACCGCCGCCTGCGCGCCGCCTTCACCGGCACCCACCTGGAGCTCGCACCCGCCCCGCCCAGCGAGCGGGCCCGCTGAGGGCCGGGCCCGCTCCCCTCAGGGATCGGGCCTGACGGGCGCGGTCAGCGGTCCGACTCCCTGATGGCCGTGCCCACCTCGCTCACCCGGTCGGCGAGGAGGCCGAGGGCGCCCACGGCCCTGGTCATCGGGTCGTCGCCGGAGCCGCCGAGCGCCCTGGCCCGGAGGAAGGCCGCCTTGATCTCCGCCCAGCGCGCCGCCTGGGCGGCGGTGAGGCGGCCGCGCAGCTCGGCCAGCTTGAGCAGGTTGGCCTCGGCGTCCTGGGTGAGGGTCTGCGCCTCGCCCAGGTAGTGGTCGTCGATCACCGCCTCCAGCTCCTCGTCGTTCATGGCGGGCACGATGCGCTCGGCCAGCTTGTTCATGTTCCGGTACGACCCCTGCAACCGGTACGGCGGCTCGGTCCTGGACGCCTCCGCCTGGGACGCCGACGCGATGTAGGCCGCGTTGTTGGCCAGCACCACCTCCTGCGCCCGCACCAGCTTGCCCAGCACGCCGAGCACCTGCTCCAGCTCGGCCTTGCCGTACGGGTGCCGGAGCTGGTCAGGCCGGACGGCCGGGTCGCCCTTGGCCAGGCGCACCAGGAGCTCGACGTCGGCCCGGTCGCGGCCCGAGAGGGGGGCGAGCACCGGGTTGGAGGTCAGCGCGTTGTCCACGTAGCTCAGCGCGAACAGCTCGTCCTTGCCGGAGAGCACGTCGCCCAGGTTCCACACGTCGGCGCGGTTGGCCAGCATGTCCGGGATGCGGAAGCGCTGCCCGGACTCGGTGTACGGGTTGCCCGCCATGCACACCGCGAAGCGCTTCCCGCGCAGGTCGTACGTGCGGGTCCGGCCGTTCCAGACGCCCTCGATGCGGCGCTGGGCGTCGCACAGCGAGATGAACTTCTGCAGCAGCTCCGGCGAGGTGTGCTGGATGTCGTCCAGGTAGAGCAGGGTGTTGTTGCCGCTCTCCAGCGCGAAGGAGATCTTCTCGACCTCCTGCCTGGCCGTGGCGTCGGGCGCGTCGGCCGGGTCGAGCGAGGTGACGCCGTGGCCGAGCGCCGGGCCGTTCACCTTGACGAAGACCAGGCCGAGGCGGCTGGCGACGTACTCCATCAGCGTGGTCTTGCCGTAGCCGGGCGGTGAGATGAGCAGCAGCAGGCCCATCTGGTCGGTGCGCTTGCCCGCGCCCGCCGCGCCGAGCTGCTTGGCCAGGTTGTCGCCGATCAGCGGCAGGTAGACCTCGTCCAGCAGCCGGTTGCGGACGAACGCGCTCATGACCTTGGGCCGGTACTCCTCCAGGCGCAACCGGCGGCGTTCCTGCTCGATCAGCTCGTTGCGGCGGCGCTGGTAGGCCCGGTAGGCCGGGACCCGGTCCTGCCTGAAGGCGCGCGCCCTGGTCAGCAGCTCGTCGAGCCTGACCCGCAGCCTGCGGTCCTGCACGCGCGGATGCGCGCCGAGCAGCCCCTCGACGGTCTCCTCGACGGCGGCGCCGGAGTCGTGCCGCGGCAGGTCGCACAGGAGCACGGCGACGGCCTCGGCCACCTCGGGGCCCTGCCGGTAGGCGCCGATCCAGGCGTGGGCGAGCTGCAGCCGCTCGGGCAGGGGGAGCGCGGCCAGCTCCTCCTCGAACTCGCGGGTCCTGGCCGGGCCGAGCGCCTGCCTGAAGCCGTCGAGGAGGTCGCGCGCCGCCTTGCCGGTCACGAAGCCCGACGGCGTCGCGCCCAGCTCCTCGACCAGGTACTCGCCGGCCAGCGCGGCCGTGCTCCGCGCGGTGTCCTGGCCGGTGTCGTGGGCGGTGTCGTGGGCGGTGTCCTGGCCGGGGGAGAAGGCGGCGATCCGGCCGCCGAGCTCGGCGGCCAGCGCCTCCAGGGCGGGCGTCCGGCCGAAGACCGCGCGGGCGCGGACCAGGGAGGCGGCCCTGGTGGCCAATGTTTTACGTGAAACCTCGTCCGTGCCGAAGGCCCAGAAGAGCTGCGCCGCCGCGCGGGCCTCGGGCGGGTAGCGCAGCAGGCCGGCGCCCTCGCGCAGGCGGACCAGGCTCTCCAGGACGAGGATCGCGTCGTGGTCGTGCACGCCGCGCTCGTAGCCCTCGTCGTAGCGCTGCTCGGCGGCCTGGCGTACCAGGTCGGCCAGGGGAGCGCCGGGCTCCGCGGAGTCCAGGAGCGAGGCGGCCAGGTGCTCGGCCCGGTACATCTCCGGCGTCTCCGACACCAGCAGCTGCTCCCAGAACGGCCGCGTGTCGGCGAACGACGCCGGCACGGGCGCGCGGTAGTCGGTGCCCGTGATCGCGAAGTGCATCTCGCCGTCGTGCGGGACCAGCGTCAGGTCGATCGGCTGGGTGTTGACGGCGAACAGGTGACGGCCGAGGCGCAGCGTCTCGCCGCCGTCGGTGAACAGGTCCAGCCGGTCCCGCAGGGCGCGGCCGGCCTCCTGCTGGGCCGCCTTGACCCGGCCGTCCAGCTCCTCGGCCCGGACGGCGTCGCCCAGGGAGCGCAGCTCGGCCGCCGCCGTACGGACCCTGCCGACCATCGGATCAGTGGCGAAGTACGTGTTGACCTCGTCCATCGACCCCAGCGACGCCAGCCGCCTGGTCACGCTGCCCAGGATGCGCTCGGCCGAGGCGAAGACCCGGTCGGCCCGCCGGGCCAGGCCGTCGAGCTGGGTCTGCTTCCTGGCCGAGAACGCCTCGTAGACCTCGTCCCGCTTGCCCGCGAGCTGGGCGGCGAAGTCGTCGAACTCGCCGAACCGCGCCTCCAGGTTCTCCACCTGGAGCATCAGGCGGCCGAGCTGCTCGTCGCACTTGTCCGGCGTGTCGGCCATCGCCAGCGCCCCCGAGACGGCCTGCCCGAACAGGGCGAACTCGGCGGCGAAGGCCGCGCGCCCCTCCGAGCCGAGCAGCTCGCGCCGCCGCCCGTCGAGCACGGCCCGCGCCCGGTTCACCCCGGCCAGCACCTCGGCGATCCGGCCCAGGATCGACGTGCGGACCGTGGCGTCGGCGATCTCCAGCGAGCCGACGACCTCCGTCACCACCTCCAGGCCCTCCGCCTGCTCGGCCAGCCGGTCGGCGACGGGCGCGGCCTCGGCCACGGTCGCGATCGCGGCAGCGTCGGCGGCCAGCCGTTCGACCGCCACGTGGTAGGCGGTGAACGCCTCCGCGCCCTCCAGGAAGGCGACCGCGCGCCGGCCGGTCGCGGCCAGCTCCGCGGTCACGGCGGCGGACAGCGCGTCCAGGCGGGCGAGGTCCAGGTAGCGGACGTCGCGCAGGGTCACCAGGCGGCCCTGCTGCCTGCGCAGTCCGGCCAGCGTGGTGACCCAGGCGTCGGCGGTGGCGGGGGTGTCGGCGGCGGCCGCGCGTACCAGGTGGGCGGTCTCCTCGGCGGCCGCGGCCAGGGCGTCGGCGGCCTGGCGGGTGAGCTGCTCGACGTTCTCGTACTCGTCGAGCACCTGCTCGGCGGTGGCGCGCATGTCGGCGAGCGGCTCGGCGAGCCCGTGCTCGCCGAGCCAGTGGTAGGAGTCGGCGGCGCGGGTGCAGGCGGCGATCAGCGCCTCGAACGTGGCCTCCGACGCCGCCATCTCCTCGACCATGCGGGCCACGGACAGGCAGTCGGAGATGCCGCGCACCAGCTCGGCGTTGCCGATGCGCTCCAGGGGACCGGTCCCGGCGGGCTGGGCGGCGGCGTAGGTGTCGGACACGTACGGCGTCTGCCACACCTGCATCGGATGGACCCGGGTCGGCTCCTCGGAGAGGGCGCGGAAGACCACCATCGTGCCGTCGTCGAACAGGGAGTACCCGTGGCAGACGATGGGGTTGGCCACCTCCTTCCTGATCACGTTGTACGGCAGCAGCAACGAGCGGCCGTCGCCGCGGGCGTGGAAGACGTACAGGACGTCCTCGCCGTTGGGCGAGCGCACGACCCGCTCGAACTCCAGGTCCGCCACGTCCGTGTCGAAGGTCTTGCTGATCCCGGTGGCCAGGTAGTAGCCGCCCGGGAAGATCAGCCCCTGGTCCTCGGGCAGCCGCTGGCAGGACTGGCCGATGCCGTCGAGCCTGGTCACCGCCTTGGTACGGGTGTTGAACACCAGATGCCGCCAGTCCGGCTCCTTGTACGGCCTGATCCGCATGAGGACGAGCGGCCCGACCCTGGCGTACTCGACGTCGGCGTCGGCCAGCGACTGGAGGCGTTCGGTGACCGGCTCGGAGTAGACGCCCGCGCCGGTCTCGGTGTTGTTCTCGACCTTGATGGTGAGGTCGCCGCCGATCGTCTCGACGAAGACCTCGCCCTCGATGGAGATGTGCGGATGGCGGCCGAGGACGTGGTCGTCGCGGGTGGTCGGCGTCCACTCGAAGTCGTGGGACGGGGGGAAGACGTGGTCCCGCTCCCCCCTGTTATCCAGATATTTCGGGACACCGCCGTTGCTGACCGTCCACCTGAGCACCCGCGTGTCCGCCGGGCCCGTCCGGAACACCGCCAGCAGCTTGCCCTCGACCCGGCGCAGCTGCTGGAGCCTGGTCTCCTTGTAGTACCGGTACAGCTCGGCGAAGTCCTTCCTGAACGCCGGCTCCTCCAGCGTCTCCAGCTTCCCCGTCTCGAACGTGAACGCGTCCCCGTCCCTGGTGAAGCGGTGCACGGCGAACACGTCGGCCACGGTCGTCTCCGGCTTGAGCCCGATGAAGACGTTGTAGCCGAACAACATCACCTCGCCCAGCGAGACGATGTCCCTCGGGACGCAGTTGTTCTCGGTCCTGATCCGCTCGGTGCCGAGCAGGCGCAGCTCCGCGCCGCCGAAGACGCGCAGCCGCTGCCCGTTGACCTCCTCCGCCGCCACCGCGAGGGCCTTGGCCTGCGCCTGGAGACGGTTCCGCAGAACCTCGTAGGTCCCGGCTTCCAGCTCGGTGGTGCTCACGTCAGCCCTTCGCCGCCGCCAGCGCGGCCACGGGGGAGTCGGCCACGCCCAGCCGGCGCGCGGTCTCCAGCAGCTCGCCGAGCGCCGTCGACTGCGGGCCGCCGTCCTGGATGAGCCGCATGAGCAGGGCCGAGACGGTCAGGTTCTTGATGTCCTCGGTGCGCACCCCGCCGACCACGCTCGCGATGTCCGCCGCCAGGCTGGCCGTCCCGTTGAGGTACGGCGCGGCGAGCGCCCCGGCCACGGTCGAGTGGCCGACGAAGCCGTCCACCGCCTTGCCCGTGGTGATCGAGCCGACCACCTTGTCGAAGAACATCGTGTCGCCGCCGACGATGTCGATGTTGGCCTTGGCCAGCCCCGCCGCCAGCACGCTGGCCTGCGACTCGGCCACCTGGCGGGTGACGTCGATGTGCTTGAGCCTGATCTCCTTGTCGGCCTCCAGGCGCAGGCGGTACTCCTCGTGGCCCCGGCTGGCCTCGTCCAGGGCGGCCATCGCGGCGGCCTTCTGGGTCAGGCCCTCGGCCTCGGCCTTCAGCTTCTCGCCGATCGCGGTCGCGCCGGCCAGCGCCATGGCCTGCTCGCCCTCGGCCTGCGCCTTGAGCCGGTCGCCCTCGATCAGCGCCATGGCCCGCGCGCCCTCGGCCTCGGCCCGCAGCCTCTCGCCCAGGGACAGGGCCTCGGCGCGGCCGACCTTCTCGATGGCGTCCGCGTCGCGCTCCTTGACCTGCACCTGCGCCAGCCCGGCCGCGGCGGACTCGGCCTGCACGCCCTCCGCGAGCCGGATCTTGGCCCGCGCCTCCAGCTCGGCGGCCTGCTGCCGGGCCTCGGCCAGCACCAGCTCCTCGCGGGCCTTGAACTTCGAGGCCGCCTCGGCGGCCTCGGCCGCCTTGATGTCCTTGACCAGGTTCTCCTGCGCCTCGGCCTCGGCCGCGATGATCACCTGCTGACGGGTGCGCTCGGCCTCCTCGACCACCCGCAGCCGCTTGATGCTCTCCTCCTGCTCGGCCACCGTCTTGTCGACCGCGATGCGCTCCCGGATGACCTCGGCGATCGACCGCTTCTCGGTCTCGACCTCCTTGTCCTTGGCGATGCGCGACAGCTCGGTCTCCCGCTCGCGGGCGATGACCTCCAGCAGGCGGTCCTTCTCGATGCGCTCGCTCTCGATCGCGATCACCCGCTCGCGGTTCTTCTCGGCGACCGCCACCTCGCGGGCCTGGTTCTCCCGCTGCACACCGATCTGCTCGTCGGTCTTGATGCCGGCCGTCTGCGCGCGCAGCCGCTCCTCGGCCTGCACGCGGGCGATCTCCGCCTCCTCGCGGGCCTTGACGGTCTCGATTTCGCGGCGCTGCTTGAGCTCGGCGTCGGCCTGGCGGCGCTGGAGCTCCAGGATGGCCTCGCGGGCGTCCACGTTCTGGCGGGTGATCTCCTTCTCCTCGGCCCGCTGGAACTCGTTGGTCCGTACGTGCTCCAGCGCGGTCAGCTCGGTGATCTTCCTGATGCCCTGGGCGTCCAGGATGTTGCTGGAGTCGAGCTGGGTGAGCGCGGTCTGCTCCAGGTAGTCGATGGCGGCGTCTTCGAGGCTGTAGCCGTTCAGGTCGGTGCCGATGAGCCGGATGATCTCGTCGCGGAACTCGTCCCGCTTGGTGTAGAGGTCGACGAAGTCGAGGTGCTTGCCGGCCGTCTTCAGCGCCTCGGAGAACTTGGCGCTGAACAGCTCCTGGAGGGTGTTCTCGTCGCTGGCCCGCGCGGTGCCGATGGCCTGGGCGACCTTGATGACGTCCTCGGCGGTCTTGTTCACCCGGACGAAGAACGTGATCTTGATGTCGGCCCTGATGTTGTCCCGGCAGATCAGCCCCTCACGGCCGGTACGCGTGATCTCGATGGTCTTCACCGAGATGTCCATGGTCTCGGCCTTGTGGACGACCGGCAGCACGATGGCGCCGGTGAACGTCACGTCCACCTTGTTGACCTTCGACACGATCAGCGCCTTGCCCTGTTCCACCTTGCGGAAAAGGCGGCCGATGATGACCAGCAGGCCAATCACGATGACCAGGACGACGGCGAGAAATACGCCGAAGCCCGTGGAGATGACGTCCATCAGATCTCGCTTTCGTAGGGCATGACCCAGAAGAATTCGCCGTCTTTGTCGTATTCGAAGATGAGTGCTTTGTCGCCGCGGCCCAGGCGGTCCCGTCCGGTCGTCCGGACCTGGACGACCGCGGTCGAGCCGTCCTCGGCGGTGACCTCGGCCTGGCCGAAGTCGGGGGTGGCGGCACCGGTGCGGATGACGCACGGGCGGCCCACGAGGTCGCCGCGCGAGTGCTGCCCGCCGTCCTGGAAAGCCCTGCGCAGCGGCCCGATCAGGGCGCGCGTGGCGAGCCAGCCGCCCGCCGCCGCGGCGAAGGGCACGGCGGCCAGCGCGGCGTCCGGCAGCACCTGGCCGCCGACCAGACTCAGCAGCCACGCGACCGCGACCAGCAGGGAGATGACGATCCCGGCGGGGACGCCCCCGAATCCCAGCCATGGCGCGTCGTGGTCGAGGTCCAGCAGGCCCGCGATGACGGCCAGCCAATAAGCCAGGACCGCCGCGAGGAGGAAAGTGAAAATGACGGTCGGAAAGCCCAGAGCGGCGTGGAAGAACTCGGTCATCAGCCCTCGGTTTGCCCCATCCCCCGGTGTGTCCTGACGGACTATATACATATAAAGCGCGACTAAAGCGGAAAGTTCCCGACTTCATATCGAAAGTTAGCCGACTTGACCTCAAGGGCGGTTGAGGTAGCACGCTCGACGGCATGACTGACGTGATGAGGGCGGCGGCGTTCGCCGAGCCGGGCGGCCCCGAGGTGCTGAAGGTGATGGAGGTGCCCGCGCCGCAGGCGGGCCCGGGACAGGTGCGCGTCCGCGTGCGGGCGGCCGGCGTGCAGCCGTTCGACGCGGCCGTACGGGCGGGGTGGCTGCCGCCGTACATGGGGGACGTGCCGTGGCCGCGCATCCCGGGCAACGAGTTCGCCGGCGTGGTCGACCAGGTGGGCGACGGGGTCGCCGGGGTGTCGGCCGGGGACGAGGTGCTGGGCTTCTCGCGCCTGTTCGCCTACGCCGAGTACATCGTGGTCCCGGCGGCCGATGTGGCTCCCAAGCCCGCCGGGACGCCCTGGGAGGTGGCCGGCGGGCTGACCTCCGGCGTGCAGACGGCCGAGCTGGCCCTCGACGCCCTGGCGGTCGGCGCCGGCGAGACGCTGCTCGTGCACGGCGCGGCCGGGTCCGTGGGCACGGCGGCCGTGCAGATCGCCCGCATGCGCGGCGCCACGGTGATCGGCACCGCCCGCCAGGCCAACCACGACCACCTGCGCGACCTCGGCGCGATCCCGGTCGCCTACGGTGACGGGCTCGCCGACCGGGTCCGCGCGCTCGCCCCCGGCGGCGTGCACGCGGCCCTCGACGGCGCCGGCGGCCACGCCCTGGAGGTCTCGCTCGTCCTGGTCGCCGACCGCGGGCGCATCGTCACGCTGGTCGAGCACGGCCGGGCGGCCGAGCTGGGCGTCAAGGTCGTCCAGGGCGAGCGCACGGCCGAACGGCTCGGCCGGTACGCCGCCCTGTACGCCGAGGGCCGCTTCGCCTTCCCGGTGCGGCGGACGTACCGGCTGGAGGAGGCCGCCGACGCCCACCGCGAGATCGAGACCGGCCACGGCCGGGGGAAGGTCGTCCTGGTGACGGACTGAGGTCCGCCGCTCCCTCGCATTCCGGGCGGGCCGGTTCGGACGGCGTTCCTGCGGCGTCGGCCGAGCCGGCCCGCCTTCGCGGTTCAGACGGTGTTCTTGTGGCGCTGGTTGAACCGGCCCGCCTTCGCGCGGTTGCCGCACACCTCCATCGAGCACCACCTGCGGCTGCCGTTCTTGCTCACGTCGAGGAACCACAGGACACAGGCCGGGTTCGCGCACTTGCGCAGCCGTTCGGGACGTTCGCGCAGGAGCCGGACGAAGTCGGCGGCCGCCGTCCAGGCCGCCTCCCAGGCCGGATCGCTCACCACGACGGTCTCGCGCGGCCCGTCGGCGTCCACCCGCGGCCTGGTCGAGCCCTCGGCGAGCACCGCGTTGAGCGCGTCGTGCCCCCGGCCTTCGAGCGAGCCGCGCAGCGCGTCCCGCGTCCGGACGAGCCGGTCGCGCACCCGCTCCAGATCGTCCTCGCCCGGCAGGCCGTGGTCGCCGAGCCAGGAGCGCACGCCTTCCAGGTCGTCGAACTGGTCGAGCAGGGCGCCGTGCTCCACCCAGACGGTGTCGACCAGGTCGAGCGCCATGGGCTCGTCGCGAAGCGGCCGTATCCTCACTGCCTCTAACCCCCCAAAGCGATTTGACCGGTTACTGATCGCCATGCTATCACTTAACCAGCAAAACGGATTTAGCCGGTTATAGCTGGAGGATGAGATGACTGTTCGGTACCGCACCGCTGTGGTGGCCGGCCTCGACGTGTTCTACCGGGAGGCCGGTGACCCGTCGGCGCCCACGCTGGTGCTGCTGCACGGGTTCCCGACCTCGTCGGTGGCCTACCAGGAGCTGATCGCCGACCTGGCGGACGAGTTCCATCTGATCGCGCCGGACTACCCGGGCTTCGGTCACAGCTCGGCCCCCGCGGCTGAGGAGTGGGAGTACAGCTTCGACCACCTGGCCGACGTGGTGGACAGCCTCCTGGACACCCTGGGCGTCACCAAGTACGCGCTCTACGTGCACGACTACGGCGCCCCCGTCGGCTTCCGCCTCGCCGTCCGGCACCCGGAGCGCATCACCGGCATCGTCACCCAGAACGGCAACGCGTACGAGGAGGGTCTGACGCCGTTCTGGGAGCCGCTGCGCAAGGCGTGGGCCGACCCCTCCGAGGAGAACACCTCCGCGCTGCTCGGCCTGCTCACCCCCGAGGCCACCCACTGGCAGTACACGCACGGCGTCCCCGACGCCGCCATGGTCAACCCCGACAAGGCGGCCCTCGACCAGGCCCGCCTCGACCGGCCCGGCAACCACGCCGTCCAGCTCGCCCTCTTCGTGGACTACGGCCGCAACCCGGGCCTCTACCCGCAGTGGCAGGAGTACCTGCGCACGCACCAGCCGCCGGTGCTGGCCGTGTGGGGGCGGCACGACGAGATCTTCGGCCCCGACGGCGCCCTCGCCTTCGACCGGGACACCAAGCGCGCCGAGATCCAGCTCATCGACGCGGGCCACTTCGCCCTGGAGACCCGTGGCCGGCAGATCGCCGCGCTGGTCCGCGACTTCCTCCGCCGCCTCTCCGACTGACGGGAGCCTCCGATGCCCCAGCCCCGCCGCCGCGGGAACACCACGGCCCGCCCCGGCCTGTCCGCCGCGGCCGTCCACACGCACCGATCCCTGGGCTCCCGCCGCGCGCCCGCCCCCCACGGGCGCGCGGCGGGCCCGACGGCCGGGCCGCCGCCCACCCGGAGGTGGGGGTGGGCCGGGACGTCGGGGGCGCCCGCCCGTCCGTCCGGCAGGGCGGTGGCCCTGGCCACCGCGGCGGCGCTGGCCGGACTGTCGTTACTGGCCCTGCTGGCCGGCCTCACCGGCATGGAGCTGTTCGCGCTGCCGTTCGCCGCCACCGCCGGGATCGTGGCCCTGGCGCCCGCCGCGCCGTTCGCCCAGCCGCGCAGCATCCTCCTCGGCCACCTGAGCGCCACCGCGCTCGCCCTGGCGCTCACCGCCCTCACCGGCCCCTCGGTGTGGACGGCGGTCGCCGCGGCGGCGCTCTCCACGGCCCCGATGCTGCTGCTGCGGGCCCCTCACCCGCCGGCCGGGGCCACGGCGGCGCTGATCGGGCTCACCGCCCCCGACCCGGTGTACCTGCTCGACCCGGTCCTGGTCGCGAGCGTCGTGGTGATCGCCGCCGGGGTGGCGCTCGGACGGGCGCTGCCGGGCCACAGATATCCCGCCTACTGGCGGTGAACCGTCACTGCCGGTGGCGCACGGCCTCGGCGATCACCAGGGCGGTCTCGTCGAGCTCGTGCTCGCCGTCCTCGACGTCCCACAGGGCGTTCTGCAGGATCCGGCCGAGGGTCCAGCCGGCCGCCCTGGCGGGGTCGAGGCCCAGCCCGTCCACCATCAGGTCGAACCGCCGCAGCACGCCCCTGATCGGGTCGCCGGTGGCGACGACGGCGTCCCAGCGGTTGTCCAGGGCGGGCCACAGGTCGAACCCGGGGTCGCCGGCCAGCGGCTTGGGGTCGATGGCCAGCCACGGCTCCCGCTCGGCGGCCAGCACGTTGTCGTAGTGCAGGTCCCAGTGCAGCAGCCGGTCGCCCGGCTCGGCGACGAGCTCGGCGACCGCGTCGGCGCACCAGCGCAGCCAGTACCTGTCCTGCTCGCGGGGCAGCGCGGCGGTCGCGCGGTCGACGTCGGCCAGCATCTGCGCGGCGATGTCGCCCAACCGGCGCAGCCCCGGCGGGGCGGGGAAGGCGGTCAACCGGCCCAGCAACCCGGTCAGGATCATCAGCGCCTCGGTGTCGTCCGGGACGGCCGACAGCGGGCGGCCGGAGTCGAGGCGTTCCAGCAGCAGGGTGCCGGTCTCGGGGTCGTCGTCGAGCAGCAGGACCGAGCCCTTCCCGGCCCACGTGCGCAGGCCGGGCGCCTCGGTGGCGTTCTCGTCGGTGACGGGCTGGAGCTTGAGCGCCGCCCTGGTGCCGTCCTCCCGTACGACGGGCAGCACGAGGGAGACCACGCCGTGCATGGGGCGGCCCTCGTCCAGCCGCAGCCCCCACTCCTCCAGGTAACGCTCGGCCAGCGCGGGCAGGCCGGCCGACCAGGCCCGCCCCCGCTCGCCGTCGATCTTCACATGTGATGCGGTCAACGCCTCGGGAACCATGATCCTCATCGCCCCAGTCTGCCTCCGGCCGGGGCGCCCGCGGCTAGAAGTGCCAGGGGAAGGGCGACCAGTCGGGCGCCCGCTTCTCCAGGAAGGAGTCGCGCCCCTCGGCCGCCTCGTCCGTCATGTACGCCAGCCGCGTCGCCTCGCCCGCGAACACCTGCTGCCCGACGAGCCCGTCGTCGATCATGTTGAAGGCGAACTTCAGCATGCGCTGCGCGGTGGGCGACTTGCCGTTGACCTTGCGCGCCCACTCCAGCGCCGTGGCCTCCAGCTCCGCGTGCGGGACGACGGCGTTGACCATGCCCATGCGGTGGGCGTCGGCCGCGCTGTAGGTGTCGCCCAGGAAGAAGATCTCGCGGGCGAACTTCTGCCCGACCTGCCGCGCCAGGTAGGCCGAGCCGAAGCCGCCGTCGAAGCTGGCCACGTCGGCGTCGGTCTGCTTGAAGCGGGCGTGCTCGGCGCTGGCCAGGGTGAGGTCGGCCACGACGTGGAGGCTGTGCCCGCCGCCCGCGGCCCAGCCGGGCACCACGCAGATCACGATCTTGGGCATGAAGCGGATCAGGCGCTGCACCTCCAGGATGTGCAGGCGCCCGGTGGCGGGGGTGCCGTCGGCGTACTGGTAGCCGTCTTTGCCCCTGATGCGCTGGTCGCCGCCGGAGCAGAAGGCCCACCCGCCGTCCTTGGGCGAGGGGCCGTTGCCCGTGAGCAGCACGCAGCCGACGTCGGTGGCCTGCCTGGCGTGGTCGAGCGCCCGGTAGAGCTCGTCGACCGTCTGGGGCCTGAAGGCGTTGCGCACTTCGGGCCGGTTGAACGCGACCCGCACCGTGCCCTGGTCGAGGGCCCGGTGGTAGGTGATGTCGGTGAAGTCGAAGCCCTCGACGACCTGCCACATCTTCGGATCGAACAGCTCGGAGACCATGGGGGCGAGCCTAACGGATCTGCCCCTCGGCCCACTCGGCCCACTCCTTCTGCACGGCGCCGAGCCGCAGGCCGTACTCCAGGGCGAGCCGGCCGTAGACCGACAGGTTGTCCTGGCCGCTCTCGACGAAGCCCTTGATGGCCTCCATGTGCTCCAGGTGCTTGCCCACCACCTCGGCCTGGCGGCGCAGGTAGGCGCGGGCCTGCTCGGGATCGACCTGACCGAGGAAGAACACGCGCAGCAGCATGTCGCTGCGCCCGACCCTGACCGGCTCGACCTCGGTGATCCAGCGGCGCAGCTCGGCCCGGCCCTCCTGGGTGATCGCGTACTCCTTGCGGCCGCGGGGGCCCTCGGCCGCGACGCTCACGAGACCGGCGTCGGCCAGCTTGCCGAGCTCGGCGTAGAGCTGGCTCTGCGTGGCCGGCCAGACGTTGGACAATGAGACGTCGAAGGTCTTCAGCAGGTCGTAGCCGCTGGCCGGCCCCTCGGCGAGCAGACCAAGCACGGCGTGTCTCAAGCTCATATTCCTATATTGACATATCTCCACAGGAGGTTCTACATTCGACATGTCTACTTAGGAATGTCAAAGGAGTTGCGCGATGCGCGGTCTGCTCGGTTTCCTCCCCTGGGTCGTCTACGCGGTCATCGCCACGGGTGACGAGTGGCGCTGGGGCGCCATCACCGGCCTCGTGATCGCCCTCGCCCTCGTGGTCATCGACCGGCGGTCCGGCCGGGCCTGGGACGAGATCGTGATCGAGACGAGCGCCGCCGCCTTCTTCGCCCTGCTCACGGTGCTCTCCCTGGCGGCCCCGCACTCGCCGCTCACGCCGTACGGGCCCGCGCTGGTCAACGTCTGGCTGGCCGGCACCGCCTGGGGCTCGCTGGCCATCGGCAAGCCGTTCACGCTGGGCATCGCGCGCACGATGGCGCCGAAGGAGATCTGGGAGACCCAGGCGTTCCGCCGCGTCAACGTGGTGATCACGACGGTGTGGGCGGTGGCGTTCACGCTCGCCGCCGTCGCGCTGACGTTCGTGCTGGCCGCGACCCCCCACGCCACCACGGTCGTCATCGCGATCAAGGTGCTCTCGTTCGTCGTCCCCGCCGTCTTCACCGCCCGTTACCCGAAGGTGGTCAGGCGCCGCGCCGAGGCCGCCGCTAAGTGACCTCCGCCCGCAGCTCGGCCAGGAGCTCCCCCTGGTCGGCCAGCATGTCGGTGAGGATGCGGCGGGCGGCCCCGAGCAGGTCTGCCAGCTCGGGAGTGGCCAGGGTGTAGACCACCGTGCTGCCTTCGCGGATTGCGCTCACGATCCCGGCCCTGCGCAGGACCGCCAGCTGTTGTGAGAGGCTCGACGCCTCGATGTCGATCTGGGCCAGCAGGTCCCTGACGGGCAGTGGACCTTCCTGGAGTAGCTCCAACACTCTGATGCGAGCGGGGTGGCCGAGCGTCCTGAAGAAGTCGGCCTTGGCCTGGTGGACCTCCACGTGCATATTGCAAGACTAATCGAGCGCAGTTGCATAATTCTTCAAGTCGTAACGTTGTTGGATAGCATGACAGCGGGGACTAGGGAGTAGCCATGGGCCGAGGAAGAGCCAAGGCGAAGCAGACGAAGGTCGCTCGCCAGCTGAAGTACGCCAACCACAACATCGACTACGACCGGCTGCGCGAGGAGCTGGGTGCGGACACGCCGCGCGAGGAGATGTACACGTCCACGGCGTCCGAGCAGGAGTCCGAGCGCGCGCAATGACGCGCGCCGGCTTCGCGGGGGCGTCCGCGACGTTCTCGGGCCGCCTGGCCTCCGGCGCCTGACCGGTCGCCGCGAGTTCCAGGCGGTGTTCCCGTGCCCGCCCGGCGGCGTGCCGCAGGGCGCGGGCCGGGCCACGGTGGTCCGGCGGGCTGCTAGCCCGTCACCGCTTCGAGCAGGCGGCGCGCGTCGGCGAGCAGGCGGCCGGTGGCGGCCCGCGACACCGGGTCGGCGTTCTGCTGGAAGCCGTGCGTGAGGCCGGGCTCCCTGCGGCACGTGACCGGCACGCCCGCCTCGGCCAGCCGGCGGGCGTACGCCTCGCCCTCGTCCCTGAGGGCGTCGTGCTCGGCGGTGACCACCAGCGTGGCGGGCATCCCGCTCAGGTCGGGCACGAGCAGCGGGCTCAGCCTCGGGTCGGCGCGCCGCGCCGGATCGGGCGCCCACTGCCGCACGGCCCAGGCGAGGAAGCTCTCGTCGAGGCCGTGACCGGTGCCCTTCTCCCGCACGCTCGGGCAGGAGAGCGTGAGGTCGGTGTTGGGGCAGACCAGGATCTGGGCGGCGGGCGACGGGTCGCCCGCGTCCCGCAGCGCCAGGCAGGCCATCGTGGCCAGGTAACCGCCCGCGCTGTCCCCGGCCACCGCGACCGGACGGGCCTCGCGCAGCACGTCCACGACGTCCTCGACGGCCGCCGGGTACGGGTGCTCGGGCGCCAGCCGGTAGTCCACGGCTAGCACCTCCACGTCGCACTCGCGGGCCAGCAGGCGGCAGATCCGGTCGTGCGTGTCCAGGTCGCAGAGCACCCACGCGCCGCCGTGCACGTACACCACCAGCGGCCGCCGCTCCCGCGCGGGCCGGTAGTGCCGCAGCGGCAGCCCGCGCGGCCCGGCCAGGTCGGTCACCTGCGGCAGCTCGGGCCCGCGCGCACGCAGGTGCGCCCGCTCGGCGCTGCCCCTGCGCAGCTCGTGGACGTCGGGATCGTTCATGGACGACGAGTGTAGGGATCACCGGCGGGCAAAGATCTCGCGGCGCAGGCGCAAAGCCGGGCATGCGGGGAAGGCCGATGGGCAGGTGCCGATCGGCCGACAAGGAGATCCAGACATGCGCGTAGGAATCGTGGGTTCGGGCCGGCTCGGCGCGCCGCTCGGCCGGCTGCTCGCGGCGGCCGGTCACGACGTGCTCTTCAGCGACGCCCGGCCGGCCCTGGCCGAGGAGGCCGCGGCCGCCGCCGAGGGGCAGTCGGGCGTCGGCTCGCCGATCGAGGCGGCGCGCTTCGGCGAGGTCGTCGTCATGGCGGTGTGGTGGGAGGCGTTCCCCACCGTGGTCGAGGAGCTGGGCGCGGCGCTGGGCGGCAAGATCGTCATCGACCCCAGCAACCCGATCACCCGGCTCGACGGCGCCGAGGCGGTGGTGGCCGTGCCGGACGGGCTCACCAGCCCGCAGTACCAGCAGCACGTGCTCGGCCGCGAGGTGCGGCTGGTGCGCACGTTCAACACCAAATACCCCAACGAGCTGCTGGACCTGGGCACGGCCGGGCAGCGGGGCGGCCCGCGGGCCGACATGCCCTACTGGGGCGACGACGAGGCCGCCAAGAAGGCCGTGGTGCCGCTCATCGAGGACGCCGGCTTCACCGCCATCGACGGGGGCGGGCTCGCCGACGCCCTGTGAGCCGGGCCGAGCCGGGCTGGGCCCGGCCGGCCCTGCGTGAGCCGGGACGGGCCTGGGGGAGCCGAGGGGGCCGGAATCAGGCCGCGCAGGTGTCGTGGGTGGCGTCGAAGCCCTTGATCGCCTCGGTGTCGTCGGCGCGCAGCGGCTTGAGCCCCTTCCAGTCGTCGCCGATCACCAGCACCAGGTGGTTCGTCCGGGCGCCGGGGACCAGCTTGGGCGTGGCGGCGAGCAGGTCGTTGGTGAGCGTGGGCACCCGCGTCTCGGCGTTGGGGCCGTAGAGCAGCGTGGTCTTCGCCTGGGGCTTCCTGGCCGTGTCGCCGATCTTGCTGATGTGGTAGCCGCGCTGTTCCAGGAAGGCGGCCACCTGCGTGCCGAGGCCGCCGCGGTAGGTGCCGTTGCGCAGCTCGATCTGGATCTTCGACCGCCCCACCTTGGCCTGGCCGCCCTTGACGCCCTGGACGCTCTGGTCCCTGGCGACGATCTGGAACAGCCGGCCGGCCTGCGGCTGCACCCACTCGACCCGGCCCGGCTGGGTCAGCGAATAGTGCCAGGGGGTGGTGATGAACCGGATCTGCCCGGCGTTGAGGCCCTGGAGGCTGGTGGCGAGGTCCTTCATGACGCCCACCGACAGGTCGTCGTCGACGGTCACCGACTTGGTTCCGGCGTCGAGGAAGCCGAACAGCTTGGACGGGTCGGTGAGCGTCTCGCCGCTCATCACCTTCTTGAGCATCGAGGCGATGAACATCTGCTGCCGCTGGATGCGCCCGATGTCGGAGCCGTCGCCGAGGCTGTAGCGGGCGCGGACGTAGCCGAGCGCCTGCTCGCCGTTGAGCGTCTGCCGCCCGGCGGGCAGGTGGAGCAGGGCCTTCTTGTCGTTCACCGGGGAGGGCAGGCAGACCTCGACGCCGCCCACGGCGTTGACCATGCTCTTGAAGCCGGTGAAGTCGACCTTCACGAAGTGGTCGATGTGGATGCGGGTGAGCGACTCGATCGTCTTCCAGGTGCAGGCGATGCCGCCGGAGTTGAACGACTCGTTGATCATGCCCAGGTGCGGCTGCTGGCCGGGCAGGCCGCCCGTGGCCCGGCAGGCGGGGAGCTGGACCAGCGAGTCGCGCGGAAAGCTGATCACCATGGCGTTGTCCCGCTTGGACGACACGTGCGCCAGCATGATCGTGTCGGTGCGCTCGCCCGCGATGCGGCGGCCGTACCTGGCGTTCTTGCCGTCGCGCTGGTCGGAGCCCACGATCAGGACGTTCATCGCCGAGGTGGCGACCTTGGGGGGCCGCGTCTCGCCGAGGTCCTCCTTGGTGACCGTGGAGCGCTTGAGGTTGCCGCTGAGTTTCGCGGTGACGCCGACGGCCACGCCGGCGACCAGGAGGACGACGGCGACCGCGATCGCGATCACCCAGCGTAGCCAGCGCCCGTGGCGCCTCTTGGGGGCGCCGGGGTCGCTGGAGGGCGGAGCATCGACAAGCCCGCTGCTCACGTGACTCCAGAGGGACGGGGGCCGAGGGGCCACCGCCCCGGGCCAAGAGCCTCGCCGTACAAGTCTCGGCCGTTGAACGTGCCCGAGTGTACTCAGTCCGGGACGGGTATGCGGAGGGACCGCGTTCCTTGACGGTCAAGCCTCGGGTCAGCGCTCGCGCGGGGTCACCAGGCCGGACTCGTAGGCGAAGACCACGAGCTGGGCGCGGTCGCGGGCGTGCAGCTTGGTCATCGCCCGGCTGACGTGCGTCTTGGCGGTGGTCGGGCTGATCACCATCTGGGCGGCGATCTCGTCGTTGGACATGCCGCGGGCGACCAGGGCGGTCACCTCGCGTTCGCGGTTGGTGAGCACGTCCAGGCCCTGGGGCTCGGGCTCGGGGCGGCGGGCGACGTACTCGCCGATCAGGCGGCGGGTGATGGCGGGGGAGAGCAGGGCGTCGCCGCGGGCGGCCACCCTGACGCCCTGGAGCAGGTCAGCGGGCTCGGTGTCCTTGACCAGGAAGCCGCTCGCGCCGGCGCGCAGGGCCTGGAAGACGTACTCGTCCAGGCCGTAGTTGGTCAGGATCACCACGTGGACCCCGGCCAGGCGGTCGTCGGCGGCGATCCGCCTGGTGGCCTCGATGCCGTCCATGACGGGCATCTGCACGTCCACGAGCGCCACGTCGGGGCGGTGTTCCAGGGCGAGGGCGACCGCCTGCTCTCCGTTGGCGGCCTCGGCGACGACCTCGATGTCGTCCTCGGCCTCCAGCAGGGCGCGGAAGCCGCCGCGGATGAGGGCCTGGTCGTCCACCAGCAGCACGCGGATCACCGGGCCTCCTGCAGCGGCAGCTCGGCGCGCACGGTGAACCCGCCCTCGGGACGCGGCCCGGTCGCCAGCCGCCCGCCGAGCGCCGTGACGCGCTCGCGCATGCCCAGCAGGCCCACGCCGGGGTCGCAGGGGCCGCCGTTGGCGCGGCCGTCGTCGTCCACCTGCACGATCAGCTCCTCCTTGCCGTAGTCGACGCGTACCGAGGCGGTGGCGGGCCCGGCGTGCTTGGAGACGTTGGTCAGCGCCTCCTGGACGATCCGGTAGGCCGCCCGGTCGACCTCGGCAGGGAGGTCGCGGCGGTCGCCGGTGACCGTCACCGTAGCCGGGACGCCGGTCGAGCGGGCCCGTTCGACCAGGTGGGTGAGCCGGTCGAGGCCGCTGGCCGCGGGGGCGTCGTCGTCCTCGCGCAGCACCTCCAGCGTGGCGCGCAGCTCGCGCATGGCCTCGCCGCTGGCCTCCTGGATGGCCAGCAGCGCCGCCGGCACCTCCTCGCCGCGCTTGCGCGCGAGGTGCACGGCCACGCCCGCCTGCACCTTGATGACGGAGATGGTGTGGGTGAGCGAGTCGTGCAGCTCCCTGGCGATGCGCAGCCGCTCCTCGCCCGCCCGGCGCAGCGCGGCCTCCTCGCGGGTCCGCTCGGCCTCGGCGGCCCGCTGTTCGACCTGCACGAGGTACGCCTGCCGGTGCCGGGTCACGGTCGCGGTCACCCCGGCCGCCAGGAACCAGCCGAGCAGCAGCGTCGTCTTCTGCACGATCTCCTGCGCGGTCTGCCCGTCGGGGGTGGCCAGGTTGACCGCCAGGGTCCCGCCCAGGAACACCGCGCCGGCCGCCGCCGCGAGCGCCCGGTGACCGGCCCTGACCGTGGCGAACACGGTCACCATCACCGGGAAGGCGGCCGGCGGGCCGGGCTGGGCGTGCGCGGAGTAGACCAGCATGCACAGCGTGGTGACCAGCAGCGCCGGGACCGGCGCCCGCCGCCAGGCGACCAGCGCGAGCGACCCGGCGAGCACGGCAGCGTAGTCCGCGGGCCCCGCGTCCGGCGTGGCCACCACGGTCGCCGTCAGCAGCACGGCCACCACCGCCGCGAGCGCCGCGTCCATGACGGCGGGGTGCCATCGCAAGCTCATGCCAAGCACAGTAGAGCCTGATGTGTCGATAATCGTCCTCACATGGGCGGAATGGGGGACTACTCCCGCCGTCGTACGCCGTCCGCCTCTGCGCCCCGCGCCGTAGCCGCGGAAGTCATCCCGGGCAGGACGACTCCGGCCCGTCCCGCGGCCCACCATGGCGACCATGAACACGACGCAGACGGCCGCAGGCCAGTTCCGCTACGTCACGCCCGTCCGGCCGCAGGACGCCACGGGCCGGGTGGCCGAGGTCTACGCCCGCCTCGCCGACGACTTCGGCATGGCCCGCATGGCGGTCTTCCTGACCTTGTCGCCCGCGCCCGCCGTGCTGGCCGGGACCTGGGCGCTGCTGCGGGAGTCGCTGCTGGCCGGGCCGGGGTCCAGGACCGGCAGGGAGGTGGTGGCGCTGGGGGTGTCGCTGGCCAACCGGTGCCCGTTCTGCGTGGCCGCGCACACGACGCTGCTGCACGCCACCGGCGACCACAGGCTGGCCGAGACCGTCGCGGCCGGGGGCGTGCCGGCGGATCCCGGGCACGCCGCGCTGCTGCGGTGGGCCAAGGACCGGCGGGTGCCCGCGCCCTTCTCCGCGGAGGAGGCGCCCGCGTACGTCGGCACCGCGCTGACCTTCCACTTCGTCAACCGGATCGCCTCGTCCCTGCTCACCGAGAACCTGCTGCCGGGCAACCTGCAGAAGTCGCGCCTGGTGCGCAGCGTCGGCGGCCGGGCCATGTCCCGGACGGTGCGCAGGGAACTCCCGCCCGGCGCGGGCCTGGACGTGCTGGACGGCCTGCCCTCCGCGCCCGAGCCCGCCTGGGCGGCCGGCACGCCGGTCGGCACGGCGTACGCCACGCTCATGGCCGTCGCGGTGACGGGCGGGGAGCTGCTCGGCGAGGCGGCGCGGACGGCCGTCACCGAGGCGGTCGCGGCCTGGGACGGCGAGCACCCGCCGATGGGCGGCGACTGGCTGTCGGGCCCGCTGACCGGCGTGCCCGGCGGGGAACGGCCGGGAGCCAGGCTCGCGCTGCTCGCCGCCCTCGCGCCCTACCGGGTCACCGACGCGGACGTCGCCGCCTGGCGCGGCGCCGCGACGACGGACGAGGACCTGGTGCGGCTCGTCGCCTTCGGCGCCGCCATGGCGACGCGGCACGCGGAGGGCGTCCTCACCGGGACCCGCGTGGGCGCCGGCGGCAGGTCAGGCCGGTAGGCAGGCGGGGGGCCGGCCCGAGGCGGGCCAGACGTATTCCAGGTCGTCGGGCTCGTCGCCGAAGAGCGGGCGGTAGTGATCGGGGTCCTTGCGCAGGAGGGCGGAGCGGTGGCTGAGGTGGAAGGCGTCGTCGCCGAGCCAGGGCGGCAGCTCGCCGGCCGCCGCCAGCTCGTGCTGGGTGCGGATGACGGGGGTGCCGCAGGCGCGGCCCAGCTCGACGGACATCGTGGCCGCGCAGGTGTCGGCCCGGCCGGTCGAGCACCAGCGTTCGCACACGTCGAGCCCGTAGCGGACCAGGGCCTCCTCGTAGCCGGCCCACATCTTGACGGCGGGGTGGTGGCGCCAGCCGTAGCCGGGGACGGTCAGGGCGCGCAGCACCTGCAGAGCTTCCACCCGCTGCTTGCCCAGCCGCAGCGCGTCCAGGACTCCGGCACTGGCCGCGAAATCCGGATACGGAAGAAATGTCTGCATCTACGCCCCCGCTGACCTGGTCTTTCCCGCCTGCCGCCCCGCGAGATCGTATATGGACCGCACGGCTCGCGGCGCGCACAATCGGCCCATGGGCTATGTCGGCGCGCGGACGCCTCGCAGGGAAGACGCCAGACTGCTGACCGGAAAGGGGAGATACGTCGGCAACGTACGCCTGCCCGGCATGGCGTACGCGGTGGTGGTGCGCAGCCCCGTCGCGCACGGACGGCTCCTCGGCTGCGACGCCAAGGCGGCCTGGACGGTCGAGGGGGTGCTCGACGTCATCACCCCCGCCGACGCCGCGGAGCTGCTGCTGCTGCCCTGCGTCACCCTCGCCCCCGGCCAGCGGCTGACCTCCTACCGGGTGCTCGACGACACGATCAGGTACGCCGGCCAGCCGATCGCCGTCGTCGTGGCCGGCACCCCCGCCGCCGCCCGCGACGCCGCGGACCTGCTGGACCTGGAGCTCGACCAGTCGCCCGCGACCGTCGGCGCGGAACGCGCACTCGACGAGGACGCGCCGCTGCTCTACCCCGAGTGGGGCACGAACCTGGTCACCGACTTCCTGCTCGGCGACGCCGACTGCGCGGAGTTCGTCGAGTCCGCCGAGCACGTCGTCGAGATGACGTTCAGGATGGGACGGATCTCGCCGCATCCCGTCGAGCCGCGCGGCGTGGTGGCCTCCTACGCCGACGACGAGCTGACCGTGCACCTCTCCTCCCAGGCCCCGCACCACGTGCGCGAGCACCTGGCCGACGCGTTCGGGCTCACCCACGACCGGGTACGCGTGATCAGCCGGGACGTCGGCGGCGGGTTCGGCGGCAAGGAGCACGTCTACCCCGACGAGGCGCTCGTCTGCCTGGCCGCGATGCGGACGGGCCGCCCGGTGAGCTGGACCGAGTCGCCCGGCGACCGGCTGACGGCGACCCTGCCCGCGCGGGCCGCCGTCCACCGGGCCAGGCTGGCGCTCGACGGCCAGGGCCGGTTCGTCGCCCTGGACGCCGACATCCTCGGCGACCTCGGCGCCCATCCCTCGAACGTGGGCATCTCGCCCTTCGCGGTCTCGGCCACCCTGCTGCCGGGGCCGTACCGGTTCGAGCGGGTCGGCGTACGGGTGCGCGGAGTGGTCACCAACACCACCCCGACCGGCTCCTACCGCGGCTTCGGGCAGCCCGAGTGCACCTGGACCAGGGAGCGCCTGATCGACGAGGCGGCCCGGCGGCTCGGCCTGGACCCGGTCGAGCTGCGGCTGCGCAACATGCTGACGCCGGACGAGCTGCCGTGCACGAGCCGGGTTTACCAGCAGTACGACTCCGGCGACTACCCCCGGGCCCTGCGCACCCTGCGCGACCTGGTCACCCCGGTCACCGGCGTGGACGACGGCCGCCTTCGCGGCGTCGGCTACTCCTGCCACGTCGAGACCACCGGCCTGGGCCCGTCGATGGAGATGAAGGCGTCGGGCATCCAGGCGGGCGGCTACGAGACGGCGGTGCTGCGCATGGAGCCGGACGCGTCGGTGGTGGTGTCGTCCGGGGTGGTCTCGATCGGGCAGGGCATCGAGACCGCGCTGGCCCAGGTCGCGGCCGACCGGATGGGGGTGCCGATCGAGCAGGTGCGGGTGGTGCTGGGGGACACGGCGGCGACGCCGTACTCGTCGATCGGGTCGATCGCCAGCCGGTCGCTGGCGGTCGGCGGCGGGGCGCTCGTCCAGGCCGCCGCCCGGCTGCGGGACAAGCTGCTGGCCATCGCCGCCCACCGGCTGGAGGCGGCGCCCGGCGACCTGGAGATCGCCGAGGAGTGCGTGCGCGTCAAGGGCGACCCGCGGGCGTCGGTGTCGCTGCGGGAGCTGGCCACGTCCGCCTGGCGGGCCTGGGACCTGCCCGAAGGCGTCACGCCGGGGCTGGAGGAGCGGGTCAGCTACGACCCGGCCGCCTACACCTTCGCCTACGGCGCGCACGCCGCCGCCGTCGCGGTGGACCCCGAGACCGGCGCGGTCGAGGTGGAGCGCTACTGGGTGGTCAACGACGCCGGGACGCTGGTCAACCCGTCCGTGGTCGAGGGCCAGATCCGCGGCGGGGTCGCGCAGAGCATCGGCATGGCGCTGACCGAGGAGATCGTCCACACCGAGGACGGGCAGCCGCTCGCCGAGTACCTGCTGCCGACCACCCGCGAGGTGCCCGACATCGAGGTCGTGCTGCTGGAGACCCCTTCGCCGCTCACCCCGGGCGGCATGAAGGGGGCGGGCGAGGCGGGCACGATCGGCCCGCCCGCCGCCATCGGCAACGCGGTCGCCGCCGCCATGCCCGAGCTGGCCGGACGCGTCACCGACGTGCCCCTCACCCCTCAGGCCGTGTGGAGGTGTCGGCACCTCTGACCTGGGCACGAGGAGCCTGAAGGTTCGGATCGGGGGACGAATCATGGAATATCGTGCACTCTTGGCGTCCATCGGCCGCATGACGGGCCTGGGCGCCGGCCCGGCCAGAGCGGCGGCGGAGGCCACGCTGACCACGCTCGCCCGCACACTCGACGACGACGACCGGCGCGAGCTCATCGACGCCCTGCCGCCCGAGCTGACCAACGACTTCCCCATGGACCATCCGCGCAACGACGGCACCGAGGAGGGCTTCGTCCGGCAGGCGGCGCTGCTCGGCCGTCGTCCGCCCGAGCAGGCCAGGATCAGGGCCCAGGCCGTGCTGGCCGCCGTCGCCGAGCAGGACCCCGAGCTGATCGCCCGGTTGCACATCCCCGAGCAGGTACGCCCCCTGTTCGACCCGCCGGACAGCGGCGGCGGCATCACCGGCCCCAAGGGGCACGCCGCCCCGCTCACCGCCGACGAGATCGCCGCGGCCCTCGCCACCCTGCCGCTGTGGACCGGCGACCGCTCGGCGCTGCGCCGCGAGATCTCCCTGCCGCGGGAGAACCTGCGTGCCGTCCGCCGCGCGCTCGACCGGCTCAAGGCCACCTACGGCCGGCAGCCCCAGCTCCACGACACCGCCGACGGCCTGGCCATCGTGGTCAGGACCGTCTCCGTGGGCGCGGTGACGGCCCTCGACGTGCAGCTGGCCAGGCGGGTCGACGACCTCATCGAGGAGGTGGGCGCCGGCATCGGCCGCCCGTAGCCGCGGGCCCGGCCGGTCTCGGGGCGCGGGCCTGGCTAGCCGCGCGGCCGGTCGGGCGTCGTCTCGCCGGTCAGGTCCTCCAGGTGCTTGCCCGACTGCGACAGGGCCTGTTCCAGCGCCGCCTGCCCGGCGGTCTTGTGCTCCGCCGGGATCCTCCCCGCCACGCCCGGACGCCCGGCCGGGCGCTCACCCGGACGTTCACCCGGACGTTCACCCGGGCGCTCGGCCGGACGCCTGGCCGCGTCGAGGAGCGGCGTGGTGTCGGTCTCGGGGGTGTTCTCGTCAGGACTGCTCATGGCCCTGTCCGTACCCGCTGACCTGGGAAGACATGTCGGACCGCGAAGAAAGTCAGGATTTCTCGGAAAACGTTCGACCCGAACGGCCCTTGCGTGCGTACAGGTTTGGACAGCCGCATGTCCGACAACTCGGAGGCAGGTCTCGTGTTGACTGAAACGAGCATTCGTCGCCGCCCTTCCCAGGATGGAGAGGCCATGTCCAGGCTGCGGTCGGCCCGGCGGAGCCGGATGCAGTACGTATGGCCGTTGCGCCCGGACGCCCGGACCGTCGGCCACGCCCGGTCGATCGTCCGCGAGGAGCTGTCCGGGCTCGACCTGCACGACGACGTCGTGGACGACGCCGTCCTCATGGTGAGCGAGCTGGTCACCAACGCGTTCATGTACGGCGAGGGCCCCTACGAGCTGCTCCTGCACGTGGACGCCAAGGAGGTCATGTGCGTCGTCGTGGACGCCGGCCCGCCCCTGCCCGCCCCCTCGGTCCCCGACCCGTCCGCCGAGCACGGACGGGGGCTGCGCATCGTCGCCCGGCTCTCCGACGGCTTCTACGGCTGCCATCCCCAGCGTTACCTGACCCACCCCGACCTGGTCGGCAAGGCCACCTGGTTCGCGCTGCCACGCCGCGGCGGGCCCGGCAACGTCGTGCCGATCAGGGCGGGCACGTAGGGGGTTTCCAGTCTCCTGCAAGTCGGCCCGACCATACTGTGATCAATTTGGACGAAGCCGATGAGTGGGACAACGTGGAATTCCGAGTTCTGGGGCCGCTGGAGGTCCGCGACGCCGACGGGGGCGCGGTCGGTCTCGGCGGCCCCCGTCCGCGAGCCGTGCTGGCCCGGCTGCTGGTCGCGCAGGGGGCCGTGGTCCCCGCCGAGACGCTGATCGACGACCTGTACGGCGACGCCGCCCCGCCCAGCGCCCTGCCCACCCTGCACTCCTACGTCTCCAACCTGCGCCGCGCGATCGAGCCGGACCGGGGGCCGCGCGCCCGGCCCAGGACGCTGATCGCCCGCCCGCCCGGCTACCTGCTGGCCGCCGCCGACGTGGACGCGCTCCGCTTCGCCGAGCTGGTGAACCGGGCCGAGTTCCGGTCGGCCGAGGAGGCGCTGGCCTGCCTGGAGGAGGCGCTCGGGCTGTGGCGCGGCTCGCCGTACGAGGAGTTCCAGGACGAGCCGTGGGCGATCGTCGAGGTGAGCCGCCTGCGCGAGCTGCGCCTGGTCGCGGTCGAGCGGCGGGCCCGCGCGCTGCTCGACCTGGGCCGTCCGCAGGCGCTGATCACCGAGCTGGAGGCCGAGACCGTCGCCAACCCGCTGCGCGAGCGCCTGTGGTGCCTGCTCGCGCTGTCCCTGTACCGCACCGGCCGCCAGGCCGAGGCGCTGGCCGTGCTGCGCACGGCGGCCAGGCGGCTGTCCGAGGAGCTCGGCCTCGATCCCGGGCCCGAGCTGCGGTCGCTGGAGTCGGACATCCTGCGCCAGGCCGGCTCGCTCGCGCCGGTGGACGACACTCCGGCGCTGGTGGCCGCGCCAGGCCCCCTGGACGTCCCGCACGGGCGGGAGGCCGAGCTGGCCGAGCTGGTGGCGGTGGCCGAGCGGGCCGCGCCCGCCGGGCTCGCGGTCGCCGAGGTCAGCGGTGAGCCGGGGATCGGGAAGACGCGGCTGCTGGAGGCGTTCGGCGAGCACTGCGCGCGGCTCGGCCGGCTCGTGCTCCACGGACGCTGCCACGACGCCGAGGGCACGCCCGCGCTGTGGCCGTGGACGCAGGTCTTCCAGGCGCTGGAGCCGCACTGCCCGCCGCCGGACCGCGAGCCCCTGTCCGGCCTCCTCGACGCCCGCCCCGAAGCACCGCCGGACGCCGGAGGCCCGGCCGAGGCGTTGTTGTCGCGCCGGAACCAGGCCGCCGCCCGGTGGCTGGTCACGGCCTCGCGCGCCCAGCCGCTCGTCATCGTCCTGGACGATCTCCAATGGGCCGACCCGGCCTCGCTCGACCTGCTCAGGCATCTGGTCATGCTGCTGCGCGGCGGCGCGGTCACGCTGGTCGCGGCCTTCCGCACCGGGACCGGCGACGTGCTCGGGCGGCTGGTCCGCTACGACCTGTCGCGGGTGCGCCTGACCGGCGTCGGCCCCGAGGCGGTCCGGGCCATCGCGGCCGACCTCGGCGTCGAGCTGGACGACGAGTCGTGCGCCAGGATGGCCGACTGCACCGGCGGCAACCCGTTCTTCCTGCGCGAGAGCATCAGGCTGCTGGCCCAGAACCCGGATGTGGACGAGGTGCCCGAGGCGGTGACCGAGCTGGTCCGTCTGCGGCTGGACGCGCTCGCCGGGGTCACGGACGTGCTGGCGGTCGCGGCGCTGGCCGGCCGGGAGTTCGACCCGGCCGTGGTGGCCCGGGTCGCGGGGGAGGAGGCGTACGGGCCGCTCGACCGGGCCGTGCGCGGCGGCCTGCTGGCGGCGCGGGCCGGCGGGCGGCTGGCGTTCGTGCACGACCTGGTGCGCGAGGCGCTCGTCAGGGACCTGCCGCCGCTGCGCAGGGCGGCGCTGCACCGGGACCTGGCCGCCGCGCTGTCCGCCCGTCCGGCGACCGACGTCGAGGTGATCGCCCACCACGCCGTGCAGGCCGGTCCGGTGGCGTACGGGGAGGCGGTGCGGTGGGCGCGGGCCGCGGCCGAGCAGGCCGAGCTGCGCCTGGGCTACGCCGAGTCCGCGTCCTGGCTGGGGCACGCGGTGACCGCGCACGACGCCTGCGGCGGCGACCCGGCCGAGCACGTGGAGCTGCTGCTGCGGCAGGTGCGCGCGCTGCTCGCGGCGGGCGAGCCGGCCGCCGCCCGCCGGGTCAGGGACCAGGCCGTGCGGGCGGCCGACCGCGTCACGGACGGGGGAGCGGCGCTCCGGGTCCGGGCGCTGACCTCGTTCGACACGCCGACGATCTGGACGCTGCGGGACCCGTACGGCGCGGCCGACCCGCTGCTCGTCCGCCGCTTCGAGAACGCGCTGCGCGAGCTGCCGGAACCGGACGGACCCGAGCGCGCGATGCTGCTGGCCGGGCTGGCCCAGGAGCTCTACGACGCCTCCGGCGACCCGCGGGCCGAGGGGCTGTCCGCGCAGGCCGTGGCCATGGCCCGGCGGCTGGGCGACCGGCGGCTGCTGATGCGCGCGCTCAATGCCAGGCACCTGTCGCTGCCGCGTCCGCCGCACGTGCACGAGCTGGCGGACCTCGCCGCCGAGCTGCACGAGCTGGCGGACGGCGAGCCGGCCTACCAGCTGCTGGCGAACATGATGGACACCCACAATCGGCTGGAGCTGTTCGACGTCACCGGCGCCGACCTGGCCGCGGCCCGCTGCGACGACCTGCTCGACCGGCTCCCGCTGCCCTGGCCGCGCTTCCAGCACACGCTGTGGCGGGCGGGCCGGCTGGTGCTCGGCGGCCACTTCGACCAGGCGGACGACCTGTACGCCGACGCCGCCGACCAGGCGTCCTGCCTCGGCATCTGGCACGCCACCCGCGCGGTGACCGCCGGCCGCCTGGCCCTGGACTACCACCGGGGCACGATGGCCGCCGCGGGCCCGCTCATCGACGTCCTGCGCGGCGCGAACCACGCCCTCGACCAGGCCGCCCGCACCCTCCACCGGCACGCCCAGGGCCGCCTGGACGAGGCCCGCAAGCTGGACGGCCAACCGCTGCTCGACCGGTCGCGCCCGTCCACCCTGTGCCTGCGGGCCGCCGCCGCGGCGGCGCTCGGCCGGGTGCACGAGTGCCGCCTGCTCTACGAGGCGCTGCTGCCCTTCGGCGGCCGGATCACCGTCCTGTCGGCCTGCGCCTGGGTGGGGCCGGTGGACTGGCACCTCGCGCTGCTGGCCGAGGCGACCGGCCGGCACGAGAGCGCGGTCCGGCACCTGACCGAGCTCGAACGGCTGGCCGCCCGCAACGGCCTGACCTGGTGGCGCGACCGGGCGGCCGAGGCCCGCCGGGGGCCCGGCCGCAAGCACCTGCAACTGGCCACCAGCGGATGACAAGAGCCCCCTGATCAACTCTCCTGACGATCGCCGGGAGGGGAGTGCGGGATGACGGGTGCGCAGGCTTTGGTGAGGGCGCTTGAGCGGGTCGGCGTGGACACCGTGTTCGGCATCCCCGGCGGCGCCGTCCTGCCCGCCTACGACCCGCTGTACCGCTCGACCTCGATCAGGCACGTGCTGGTCCGGCACGAGCAGGGCGCCGGGCACGCGGCCGAGGGCTACGCGCAGGCCACCGGCAAGGTGGGGGTCTGCATGGCGACCAGCGGCCCGGGGGCCACGAACCTGGTGACGCCGCTCGCCGACGCCTACATGGACTCGGTGCCGATCGTCGCGATCACCGGCCAGGTGCCCAGCTCGCAGATCGGCACGGACGCCTTCCAGGAGGCCGACATCACGGGCATCACCCTGTCGATCACCAAGCACAGCTTCCTGGTCACCGACGCGGCCGACATCCCCCGCACGATCATGGAGGCGTTCCACCTCGCCTCCACCGGCCGTCCGGGTCCGGTGCTGGTGGACATCACCAAGGACGCGCTCCAGGCCGAGACCGCCTTCGTCTGGCCTCCGGTCATGCGGCTGCCCGGCTACCGCCCGGTCACCCGGCCGAACGCCCGGCAGATCAGGGCCGCCGCCGAGCTCATGGCCACGGCCCGGCGGCCGGTCCTGTACGTCGGCGGCGGCGTGCACAAGGCGGGCGCGTCCGCCGAGCTGCTGCGCCTGGCCGAGCTGACCGGCATCCCGGTCGTCACCACGCTCATGGCCCGCGGCACGTTCCCCGACAGCCACCCGCTGCACATGGGCATGCCCGGCATGCACGGCTCGGTCGCGGCCGTCGGAGCCCTCCAGCGGGCCGACCTGATCGTCGCGCTCGGCGCCCGGTTCGACGAGCGCGTCACCGGCGACCTGGGCACGTTCGCGCCGCACGCCAAGGTCGTGCACGCCGACGTGGACCCGGCCGAGATCTCCAAGAACCGGCACGCCGACGTGCCCGTCGTGGGCGACTGCAAGGAGGTGCTGGCCGAGCTGACCGCCGCCCTGGACGGCCGGCCCGGCGACCGGGCGGACTGGTTGCGCACGCTGGAGGGGTACCGGCGCACGTACCCGCTGGGCTACGAGACGGTCGAGGGCGCGCTCGCCCCGCAGTACGTCATGCAGCGGCTGAGCGCCCTGGCCGGTCCTGAGGCCGTTTACACCTCCGGCGTGGGCCAGCACCAGATGTGGGCCGCCCAGTTCATCGCCCACGAGCGGCCGGGCTCGTTCGTCAACTCCGGCGGCGCGGGCACGATGGGCTTCGCGATCCCCGCCGCGATGGGGGCCAAGATCGGCTGCCCGGACCGCACGGTGTGGGCGATCGACGGCGACGGCTGCTTCCAGATGACCAATCAGGAGCTGGCCGTGTGCGCGCTGGAGGGCGTGCCGATCAAGGTGGCCGTCATCAACAACGGCAGCCTCGGCATGGTCCGCCAGTGGCAGACCCTCATGTACGACGGCCGCCACTCCAACACCGACCTGCGAGCCGCCCGCCGCATCCCGGACTTCGTCGCGCTGGCCGAGGCGTACGGCTGCCACGGCCTGCGCTGCGAGCGCCCCGAGGACGTGGACGCGGCCGTCGAGCAGGCCATGGCGATCGACGACCGGCCGGTGGTGGTGGACTTCGTCGTGCACCGGGACGCGATGGTGTGGCCCATGGTGCCCGCCGGCACGAGCAACGACGACATCCGGATCGCCAGGAACCTGGCTCCGAACTGGGGAGATGACGAATGAGTCAAGTCGTAACAAAGCAGCCAAAGGTGCCGACCCTCATTTAAGCTTCCTTGACCCGGGGCGGCCCGGGCCGCGGAACCGAGGTGGAAAGTGGCGCTGCGCGTCAAGGTGCTGGGGCCCATCGTGGCCGAGATCGACGGGGTGGAGGTCGCGCTCGGCGGCCCGAGACAGCGCGCGGTGCTCGCCGTGCTGGTCGCGGCGCGCGGGCAGGTGGTCTCGGCCGAACGCGTGCTCGACGCCGCCTGGGACGAGGGCGAGCCCGCCTCGATGCCCACTCTGCACTCCTACATCACCAGGCTGCGCAGAGCACTCGAACCCGGCCGGACCAGCCGGTCGCCGCAGAGCGTGCTGGCCCGCGTCGGCAACGGCTACACGCTGCGCGTCGAGCCCGACGCCGTGGACGCCGAGCGGTTCGCCCGCAAGGTCGCCGAAGGGCAGCTCCTGCTGGAGTCGGGCGACCACAGCTCGGCGCTGGCGGTGCTGAGCGAGGCCGTGGAGCTGTGGGGCGGGCAGCCGTACGGGGAGTTCGCGGGCGCGGCCTTCGCCGTCCCGGAGATCGCGCGGCTCCAGGGGCTGTTCCTGTCGGCGCGGGAGAGCCTGTTCGCCGCGCAGCTCGCCCTCGGACGGCACGCGGCCGTGGTGCCGGAGCTGGAGAAGCTCACCGCCGAGCAGCCCATGAGCGAGCGCGGCTGGGAGCTGCTGGTGCTGGCCCTGTACCGGTCGGGCCGCCAGGGCGACGCGCTGGCCGCGCTGCGCTCCGCCCGCCGCGTGCTGGCCGAGGAGCTGGGCATCGATCCGGGGCCGGGGCTGCGCGAGCTGGAGGCGGCGGTGCTGGCCCAGGACGACGCGCTGCGTCCCGGCGGCGCCGCGCCGCTGCCGGAACGCGGCGGCAACCTGCCCTTCCCCGTGACCGCGCTGGTCGGCCGGGCGGCCGAGGTCGAGCAGGTGGCCGCGCTGCTCGCCGAGCACCGGCTGGTCACGCTCAGCGGGCCGGGCGGCATCGGAAAGACCCGGCTGGCGCTGGAGACCGCGCGGGCCAGGGACGACGCCGACGGGCCGTGGCTGGTCGAGCTGGCCGGGCTGGCCGACCCCTCGCTGGTGGCCGGGGCCATCGCCCAGGTGCTCGGGCTCACCGGGCCGGTCACCGGGCAACGCCTGGCGTACGCGCTGCGCGGCCGCAGCCCGCTGCTGGTGATCGACAACTGCGAGCACCTCGTGACGGCCGTCCGGGACACGGTGTCCGAGCTGCTGGCCGGGGCGGGCGGCGTACGCGTGCTGGCCACCAGCCGCGAGACGCTCGGCGTGCCGGGCGAGGCCCTGTACGACGTGCCGCCGCTGTCCACGGCCGACGCCCGCGACCTGTTCCTGAGCCGGGCCAGGGCCGCCGCCCCCGGCTGGGAGCCGACGCCCGCCGAGCTGGCCAACGCCGAACGCCTCTGCCTGGGGCTCGACGGGCTGCCCCTGGCGGTCGAGCTGGCCGCCGGACAGTGCCGCATGTTGTCGGTCGAGCAGATCCTCACCTCGATGGACGACAGGTTCAGCGTGCTCACCGACGGCGCCGGCCCGCAGCGGCACCGCACGCTGGCCCGTACCGTGGAGTGGAGCTACGACCTGCTCGAACCCGCCGAGCGCGAGCTGTTCCACCGGCTCGGCGCGTTCGCCTCCGGCTTCGACCTGGACGCCGCGGCCGCGGTGTGCGGGCGGCCGGTCCTGGGCGGCCTGGGCGCGCTGGTGCGCAAGTCGCTGGTCGCCGTCGAGCCCGGCACCTCGCCGCGCCGCTACCGGCTGCTGGAGACGATCAAGGAGTTCGCCCGCGCCCGGCAGGACCCGGCCGAGCTGGCCGAGGCCCAGGCCGCGCATCGCGCCTGGGTGCTGACCCGCGCCGAGGCCGCCGACGCCAGGATCCGCGGCGAGGGGGCGACCGCCGCGATGGAGGTGCTCCTCGCCGACCAGGCCGAGCACCGGGCCGCGTTCACCTCGGCGATGCTGGCCGGCGACGGCGGTTACGCGCTGCGGCTCACCGGCCTGCTGTCGTGGTTCTGGTACCGCCGGGGCCACGTCGCCGAGGGGCTGGCCAGCCTGTCGGCGGCCATGGAGCTCTACCCCGACGCCGAGCCCGGCGTGCGCTCCCAGGCGCTGATCGGCATGGCCGGGCTGCACTACCTGGCTGGCGACTTCGTCGCCGCGAGCCGGCGGGCCAGGGAGGCGGCCGAGATGGCCCGCCTGGCCGACGACCTGGTCGCCGAGGGGCGCGCCCTGACCTACCGCGCGCTGTTCGGCGGCCTGTGCGGGGCGCCGAACGCCCTGGCCGACGCCCGTGCCGCGCTCGACCTGGCCGAGGTGGCCGGCATGGCGTGGCTGCACGCCGAGGCGCTGATGGTGCTCGGCATGCTGCTGGTGTTCGCCCGGGAGACCGGTGAGGCGGCCGGCTGGCTGACCCGGTCGATCGAGGTGGCCACCAGGACGGGACACCGCTTCGTCACCGCCTCCTCGACCTGGCTGCTGATGAAGATCGACCTGCTGGGCGGCCGTACCGACCGGCCCCTGGCGTCCGGGCTGCCGATCCTGCGCATGCTCGACGAGGACAAGGACGTCACGTCCTGGCTGGTCATGGCGCACACGCTGGCCGGGGTGCTCACCGCGGGCGGGCTGCCGCGGGACGGCGCCCGCCTGCTCGGCGCGGTCGAGGCGGTCGGGACCCGGGTCGGCTTCTCGCCGCCGGAGCTGGACCCGGCCGACGGCGCCGAGCGGGAGGCGCTGATCCGGCACGCGCTGCCCGCCGCCGAGCTGGCCGAGTGCCTGCGCGAGGGCGCCGCCCTGTCACCCGCCCAGGTGCACGCCCTGCTCGACCGGCTGATCCGGAGCCGCGTCCACTGACCTGGGATTCTTGCGCCGGGCGGGCCGGCAGGCTTTGGTACAGGTATGCCCCCAGGTGATCGGCTCGCCGTGCAGACCATCGAGTTCCACGGTGACAAGGTCGCCTTCGGCGAGGCCGGCGTGACGGACGAGGAACGCGCCGCCGCCGGCCGCGAGACGCTCGCCCAGCGCAACCAGGCGCTGCTGCGGGGCAACCGCCGCCGGGCCAGGCGCCGCTACGCCCACGAGCTGCCCGACGGCGTGCACTTCGCCCGCGTGTGGCGGCGGCGGGCCCTGGCCGAGCTGCGGCCCATGCTGACCGGCGGGCCGCTGGCCGTCTGGGGCGAGGACGACGACGTGCTGCACGTGCTCTGGCAGGGGCCGAACGCCCAGCTCGCCGGCGGCGTGCGGTTCCCGATGTGGCCGGTCAAGGGGGCGGCCGACCTGTGGGAGCTGTCCCTGCGCGTACGGCACCTGGACCGGGCCGTGATCGGCGTCACCGCGGTGCCTCCCGGCGGCCGGCCGGTGGAGCGGATCTGGCACGGCTCCCGCGCCGCCCCCGCCCCCGCGACGGCCGCCCGGCTCGCCGGCACGCTGGTCACCCGCGAGATCAGCAGCGTCCACCTGGGCGAGCGCCGCGCGATCACCGTCTACCGGCCGCCCGGCCCGATCCGGCCGATGCCCCTGTGCCTGCTGGCCGACGGGCAGGCCGCCGAGTCGCACGCCCGGGTGCTGGAGCCGGCGATCCTGGCCGGCGCGCTGCCGCCGCTGATCCTGGTCGGCCCGCACGCCGCCGGCGCGCCGGGGCCGTACCCGGACGGGCGGGCCAGGGAGTACCTGCCCTACGCCGACCCGCGGCGCTTCGCGGCGCACCTGGCGTTCGTCGTCGGCGAGGTCCTGCCCGGCTTCCCCGAGGCGAGCCACGTCATCAGCGCAGGCTTCTCCGAAGGCGCGGCCTTCGCGCTGACCGCCGCCGACCGGTGCCCCGGCCGGATCGCCGCGGCCGTCGCCCTCAGCCCCGACCTGCTGCCGCAGCTCCTCGACACCTCCGTACGGGTGCCCCGCTACCTCGCGGCGGGCACGCTCGAACCGGCCTCGCTCGACTGCGCGCGCTCGCTGGCCGCGCGCCTGGCCGGGGCGGGCGTGGCCCACCGGTGCACGGCGTGGATCGGCGGCCACGACGGCTACTGGTGGCGGGTGCACCTGCTGGCCGCCCTCACCTGGCTGGCCCGCGAGCCGCCGCCCCGCTCACGCTGACCGCGCCGGCCGGACGGCGGCCAGCACCAGCAGCCCGGCGAACAGCCCGGTGACCGCGGCGGCCAGGTAGACGGCGTTCAGCGCCGAGGGGAACGAAGCCGGCCCGGTCATGCCGTCCTGGAACAGGATGCCGAAGGCGGCGACGCCGAGGGCGTACCCGAGCTGCCTGACGGTGTTGACCGCGCCCGCCGCCATCCCGGCCCGGTGCGGCGGGACGTGCGCCATGGCGGCCGAGCTGAGGGCCGGGATGGCCAGGCCGACGCCGATCCCGGTCACCACCAGGCCCGGCGCGAGCGCCGTCCACGTGGAGTGCTCGTCGAGCATGCCCTGCAGCAGCGCGCCCGCGGCGATCAGCAGCAGCCCGCCGCCGACCGCGGCGCGCGCCGTCAGCCGGGGGAGCAGGCGGGCGGCGGCGACCGAGACGACCAGCGAGGTACCGGCCATCGGCGTCAGCGCCAGCCCCGCCTGGACCGGCCCGAGCCCCAGCCCGCCGGCCTGCTGCAACCACAGCGAGGTGAAGGCCAGGCAGGCGAACGCGGCCGGCATGAGCAGCCCGGCCCCCGCCATGATCCCGCTGAACGCCTTGTTCGCGAACAGCCGCAGGTCCACCATGGGATGCGCGCCGCGCGACTCCACCAGCACGAACGCGGCGAACGCGAGCACCGCCACGGCGAGCGGCGCCAGCGCGCGCGCCGACGTCCAGCCGTTCGGCCCGGCCTCGATCAGCCCGTAGGTGAGCGCGCCCGCCGCCAGGGTGAACGTGCCCATCCCGGCCAGGTCCAGCCGGCCCCCGCCCGGCAGGCGGGACTCGCCGACCGTGCGCCAGGTCATCCAGGCGGCGGCCAGGCTGATGGGCAGGTTCACCAGGAAGACGGCCCGCCAGTGCAGGTGCTCGGTGAGCAGCCCGCCGAGCACGGGGGCGAGCGCCGCGGCGGCCCCGTTCACGCCGCCCCACACGCCGAACGCGATGCCGCGCTCCCGGCCGTGGTAGGTGGCGCTGATCAGGGCCAGCGTCGTGGCCATCATGGCGGCGCCGCCCGCCCCCTGCAGCACGCGGGCCGCCAGCAGCAGGCCCCCGGTGGGCGCGAGGCCGCAGGCCAGGGAGGCGAGCGCGAACACGCAGAGGGCGATCAGGTACACCTTGCGCCGCCCTGCGTGGTCGGCGACCGAGCCGGCCGCCAGCAGCAGCGCGGCCAGGGCCAGGGCGTAGCCGTCCAGGAGCCATTGGGCGTCGGTGAAGGACATCTTCAGGTCGGCGGTGATGCCGGGCAGGGCCACCATGACGATGGTCACGTCCACCAGGAGCATGAAGGCGCCCAGGCAGGCGGCGGCCAGCGGCCACCAGCTCGTACGGGTCAGTGTCGTGTTCATGGCGGCAAGGGTCCGGCCCGGACGGGGGATAACCCTAGCCGTCGAGGCTCTTCTGCCGGTTTTCCGCGCTCTGTAGCCTGATCTGGTGGAAAACGTCACCCTCGACGAGGTCGACCGCGGGCTGCTGCACGCGTTGCAGGTGGACGGGCGGGCCTCGTTCAGCCGGATCGCCGAGGTGCTGGGAGTGTCCGACCAGCGGGTGGCCCGCCGCTACCGGCGGCTGCGCTCCGGCGGCGGGATCCGGGTCGTCGGCGTGGTGGACCGGCAGCGGCTCGGCCACCAGTCGTGGGCCATCCGGCTGCGCTGCACGCCCGACGCCGGCGCCTCGATCGCCGAGGCACTCGGACGGCGGCCCGACACGTTCTGGGTGCACCTGCTGTCCGGCGGCACCGAGATCTCCTGCGGCGCCATCCAGCGCCTCGACCGGGAACGCGAGCCGCTGCTGCTGACCAAGCTGGCCAGGACCAACCGGGTGCTCGCGGTGTCGGCGCACCGGACCCTGCACATGTTCGTCGGCGGCCGCATCGGCTGGGCCGGGCTCGCCGCGCTCTCCGCCGACCAGGTCGCCCACCTGCGGGCCGGCCGCGTGTACGCCCCCCGCGACACCGGCGAGGACGTGACGCTCGGCCCCGGCGACGACGCGCTGCTGGCCGAGCTGTCCCGCGACGGCCGCACCGGCCACGCCGACCTGGCGGCGGCGACCGGCTGGTCGGAGTCCACGGTCCGGCGGCGGATGGAACAGCTCTGCGCGGCCGGCGCCCTGTTCTTCGACATGGACGTGCTGCCCCGGCTCCTGGACTACCGGGTCGAGGCCCAGCTGTGGATGTCGGTGCCGCCCGCCGACCTCGACGCCACCGGCCGGGCGCTGGCCGAGCACCCGGAGGTCGCCTTCGCCGGGGCGACCACGGGCCCGACGAACCTCGCGGCCAGCGTGGTGTGCCGCGACGACACCGCCTTCTACCGCTACCTCACCGACAGCCTGGGCGCGCTGCCCGCCATCCGGCACATCGAGACCGCGCCGATCATCAGGACCATCAAGCGGGCGGGCGCCGGGCTGACGAGTTGACCTCAAGTCGTCTTGAGGTTGCACGCTGGCCGTGGACGTTTTCGCGGGATGAGGAGTGGTCATGAGAGTGGTGCAGGTGACGCGGTTCGGCGGCCCCGAGGTGCTGGAGACGCGGACCGTCCCGGACCCGGTGGCCGGGCCGGGCGAGGTCGTGGTGAAGGTCGGCTTCGCCGAGATCAATTTCATCGAGACGCAGCTCAGGCGGGGGATCACGCCGGGGCCGCCGCTGCCGGAGCCGCCGTACGTGCCGGGTGCGGGCGTCGGCGGGCTCGTGTTGTCCGTGGGCGCTGACGTCGATGCCGGGCTGGTGGGGCGGCGGGTGGTGACCCGTACGCCGGGCTTCGGCGGCGGGAACGCCGAACTGGTCGTGGCCAGGGCCGCGGACCTGATCGAGGTGCCGGACGGGCTCGCGCTGGCCGACGCCACGGCGCTGCTCATCGACGGCAACACGGCCGTGGGCCTGTTCGCGAACGCCGCGATCCGGCCCGGCGAACGGGTGCTCGTCCAGGCCGCGGCCGGCGGGCTCGGCAGCCTGCTCGTGCAGCTCGCACGCGCGGCCGGTGCCCGGGTCATCGGGGCGGCGGGCGGTGCGGCCAAGCTGGCGGTGGTCGCCGGGCTCGGCGCCGAGGCGACCGTCGACTACTCGCGTCCCGGCTGGACCCAGGAGGTCCTCGACGCGACCGGCGGGCGCGGCCCCGACGTGGTCTTCGACGGCGTGGGCGGCGAGCTCGGCCGCCAGGCGTTCGAGGTGACCGCGCGCGGCGGGCGGTTCTCCGTGCACGGCGCGTCCAGCGGCAGCGCCACGACCGTCGATCCGGCGGAGGCCGACCGCCGGGGCGTCACGGTGATCGGTCTGGAGCAGCTGGCCGGCCTGGGCCAGGACGGGAACGAGCGGGCCGTGCGTGCGCTCGCCGAGGCGGCGGCCGGGCGGCTCAAGGCGGTCGTCGGGCGCACGTTCCCGCTGGAGCGGGCGGCCGAGGCGCACGCGGCGATCGAGGCCCGCGCGGTGAACGGCAAGACCCTGCTGGAGGTCTGACCGCCCGCGGGCCCTGGGATGCCGGGGTCATAATCGAGGCGTGCACCGGCCGTCCAGGCGACTCCTCCTCCAGGCGGGCGCGGTCGCCGTGGCCGCCGTGGCGGGGGCGCTCGCCCGGTCCGAGCCCGCCCACACGCCGGACGACTCCTTCGTCAGGCTGCGCCGCCAGTGGCGCGAGGTGACGCTTGGGTCGGGGTTCGACGCGGGCGCGGAGCCGTACCGGACGCGGCTGGCCGAGACGGGCCGGCGGGCGGCCCGGTACCGCGCGGCCATGGCGTACACGGGCACGTCGCTCTGGGCGGACCAGCCGTTCCCGTCGTTCGCCGCGACGCCGGGGCGGCTGCTGGCCATGGCCCGCGCGTACGCGCTGCCGGGGACGGGGCTGACCGGCGACGCCACCCTGGCCGCCGCCGTCGCCGCCGGGATCGACCACTACCGCCGCCACGTGTACGCCGCCGGCGCCGACCCGGCGGGCAACTGGTGGCACTGGGAGATCGGCGTGCCGAGGGCGCTGCTCGACGCGGCCGTGCTGGTCGGGCCGCACCTGGGCGAGCGGCGCAGCGCCGCGCTGCGGGACGCGGTCGACCACTTCGTGCCCGAGAGCCGCCTCGGCGACTACAGCGGCACCAGCACCGCCGCCAACCGGGTGGACCTGTGCGTGGTGACGTTGCTGCGCGCCATGCTCAGGGCCGACCCCGGCAAGGCGGCGCTGGCGGCCTCGGCGCTCGCCCCGGTGTTCCGCGTGGTCGCCGAGGGAGATGGTTTCTACCGGGACGGGTCCTTCGTCCAGCATTCGACCGTGCCGTACCAGGGCGGCTACGGGGTGACGCTGCTCACCGGGCTCGCGACGTTGTTCGCGGTGCTGCGCGGCACGCCGTGGGAGGTCGTGGACCCGACCGTGTTCGCCATGGTGGAGCGGTCGTTCGCACCGTTCGTGCACGACGGGTTCTGCATGGACCTGGTGCGCGGCAGGGGGATCGGCAGGAAGCCGTTCGGCGACCACGACAGGGGCCGCGAGCTGGCCGCCGCGATCCTGCTGCTCGGCGAGATGGCCCCGGCCGCCGACCGGGCCCGCTGGCAGGCGATGGTCAAGGGCTGGGCGGTACGCCAGACGTGCCGTCCCATGCAGGACGAGGCCGGCCCGGCCTTCCACGCCCGCCTGACCGCCGTCCTGGCCGACGACGCCGTGGCCGCCGCGCCGGAGCCCGTCGGCCACCGGCTGTTCCCGATGAGCGCGCGGGCCGTGCACCGCCGGCCGGGCTGGTGCGCCGCGCTCAGCATGGCCTCCGCCACGATCGGCCACTACGAGCACGGCAACGGCGAGAACCTGCGCGGCTGGCACACCGGCTCCGGCCTGCTCTACTGGTGGGCCGGCGGCCACGCCGACCAGTACTCCGACTCGTTCTGGACGACCGTCGACCCCTACCGGCTGCCCGGCACGACCGTCTCCACCCGGCGGCTGCCCGACGGCGCGGGCCCGGCCTGGGGCGACACCTGCCCGCCCGGCCGCTGGGTCGGCGGCGCCACGGACGGCATGTACGCCGTCGTCGGCCAGCACCTGAACGGCCTCGACAGCACGATGGAGGCGTTCAAGTCGTGGTTCTTCCTCGACGACGCCGTGGTCTGCCTCGGCGCGGGGATCAGCGCCGCGGACGGCGTGCCGGTCGAGACGATCGTGGACAACCGCAGGACCGCCGCCCCCCTGACCGCCGATCTCCGGGCGGGGTGGGCGCACCTCGACGGCCACGGCGGCTACGTGGTGCCGGACGGCCTGCGCACCCTGCGCGAACGGCGCGGCGACCGCGACTACGTCACGCTCTGGCTCGACCACGGCGTCGATCCGGACCAGGCGGACTACGTCTACCTGCTGCTGCCGGGCGCGAGCCGCGCGCGCACGGCCGCCAGGGCCGCCGATCCCGGGTGGGCCCGCGTGCTCGCCAACACCGCGCGGCGGCAGGCCGTCCGGGTGGACGCGCTGGGCGTCACCGCGGCCGCCTTCTGGAACGAGGGCGCCGCCGGCCCGCTCGCCGCCTCCGGGCCCTGCGCCGTGCTGGTCAGGGAGGACGCCGCGGGCACGGCCACCGTGACCGTGGCCGACCCCCGGCGCGACCTGGACGGGCTCACCGTGACCTGGGACCGGCCGGTCGCCGGCGTGCTGCGCGGCCACCCGCTGCTCACGGGGGCGGCGACGGGCGACCGGCTGAGGCTCGTCTTCGGGCCGACGGCCGACCTGGAGGGCGCTTCGGTGACGGTGACCGTCCGGCTGTCGTGACGGGGTCAGGAGAGCACGGCCTGGGCGGCGACCAGCTCGGCGTACTTGCCGCCGATGGCCGTCAGCTCGTCGTGGGTGCCGCGTTGCACCACCCGGCCCGCGTCGATCACGAGGATCAGGTCGGCGTCCCTGACCGTGCTGAGCCGGTGGGCGATCACGATCCTGGTCTGGACGAGCCGGCTCAGGTTCGCCTCGATGGCCGCCTCCGTGGCGCTGTCGAGGTTGCTGGTGGCCTCGTCGAGCAGCAGCACCTTCGGGCGCGACAGGACGGCGCGGGCCAGGGCGAGCCGCTGCCGCTGGCCGCCCGACAGGCCGCCGCCGTCGGTGAGCATCGTCTCGTACCCCATGGGCATGTCCATGATCTCGTCGTGCAGCGCCGCCAGGCGGGCCGCGGCGACCACCCGCTCCAGGGACGCGCCCGGCTCGTTCAGCGCGATGTTCTCCCTGATCGAGCCGTTGAACAGGGACGGATCCTGGGTGACCACGCCGAACTGGCGGCGCAGCGTGCGCAGGTTCAGCTCGGCGGCCGGGACGCCGTCGTAACGGATCTCGCCGAGCACGGGCGTGTGCAGCGCGAGCAGCAGCCGGGCCAGCGTGCTCTTGCCCGAGCCGGACGCGCCCACCAGGGCGACCTTCTGACCAGGGCGGATGGAGACCGAGACGTCGCGCACGGTCCAGGGGGCGCGCGGGTCGTGGCGGAAGCTCACCCCGCGCAGCTCGACCGCGCCCCGCAGCCGCAGCACCTCGATGCCGTTGCTCGGCTCCGGCTCCGAGGCCAGGATGTCGGACAGCCGGTCGAAGTGCGCGCCGGCCTGCTGGAGGCTCTGCAGCCCGGTCATCAGCGAGCCGAGCGGGGTCAGCGCGCCGAGCGCGATGGCGTTCAGCGCCACCAGCGCGCCCACCGTGAGCTGCCCGTCGAGCACCCGCCAGGCGCCCAGCCACAGCAGCCCGAGCGGCGCCGTCACCCGGATCGCGGCCAGCGCCGATTCCAGCAGCCCCCTGGTCAGCCCGGCCCGCACGTCCGCGTTGAGCTGCCTGGCGAAGTGCGACGACCACTGGTCCACGGCCCGCTTCTCGGCGCCCGACGCCTTCAGCGTCTCGATGCCGGTGATCGTCTGGATCAGGCTGGTCTGGGACGCCGACAGCGCCGTCAGCTCCTGCCGGGTCAGCGTGGCGATCCGGCTGGTCGTGGCCAGCAGCAGGACCGTCTGCAGCACGGCCAGCCCGGTCAGCGCCAGCCCGAACACCGGGTCCCAGAGGTAGACCAGCACCAGGTAGCCCACGGCCAGCGGGCCGTCCAGCAGCGCCGCCACGACCTGCCCGGTGAGGATGTCGCCGAGCGTCGAGACGCTGCCCGCCCTGGTCACCAGGTCGCCCTTGCCGCGCTGCTGGAAGTACCGGTACGGCAGCGTCACCAGATGGCTGACCAGGCTCTCGGTGAGCTCCTGGTCGGCACGGGCCCGTACGGCGACCAGCAGCGCCGCCCGCAGGTACCCGATCACCAGCTGAGCCGCCCCCGCGAGCAGCACGGAGACGCCCAGCAGGGACAGCACGTCCACCGCCCGCCTGGGCACGATGGAGTCCAGGAGCAGCTGCGAGAACATCGGCAGCGCCAGCCCGAGCACCTGCAGCAGCAACGAGGCCGCGATGAGCTGCGCGAGCAGCCCCCTGCGCCGCCGGAACAGCGTCCGGACGAACTCCCTGCGCCAGGCGCTCGCCGCCGAGGTCGTGCCGCGCCGGAACCCCTCGCCCGGCTCGAACACCAGCAGCACGCCGGTGAACCCGGCCCCGAACTCCTCCGGCGTCAGCCTGCGGCGGCCGTGCCCGGGGTCGACGACGTCCACGCGGTCGGGGGACCAGCGTTCGACCACGATGAAGTGGTTGAACTCCCAGTGCGCGACGGCGGGGAGCGGCACGCGGGCCAGGTCCTCGGGGGCCAGGGAGAAGGCGCGGGCCTTGAGGCCGTGGTCGCGGGCGCCGTCCACGACGGCCTTGGCGCTCAGGCCGTCCCTGCCGACCTGGAGGCGCTCGGCGACCTGGTGGAGCGTGGTGCGGTGCCCGTGGTGGCACAGCACCATGGCCAGGCAGGCCGCGCCGCACTCGGTGTCGGTGTTCTGGAGCAGTACGGGCAGGCGGCGCAACATCAGGCGACCGCCTCCACCGCGGCCATGGTCAGCAGGAGGCCGGTGGCGAGGAGCGCGGCCACCAGCAGCCACAGCGCGAGGAACGACGGGGTGCTGATCACCGGCGGCATCCGGGTGACCCGCGACATCGCCCGGTGCCGCAACGCCTCCTCCCGGTAGATGCCCTGCCCTTCCCGCGGGTCCCGCGCGGCGGGTGCCGCGTGGCGCGGGGCAGGGCGCGTCTTGCCGTACGGATCGTTCAAGGCCGGCGTCCCCCGCCTGGAACCGTCACCCGCCACCCCCATGGCTCACCCGCTTCTCCACTCGACTCCCGGCAAGCCTAGGAACGCCTACTTGGAAGCCACTTGGGATCCACTGCTCGGCGCACCGCCCGCCGGCGGCCGCCTGACGCTCGGATCAGCGGAAGAGGAGGTCGCCGAAGTTCGGGTCGGCCGGCTCGCCCGGGTCCCTGTCGGTCGGCGAGGGCAGGGCGGTGGGGACGGGGTCCGAGGGGGTGGCGTCCGGCGTGGCCGTGGGGGACGGGCCGGCCGACCCCGTCCCGCCCGGTGTGGGCGTCGGCGTGACCGTGACCGGCACGGACGGCGTGGGCGTCGCGGACGGGCCGGTGGACGGCCCGGGTGACGGCGTCGGGCTCGGCGGCCGGGTCGCGGGACGTTCGCGCCGCGGCTCCCCGGCCGCCCGCCCGTCCCTGCGGTCCTTGCGGCCGGGGGCCTTGCCGGCCTGGCCCGGGGTCCGTCCGGCGACCTGGTCGGCCACCGTGCGGTCCGCGATGACCTCGTAGATCACGATGCTGCCCATGCTGACGGTGAACACCAGGGCCGCGGCGCCGCCCACCCTGGCCCACCGCGGCCTCTTCCCGCGCAGGGCGACCGCCGTGCGCTGCTTCACCCTGTCGCCCGTGCGCTTGAGGTAATGCGTGTAGACGTCGGCGATGACGGTGCTGGCCACGCTCATCATCGCGGCGCCGATCACCGTCCCCGCCGTCCCGAGGTAGGAGGCCGCGACCGCGGCGGTGACCGCGGCCAGGGCGCTTCCCACGATCTGCGGCACGCTCAGCTCCAGCTTCCGCTGCTTGCCGCTCATAGCCAGGATCGTCCCCTCTTGTGGTGCGACGAAGGTGAACAAGCCACCTTGGCCCCCACAGGACGGGACGCCCACGGCGACGCGCGGCACTTTGCCGCGTCCTGGACCCGCGCTTGACGAGGGCGGGAACCGGCCCCCGCCCAGCGGCGGGTCACCGCACGAGCGGAAGCCGGTTCACCCCCGTCATGGTCGGCGTGGGCATGAAGACCACCGGGTCGCCGGGATCGGTGCGCAGGACGCCGACCCGGTCGAGCAGGATGTTCAGCGCCACCCGCCCTTCCAGCCGGGCCAGCGGAGCGCCCAGGCAGAAGTGGATGCCCCGGCCGAAGGCGAGATGCGGGTTGGGGTCGCGGCCGGCGTCGAAGACGTCGGGGTCGGGGAACTGCTCAGGGTCTCGGTTGGCCGAGCCGAGCCAGAGCATGACCACCTTGTCGGCCGGGATCGTCACCCCGCCCAGCTCGACCTCGCGGGTGGTCGACCGGCCCAGCGCGGCGAACGGGGTGAACAGCCGCAACGACTCCTCGATCACGGCCGGGACGGTGGAGCGGTCGGCCCGTACCTTGTCCTGCTCGCCGGGGAAGGCGTCCAGGCACACCACCGTGTTGCCGAGCAGCATCGTCGTGGTGATGTGCCCGGCGAGCAGCAGCAGTATCGCGAAGTTGACGACCTGGTCGTCGGGCAGGCGCTCGCCGTCCACCTCGGCCTCGACCAGCTTGGTGAGCAGGTCGGCGCGGGGCCGCGGGCGGCGCTCCGCGGCGTGCCCGGCGAGGTACTGCGTCATCTCCCGCCATGGTTTGAGGGTGTTCGCCACGTTCGCGCTCTGGTCCTCCACCGGCTCGGCGAGCGAGACCTTGGCGTCGCGCTGGAACAGCCCGTCGGCCCACTGCCTGAACAGGGCGCGGTCGCTGCTCGGCACCCCCAGCAGCTCGGCGATGACGATGACGGGGAGCGGGTAGGCCAGGTCGGCCACCAGCTCCAGGCGGTCGCGGCCGTCGGCCGCGTCGAGCAGCTCGTGGGTGAGCTGGGCGATCCGCGGTTCGAGGTCCGCGACGACCTTGCGGGTGAACGCGCTGCTGACCAGCTTGCGCAGCTTGCCGTGCTCCGGCGGGTCGATCTGGGTGATGAACCCCTTCATCGAGAAGTCCTCGCCCTCCGGCAGCAGCCCCTTGGGGATCAGCCGCATGGTGTCGGAGGAGAACGTGACGGGGTCGGCGAGCACGTCGTGCACTTCCTGGTAGCCGTGGACGTTGTACATCCCGGCGGCGGCGTCGTACTCGACGGACGGGCCCGATCGCGGCCCGTGCAGCCAGAAGTGCTGTTTGGAGATGTTGTACCGTTCGACGATGTCGGACATCGCCTCTCCTTAGTCGTAGATCCACTTTCGGTAGGGCGGGATCAGTTCCTCAAGAATTGCGACGTACTCCGCCGCCGCCGCCTCCAGAACCTCGGCGGACGGCTGCACGGCGGGCTCGAAGGCGTGGCGCACGGTGAAGGCGAGCGCGTCCGCCTGCTCCTCGACGCTCAGCTCCGTCCCGACGGTGTCGATGCCGCCGAGCAGGTAGAAACCCGTGGACGCGGCGCTCAGCGTGTACCGGGGGTGCGGCATGTCGGGCCTGAGCAGGCCGTACCGGTCGGCCACCCGCTGGAACCGCTCGGCCGCGAGGACGTCGTGGCTGCGCAGCGGATGCTTGGCCAGCTTGCCCAGCAGCTCGATGTCGGTGGTGAACAGCGCCCGCAGCAGCGGCCTGCGGCTCATGGAGACGAAGGCCGCCCGCGAGAAACGATGCGGCAACACCTGGGCGGGGTCGTGCCGCAGCAGCGCCGCGAACTCCTCCACGACCTCGATGGACTCCCGCAGCAGCAGCGCCTCGAACAGCTCGTTCTTGGTCCGCCAGTGCAGGTAGATGGTGCCCTTGCCGACCCCGGCGCGGCCCGCGATGTCGTCGACGGTGACCCTGCGGTAGCCGTGACGCAGGAGCAGCTCGCCCGCGGCGTCGAGGATCCGGTCCGCCCTTTCCGCCATGCGCCACACCTCGTGACTAGATATGAAATCTGGTCATCAGTCACGCTACGCCGCACCCGAGCCCCGCACAAGGGACCGCTCAGCCCAGGACGGCCGGCCGCAGCTCCTCCTCGCACCACTGACGGAAACCGGTGGGCGTGCCGGCCTGCGGGGTACGCGGCTCGGCGTTGTCCAGCCCCTGGTTCTTGGCCTCCATCATGTCGGCCATCCCCTGGGCCATCGCCTCCGACCAGCCCTGCTCGGCCAGCATGGCCCTGAACGCCGCCATCGGCACGTGCCGCAGGCCGACCGGCCGTCCCAGCACCTCGGACATGATCCGCGCCATGTCCTCGCCCGACAGGTCCTCCGGACCGAGCACCGGGACGTCGGCCCGCCCGGTCCAGTCGCGGTCGAGCAGCAGCCCGGCGGCCACCGCCGCGATGTCGCGGGTGGCGCAGGCGGGGGCCTTCAGGTCACCGTGGACCGGCGAGAAGAACACGCCCTGGTCCCTGATCACCGCCGCCTGGTCGAGCAGGTTGTCCATGAACGAGGGCATTGTCAGGGCCCGGTAGGGCACGCCCGTGGCGGCGATCAGGTCGTCCATGGCCAGCGAGGCCGTCACGAGACCGGCGTTCAGCGGCAGGCCGCGGCCCAGGGCCGAGACCCCGACCACCCGGCCCACCCCGCGGCGCACGAACGCCTCGCAGGCCGGACGGCTGAAGTCCAGGTAGGCCGCGTCGAGGCCGGCGGCCCGCGGATTCGGCGGGACGATCCAGAGCACGGCGTCGGCGCCCGCGAACGCCTCCTCGACGACGCGGGCGTCGCCGTGCGAACCCGGCACGACCTCCACCCGCTCCCGCACGGCCGCCGGCAGCCGGGCCGGGTCCCGCACGACGACGCGGACCTGCTCGTCCGCGGCCAGGACGAGGTCGAGAACCTGCCGGCCGATCCGGCCGGTGGGCGTGGTGATGACGATCAAGGAGAACTCCAGGGGAATCGGTGACAGTCGTGCTGGGGGGCACGGCCAGTCAACCGAGCGCGGCGGCGAACCTGAAGGACCGATCCGATCACCATTGATACCCTGCGGATATGAATGACCTGGAGGTCCGCGAGCTCCGCTACTTCGTGGCCGTGGCCGAGGAGCTGCACTTCGGGCGGGCCGCCGAGCGGCTGGGCATGGCGCAGCCCCCGCTGTCCCGGGCGATCCGCGAGCTGGAACGCCGGCTGGGCGTGCGCCTGCTGGAGCGCACCACGCGGCAGGTCGCGCTCACCCCGCCGGGCGAGGTCTTCCTGCGCGACGCCCGGGCCGCCCTCGACGCGGTCGCCGCGGCGGCCCGCCGGGTCCGGCACGCGGCCCGTCCCGAGCCGGGGCTCCGGGTGGCGCTCAAGGCCGACTACGACGCCGGGCTGCTGCCGCGGATCCTCGCGGCCTACCGCGACGAGGAGGGCGCGCTCCCGGTCGAGCTGCTGCTGGGCGGGCGCAACGAGCAGGCCCCCGCCCTGCGCGACGGCCGGGCCGACGTCGCGCTGCTGACCACCCCCTTCGACGACCGCGACCTCGACACCGAGCCGCTGCTGAGCGAGCCCCGTCTGGTCGCGCTGCCGGCCGCCGACCCGCTGGCCGCCCGGCCCGTCCTCGCCATGGCCGACCTGGCCGGCCGGCCGCTGCCCGACGGCACCCCTGCCGAGCGGGACGGCGCCGAACCCCTCCCCGGCCACCGGCCGCGCCGCACCGGCCTGGACCTGGCCCAGGTCTGCAACCTGGTGGAACTGGGGAGCGCCGTCTGGTTCGTCCCCGTCTCGGTGGCGCGGCGGCACCCCCGGCCGGGCATCGCCTACCGGGAGGTCGCCGACCTGTCGCCGTCCGAGCTGGCCGTGGGGTGGCCGCAGGGGTCCCGCTCGCCGGCGGTGGCCGCGTTCGTCCGCGCCGCCGTCGCCGTCGCGGTGGGTCTGGGCCCACTTCGTACGGGGGCGTAGCGGGATACCGGGGGAGGGGCATGCAGCCGTACGTTCTCCCAGGTCGGGCGGCACCGCCCGGGAACCGGAGAAGACAGACGTGACAGCCCGCCCGCTCAGGACGATCAAAGGGGTGCCCGGACCTCGCCGAAAAGGGCAGCCTGGCACAATTGGCGCCGTGCCGAAGGACGCTGGCAGGTGAGACCGCCCGCGAGGGGCGGGCCCCTGCGCTGGGGCGCCGAGATCGTGCTCGGGCTCTGCCGCTCGGCCGTCCTGGTCCTGCTGACCTGCCTGATGCCGGCCGTCGGCGTCGTCGTCGGCCACTTCGGCGCCGCGCTGGCCTACTCCTGGTCGGCGAACCTGACCGCGCCCTCGTTCGTCGTGGCCCTGGCGCTGCTGGGCGAGACGCTGGTGGTGATCCTGTGGATCGCCGTCGCCCTGTGGGTCGTGCACCCGCTGACCAGCCGCACCTTCAGCCAGGCCGCCCGCCGACTCGCCGCGCGCTGGCTCGGCCTGCGCATCGAGGTCGCCTACCGCACCCCCTCGCCGGTCACCCGCATGGCCACCGGCCACTGGTGGGACGGCGAGGAGTACCACAAGTCCGAACGGGAGGCCCGCCGCCGCGCCCGGATGAACGCCCGCTTCCACGACCCCCAGCTGCACTGGGACGGGCTGTGGTGCGTGCTCGCCGGGCTGACCGTGCTGCCGGTCGCCGCCCTGCCGCTGGTCGGCCTGGCCGGCGGTGCCTACCTGACGCTCGTCCCGGACTTCCGCGGCCTCGGCCTCGCGCTCATCGTCGCCGGGCTGGCCGCCGCGCCGTTCGCCTGGCGCGTCCTCGGCCCCCTGGCCGGCCGCTTCCTCGGCCCGATCCCGGACTCGCGGCTCGGCCGGCGGGTGGCGGAGCTGGAGGCCGTCCGCGCCGATCTCACCCAGACCCAGGCCGCCGAGCTCGAACGCATCGAGCGCGGCCTGCACGACGGGGCCCAGGCGCGGCTGGTCGGCATGGGCATGTCGATGCAGGCCGCGGAACACCTCCTGGAGACCGACCCCGCCGCCGCGCGCGCCATCCTGGCCGACGCCCGCGCCTCGTCGATCGCGGCGCTGGCCGAGCTGCGCTCGCTGGTGCGCGGCATCAACCCGCCGGTGCTCACCGAGCGCGGCCTGGTCGACGCCGTCCGGGCCCTGGCGCTCGACGCGCCCGTCGAGGTGGCCGTACGCAGTTCCGTGCCCGCGCGGCCCGAGCGTCCGGTCGAGTCCGCGGTCTACTTCGCCGTCGCCGAGCTGCTGGCGAACGTGGCCAAACACGCCCGCGCCACCCGGGCGACCGTCGAGCTCGGCTACCAGCCGCAGGCGCGGACCCTCACCGCGACCGTCACCGACGACGGCGCCGGCGGGGCGAGCGCGTCCGCCGGCTCCGGGCTGGACGGCGTCAGACGCCGGATGGCCGCCTTCGGCGGCCGTCTGGACATCGACAGCCCCCTCGGGGGTCCCACCCGCGTCTCAGTGGCGGTGCCGTGCGAATTGTCATAGCCGAGGATCTCTTCCTGCTCCGCGACGGGCTCGTCCGTCTCGTCCAGGCGTACGGGCACACCGTCGTCGCGGCCGTCGACTCCGGGCCCGCGGCGCTCGAAGCGCTGGTCGGCCACCGTCCCGACGTGGCCGTCGTGGACGTGCGGCTGCCGCCGACCTTCTCCGACGAGGGGCTCCAGGCCGCGCTCGCCGCCCGCCGCGAGGTGCCGGGCCTGCCCGTGCTGATCCTCTCCCAGCACGTGGAGCAGCTCTACGCCCGCGAACTGCTGGCCGACGGCCAGGGCGGCATCGGCTACCAGCTCAAGGACCGCGTGCTCGACGCCGGCCAGTTCATGGACGCGCTCGCCCGCGTCGCCGACGGCGGCACGGCGCTCGACCCGACGGTGGTCGCGAAGCTGCTGGGCCGCCCCGCCCACGCCGACCCCCTCGCCACCCTCACCGAACGCGAGCGCTCGGTGCTCGAACTGATGGCCGAGGGCCTGTCGAACGCGGCGATCGCGGCCCGGTTGTTCCTCAGCGAGGGCGCCATCAGCAAGTACACGACCACGATCTTCGCCAAGCTCGGCCTCGCCGCCGACGACGACACCAACCGCCGGGTGCGCGCCGTCCTCACCTACCTGGGCGCCACCGCCCCCTAGCGCTCGACGGCGCGCTCCTAGCGCTCGACGGTGCGCTCCTAGTGCTCGGCGGCGCGCTCCGCCCGGGACGGCAGCAGCAGCGCGGTCACCACCACCGCCACCGACAGGACCGCGCCCACCACGAACGCCAGCCGCATGCCGCCGAGGGTCGCCAGCGCCTGCGTCAGGCCCTCGGCCCGCAGGGTGTCGGCCCGCGCGCTCATCACGGTGACCACCAGCGCGGTGCCGATCGCCGCGGCGACCTGCTGGAGCGTGCTCAGGATCGAGCTGCCGTGCGGGTACAGGTGCGGCGGGACCGCTCCGAGCCCGAGCGTGAAGACCGGGGTGAAGGTCGCGGCCAGGCTCACCATGAGCAGCGCGTGCAGGCCCAGAAGCTGCCAGTAGGGCATCGTCATCGTGACCTGGGTGAACCCGGCCAGCGCGAGCATGATCCCGATCGCGCCGGGGATGACCAGCACCCGGCCGCCGTGGTTGTCGAACACGCGGCCGACGGCCGGGCCGAGCAGGCCCATCGCCAGCCCGCCCGGCATCACCAGGAGCCCGGTCTCCAGCGGGCTGAGCGCCCGGACGTTCTGCAGGTAGAGAGGCAGCAGGATCATCGACCCGAGCATCGCCATGAAGGCCACCGACATCAGCACCAGCGCCACCGTGTACGTGCGGTGGCGCAACGTGCGCAGGTCCATCAGCGGCGCGCCGCGCCTCTGCAGCACGAGCTGGCGCACCACGAAGACGGCGATGGTGACCAGCCCGGCCGCCGTGATCGCGGCGGCGACGCGCACGTCCCCGCCCTCGAACCGGCTGAGCCCGTAGACCAGCCCGCCGAACCCGGCCGCCGCCGTCACCACGCTGAACCAGTCGATCGTGCTGACCTCGGGCTCACCGGTGTTCCTGAGCTGCCGCAGGCCGCTCCACGTGATCAGCCCGGCGATCGGCAGCACCACCGCGAACAGCAGCCGCCACGACCCGAAGTGCAGGATCACCCCGGAGATCGCCGGGCCCATGGCCGGGGCGACGGAGATCGCCAGCGTCACGTTGCCCATCACCCGCCCCCGGTCCTTCTCCGGCACGACCTGCATCAGCGTGGTCATCAGCAGCGGCATCATCACGGCCGTGCCGGACGCCTGGACGATCCGGGCCCCCAGCAGCACCCCGAACACCGGCGCGACCGCGGCCAGCGCCGTGCCCAGCAGGAACAGCCCCATGGCGGTGGTGTACGCCGTGCGGGTGGTGACCCGCTGCAGGAACCAGCCGGTGATCGGGATGACCCCGGCCATGGTCAGCATGAAGGCCGTGGAGAGCCACTGGGCGGTCTGCTCGGTGATGTGCATGGCGTCCATCAGCCGGGGGATCGCGTTGATCATGATCGTCTCGTTGAGCACGACCACGAACGTCGCCAGCACCAGCAACCGGATCACGGCGGGCGTACGGCCCGAACCGGCGGACACGCCCTTGGCGGATGATTCGAGTTGTGGGCTGGACACGGTACCTCTATCGGTCTCGGGCCCGACCTCGTCACGGCCGGCCTGGCGGTCATGGGTTTCGTCAGCAGTCCTCGTCACCCCCATACTGACCACCCCCACCGACGAAACTCATCGCCGCCCCCGGGAACCGCCCCCTCCTCACCCGCTCCCCAGGCCCTCACCGCCCCACGACCTGGCTCGCGAGAAGGTGAACGTGCTCACGGTGGCGCAGCGCAGCACCGTCATCGAGAAGGGAGTCTGCGGGCTCGGGGTCCCCGCAACCCGGGCTGATTCACGTACTGCCCCGGAAAGCAGAATGTGGAGGCCCGGTCAACCGGTGCCTCCACATGTGTGCGGTGTGTCCGAGGGGGGACTTGAACCCCCATGCCCATCACTGGGCACTAGCACCTCAAGCTAGCGCGTCTGCCTATTCCGCCACCCGGACTTGGTGCCTGCACGCGGGACGTCATCTCGCGTCGGCTCCGTAAGGTTAGCAAACTCTGGGGGGTGAGTCATACCAAGTATCGGCACAGGGGAGAGGCGCCGCCTCTCCGGCGGCCCGCCGGCGGCCCCGCCGGACCGTCCTGATGACCCTCCCAGGTGTCTTCCGTGAAGCGGACCAGCGTGTCCTTGGCCTTTTTCGGGGTCTCTGCTGAAAAGCCCTTGCGGCAACTTTGGGTGCTGCTACGGTTACGGATCGTTGAGGGGTGAGTCCACGGACCGGCCTCACGACGTGAGGCCGGTTCCGGAAGCTGGGAGGTCACGTGGCACGCACGAAGGTCGGGCAGTCGAGGGCGTCGTCCCTCACTGTGCGCCGCGTGCCCACGACGCTCCCGGAGCAGGACACGACCGCCGAGCGGGCCGACCGGATGGCGCGGTTCGCGGCCGGTGCCCGCAGGGTTGTCGTGCGGGCAGTCACGATGGGCGCCCTCGTGGCGGCCGGATGGCTGCTCGCCGTCGTGTTCGGAGCCATGTCCGCCGCTCCGGCGGCCGCGGACGCCACCGCGGCCACCACAGGAGCCGCCGACGCGGCCCCCGCTCCCCTTTCGGTCCCCGGCTACCTCTCGGCGTCGGACAACGCCGAGGCGATGGCCGGCCGCACCGTGGACGGTCTCAACAGCCAGCAGGATCCTGGTCTGCCACCACCATCCTCCGCCGGAAAGATCTTGGACACCGATGGACTGGTGCCCAACGGTGGTGGCAGCGGCCCGTTCGGGCCCGGTATGGGGGATGTCGCGAGGTCCGGTGTCGACCCGCGGCTGCAGTACCAGTCCGCCGTCATGGCGCGTGTGCTGCCCCCCGTCGTCCGCACAGCGGCGGACGACCCTTCCTTCTCACCTGACTGATCCCGCCATCTCCACACTCCCCGGACGTCCCGTCCGGAGAGCGACGGCGGAGCGTGGTCAGATCCCCTCCGCCGGCGGGTGAGACGTCAGTCAACCTGTTCGCGAATCCGAGGTCACCGTTGTGTGCGACCTCGCACGGCCTCGGCTGCCCGCGAACCGTTTCAGGTATCCCCCCAAGAACCACTAGGAGCATTCACCATGCGTACGTGGGCTAGAGCATCTACTCCTGCGGCCCTTCTGGCGGTCGCGGTCATGTCGTTCGGCAGTGGTGCGGCCTTCGCCGACACCTCGGGCAACTCCTCCGTCGGCGGCGGCAACCAGGTCAACCTGCCGATCAACCTGCCCATCGACATCAGCGGCAACGCCGTCGGCGCGGCCGGCCAGTCGTCCGCCGGGTCCCACGGCGGCGCCTCGGTCGAGAACGCCGGCCCGAGCGACATCCCCAACCGCACCTCGGGAAACTCCAGCGTGCTGGGCGGCAACCAGGTCAACGCGCCGATCACCGCGCCGCTGAACGCCTGCGGCAACGCGGTCTCCCTGTTCGGCAAGTCGGACGCGGGCTGCCGGGGCGGCGCGACCGTCCACAACAAGGGCAAGGGCGGCGCCGGGGGCAACCAGACCTCGGGCGACTCCAGCCTCATCGGCGGGAACCAGCTCACGGCGCCGATCACGGCTCCGATCAACGCCTGCGGCAACGCGCTGGCCATCTTCGGCGACGCGACCGCGGGCTGCAAGGGCGGCGCCTCCGTGCACAACAGCGGCGTCGGCAACGCGGGCGGCAACCGCACGTCCGGGCGCTCGTCCGCGCTGGGCGGCAACCAGGTGATCGCGCCGGTCAACGGGCCGATCAACATCTGCGGGAACGCGGTGGCGGTGTTCGGGCGGGCGTTCGCGGGCTGCCAGGGCGGCGCCAGCGTCACCAACTCGGGCGGCGGCGGCTGGCTGCACCACATGGCCGCGCCGGGCTCCACGGGCAACGACACCGACGGGCGTTACGGCGCCGGCAGCGGCAACCAGGTGATCGCCCCCGTCAACCTGCCCATCACGGCCTGCGGCAACGCCGTCGGCAACGCGGTGGCCAACTGCCGGGGCGGCGCGACGGTGCTGAACACCCGCGCCGGTTCCGGGGCGGGCGGCAACACGACGTCCGGGCGTTCGGGCGTGCTGAGCGGCAACCAGGTGATCGCGCCGATCACGGCTCCGGTCAACGTCTGCGGCAACGCCGTGGCCGCCTTCGGCAAGGCGTTCGCCGGGTGCCGGGGCGTCGTCTCGGTCAAGAACGGCGGCCGGGGCGCCGGCGGCAACCACACCTCCGGGCAGTCGGGCGTCGGGGCGGGCAACCAGGTGATCGCGCCGATCACGGCTCCGCTCAACGTCTGCGGCAACGCGGCCGCGGTGCTCGGCGCCTCCAACGCCCACTGCAAGGGCGGCGCGGCCGTCTGGCCGCACAACGGTGTGGGCGGCGGCGGCAACTCGACCTCCGGGCGTTCGGGCGTGCTGAGCGGCAACCAGGTGATCGCGCCGATCACGGCTCCGGTCAACGTCTGCGGCAACGCCGTGGCCGTGCTGGGCGACGCCGCGGCGGGCTGCCTGGGCGGCGCGCACGTCGGCAAGCCGGGCTACCCGGGCGGCGGCTACAACGAGTTCCTGCGGTCCACCGGCCACCAGGCCGCGGCCAAGAGCGGGCTGCTGCCCGCGGTGCCCGCCGTCCCGGCGCTCAACGGTGTCAACGGCACCGGCGCCGTGCCCGGGCTGCCCGACGTCGGCGGCCTGCCGAAGGCGGGCGGCCTGCCGGTTCCCGGCAACGTGACGCAGCAGCTGGAGGGCTCGGGCCTGCCGGTCGGCGGCGGCCTGTCCTCGCTGCCGCTCGTGGACGACGCGTCCAAGACCCTGGGCCTGCCCGCCCTGCCCGAGCTGCCCGGCCTTCCCGGTCAGGCGCAGGCTCCGGTGCAGGGTCCGGCGCAGGCCAGGCCCGGCGAGGTGGACATGCCGGCCAAGTCCTGGGAGAAGCGGGTGCCCGTCCGGCCCGGCAAGCGTCACATGGCCGACAGGACCGACCACGCGCGCAGGGCGCCGGCCCGTCCCTCTTCGCCGCTCTCCCCGGCCACCGACCTGCTCTCCTCCACCCCGGTCGGCGGCGCCGTGACCTCGGCCACCGGCGGCCTGCCGGTCGGCAACCTGAGCCTGATGAGCGCCGCCCAGCCCGCCGGTCTCACCGGGATGAACTCCAGCTCGCTGCTCGCGCTGCTGCTCGGCTCGATGTTCGCCGCGTCGGCCACGCTGTTCGCGACCGCCCGCCGGTTCCGGTTCGGCCGTAAGTAGATATACGGCATAGGTCGGTAACCACAGATACCGCTACCGCTCCACCGCCTGGGAGCGGTAGGCGATAGATGCTTTGCCCGTTCCGGGGGCGCGGCCCGGAGCGGGCAAAGCCATGTCCAGGCTCAGAGCGTGCTGCGGACACGGATGACCTTGCGTCGCAGCCGTACGTGCCGGCTCCCGTCGGGGTGCACCCGCACCCGCGCGAGCTCCCACTGGCCGTACTCTGCGTGTTCGGTCAGCAGTTGACGTGCGGCTTCGCGAGTGAGGTCGCGCGGAATGAAGATATCCATGTAGGAGTAGTCGAGCACAACGATTAGTCTCCAGGGTGAGTCAGGGCGCCATGCCGCTCGATGGGGCTTATTCTGCGTGCTTGTGGGTGGACCCGGAAGCTAGTGGGTAGCCCGGGGGAAGGAAATTTCCGCGAGTCGGGTTACCTTTCAGATCTATGCCGACTCCCGGCAGGGGGATTGCAAGCGAACAGTGAGGTAGGAAGCAGCGTGCCAGCCAAGAACGGCAGCTCCGGCGGAACACGCCTGGTGATCGTCGAGTCGCCCGCCAAGGCGAAGACGATCGAGAAATACCTCGGCGCCGGCTACACGGTCGAGTCCAGCATCGGCCACATCCGTGACCTGCCGGAGCGGGCCGACGACATCCCCGAGGCCTTCAAGAAGGAGTCCTGGGCGCGCCTTGGCGTGAACGTCGAGCACGAGTTCGAGCCGCTGTACGTCGTCAACCCCGACAAAAAGGCGCAGGTCAGCAAGCTGCGGCAGCTGTTGAAGGGTGCTGACGAACTCTACCTGGCCACTGACGAGGACCGGGAGGGCGAGGCGATCGCCTGGCACCTGCGCGAGGTGCTCAAGCCGACCGTGCCCGTCCACCGCATGGTGTTCCACGAGATCACGCCGCAGGCCATCCGCGACGCCGTCGCGAACCCGCGCGACCTCAACCTCCGCCTGGTCGACGCCCAGGAGACCCGCCGCATCCTCGACCGGCTCTACGGTTACGAGGTCAGCCCGGTCCTGTGGAAGAAGGTCAAGCCGCGGCTGTCGGCCGGCCGGGTGCAGTCGGTGGCGACGCGGCTGGTGGTGGAGCGCGAGCGGGAGCGCATGGCGTTCACCTCCGCCCACTACTGGGACCTGCAGGCATTGTTCGACTCGGGCAAGCCCGAGGAGCGGCCGCGTGACTTCACCGCGACGCTGACCTCGGTAGGCGGCAAGAGGGTGGCCCAGGGGCGCGACTTCGCCAGCACCGGGCAGCTCAAGACGGCCGACGTGCTGCACCTGTCCGAGGCCGCCGCCGGTGAGCTGGCCGGCCGGCTCCAGGGCACGTCGTTCTCGGTCAAGTCCGTCGAGCGCAAGCCGTACACGCGCAAGCCGTACGCGCCGTTCCGGACGACCACATTGCAGCAGGAGGCCAGCCGGAAGCTGGGCTTCTCCGCCAAGTACACGATGCAGGTCGCCCAGCGGCTGTACGAGCAGGGCTTCATCACCTACATGCGTACCGACAGCATCACGCTGTCGGAGACCGCGATCGCCGCCGCCCGCTCGCAGGCCATCAAGCTCTACGGCGCCGCGTACGTACCCGACAAGCCGCGCGTCTACACCAGCAAGGTCAAGAGCGCGCAGGAGGCTCACGAGGCGATCCGGCCCTCCGGCGAGGAGTTCCGCACGCCGGGCGAGACCGGGCTGTCCGGCGACATGTTCCGCCTCTACGAGCTGATCTGGCAGCGCACCGTCTCCTCGCAGATGAAGGACGCGGTCGGCGAGTCGATCAGCGTCAAGGTCGGCGGCCGTTCGGCTTCCGGCGAAGACGTCGAGTTCAGCGCCTCGGGCCGGACGATCACCTTCTACGGGTTCCTCAAGGCGTACGTGGAGGGGGCCGACGACCCCTCGACCGACCGCGACGACTCCGAGAAGCGGCTGCCCAACCTGGCCGAGGGCGACGCTCTGACCGTGTCGCGGCTCGACGTGGCCGCCCACTCCACCAAGCCGCCCGCCCGTTACACCGAGGCCTCGCTGGTCAAGGAGATGGAAGACCGCGAGATCGGGCGGCCCTCGACGTACGCGTCGATCATCGGCACGATCCTCGACCGCGGCTATGTGTTCAAGAAGGGCACCGCGCTGGTGCCGTCCTTCCTGGCCTTCGCCGTGGTCAACCTGCTTGAGCAGCATTTCGGCAACCTGGTCGACTACGACTTCACGGCCGAGATGGAGAAGGTGCTCGACGACATCGCCAACGACCGCGCCGAGCGGGTGCCCGAGCTGCAGCGTTTCTACTACGGCGCGGGCGACGGCGACGAGGGCCTGAAGGAGATGGTCACCGACCTCGGTGACATCGACGCCAAGGAGATCAGCTCGTTCCCGATCAAGGGGACGGACATCGTCCTGCGGGTCGGGCGTTACGGGCCGTACCTGGACAGAGACGGCGCGCGGGTCAACGTGCCCGAGGACACCACGCCCGACGAGCTGACGGCGGAGAAGGCCGAGGAGCTGTTCTCGCGGCCGACCGGCGACCGCGAGCTGGGGTGCGACCCCGTGAGCGGCCACATGATCGTGGCCAAGGACGGCCGTTACGGGCCGTACGTGACGGAGATCCTGCCCGAGCCGGCCGAGGACGAGACGCCGAAGAAGCGGACGAAGAAGGCAGACGCCCCCAAGCCGCGCACCAGCTCCCTGTTCAAGACGATGTCGCTCGACACGATCACCCTCGACGACGCGCTCAAGCTGCTGGCCATCCCCCGGGTGGTGGGCGAGCTCGACGGCGAGGAGGTCGTGGCGCACAACGGGAAGTTCGGGCCGTACATCAAGAAGGGCACCGACTCCCGCTCGCTCACCTCGGAAGAGGACCTGCTGACGGTCACGATCGAGCAGGCCAAGGAGCTGTTCGCGCAGCCCAAGCAGCGCGGGCGGCGGGCCGCGGCGGCGGCGCCGCTGCGGGAGCTGGGCGACGATCCGGCGTCGAAGAAGCCGGTCGTGGTCAAGGAGGGGCGTTTCGGCCCCTACGTGACCGACGGCGAGACGAACGCGTCGCTGCGCAAGGGCGACACGGTCGAGGACATCACCATCGAACGGGCCGCCGAGCTGCTGGCCGAGCGCCGCGATCGGGCGCCCGCGCCGAAGAAGACCACGCGGAAGGCCCCGGCGAAGAAGACGACCGCGAAGAAGCCGGCGGCCAAATCGTAAGTAGCATCGACGTGTGATCGTGCTGGTCTTCGTCGCTCTCGTCGTGGTGGCGCACCTTTATCTGTGGCATCGGATGGTGCGCTCCGCGACCCGCCCCGGGCGCGCCCGCAAGGCGCTGACCTGGGGCCTGGTCGGGCTCGTCCTGCTCGTGGTGGCCGCGTTCGCGGGCACGCGGATGGAGCTGGGCAACTGGCTGGCCTGGCCGGGCTACCTGTGGGTGGCGCTGATGTTCTACCTCGTGGTGTTCCTGCTGGTGCTGGAGGTGCCGCGGGCCGTCGCTTCGATGATCATCCGCAGGGGCGAGCGCGGGTCGGTGGCGGTCAAGGAGCCGGTCCCGGTCGCGGCGGTGGCGTCCGCCGCCCCGCCGTCCGGGCCCGCCACTGAGCCTGTTCCCCCTGCCGTGCCGCCCATGAGCAGGCGGCTCTTCCTGGGGCGCACCACCGCGGTGGTGGCCGGGGTCGGCGCGCTCGGCACGGTCGGTTACGGCATGACCAGCGCTCTGGGCGACCCGGTGCTGGAGCCGGTGCGGGTCCGGCTGCCCAAGCTCGACCCGAGACTGAACGGCCTGCGCTTCGCCGTGGTGAGCGACATCCACCTGGGCCCGCTCACGGGCGTCGGCCACACCGAGCGCATCGTCAGGATGATCAACGGCCTGCGTCCCGACGTGGTGGCCATCGTCGGCGACCTGGTGGACGGGTCCGTGGCCCAGTTGGGCGCCCTCGCCAAGCCCCTCAAAAGCCTTGAGTCCCGCTACGGGGCATATTTCGTGACCGGTAACCACGAGTACTACACGCAGAACGGCCCCCAGGAATGGATCGAGGAACTCGACCAGCTCGGCGTTCGCTCGTTGCGTAACGAGCGCGTGGAGATCAGCCACCAAGGCGCCGTACTCGACCTGGCCGGGGTGAACGACCTCAACGGCGAGGCCGTCGGCGACGGGCCCGACTTCGCCAAGGCGCTCGGCGGACGGACGCCCGGGCGCTCCACCGTGCTGCTCGCCCACCAGCCGGTACAGGTGGACCAGGCGGCCGGATTCGGCGTCGACCTGCAGCTGTCGGGGCACACGCACGGCGGCCAGATCGCGCCGTTCAACCTGGTGGTGGGCCTGCAGCAGCCCGTCGTGTCGGGGCTGGCCACGGTCGACGGCGTGCAGGTGTACGTCACCAGGGGCGCGGGGTTCTGGGGGCCGCCGGTGCGGGTCGGCGCGCCGCCCGAGATCACTATGCTGGAGCTGCGCTCCTGACTTTGCGCGACGCGGTCGCCACGTGGTGTCATCGTGGCGTAGTATCCGACCGGATACTCGCAGGAGGTGAGCATGGTGTCCTCCCCGGCCGAAGGGGCGTTGCGTCAGGCGGCTTCGCTCGCGCCCGACGTCGCCTTCTGGGCCAGGCGCGGCGGGCTGCTGTTCAGGCAGGCGCGCCACGCGGCGAGCATGAACCAGAAGGCGCTGGCCAGCAGGAGCGGCACCTCGCGCACCACGCTGTCGGCCTACGAGCACGGCAGGAAGTCGCCGACGCTGGAGACCGCCGGGCGCATCCTCGACGCGGCCGGGTTCCGGCTGGCCCTTGAGCCCAAGGTCGAGTTCGCCGTGCAGTCGGCGGGCGGGCGCTGCTTCCACGTCCCGAGCCGGCTACGGCGGCTGCCGGTGGCCGCGGCGCTGGGCGTCCTGAGGTTCGGCGGCCGGGTCTACGACCTGGCCGACCGCCACCAGCGCCGGGCGGCCTACTCGGCGCTGCTGAGCGAGGGCGGCCCCGCCGACCTGCTCGACCACGTCGACGGCGCGCTGCTGGTCGAGCTCTGGGGCGAGCTGGCGCTGCCGGCCGCCGTCCGCGCCGCCTGGATGCCTCTGGTGGAGCAGATCAGGCAAGAGGCCGGAGTAATGAATTGACGACGTTTTCGAGGGCCTATTCCATGTGGGTAACCTGCACGCCGACCCGCGAACGTAATACCCTCAGCCACGGACAAGCGGGTAATTCCGCGTTGTCTCCTGCCTTCCCATGTCCGGCCGACACCTGGATACGCTGAAATCATGACTGCCCCTAGGCGCGCTGCACATGTGCTGGCCCATGCGCCGTTCCGCCGTCTCTGGACGGCCATGTCGGTGTGCAGTCTGGGCGACTGGCTCAACATCCTGGCCCTGACCGCCCTCGCCGGAAACCTCAACCAGGGCGACTACCGCATGCAGTCGCTGGCCGTGGGCGGCGTGTTCATCGCCAAGATGTTGCCCGCGGTGCTGCTCGGGCCGCTGGCCGGGGTGTTCGCCGACCGGTTCGACCGGCGGCTGACCATGTTCACCGCAGACCTGGCCAGGTTCGCGGTCGTGTTGTCGATCCCGGTCATCGGCACCTATCAGTGGGTGATCGTCGCGACCGTCCTGGTCGAGTGCGTCAACCTGTTCTGGGTCCCGGCCAAGGACGCCACGGTGCCCAACCTGGTGCCCAAGGACCAGCTCGAATCCGCCAACCGCCTCAACCTGCTGGTCACCTACGGCAGCGCGCCGATCGCGGCCCTGCTGTTCGCCGCGCTGTCCCTGGCCGGCGACATGGGGCGCAGCGTCCTGCCGCTGCTCAACGGCATGGACCCGACCGCTCCGGCGCTGATCGTCAACTCCCTGGCCTACCTGGTGTCGGCCTTCCTGATCTTCACGTTGCGCGGCATCCCCAAGCGCGACGGCGCGATCTCGACGCCCTCGGTGCTCAAGCAGGTCGTCGAGGGCTGGCGTTTCGTGGGCGGCAACCGGCTCGTGCGCGGCCTGATCATCGGCATGCTCGGCGCGTTCGCCGCGGGCGGGGCCGTGGTCGGCGTGGCGAAGATCTACGTGGTGGCCCTCGGTGGCGGCGACGCGGCCTACGGCGTCGTGTTCGGCGCGGTCTTCGTCGGCATGGCGCTGGGCATGTTCGTCGGCCTCAGGCTGCTGCGCGGGCTGTCGCGGCGGCGGCTGTTCGGCCTGGCCATCACCGTGGCCGGGGTGGTGCTCGTGGCCATCGCGCTGATCCACAACCTGCCGATCGTCGTCATGCTGACCGTGCTGCTCGGGGCGTGCGCGGGCATCGCGTGGATCATCGGCTACACCCTGATCGGGCTGGAGGTCGAAGACGCGCTGCGCGGGCGCACGTTCTCGTTCCTGCAGTCCACGGCGCGGGTCACCCTGCTGCTCGTGGTGGCGGTGGCCAACCCGCTGGCGGCGCTCTTCGGCGCCCACGAGTTCGGCCTCGGCGCCATCGCCTACCGCTTCGACGGCACCAACCTGGTGCTCGTCATCGGCGGCGGTCTCGCGATGGCCGTCGGGATCCTGGCGCTGCGCCACATGGACGACAGGCAGGGCGTCTCGCTGTCGGCCGACCTTCTCGCGGCGGTGCGCGGCGAGCGTTACCCCGCCGAGCCGGCCGAGCACGTGCCGGGGCTGTTCATGGCGTTCGAGGGCGGCGAGGGGTCGGGCAAGACCACCCAGTCGCGACTGATCGCCATCTGGCTGCGCGACCAGGGCTACGACGTGGTCCAGACGCGGGAGCCCGGCTCGACCAAGATCGGCATGCGGTTGCGGGCCATCCTGCTCGACGCGGCCGAGCGAGGTCTGTCGGCCCGTTCGGAGGCCCTGCTCTACGCGGCCGACCGGGCCGAGCACGTCGAGAAGGTGATCCGCCCGGCGCTCTACCGGGGCTCGCTGGTGATCAGCGACCGCTACGTCGACTCGTCCCTGGCCTACCAGGGCGCCGGCCGGGCGCTCGATCCCGAAGACGTGTCCAAGATCAACGCGTGGGCGACGGGCGGCCTCGTGCCGCATCTGACCGTGCTCATCGACACGCCGCCCGAGGTGGGGCTCACCCGGCTGGGCGGGGCGGCCGACCGCATCGAGTCCGAGCCGCTGGAGTTCCACCAGCGGGTGCGCAAGGAGTTCCGCGCGCTGGCCGCCGCCGATCCCGGCCGCTACCTCGTGGTCGACGGCACGATGCCGCCCGAGGTGCTGACCCGCCAGATCCAGGACCGCATCCGCGAGATCCTGCCCGACCCGGTGCCCCGGGAGTCCGAAGACGCCACGGGCACGATGCCCGCCATCCGCGACTAGCCTTACGCCGTGACAGTTTTCGATGACCTCGTCGGGCAGAACCAGGCGATCTCCGTGCTGTCGCGGGCCGCTGCGGCGGCCGGCGAGGCCGTCAAGGGCGGTCGCGGCGCCGGAATGACGCACGCCTGGCTGTTCACCGGCCCGCCCGGCTCGGGCCGGGAGGAGGCCGCGCGCGCCTTCGCCGCCGCGCTGCTGTGCCCCGACGCCGGTTGCGGCCACTGCGACCAGTGTCACCAGGTGCTCATCGGCTCTCACCCCGACCTGGAGTCCGTACGTCCTGAAGGCCTGTCCTACAGCGTCAAGCAGACCCGCGAGCTCATCCTGCGGGCCGCTGGCGCGCCCACCCAGGGTCGCTGGCGGGTCATCCTGTTCGAAGACGCCGACCGCGCCACGGAGTCGGCGGCCAACGCCCTGCTCAAGGCCATCGAGGAGCCGCCGCCGCGCACGGTCTGGCTGCTGTGCGCGCCCGCTCCCGACGACCTCATGATCACCATCAGGTCGCGTTGCCGTCAGGTCACGCTGACCACGCCGTCCACCGAGGCCGTCGCGCACGTGCTGGCCACCCGCGACAGCGTGCCGTGGGAGACCGCCGCGTTCGCCGCGCGGGCCGCGCAGGGGCACATCAGCAGGGCGCGGTCACTGGCCCTCGATGAAGGCGCCCGCCTCCGGCGGGAGGCCGTGCTCGGCATCCCGCGCACGCTGACCGGGGTGGGCGAGTGCGTGTCCGCCGCCGAACGCCTGGTCAAGACGGCCGAGGAAGAGGCCGCGGCGGCCACGGCGGCGCTCAACGAGAACGAGACGGCCGAGCTGCGCAAGATCTACGGCGAGGGCTCCACGGGCAAGGGGCTCAACCGGGGGCTGGTGCGCGGCGGGGCGGGCGCGCTCAAGGAGCTGGAGGACCGGCAGAAGTCCCGGGCCACCCGCATCAAACGGGATTCGCTCGACGCCGCGCTGCTGGAGCTGGTGTCGTACTACCGCGACGTGCTGGCCATGCAGTTCGGGGCGGGGGTGGAGCTGGCCAACGACGACATCCGGTTCGATCTCGACCAGCTCGCCAGGTCGTCCACGCCGGAGGAGACGCTGCGGCGGATCGACGCGATCATGCGGTGCCGGGAGCGGCTGGGGGCCAACGTCAATCCGCAGATGGCGGTGGAGGCGATGATGTTGTCGCTGCGCGGGGCGGCGGCCTGAGCCGATCCCGGCCACTGCCTGTGGTGGCTGCGCGGGCTGCTTGAGGGGTCGCCTGGGGAGGCTCGCCTTGGGGGCCTGGCCGCGGCTGCCTGCGGTTTCCGCCTTCTCGCTTGTCAGGAGGGCGAAAAGATAGCTGGGTGACCGGAGCAGCAAGTGAGCCCGCGAAGCGTCTCTGTAGCGTGGAAGTCGAACTGCTCTCCCAACAACAGGCCCTGGCGCGGCAACAGGTCGATGTGGCATCGATCTTCGCCGAGCATCATGTCGGCCTCGTGCGGCTCGCCCTGATCATGGTCGGTGATCAGGCCACCGCCGAAGACGTCGTACAGGAGGCGTTCGCACGTACGCACGCCGGCCGGGCCCGTCTGCGGGACGCCGACAAGGCGCTGGCCTATGTGCGTTCCGCCGTGCTCAACGGGTGCCGGTCCGTCCTGCGCAGACGGGCGACGGTGTTCCGGCGGGCGGTGCCCTACGAGCCGCCGGTCTGGTCGGCGGAGAGCGCCGCGCTGCTGGGCGAGGAGCGGCGGGAGGTGCTGCTCGCCCTGCGGGAGCTGCCGCGCAGGCAGCGTGAGGCGCTGACCCTGCGCTACTACTTCGACCTGTCCGACCAGGAGGTCGCCGCGACCATGGGCGTCAACGCGAGCACGGCCAGGTCCACGATCGCGCGAGGGCTCGCCGCTCTCGGCCGGGCGCTTGGGGAGGAATCATGAACAGTCCGATGGAAGACAGGCTTCGTGCCGCGCTCGTCGAGGCCGGCGCGACCGTCGACACTGGCGCGCTCAAGCCGCTGCGCACGCCGGAGCGGCGCCGGAGCCGGGTGGACCTCCGGCTGGTGAGCGCGGCCGTGGCGGTGGTGCTCGCGGGGGCTACGACCGCCGTCTGGCTGGGCGTGCGAGGCGACGAGCACGTGGCGACGCTGGCCGGCCCCCCCGGCGGTCAGGCCGATGCCCAAGAGCTGACGATCTTCCTCTGTTCGAGGTCGGCCAGCGGGAAGGCGCCGTCCTGTCAGGGGCAGGGCGTCACGCCTGATCAGGCGAAGTCGATCGCCAAGGCGGCGAAGGAGGTGTCCGGCGTCATCTCGCTCATGTATGTGGATCAAGCCGAAGCCTTCGAGAGCTTCCGGCGCGACTTCGCACACAATCAGCGGCTGCTCGACGCGGTGACGGTCGACGACCTGCGTGCCTCGTTCCGGCTGCGGCTTGAGCCCGGCACGGACCCGGTGCCGGTGAAGCAGGCACTCAGCTCGCTCCCGGGGGTCGAGGACATCGACTTGGTGCCCTCCGCCGCTTCTCTTCCGTCATCCGGCACTCAGGTCAGCGTCTTCCTCTGCGGCGACGGTTCGGCGCTGCCCGCCTGCGGGGCCGAACGTGCGGCGGACGGCGAGAAGATCGTGAAGGAGGGCAAGGGGGCCACGACCAGACAGAAGGCCGAGATCGTCGCACTCCTGCGCGCGTCCAAGCAGGTCAAGTCCATCCTCTTCGAGGACCAGTCGACGGCGTACGAGAACTTCAAGCGCAGCTACCAGGACAACAAGGCGCTGCTCGCCGCCACCAAGGTCGGGGACATGCCGGAGTCGTACCGGTTGCAGATGAGGTCGGAGCGCGACGACTGGAGCGCGCTGCTGAAGGCCCTGAGACGGCAGCGGGGTGTCGCATCCGTCGTCGACCGCCGTTGTACGGTCGACGCGGCTCTGGCCATGGCCCGCTACCGGGTCTCCCTGCCGAAGGGCCAGGACTGCCGAATGGGCGGTTGATTCAAGATCGGGCCCGGTGCCCCTCACGTTCACCGGGTGGACACACGTAGTGTGGCAACGGAAGGCCGTAACAACCCCCGAGGCCGTCAGGGAGGCGAGCTCGAGCCCATGGGAATGATCATGGCCGTGAGCTTCACGCGCTACGGGAGGCTCTACTACCTCGATCCGGGCGGGCACACCTTCAAGGTCGGCGACAAGGTGCTGGTGCCGACCGATTCGGGCCCCGAGGTGGCGGAGTGTGTGTGGGCGCCGCAGTACACGAGCGAGGACATCGACGGTCTGCCCGTGTGCGAGGGGCCGGCGGGTGAGGAACACCTCTCGCGTGACGAGTCCAACAAACGCCGCAGGGCCGAGGCCCGCAGCGTGTCGAAGAAGCTGATCAAACGGCACACGCTGCCGATGAAGGTCGTCGGCATCGACTATCTCGACCAGGACAACGTCTACACCGTCTACTTCTCGGCCCCTCATCGGGTCGACTTCCGGGCCTTGGTCCGCGACCTGGCCCGTAACCTGCGGGCCAGGGTCGAGCTGCGGCAGATCGGTCCCAGGGACGAGGCGCGGCTGCAGGGCGGCATCGGTCCCTGCGGCCGTGACCTGTGCTGTGCCACGTTCCTGAAGGATTTCGAGCCCGTGTCCGTGCGCATGGCCAAAGACCAGGATCTGCCGGTCAACCCGTTGCGCATCGCGGGGGCTTGTGGGCGGCTCATGTGCTGCCTGAAGTACGAGCACCCGTTGTACGTCGAGAGCCGGTACAGGATGCCTCGCGCGGGAAGCCGGGTGAGCACGCCGCAGGGCGAGGGGATCGTCACCGGGCACAACGTCCCCGCCGACACGGTGACGGTGCGCCTGGACGATGGTGGGAGGCGCTGTGCGTGCCCTTCCGCATCGGTGTGTTCGCCCCGCATCCAGCACGACACGATGTACGGCAACCAGGAGGAATCGCCCGACCACAAGGCTTCCGGGGGCGGTGAGGACGTCTGAACCCTCATCCCGTTCTGGCCCAAGTGGCGTTCATGGGCGGCCGGTAACAGGCTGACGGCCTTCCCGAAGGCGACGGGGAGGCCGTAGGGGCTACAGCGCGAGGGGCATGGCTGTGGCGGCTCCCATGCGGCCCCTCGTACGGCCCCGGGCTCATTGATGAGGCTCACTGTGGCAAAAAGCACCAGCTCACAGCAACCCCATCCAAAGCGCCAGCCCATCACCGCAGTAGCTGCACCGGCGCGCCGCTCGGAGCCCTGACAACCCCACCGGAGGCGCTGTCTCACAGCCGTAGCAGCCCCAGCCAGGGCACCAGCCCGCCACTGCAGCAGCTCCATCGGAAGTGCCACTCGGAGCCGGAGTAGCCCCGTCGGAAGCGCCGATTCGCGGTTGTAAGAGTCCCACCGAGGCGGCGCTCTCGACGCCGCCACCTGAGACACCAGTCCGCCGCGGCTCCGGCCTGCAGCACCAACTCGCTGCAGTCCCAACGGTGGGCCAGGCCCGAACAGCCTCAGCGGGGGATCAGCTCACAACAGCGCCGTCTGAGCAGCCCCGCAGCCCCCGGCGAGGCACCGGCCCATCGACCCCAGCAGAATCCCAGGTCCACCTCAGGCACCGGCCACAGCAGCGCGCCCGAAGCGCCACCTCCGGCGCCTGTCTTGAGGGGGCAGTTTGTGAAGTCCGTTCGAAGTGCCCGAGTCAGCCATCCGCCCCGCCCGCGCCTCCGGCCTTGTCCCGCCCGCGCCCCCGGCCTCGTCACGCGTCGGCCTGGCCTGGCCTCGTCACGCGTCGGCCTGGCCCGGCCCGGCTCGGCCTGGCTGGGTACGGCCTGGGTGTGCGGGGTGCCGTTCAGCAGGGGGCTGGGGTGGGGTGGTGGACAAGCCGGTCGGGTGGGAGATGCGGGGCTGGAGCGGCTGGTCGTCGTACGTTGGGTGCGTCACTTCCATGTACGACGCATTCGGCCGCAGGCTACGGAGGCTGATGGCCGTGCGCCCGGGGTGGGGGCCGGACTCGTTGTCCTCTGCGGTCTCGTCGTTCGCCGTGGTCATCGGAGGTGGGATCTAGATCTCTGGAGAGTCATGAAGAAGCCGGTGCAGTCGAGGGACGGCGGGCCCGCAGTGCAGGTGATGCTCTCACCTGCCAACGTGTGGCGTGCCGGGCTTGCCATGGCGGCCGTCGTCGCGGTGGCGTTCTTCGTCCGGTTCGTGATCACGGACGCGGGTGCGCTGATCGCCATGCTGGTGATGGCCTGGTTCCTCTCTCTGGCCATGGAGCCCGCCGTGCGGCGCATGTCGCGGCACATGCGCCGAGGCAGAGCGACGCTGCTGGTGATGACGTTGTTCATCCTGGCATTCGTGATCTTCATGGTCCTGTTCGGCAGCATGTTCGTGCAGCAGGTCGCGGTGCTGCTGAAGGCTCTGCCCGACGTCATCGCGGGCGTCGTCGAGTGGGTCAACGCCCGTCTCGGCACTCGTTATGAGATCTCCGACATTCTCAAGTCCATCAAACTCACCCCGCAGCAGGCGGCCGAGTACGCGCAGGGCGCGCTCGGCGGGGTGCTGGGGCTGCTGGGCACGGTGACCGGAACGCTGTTCAACCTGTTCACCCTGGCGCTGCTGACGTTCTACTTCTCGGCGGACGGGCCGAGGCTGCGGCGGTGGCTCGCGCAGTTGCTGCCCGGCCGGCTCCAGCAGGTCTTCATCAGCGTCTGGGACGTCTCCACGATCAAGACCGGTGGGTACGTCTCCTCCCGGCTCATCCTGGCCGCCATCAACGGCACGGCGTCGGCCCTGGTGTTCCGGCTGCTGGACATGCCATCCTGGCTGGCGCTCGGTGCGTGGACGGGGCTGGTCGCCCAGCTCGTGCCCACCATCGGCACCTACATCTCCATCGCCCTGCCGGTGGTGGTGGGACTGGTCTCGTCACGTCCCTGGGTCGGTCTGGCCGCGCTGGCGTGGGGCGTCGTGTACCAGCAGGTGGAGAACCTGACGCTGGAGCCGAAGATCAGCTCGCGGGCGGTGGACATCCATCCCGGGGTGTCCTTCGCCGCCGTGATCGCGGGGGCGTCGCTGTTCGGCGCGATGGGCGCGCTGCTGGCCATCCCCATCGTGGCCATGCTGTTGTCGCTGATCGACACGTTCGCCACCCGTCAGGAGCTGCGGGAGGCCATGGCCGCCGAATCGGCGCCGCCGAAGGGTGGACGCGGAGGAACGTCCTCGAAGGACGGCCCCGGCTCGCCGCCGCCGAAGTGACGTGGACCGGAGCGGATCGACGATCGTTCCGGCAGGGCTGCCGAGCGGAGACGCCCCGGGCCCTCCGGCCGGTGTCACGTGCGACGGTACGGGCGGTGGCCGGTCAGCCGCGGGGATAGCCGGGGATCTGGCGACGTTGGGTCGCGGTGCCGATCCAGTGGAAGAGGTCCAGCGCGACCGATACGGCGATCCAGAACCAGTCCGCGCCTCTCAGGCCGACGCCGGGCACGTACAGGATCACGTACATCAACGTGGTGAACGGCAGGAAGATCAGCCCGAGGAGAGGCCAGATCCACGTGTGGAAGGCGGCGCTGACCAGAGCGGGCCGCGCCACCCAGATGATGAAAACGGCAAGTCGCGGAAAGAGGCCCGCGAAGATCGCGAACAGACATCCCATGGCGGCCCACGTCCCTCCATCACGCCTCGCCGGAAGGTAGGCGAAGTGGATGGTCCCCGCCGCCGGGGCTGCTCATCCTCGACGTTGTGCATGGAAAGTCCCTGCTTCGATTTGCCTGCCCGGGTGCTGTCTCGGCGCACTGAGGGTTATTTCCGAAAAATGCACACATTTGCTTGAGGGAAGTCTTTGCCTTCTCGCGGTGGCCGCCCGATCGGGAACAGGGGATCAGAAGCATGGACGGCGGCTTGGCAGGGCGATGCCGTCATATATGCCGTGATGCGGCCGTTGCGGATCTTCCGCTGGGAGTCCCGGGTCATGGGGGCCTGTCCGCCCGGAGAGCCGGTCACGGACCTGTTCCCGGCGGCGGCCCGCACTGCCTTCCGGGGCGTCCGCAGCTGCTCGTCGATGCAACCGATCAGGAGGAACAAGCCCAATGAGCAACCTCATCGCGATCTCCTATCCCGACCTCCCCACCGCGATCGCCGTACGTGACCGCCTCGCCGACCTGCAACGACAGAACCTGATCACGATGGAGGACGTGGCCATCGTCGAACGCCGGGCCGACGGGACGATCAAACTCCACCAGACCAGCGGTACGACGGGTATGGGTGCGGCCGGCGGAGCGCTGTGGGGTGGCCTGATCGGGATGTTGTTCTTCGTGCCGCTCTTCGGCATGGCGATGGGCGCCGCCACCGGAGCGGCCGCCGCAGCGATGACCGACGCCGGCGTCAACGACGAGTTCATGAGGGAAATCGCCGGAAAGCTCGAACCCGGCACCGCCGCGCTGTTCGTCTTGGTCGTGCAGAGTACGCCGGACAAGGTCATCCCGGAGATCCAGTCGTACGGCGGACATGTCATCCAGACCTCGCTCAATCGTGAGGAGGAGGCGCAACTGCGCGAGATGATGGAGGGGATCGGCGCCCGGTGAACGGAACGCCGCACGCCGCCACGGATCCGCGGTGCGCCCGCCCCGCCTCGCCTCGCCTCGCCTCGCCGCGTGAGCGCGGCGCGTTCGCTTCGTCGCGAGGGTGAGAGTTGAGCACCCTTTGTCCAAGGGGGTCCGGTCATCATCAAGAGAGGTCGTCATGGGGAAGGTGCCCGATCCGGCCGACGGTCATCGGTCGCCGGCCGAAGGCGCCCACAGGGACTACACCGGCGCGGTCTACGGATCACTGCTCGCCGCCTCCGTGGTGGCCGGTGCCGCGTCGCTCGGCAGGTTCCCGCGTCTGGAGATGATCATCCTGCTGCTGGGGACCAGCGCGGTGTTCTGGGCCGCTCATGTCCACGCCCGCCTGTTCGGCGCCCGTGCGGTCTTCCAGAGCATGAGCGTGGCCGACATCCGCCGGGCCTGCGCCGAGGAGTGGCCGATCGTCACGGCGGCCGTTCCGCCGGCCGTCGCCGTGGCCGTCGGGCCGTTGCTGGGCCTCGAACCGCAGGGCACCGCCTGGCTGGCCCTCGGGGTCGCGGTGGCCGGGCAGGTCGGCTGGTCGGCCGCGGCGGCCGTGGGGATCGGCGCCTCCGCTCGCATGGTGCTGGTCACGAGCGTGATCAATCTGCTGCTCGGGCTGGTGATCGTGGTGCTGAAGGCCGCGTTCCACCATTGACCGGACGCCCGCCGGGACGGCCGCTCCGACCGCAGAGGCGGCCGGTCATCCGTGGCGACGGCCGCCACGGAACCGGCCGCCACGGAGGCGGGCACCACGGAGGCGGCGAGCATCATGCCGGATTCACATCGAGGTGGTCATGCGCAGGTGGATGATGTGCCGCAGTGATCCCGTCCTTGAAGGGGCCGGCGCCGGTTCGTACGGCGAAGGCGCCGCCCTCCTCGCCACCGATCGAGCTCGGCGAGCGCGACGGCGGGGTGGACCGTGACCGGACCCGCAGCCCCCGGGAGCTCGGCCGCCTTCGCGAAGAGCCCGCTGACTCCGCTGGCCCTCGCCCAGTTCATCTGCAGCTTCGCCGGCTCGAACATGAACGTGATGATCAACGACATCGGCAGGGACCTGAACACCACGGTGAAGGGCGTGCAGAGCACGATCACGCTCTTCCTGTTGATCATGGCCGTGCTGATGATCCCGTGCAGCAAGCTGACTGATCGCTGGGGACGCAAAAAGTGTTTCCTCGCGGGCCTCACCCTGTACGGGATCGGCGCTCTGACCAGCGCGTTCTCGCCCAGCCTCGCGGTGCTGATCCTCGGCAACTCGGTTCTCGAAGGGGTGGGGACAGCGTTGCTGATCCCGCCCGTCTACATTCTCGCGACGATGGCCTTCGACGATCTGCGGTCGCGGGCCCGCGCCTTCGGCCTGATCAGCGGACTGGGAGGTGTCGGCGCGGCCGCGGGCCCGCTGATCGGCGGTTTCATCGCGACGGCGATCACCTGGCGTGCCGCGTTCGTCTTCCAGGCGGTGGTGGTCGCGGTGATCGTCTTTCTCAGCCGCCGGATCGCCGACCCGGTGCCGCCGGATCCGACCCGGCCCTTCGACACCGCCGGCGCGGTCCTGTCGGCCGTCGGCATGTTCTTCGTGGTGTTCGGGATCCTCCAGGCCGGCAAGAACGCCCTGCTGATGACGGCGTTCCTCGTCGTCGGAGTGGGCTTCCTGATCTGGTTCTTCCTGCACATCCGGGCTCGGGAACGCGCCGGGAAGGAGCCGTTGCTCACGACGCGCCTGTTCCGGAACCGTACGTCCGATCTCGGCCTCGTCACCCAGAACATGCAGTGGCTGGTGCTCATGGGGACGTCCTTCGTGGTCGCGGTCTTCCTGCAGAAGGTCCGCGGGTACAACGCCGTCCAGACGGGTGTCGTCTTCACCGCGGCGACCGCGGGGATCCTGGTGAGCTCCCTGGCGGCGGAGCGGCTCACCAAGAAGCACGCCCAGAAGAACCTGATCTCGGCGGGTTTCGCCATGACCGTGGCCGGGATCGTCGTCCTGCTCGCCCTGGTGGAAGCGTCGTCGCGGGTCGTCGCCTTCGTGCCGGGGCTGTTGCTGATCGGGCTGGGCGTGGGCGTGATGCTCACGCCGTCGGTCAACGTCGTGCAGTCCAGTTTTCCCGAGGAACAGCAGGGCGAGATCTCCGGATTGTCGCGCAGCGTGTCCAATCTCGGCTCGTCGTTCGGCACGGCGATCGCCGGCACGATCCTCATCTCCGGGCTGGCCGAAGGGAACCGGTCCTATGCCCTCGCCATGATCGCTCTTGCGATCTTCGCCCTGGTGGGCCTGGCCGCCGCGATCCGGCTCCCCGCCGACCCCCGGTGACGCCGCCCCCCGGTGACGCCGAGACGTCGAGACGTCGAGACGCCGAGACGCCGAGACGCCGTGCGCGGTCTACCGCCCGCCCGGTTCGGCACGGTCGAGTTGTTCGTCGAGGGCGACGGCCGCGGCGATGAGCGCCAGATGGGTGAACGCCTGCGGGAAGTTGCCGAGCTGCGCGCCTGACGGGCCGATCTCCTCGGCGAACAGGCCGACGTGGTTGGCGTAGGTGAGCATCTTGTCGAAGGCGTAACGGGCCTGCTGCAGCCGTCCGGCGCGGGCCAGGGCCTCGACGTAGAGGAAACTGCACAGGTTGAACGTTCCCTCCGACCCGCGCAGGCCGTCGGGGGAGGCGGCGGGGTCGTAGCGGTAGACGAGGCTGTCGCTGACCAGCTCCTGGTCGATGGCGTCCAGGGTGCTCAGCCAGGCCGGGTCGCGGGGGGAGATGAACCCGACCCGGGGCATGAGCAGCAGCGAGGCGTCCAGCACGTCGGTGCTGTAGTGCTGGACGAAGGCCTGCCGGTCAGGGCTCCAGCCGCGGTCCATGATCTGGTTGAAGACGGCGTCCCGGACACTCATCCAGCGCACGAGGTCAGCGGGACGCGAGTGGGTGGTGGCCATCCGGATGCCGCGATCGAAGGCGACCCAGGTCATCAGCCGGCTGTAGGTGAACTCCTGGCGCCCGCCGCGGGTCTCCCAGATGCCCTCGTCGGGACGGTCCCAGGTGTCGGCCAGCCAGTCGAGCAGCTTGGCGAAGGACCGCCAGCCGCGGATGCCGCCGATCTCCTGGGCCTGGGCCAGGGCGTCGGCGACTTCACCGTAGATGTCGAGCTGGAGCTGATCGGAGGCGGCGTTTCCGGCCCGTACCGGCCGGGAGTGCCGGTATCCCGCCAGATGGTCGAGCACTTCCTCGGTCAGATGGGGATCCCCGTCGATCCGGTACATGATCTGCAGTGGCTCACCGGAGGCGCGGCCGGCGAGGAGCCGTTCATGCAGCCACGTACGGAACGCCTGGGCCTCCTCGACGAAGCCGAGGCCGATCAGGGCCCGGACGGACAGGGAGGCGTCGCGGACCCAGGTGTAGCGGTAGTCCCAGTTGCGTTCGCCGCCGATCTGCTCCGGCAGCCCCATCGTGGCGGCGGCGATCGGAGCGCCGGTGGGCGCGTACGTGAGGAGTTTGAGAGTGATCGCCGACCGGTTCACCATGTCACGCCAGCGACCCCGGTACCGGGACGCGCGCAGCCAACCGTGCCAGAAGGCGCGGCAGGCCTCGAAGCTGTCGCGGATCCCGTCGGCGGTCACGGGCGGCACGGCCTGGTCGTCGCCGCTGCAGCTGGTCAGGACGATCGCCGCCGTCTGGCCGGCCTGGAGGGTGAAGTCCGCGACGATGTCCTCACCGTCCGGACGCAGGGCGACAGGGCCGGCGGCCTGCAGGTGGAGGTTCGTGCCGGGGCCCTGGAAGACCGCCGATCCGGCGTCGCCGAGCGCGAGGGTGTGCGGTGCCCGCCCGTAGTCGAAGCGGGGACGGCAGGAGAAGACGAAGGGCAGGCTCCCGCGGACCACCCGGACGAACCGCACCAGGCGGTGCCGGCCGGAAGGGGTGCTGGAGGTGTTCGGCTCCATGAAGTCGGCGACCTCGCCGACGCCGCCGGAAGCCATGAACCGGGTGACGAGGACGGCGGTGTCCGGCAGGTAGAGTTGCCGCACGGCCGCCTCGTCGCTGCCCTCCATGTCGGCGGCCAGCCGGCAGTGGCCTCCGCGCTCGCTGTCGAGGATGGACGCGAAGAGGCTCGGGGAGTCGAACCGGGGCGTGCACCACCAGTCGATGGTGCCGTCACTGGAGACGAGCGCGGCGGTCTGCAGGTCTCCGATCATGCCGTGGTCCGCGATCTGCGGGTAGCCGTTCATCGATGCCTCCGTTGTTCGCCGGACATACCGGACGACTGCCTCCGGACGTGTCGACTGAGCGACCGTCACCGGGGGGACGGAGCAGCCTTTTCAGGCTAACTCCTGGTATCGCCGGAAGTCATCCAGGGTGACGACCGCGCGCCTCGGCCCGGCGATTCGCCGGATGGCGTCCAGGGGGTGGTTTCCTGGTGCGGTGCGTGAATACCGCTCGTGGGGAGCCCTCGCCCTGCTGCCCGTGCCGGGCGTGTCGCGCTGGCGGGTCGCGCGGTGGCTGCGCCGCGTCGTGGCGGGGGGCGTGGTGCCGGTGGTGCTTCTCGCCGGTGGGTGTGGCCGTCCGGAGGAGCGGGTGGTGCGGGGGCTCGGCTGGTCCGACTGTGGGGACGGCTTCGAGTGCGGGACGTTGCGGGTGCCGCTCGACCACGACCGTCCCGACGGTGAGCGGCTTGAGCTGGCGGTCGTCCGGCTGCCCGCGACGGGCGACCGGATCGGCTCGCTGGTGCTGAACCCGGGTGGGCCGGGGGCGTCCGGGGTCGAGTACGCCAGGGCCGCCCGGCTGGTGGTGGGCGAGAAGGTGCGGGAGCGGTTCGACGTCGTCGGGTTCGATCCGCGCGGGATCGGCCGGTCCGCGCCGGTCGAGTGTCTCGACGACGAGGCTCTCGACGCCTTCGTCGCCATGGACACCACCCCCGACACCCCTGAGGAGCGAGGTGCGCTGGAGACTGCGGCGCGGCGGTTCGCGGACGGCTGCCGGAAGCACTCGGGCCGGCTCCTGCCCCACCTGGGCACCGTGGACGTGGCCCGCGACCTGGACCTGCTGCGCCAATCCCTGGGCGACCAGAAGCTGACCTATCTCGGCAAGTCGTACGGCACCTTTCTCGGGGCCGTCTATGCGGACCTGTTCCCCGGCAAGGTGCGCGCGCTCGCGCTGGACGGCGCCCTCGACCCGGCCGACTCGCGGGTGCTGGTGAACACCGAGCAGGCCGTGGGGTTCGAGCAGGCGCTGCGCGCGTACGTCGAGGACTGCCTGGGCGACCGCGACTGCCCGTTCGCCGGCCGGCCGGTCGAAGAGGCGACGGACGAGGTCGGGGCCCTGATCCAGCGCGCGGACACCCGGCCCCTGGAAGGCGGCGGCCGGCGGGTCACCGAGGCGCTGGCCACCCTCGGCGCGCTGACGCCGCTCTACGACCGTGCCTCCTGGCCGGAACTCACCGAGGCGCTACGCCGGGCGCTGAACGGCGACGGCTCACTCCTGCTGCGCAACGCCGACCAGCTCGCCGGCAGGCAGGACGACGGCACCTACTCCAACCAGCTGGCGGCCAATCTGGCGGTGAACTGCGTCGACGGCCCGTATCCGGCGACGGCCGCGGCGTTCGCGGAGGATGCGGCGCAGGCGTCCAGGAAGGCGCCCCGGTTCGGGGCGTACATCGTGTGGTCGTCCTTGCCGTGTGCGTTCTGGCCGGCTCGGCCCACCTTCTCGCCGCACCGCCTGACCGCCGCCGGGGCTCCTCCGATCCTGGTCGTCGGCACGAAACGGGACCCGGCGACGCCGTACGGGTGGGCTCGGGCGTTGGCGGGTGAGCTGCGGTCCGGCGTGCTGCTGACCTACGACGGCGATGGGCACACCGCGTACGGGAACGGCTCTTCGTGTGTGGACGACGCCGTGGACCGGTATCTCGTGGAGGGGGTGCCGCCGAAGGACGGCGCGATCTGTCCGGGCATCCGGTGATCGGGAGGAGCAAGAACCCTTAGATCTCCTGTAGACTCTTCCAAGCCGTACAGGCACGCCGCCTTAGCTCAGTCGGCCAGAGCACTTCACTCGTAATGAAGGGGTCTGGGGTTCGAATCCCCAAGGCGGCTCCAGTTCAAAGGCCCTCCCGGTTCGTCCAGGAGGGCCTTTTGCATGGGCGTACAGCGGCCGGCCGAACTGACCGCCTCGGCGTACGGGGTGCCGGCCGGTTGACGGGGCCGTCGGTCCGCCTGAGCGGGCGGGGGAGACCTCGGGAGATGGAACGCGCCCACCGTCGTCCGGGCGGTCATGATCGAACTGCGTTCCTTGAGACAACCGAATGGGATGACGAAATCCCATCTGAGACCCGCCAGGTGAGGGGATCTCAGCTTGCCAGTGTGCCACTGGTCGAGCTGAGCCCCCGCTTGCTCGACCCGAGCAGGCGGAGGAGTGCGGGTCATGCAGTTGTCGGTGTTCGTGATCGCGGCCGTTGTCACGCTCGCGATTCCCGCCGTGGCGATGACGGTTGTGGCGATCGTCGCGCTCCGCGGCACGCGGCCGGATGAGCGGCCTGAGATCCTGCGTGCCCTCGCGGTCCTGGCGCGGGCGAATCGCGGCTCGATCTCCGAATTGGCGCAACGCAGGCGACTGCCGTCCTCCCGGGCTGCGGAGAACGCAGGGCGGGAGCGGGCGTAGTGGTCGGGGTGCGCGGGTGGGGTCACTGTGTGTGCCGGGAGGAGGGAAGGGGACTGTAAACGTAAGGTGATTGATCGAACACCGTGAGTTGCGACATGGTGCATGAGCCCTGTTCAACGCACCCCCGGAGGGACACTCATGCTGGTTCGTCGCCTTCTGTCTGGAGCCGTCCTCGTCGTCACCGTCAGTGCGGGCCTCGTTCTGCCCGCCGCGGCTTCCGCTCCGAACCCGATGTGCATCGACGTCACCAACGACCGCGGTAACGGGGTTCGGATCTATCAGTGGGAGTGTCAGGCCAACAACAACAATCAGAGGTTCGTGATCGACGGGGGTCAGATCAAGATCAAGGACACTCTGGGGACGTCGCGGCCGATGTGTGTCGATGTCACCAATGACCGCGGTAACGGGGTCCGGATCTATCAGTGGGAGTGTCAGGCCAACAACAACAATCAGAGGTTCGTGATCGACGGGGGTCAGATCAAGATCAAGGACACTCTGGGGACGTCGCGGCCGATGTGTGTGGACGTCACCAATGACCGCGGTAACGGGGTCCGGATTTATCAGTGGGAGTGTCAGAGCGGCAACAACAATCAGAGGTTCGTGATCGACGGGGGTCAGATCAAGATCAAGGACACTCTGGTCTGAGCCGGCGGCTCGGCGGCGGGGGCTGGTCCGCGGTGATCGGACCGGCCCCCGCCGTCCTTGTGCCGGACGCAGGACACCGGACACCGGACACCGGACACCGGACACCGGACATCGGACGCCGGACTGGTGACGGGGGCAGAGGTCAGGTAGTGAAGTCCCGGACGAGGGTGACGAAGTCGTCGGGGCGTTCGACGCTGGAGACGTGACCGGTGTCGAGTTCGAGGTAGGAGCTGCCGGGGATGGCGGCGTGGAGCTCGCGGGAGTTCTCCACCGGGATCAGGCCGTCGCGGGCGGCGCCGACGACCAGCGTGGGGGCCGCGATGCCGGGCAGCAGGTGGCGGAGGTCGACGCGGCGGCCGAGGTCGATCTGGCGCAGGCGGTTGGGATGCGGCCGGAAGTACGTCGCCCGGCTCTCCAGGTCCTCGGGGCCGAGGGAGTTGAGGTAGCGGCGGCTGAAGGCGGTCAGCATGGAGAAACGGGCGAAGGCGTCCGGGGTGCCGGCCAGGCCGAGCCAGGTCTGCAGGGCGGTGCGCAGGTAGGCGTCCTCGGTGTGGGCCCAGCCGGAGACCGGGATGAGGCGGCGGACGAGTTCGGGGCGGGTGGCGGCGAGGGACAGGGCGACCACCGCGCCCAAGGAGAACCCGAGCAGGTCCACGGGGGCCCTGCCGGAGTCCTCGATGACGGCCGCGAGCTGCTCGGTCAGGCCCTCGACGGTCAGGGGGGCGCCGTCGTCCTCGACGAGGTCGCTGCCGCCGAGGTCGGGCAGGATCACGGTGTTGCGGTCGGCGAAGCGCTCGGCGACGCCGTCCCAGGTCGACGACCCCGGGCCGGTGCCGTGCAGAAGCACCAGGCCGGGGCCGTCGCCGACGGTGCGGTAGGCGACGCGGGTCCCGGAGACGGTCAGGTGTCGGGTCATGGGCGCCACCGTGCCAGCCGGCGCCGCGGATGAGGAGCGGACCGGATTCCCTAGGACAGACAGTCCTGGACTGCGATATTTCGCGGTATTGCAGGATGGGCTCATGGATCGTGCGGAGCTTGCTGACTTCCTACGCCGCTCGCGGGAGCGGCTGCTGCCCGGCGAGGTGGGGCTGCCGTCGGGGCCGCGTCGCCGTACGCCGGGGCTGAGGCGGGAGGAGGTGGCGCAGCTCGCGGGCATGTCGGCGGACTACCTGATGCGGTTGGAGCAGGCGCGCAGCCCGCAGCCGTCCACCCAGCTGCTGGGCGCGCTGGCGCGGGCGCTGCGGCTGACGAGCGACGAACGCGACCACCTCTACCTGCTGGCCGGGCACCGGCCGCCGGCCGGGCCGCGGGCGGGCGAGCACGTCAAGCCGAGCCTGCTCTACCTGCTCGACCGCCTCGTCGGCACGCCCGCGCAGGTGCTCAGCGACCTGGGTGACGTGCTGGCGCAGAACGCCATGGCCGAGTCCCTGTTCGGGTGCAGCTGCACGGTCGAGGAGCCCGATCGCAACATCGTGTGGCGCTGGTTCACCGACCCGTTCAGGCGCGCGGCCTACCCGGAGGAGGAGCACGCCGAGCGCTCCCGCGTGCACGTGGCCGACCTGCGCGCGGCGGTGGTCCGCCGGGGCAACGACGAGCCGGCCCGCGCCCTGGTCGAGCGCCTGCGCCGGGCCAGCCCGGAGTTCGTCTCGTTGTGGGAACGGCACGAGGTCGCGGTACGCCGGGGCAGCCGCATGCGGGTCCGGCATCCGGCCATCGGCGCGATGGAGTTCGACTACGAGGTGCTGCTGGCCCCGGCCGAGGACCAGCGGCTGCTGATCTTCACGCCGCCGCCCGGGTCGAAGACGTTCGAGGCGCTGGAGCTGCTGCGGGTGGTGGGGCCGGAGACCGTGCACCGGAGCCACCGGTAGCCGTACGGGAGAGGCCGCGTCAGCGGGCGCGTCAGGACGGCGACGGTCCCGTGTCAGCGCGGCCGGGGATGGTTGAACCATCACCGGTTCGGGGAATCGGCCCGAAGGCTCTGAAAGGCGTACGAAGCATGACGAACGACAGCGTTTCCGTGGACAACGTGGCCGAGCGCCCGGAGCTGCAGAAGATCCTCCAGGAGATCGTGGACGCCGGTTTCGTCGGCGTGCAGATGCGGGTGAACGACGAGCGGGGCGAGTGGGTCGGCACCGCCGGGGTGCGCGAGCTGGGCGGCCTGGCCGAGCCGCCGGCGGACGGGCGGTTCCGGGTCGGCAGCGTCACCAAGACCTTCACCGCGGCCCTGGTCCTGAGCCTGGTGGCCGACGGCGTGCTCGGCCTGGACGATGTCGTGGACGACCACCTGCCCGAGTTCGGGCTGGACCGGCGGATCACCGTACGGATGTTGCTCCAGCACACCAGCGGCGTGTTCAACTTCACCGGCGAGTACTACGAGGACGGCACCGTCGTGCCGGGGATCGTCTGGTCGGGCAAGGAGTGGGTGGAGAACCGCTTCAAGACCTACCAGCCGCAGGAGCTGGTACGGCTCGCGCTGTCCAAGCCCGCCCGCTTCGAGCCGGGGGCGGACTGGAGCTACTCCAACACCAACTACGTCCTGGTCAGGCTGCTGATCGAGAAGGTCACCGGCCGGCCGCTGGCCGAGGAGATGCGGCTGCGCGTCCTGGACCCGCTCGGGCTGCCGGACACCGTCGTGCCGGACACCGACACGGAGATCGCCGGGCCGCACGCCCACGCCTACTACCGCTACGAGGAGGACGGCCAGGAAAGGACGGTCGACGTCACCCGTCAGAACCCCTCCTGGATCTCCACCGGCGGCGACATGATCTCCACCACCCGTGACCTGCACACGTTCATCTCCGGGCTGATGGGCGGCCGGCTCCTGCCGTCCTCGCTGCTGGACGAAATGCGCGCCGCGCATCCCAAGGTCGGCTACGGCCTGGGGGTGTTCGTCCAGGACGCGGACCCCGACACCGGCACCCTCATCACGCACAACGGCGGCATCTCGGGCTCGGCGGCGCTGATGTACAGCACGCCCGACGGCCGCAGGACCCTGACCGCCTCGGTGACCTACGTGGACGACGCCGCGATGTCCCAGGCCGCGGCGTTCCAGGAGGTCGTGCAGCGGCTGGTCAAGGAGGTCTTCGGCCAGGCGGCCTCCTAGGGGGCCGGGCCGGACGACGGGCGGCCCGGTGCCGGTCCGCCGCGCCGGCCGGGCCGGACGGCGGGCGGCCCCGTGCCGGCCGCCGCGCCGGTGGTCCGCCGCCTTGACAGGGGCCCTTGCGCGGCAGGGAGAAATCGTCTAACTCTTAGGAAGGTTTCCTTTTTAATGGAAGGCGCGCAGAGTGGCCGCTACCCCCCGATCCGGCGCCCTGAAGCTCGTCCTGGCGGCCCTGTGCCTGCTGCTGGCCACCGCCTGCGGGGCGGCCGGAGCCCAGGCCCCTCCGGTGAACGCCCAGGACGTGATGTTCGTGCAGATGATGGTGCAGCACCACCGTCAGGGCATAGAGGTCGCCAAGCTCGGCAGTCAACGGGCCACCGACGACCAGCTCCGGATCCTGGTGGCCGCCGTGGCCAGCACGCAGCAGGACGAGGTCGAGATGATGCTGCGCTGGCTGTACGCCTGGGAGCAGCCGCTCACCGCCGCCTCCGGCGCCCATGACCACCACGGCGGCATGCCGGAGACCGACCGCAAGCAGATCGGGGCGCTGAAGAAGTCGAAGTCCTTCGAGCACGACCTGATGACCCTGCTGATCGCGCACCAGGGCGATGCCATCAAGATGGCGGACACCGAGGTCGCCTCCGGCGCGGACCCGGCGGTCAAGGAGTGGGCGGGGCAGGTGCAGGCGTCCCGCAAGGCGCAGATCGACCTGATGAAGGACCTGCTCAAGCGCTGATCGGGGAAGATCCCCGGTCGGCGTAGACGTGCGTCGGATTAAGTGATTAGATCACTTGATATGTCCGAGGTTGCGCGGCCGACGCTTTCCGACGCTCTGACCGAGCGCATGCTGGAGCTCATCCGTAGTGGAGGGCACCGGCCGGGCGACAGGCTGCCCTCCACCAGGGAGCTCTCCCAGCGTTTCGCCGTCACCACCCCGACGCTGCGCGAAGCGCTGCGCAGGCTGGAGGCCACCGGAGCCATCGAGCTGCGGCACGGCTCGGGCATCTACGTCGGCGCCGACATCGAGCGGCTCGTGCTGCCCAACCCCAACATGCGCGAGATGCACGCCGCCCAGCTCCTCGAACTGCTCGGCGCGCGGATCGTGATCGAGCCGCCGCTGGCCGCCATGGCCGCCGAGCACGCCGAGGGCGCGGAGCTGGCCGCGCTCAAGCGGGTGCTCGACCAGGCCGGCCGGCACCTGCGCGGCGAGGACGCCGAGCTGCACGAGGCCAACATGTCCTTCCACCGGGCGACCGCGCGGATGGCGGGCAACAGCGTGCTGCACGAGGTCGTCGACTCGCTGCTCACCGTCCACGGGCCGGAGCAGCGGGAGATCCTGCAGATCTTCGACGACCGGCGCCGCGACTACGAGGAGCACCTGGCCATCCTGGAGGCCATCGAAGCGCGTGACGCCGCCGAGGCGCAGGCGCGCATGCGGGCCCATCTGGTCGACGTCCGGACCGTCGTCGAACAGAGGTTGCCACCCAGATAGAGCAAGTCCCCCCGAAAGAGCAAGGAGGCCGGCCATGTTCCGGTCACGTGTGGCCACGCTCGGCGTGGCGGCGCTGGTCCTGACCGCCTGCGGCGGCAACAGCGCCGAGGCGCCGAAGAAGAAGACCGAACTGACGCTCTACAACGACAAGGGCGCCTGGACGAAATACTTCGACGAGATGGGCGCGCTGTCCAAGCAGCAGATCGGCCTGGGCATGAAGCCGACGGGATACACCGACTCCGCGCAGTACCAGGCCTTCATCAAGGCGTCGTTCCGCACGGACGTGAAGCCCGACCTGTTCACCTGGCAGACCGGGGGGATGCTGGCGGAGATCGTCAAGCAGAAGCAGGTGGCCGACACCACGGCCGTCTGGCAGGAGGCGATCAAGGCGGGTGACCTGTCGCAGGACCTCGCCCCGTACTACACCATCGGCGGCAAGCAGTACTGCGTGCCGATGAACGTCGCCTACTGGGGCATGTTCTACAACAAGAAGATCTTCGACAAGTACGGCCTGAAGCCCCCGCAGACGTGGGACGAGCTGGTCCAGGCCGCCGAGACCCTGAAGAAGAACGGCGTCAAGGCCTTCTACCACACCAGCGTGCTGTTCTCCTTCGTCTGGTTCGAGCAGCTCCTGGCCGGTTCCGACCCCGACCTGTACGACCGGCTGTCCACGGGCCAGGCCAAGTACACCGACCCGGGTGTGGTGCAGGTGATGGAGAAGTGGAAGTCGCTCATCGACGCCGGATATTTCATGAACCCGGGTGACAAGACCGACCCCGGAGACGTCATGAAGACCGGCAAGGCGGCGATGGTCTCCTTCGGCACCTGGTTCAGCACCAGCATGACCCAGCGCGACCTGAAGTCCGGCACCGACTACGGATTCTTCGTCATCCCCAACGTGAACCCCGCGCTGCCGAAGACCTCGATGATCTTCGAGAGCGGGCCGCTGTGCTCGCTCGCCAAGGGCGCCGACCCCGACTCCAGCATGAAGTACCTCAAGTGGTGGACCACCGCCGACGCCCAGAAGAAGTGGGCCACCACCAGGGGCGACGTGAGCGCCAACCCGAAGGTCGAGATCGCCGACGAAGCGCTCGGCGCGGTCACCAAGGACGCGGGCGGCGGCAAGTACCGCCTGGTCAACCGCTACTTCGAGGCCACGCCGCCGCCGGTGCTGACCGCCGCTCTGGACGGCTTCGGCAAGTTCGTCACCGAGCCCGGCACGTACAAGGAAGTGCTGGACACCATCCAGAAGGCCGCCGACGAGTACTGGGCCACGCATCAGTGATGAGCGCCCGGACCCCGATGCTGGGCCGGTTCAGGCACGGTTACGTGGCGCCCGCGGCCGTGCTGGTCGCGGGGCTGCTCTACGCGCCGTTCCTGTGGACGGCCTACCTGAGCCTCACCCGCTACGACGGCCTGGAGCCCCCGGCGTGGGTCGGCGTGCACAACTTCGTCAAGCTGCTGGACGACCCCGCGCTGCTGACCTCGACCCGCAACACGCTCATCTGGGTGGCCGGCACGATGGTGCTGCCGGTCGGGCTCGGCCTGCTGGTCGCGGTGCTGTCCTACGACATCAAGGGCGGCGCCTGGTACCGGGTGCCGTTCATGTTGCCGTACGCGCTGAGCGGCGCGGGCCTGGCCATGGTGTGGAGCCCGGTGTTGTCCCACGACGGCATCGCCAACCGGCTGCTCGGCGTGGACACCGCGTTCCTGCAGGTCGCGCCGGACAACACGCTGGCCATGCTGCTGGTGTGGACCTGGCAGCAGCTCGGCGTGAACACGCTGCTGTTCGTCGTGGGCCTGCAGTCCATCCCCAAGGAGCCCATCGAGGCCGCCCGCCTGGACGGCGCCTCCGGCTGGCGGCTGTTCCGGCACGTGATCTGGCCGCTGATGCGCCCGCTGACCGCGGTCGTGGTCGGGCTGGCCCTGGTGGCGAGCCTGAAGACGTTCGACATCGTGTGGGTGCTGACGCAGGGCGGCCCGGGACGCAACTCCGAGACGCTGGCGGTGACCATGTACCGCGACACGTTCGTGGCCAGTGACTACGGCTACGGCTCGGCGGTCGCGGTGCTGCTCACCGTGGTCACCGGGCTGGCCTCCTACCTCTACCTGAGGAGGCAGGTGCGATGATCCGGCGCGTCGTGCTCATCGTGCTCGGGCTGATCTGGCTCGGGCCGACCTACCTGCTCGTCGTCAACGCCTCCAGGCCGGCGGCCTCGTACGACCCGGGCAGCGCGTGGGCGCCGTCCGGCGACTTCGCGCTGCTGGACAACTTCGGCCGCGCCCTGGACAGCGCCGACCTGACCGGCAGCCTGGCCAGCACCGCACTCTACGCGGTCGTCTCGCCGCTGCTCGGCGTGGTGATCGGGGCGCTGGCCGGCTACACGATCGTGGTGCTGCGGCTGCGGCACGGGTTCTGGTGGTTCCTGCTGATCTTCGGCGGCACCGTGTTCCCGTCGCAGATGCTGCTCGTGCCGCTGTTCGTCGGCTACAGCGACGCCGGCCTGTACGACAGCAGGCTCGGCATGATCCTGATCTACACCGCCATCAACGTGCCGCTGGCCGCGTTCGTGCTGCGCAACTTCTACACGGGGGTCGCGTTCTCGATCTTCGAGGCGGCCCGCATGGACGGCGCGTCCACGTGGCGCATCTTCTGGCGCATCTACCTGCCGATCTCGCTCAGCGCGCTGACGGCGGTGTTCATCCTGGAGTTCACCTTCATCTGGAACGACCTCATCTTCGGCCTGACGCTGACCCAGACCGAGAGCGTACGGCCGGTCATGACCGCCCTGGCCGGGCTGATGACCGACGTCTACGCCGGCACCCCGGTCCCCGTCGGCCTGGCGGCGGGCCTGGTGGTCTCGCTGCCGACGGTCGTGCTGTTCCTGGCAACCCAGCGCCTCTTCGCACGGGGCCTGTCCCTAGGGAGTGTTTAGATGACGAGCCGGTTGCTGCAGCGGAGCCTGGGTAGCCCCGACTACGACGGGATCAGGCAGGCGCTGCGCAACGACACCTCGACCCCGGTGATCAGCGCGCGCGGGCTGGAGGTGCGGGTCGCGGTGCTGCCGCTGTTCACGCACGACGGCCGCCAGGCGGTCAGGGTGTCGAGCACGCAACCCCTGACCCACGTGCTGGTGGGCGTCGACAGCGCCTCCGGCACGGACGTGACGCTGCTGGTGCCCGAGGTGGACGCGCCGCGCACGCTCACCCTGGAGTGCCGCGACGACGCCGGCGTGGTCGGCAGCGCGCAGGTCACGGTCACCCCGCAGCGCAAGTGGAGCGTGTTCGTCGTGCACCACTCGCACCTGGACATCGGCTACACCGATCCCCAGGGCACGGTGCTCCGCCACCACCTCGACTACCTCGACGCGGCCGTGCGGCTGGCCGAGGAGACCGCCTCCTGGCCGGACGACGCCAAGTTCCGCTGGACGGTCGAGTCGTCGATGCCCGCGCTCAAATGGCTCGACGCCCGGCCGGCCGGGCAGGTCGAGTCGTTCGCCGCGCTGGCCAGGGCGGGCGTGATCGAGGTGACCGCGCTGCCGTTCCAGCTGCACACCGAGGCGTGCTCGACCGAGGAGCTCTACCGCCAGCTCCGCTTCACCGGCCGGCTCCAGGACCGGTACGGCTTCGCCACCAGGTCCGCCATGCACACCGACGTGCCGGGCGCGGTCGTCGGCCTGGTGGACGCGCTCAACGCCTCAGGCGTGCGTTACCTGGCCGCCGCGCACAACTGGGCCGGGCGGTCGGTGCCGTACCTGCACGGCGGCGACAAGCTGACCAGGCCGTTCCGGTGGCGGGCGCCGAGCGGGAACGAGCTGCTCGTGTGGTTCACCGACACGCCGCACGGGATGGCGTACATGGAGGGCAACACGGTCGGGCTGACCGACTCCTACGAGCTGGCCGACGACCTGCTGCCGCGCTACCTGTCGGCGCTGGCCACGCGGGGCTACCCGTACGGGCCGGGGACGTTCGGGTGGCAGGGACCGGACGCGCCGCGCGAGCCGTACGAGCTGGACGTGCTGCACCTGCGGGTGCAGGGCGCGCACGCCGACAACGCCGGGCCGTCGATCGTGCCCGCCTCCATCGCCCGCCGGTGGAACGAGACGTGGGCCTGGCCGCGCCTGCGCTCGGCGGTCAACAGCGACTTCTTCGAGCACGTCGAGGAGCGCTACCACGACCGCCTGGCCGTGCACGAGGGCGACTGGACCGACTGGTGGGCCGACGGGCTCGGCTCGGGCGCCCGCCCGCTCGGCTACGTGCGCCGCGCCCAGTCGGCCCTGCGCGTCGCCGAGACCCTGCACACGATCGCCGGCACGGACGCCACGGACCAGATCGACGCGGCCTACGACAAGGTCGCCCTGTTCAACGAGCACACCTGGGGCGCGGCCAACCCGTGGGAGGACGCCGAGGAGGCGGGCGACTCCGGCGGCCTGCAGTGGACCCGCAAGTCGTCGGGCGCCTACCAGGCCCAGGACGACGCCTCCGACCTGCTGCACGCCGCCACCCGCCGCTTCGCCGCCGCCCTCTCCTCCCCGGACCCGGAGAGCGCGGACGCGGAAGGCGCGGACCTGCCGGGTGCGGACGCGGAAGGCGTGGTCCTGGCCGCCTTCGCCGTGTTCAACCCGGGCACCAGGGCGCGCACCGACGTGGTGCGCGCGTTCCTGCCGCGCGACGTGGTGGCCGTGGACGTGCCGATCGCGCTGGTCGACGCCCGGACCGGCGAGACCGTGCCGCACCACGAGGAGTACGTCGACCCCGACGACTGGCCGACCCGCCCGATCGGCCGGCACGTCCAGGCGGTCGTGCCGGACGTCCCCGGCTTCGGCTACGCGCGACTGGACGTCGTCCGCGGGCCGGGCCAGGCCCCCGAGCCGGTCGAGCCGGATCTGGACGGCGTGATCGAGAACGAGTTCTACCGGGTCGCCTACGACGTCCGCGAGGGTCACATCAGTTCGATCTTCGACAAGTCCGCCGGCCGCGAACTGGTCAACGGCGACGCCGCCGCCGGCTTCGGCCAGTACGTCTACGACCGCTACGCCACCGCCCCGCACTTCAACCACCTGTCGGGCCACGTCGGGGCGCACGACAGGACGCTCCTCGGCGACCGGGCCGTCGCCCGCAACGCGACGATCGTCAGGGCCCTGCGCACGGCGGTCGGCGAGAAGCTGGTCGTCGAGCTCCACGGCAAGGGCGTCGACTGGCTGCGCACCACGATCGAGCTGCACCGGGGCGTCCCCAGGCTCGACCTGACCTACCAGCTCGCCAAGCAGGGCACCCCGGCCAAGGAGGCGGTGTTCCTGGCGTTCCCGTTCGCGACCGGCCCGGCCACGGCCTGGGAGCTGACCGGCGGGGTCGGCGGCCCCGGCGTGCCGCGCGTGCCCGGTTCGGCCGAGTACATGTTGCCGATCAGGCACTGGATCGCCTTCGAGGACCCCGAGCTGACCGTCGCCTGGGCCACCCTGGAAGCGCCGCTGGTGCAGCTCGGCACCATCCACATGCCGTACGCGCCGTTCCCGCCCACGCTCGACCAGGAGGACGGCACGGTCTACTCCTGGGCGCTCAACAACATCTGGGACACCAACTTCCCGGCCCAGCAGCAGGGCGAGACCACCTTCCGGTACGCCGTCACCTCGGCGGCCGGCGTCAAGGGCAGCAGGCTGGGGGCGGCGGCGGCCTCGGGGCTGACCGAGCCGTTCGTCGGCGCGCTGGTCACCGGCGGTCCCGGGGCCACCGAGACCTACGCCTCGGTGGACCACCCCGACGTGCTGATCACCTCGATCGGCCGGGTGGACGGCGAGCAGGTGGTCCGGTTGCAGTCGCTGGCCGCCGAGCCGGTGACGGCGACGGTCACGGTCCCTGGACGGGATCCGGTCGAGGTCCGGCTGCCCGCCTGCGGGGTCGCCGTCGTCGGAGGGAAGCGCGCGTGAAGATCGTTGACATCCGGGCCACGACGGTCGCCGTCCCGCTGGAGGCGCCGCTGCGGCACAGCAACGGCGCCCACTGGGGCCGGTTCGTGCGCACGATCGTCGAGGTCGAGGCCGACAACGGGCTGGTCGGCCTGGGGGAGATGGGCGGCGGTGGGGAGAGCGCGGAGTCGGCCTTCCGGGCGCTCGTCCCGTACCTGAAGGGGCACAACCCGTTCGAGCTGGAGGCGCTGCGCTTCAAGATCGCCAATCCGACCGCCTCGCTCTACAACAACCGCACCCAGCTCCTGGCGGCCGTCGAGTTCGCCTGCCTCGACCTCGTCGGGCAGCACTTGGGCGTGCCCGTCCACGACCTGCTGGGCGGGCGGCTGCGGGACACGGTCCCGTTCGCCTCCTACCTGTTCTTCCGGTACGCCGCCGACGGCCATCCGGAGATCCGCACCCCCGCCCAGCTCGTCGAGCACGCCGCCCGGCTCAAGCAGGCGCACGGGTTCACCGTGCACAAGCTCAAGGGCGGCGTCTTCCCGCCGGACTACGAGCTGGAGTGCTACCGGGCCCTGGCCGAGGCGTTCCCGGACGACCGGCTCAGGTACGACCCCAACGCCGTCCTGTCGGTGGCCGAGGGGCTGCGGTTCGGCCGGGCCATCGAGGGGCTGAACAACGACTACCTGGAGGATCCCGTCTGGGGGATGGAGGGGCTCAGGGCCGTCCGGGAGCAGGTCAGGGTGCCCCTCGCCACCAACACGGTGGTCGTCAACTTCGAGCAGCTCGCCTCCAACGTGCTGCGCAGGTCCGCCGACGTGGTGCTGCTGGACACGACGTTCTGGGGCGGGGTCCGGCCGTGCGTGAAGGCGGCGGGGGTGTGCGACACGTTCCAGATCGGGGTGGCCGTGCACTCCTCGGGCGAGCTCGGCATCCAGCTCGCGACCATGCTGCACCTCGGCGCGGTGCTGCCGAACCTCACCTACGCCGCCGACGCCCACTACCACCAGTTGCGCGACGACGTGATCGAGGGCGGCCGGCTGCCGTACGCGGACGGCGCCATCGCCGTGCCCTCCGGGCCGGGGCTCGGGGTGCGTCTCGACCCCGATCGCGTGGCCCGCTACGCCGAGTTCTACCGGGAGACCGGCGGCTATCCCTACGACCGCGACCCGGGGCGTCCCGGCTGGTACGCCACCGTCCCGAACGAGCGCTTCGCCGACCCCGCGATCTCGGTGGACGTTGCCCCATAATTGGCCGCTATGTCCGACGAAGTACAGACAAAGAAGCCCGCCGACAACCTCGTCACCACCCGGCACACCCTGCCGACCGGTCAGGGGTACACCGCCACCACCGGAACCATGGTGGTGCGCGAGGAGGTGTTCACGGACGGCACGTTCGACGGCCACCGCCCGAAGGCCGAGGTGTTCCTCACCTCCTACACCCTCGACGACGCCGACCCGCTGACCAGGCCGGTCACGTTCGCCTTCAACGGCGGGCCGGGGTCGTCGAGCGTGTGGCTGCACCTCGGCATCCTCGGACCGCGCCGGGTCGTGATGGGGGACGCGGGCGCGCTCCTGCCGCCGCCGTACGCGCTGGCCGACAACGACGAGACCCTGCTCAAGGTGAGCGACCTGGTCGTCATCGACCCGATGTCCACCGGCTACTCGCGGGCGGCCGAGGGCGAGAAGGCCGAGCCGTACCACGGGTTCAGCGGCGACGTGGAGTCGGTCGGCGAAGTGATCCGGCTCTGGACGACCAGGAACGCGCGGTGGATGTCGCCGAAGTTCCTGGCCGGCGAGTCGTACGGCACGGTCAGGGCGGCCGGGCTGGCCGACCACCTCCAGTCGCGCCACGGCATGTACCTCAACGGCGTGATGCTGATCTCCTCGGTGCTCGACTACGCGACCGTGGAGTTCAACGAGGGCAACGACGTGGCCTACGCCCTCTATCTCCCGACCTATGCCGCCATCGCGCACTATCACGGGCTGCACGGCGACCGCCCGCTGGCCGACGTGCTGCGCGAGGCCGAGGAGTACGCCTCCCGCGACTACCCGTGGGCCCTGGCCCGCGGCAACCGCCTCACCGCCGGCGAGCGCGCCGCCGCGGTCTCCAGGGTCGCCGCCCTGTCCGGTCTGTCCGAGGACTACGTCGACCGCGTGGACCTGCGCATCGAGCACATCCGCTTCTTCACCGAGCTGCTGCGCGAGCGCCGGCTGACCGTCGGCAGGCTCGACGGCCGCTTCACCGGCTGGGACCCCGACGGCGGTCGCGAGCACTTCGTCTCCGACCCGAGCATGAACGCCATCACCGGCCCCTACAGCGCCGCGCTCAACCACTACCTGCGGACCGAGCTGGAGTACGCCAACGACCTGCCCTACGAGATCCTCAGCTCGCGGGTGCACCCGTGGTCGTACAAGGAGTTCGAGGGCGTGCACGTCAGCGTGACCGACCGGCTCGGCGCCGCCATGCGCACCAACCCGCACCTGCGCGTGCACGTGGCCTGCGGCTACCACGACGGCGCCACGCCGTACTACGCCGCCGAGCACGCCTTCGCCCACCTGCCCGTGCCCGCCGAGCTGGCCGCCAACGTCGAGTTCAAGTACTACGAGGCCGGCCACATGATGTACGCGCACGAGCCCAGCAGGCTGCGCCAGTCAGCCGACCTGGCGGCCTTCGTGCTCGGACAGCAGGCGTGAGGCGCGCTCCAGCCGCTGCCGCAGGCTGGCCGCGAGCGCGTCGAAGCGTTCCCGGTTGTCCCGGATGACCGCGCGCTGAAGCTCGGCGTCGGCCGAGAACCAGGCGGCGACCAGGCCCGAGGCCCACTTGCAGGTCGTGTCGGCGACGGCCGTCAGCTTCTCCTCCTCGCTCACGTCCGACTTCTCCAGGTTCCAGCGGGAGTCGGCGATGGCCGACTCCGGGTCGGGGTAGGGGTGTCCCGCCTGGGTCATGCACGACTGCCAGCGCCTGGTCGCCGCGGCCACGCCGCCGTGCTTGGCGGCCTGTTCCAGGGTGAGCGAGTCCTGCAGGCCCAGCCAGGGCCAGTCCGCCTGGCGGGTGCCGCCCTCCAGCTCGGCGGAGGCGCGGTCGAGGCAGCCGCGGTCGGCGGCGGTGCCGTACAGGCGGTGGCGGGTGTGCTTGGGCAGCTTGTTGACCCAGGAGCCGGTGGTGTCCGGGGACGGGGGCCTGGCCAGGTGGTAGCCGTACCGCTGGGCGGCCGAGGTGTCCACGACGCCGTAGCGGCGGGAGTTGCCCGGGTCGATCGCCGCCAGCTCGGCGGCGTCCTCCGCGGGTGGGGTGACGGTGAGGCCGCGGCGGCTCATGCACCGCGCGACCAGGTGGTTGTGGGCATTGCCCAGAACGGCCCGCTGCTCGGGAGTCGGCTTGTAGGCGTCGAACGGCAACACGAGCTGCGACACCGAGGTCACGCCCGCCGGGGGCCGCTCGCGTACGGGCTCGCCGGCGGCGCAGGCCGCGACGGACAGCAGCAGCGCGCCCGCGAGGAGGCCGCGACAGCCGGTTTCCGGCGGCCAAGCCCGGAAACCGGCACTCCCGTTATTTCTCAGCGGCACCAGATGTCGATCGAGCTGGTGCGGTTGTTGCCGATGGCGTTGTTCGACAGGTAACCGTCGTTGGAGTTGTGGGTGAAGGTGCTGTGCGCACCGGTGTAGTCGGCGTGCTGCCAGAGGGTGGCGCTGCAGCCGACCCGGTTCCTGACGGAGCTGGTCTCGTTGTCCATGCTGTGCCAGGTGTTGCTGAAGTCCCAGTTCAGCCAGTTGTTGTCGGCCAGGTCGGAGTCGTCGGCCGTGAAGTCGCGCCAGTGGTCGCTCTGGCCCCGGTTGTAGTCGAAACCGGCGTACAGGCAGACGCGGCCGCCGTAGCACGTCGAGCGTGGGCTGGCCTCAGCCGCGGCAGCCGGGACGACCACGGTGAACAGCGCGGCCGCGGCGATGAAGCCGGCGGCCTTCTTGGTGAGCCTCACAGGTCTCTCCTAGATCGGTGAGTCGTTTCGGAACCCGTACCAAGCGTGCTGTGAGGGGGCTCGGGACCCACCCTCGAATACACGCAGAGACCTTGGTTACCAGGCTCACCACCTGGAGCTTCGCCGCATTGACGCAACGATTGCCAGGTTCGGGAGGCGACTGGGGACTTACTCGACCTAGTCGGGGAGCGCCGCCGGGTTCCGGGCCAGCAGGCCGCCGTCCACGCGGTGCTCGGCCCCGGTGATGAACGACGAACGCGGCCCCGCCAGGAACGCCACCAGCTCGGCCACCTCTTCCGCGCGGCCCACGCGGCCCAGCGGATGGGCCTTCCCCCACTGCTGGACCTGCTCCTCCTGCGACAGGTCGCCCCGCCACAGGTCGGCCGCCCAGCGCAGCATGGGGGTGTCCACCGAGCCGGGGCAGACCACGTTGACCCGGATGCCGTCGGCCGCGTGGTCGAGCGCCATGGCCCTGGTCAGGCCGTTCAGGGCGGCTTTGCTCGCGGTGTAGGCGGCCACCTGCGCCTGCGACGAGAACGCCTGCACCGACGACATGACCACGATCGAGCCGCCGCCGCGTTCCCTGAGCCTCGGCACGGCGGCCTTGCAGGTGAGGTAGACGCCCTTGAGATTGACGTCCATGACCTCGTCCCATACCTCCTCCGGGGTGTCCTCGACCGTGCCGTACCGCTGGACGCCGGCGCAGGTGACGACGACGTCGAGGCCGCCGTACCTGGTCACGGCCAGGTCCACGAGGTCGCGCAGGTCGCCGGCCCGGCGCACGTCGGCGACGACGCCGGTGACGTGCTCGCTGTCGAACGCCGCCTCCTCGTCCACGCCGCAGAAGACCACGTTCGCGCCGCCGTCGGCCAGCCGGTCGACCACCGCCCGCCCGATGCCCATCGATCCGCCGGTGACCAGCGCCACCTTGCCGGAAAACTCACTCACGCCAGCACCTCCGCGCGCCATCTCGACACCTTGGTCTCCTGCGGTCCGAGCGACAGGGCGCTGCCGTTGGCCACGGCGGCGGTCAGGCCGTCGGTCGGCATGCCGGCGAACGGTTCGAGCCCCAGCGTGCAGGCCCGCCCCCACCAGGGATAGCCGGTGGACGCGCCGAGCTCCTGCCACATCCACAGGTAGGGGAGGAGCGCCGCATCCCACTCCACCCGGATACCGATATCCCCTGAAATTTCGTACCAACCCTCCGGGAAACCCGTGAGGTACACGATGTCGCTCGGCCCGCCCCGCTCGGGCACCACGCTCAGGTCCGTCTCCCCGCCCCCGTCGGCGGGCACCACCGGCCACCGCCACGGCCCGCCGGCCCGCACCCGGCGCCCGGACGGGCCGATCGGCGTCGCGTGCGGGATCACCCGCACGCCTTCGGGCAGCCGGATCCGCGCGCCCGCCCGCAGGAACGGCGCCCCGAAGACGATGTGCTGGCCCCACATCGCGTGCAGCGCGAGGTCCGCCTCGTTGGTCGCCCGCCCCTCGACCTCCAGCGCGGCCGTGCCCGCCCGGAGCCGGAACACCTTCTCCACCCGGTACGGCAGCCGCCGGGTCCGCACGGCGAGCCGCACCGCGACCTCCTCCGCGCAGTCGGCCACCACCTCGCACGACCACGGCAGCCCGGCGACCTCGCCGTGCTGGGCCAGGCGCGCGCCCCGGTACTCGCTCGGCGCGCCGCCGTTGGGGAAGACCTCCTGCCAGCCGCCCTCGTAGTGGTCGACGAACTGGGCGACGTCGTCGGCCGCGCCGTGACGGTGGTCGCGCGGGTCGCGCAGGCCCTGCGGGGAGAGCCAGACGAAGTCGGTGTCGGTGGGCTTGTGCAGGAACTCCACCACGTCGCCGCCCTTGTCCGGCAGGACGGTCACGCGCAGCCGTTCGTTCTCCAGCGTGACCGCCCGCAGCCCGTCGAGGGTGAAATGCCGCAGGCGCGCCGCCCAGTTGCGCCTCACCCGAACGTCACGTCCAGGAACCTGGGCCGGTAGATCGACACGTCCCGGTAGTGGTCGGTGTTGACGAAGCTGTTGACGTTGTAGGAGACCACCAGGCCGTTCCCGGCGACGTCGGGGTGGGCGTGGGCGTTGTAGGTGAAGACGTTCCCGCTGGTCTCGGGGGTGGTGTAGACGTGCTGCTTGCCGGTGAAGGGGCCGGTGGGCGAGCAGGAGGAGTAGGCCACGATGTTGGGGCTGAGCACCTCGGTGGTGTCATGCGTGATCAGGACATATCCGGATCCGACCCGGGTGACGCTGTACTCGTTCGCCACCCCGCCCATGATGCGGGCCGAGTCGGTCTCGTCCGGTGACCACGAGCCGTCGGCCGTGCGGAACTCCCACGTGCCGAGCAGGCTCTGGCCCCTGACCCGGGCGAGGTGCATGTACTTGGCCGAGCCGAGGTCCTCGACGCCGTACACGTAGGTGTAGCCGCCGTCCTTCAGCAGGCCGGAGGCCCAGGAGACGCCGTGGCCCGAGGGCAGGTCGTGCACGCTGATCGGCTGGTCGAGTCGGCCGGGCGCGAACCTGGCCACCACGTTGCGGTGCCAGCGCCAGTCCCACGCGCCGGGGCCGAACCGCTCGTACTCCTGGTAGGTGACCTCGACCAGGCCGCCGGCCAGCGTGGCGTCCCCGGCCCAGAACCAGTGCTTGTCGTCGCGCGGCGGCATCACGGCCTCCGGCTTCGCGGCCGTGCCGTCGTGGACGGTGGACAGCCGCCCGTCCCGCTCGACGGCGAAGGAGTTGTTCAGGAAGACGGTGCTGCCGCCCTCCTCGACGACGGGCGGCCGGGAGCCGTCGGCGTCGACCTGGCCGAGGAAGGTGTCGGAGAACACCCACAGCTCACGGCCGTTCGGCAGCCGGAGCGAGTAGGTGCCGTCGGCTCCCGTCCAGTCGTCCAGGCGGCTGTTGTCGTTGCCGTACGAGGTGAACAGGCTGGTCAGCCGGGCGTCCACGGACGCGCCGCGCACGGTGGGCGCGCACGCCGAGACCGGCCCGGACGGTTCCCGCGTCACGCCGGCCGACGGTGGCACCGGCTTGGGCGGCGCGGCCCACGCCTGCTGCGGGACGGCGACCAGGCCGAGCAGGGCGACGGCGAGGGGGAGGAGGGAGGAGCGGAATCGCGTCATCACCGGTTCCTAGGGGCTGGGGGAGTCCCGTACAGTTCTAGTCATTAGATCACTTGCTGTCCAGGGCCCCCGGAGCACCGGCCGAAAACCGGGTGCCGGTGGTCGCGGGCGGCCGGTAGCCTGCCCGGATGGGCCACGTTGAAGTAGGACATCTGACGTACGTGCTGCCCGACGGCAGGCCCCTGCTCAACGACGTCTCCTTCCGGATCGGCGACGGTGTCAAGGCGGCGCTCGTCGGGCCCAACGGCGCGGGCAAGACCACCCTCATGCGCCTGGTCGCGGGCGACCTGGAGCCCGTCGAGGGCAGCGTCACCAGCTCCGGCGGGCTGGGCGTGATGCGCCAGTTCATCGGCAACGTGCGCGACGGGAGCAACGTCCGCGACCTGCTGCTCGGCGTCGCCCCGCCGGCCGTGCGGCAGGCGGCCGAGCGGCTCGACGCGGCCGAGCTGGTGATGATGGAGCGCGACGACGAGAAGGCGCAGATGCGCTACGCGCAGGCCATCAGCGACTACACCGACGCCGGCGGCTACGAGATCGAGGTGCTCTGGGACACCTGCACGGTCTCGGCCCTCGGCGTCCCGTTCGACCGGGTGAAGTACCGCGACGTGGCCACCCTGTCCGGCGGCGAGCAGAAGCGGCTCGTCCTGGAGGCGCTGCTGCGCGGCCCCGACCAGACCCTGCTGCTCGACGAGCCCGACAACTACCTCGACGTGCCCGGCAAGGAGTGGCTGGAGCAGCAGCTGCGCGAGACGCCCAAGACCGTGCTGCTGGTCAGCCACGACCGCCAGCTCCTCGCCAACGCCGCCGACCGCATCGTCACGGTCGAGTCGGGCAACATCTGGATCCACGGCGGCGGCTTCGCCGGTTACGCCGAGGCCCGCAAGGCCCGCAACGAGCGGCTCGACGAGCTGCGCAGGCGCTGGGACGAAGAGCACGCCAAGCTCAAGGCCCTGGTCAACATGCTGAAGAACAAGGCCAGGTACAACGACGGCATGGCCGCCCCCTACCACGCGGCCCAGACCCGGCTGCGCAGGTTCGTCGAGGCGGGCCCGCCCGAGCAGGCGCCCGCCGACCAGAACATCAAGATGCGCCTGCGCGGCGGCCGCACCGGCAAGCGCGCGGTCATCTGCGAGGGCCTGGAGCTGACCGGCCTGATGCGCCCGTTCGACCTGGAGATCTGGTACGGCGAGCGGGTCGCCGTCCTCGGCTCCAACGGCTCGGGCAAGTCCCACTTCCTGCGCCTGGTGGCCGGCGAGCCCGTCGCGCACACCGGCGTGGCCAGGCTCGGCGCCCGGGTCGTCCCAGGGCACTTCGCCCAGACCCACTCCAGGCCCGACCTGCTCGGCCGCACCCCGGTCGAGATCGTGATGAACGAGCACGCCAAGCTCAAGAACGAGGCCATGAAGACGCTGGCCCGCTACGAGCTGGCCGGGCTGATCGCCGAGCAGCGGTTCGACACGCTGTCCGGAGGCCAGCAGGCGCGGCTGCAGATCCTGCTGCTGGAGCTGTCGGGCGCCACGCTGCTCCTGCTGGACGAGCCGACCGACAACCTCGACCTGGCCAGCGCCGAGGCGCTCCAGGTGGGCCTCGACGCGTTCGACGGCACGGTCATGGCGGTCACCCACGACCGCTGGTTCGCCGCCGACTTCGACCGTTTCCTGGTCTTCGGCTCCGACGGCACGGTCTACGAGTCGTCCGAGCCGGTGTGGGACGAGACGAGGGTCGTCCGGAGGCGTTAAAGAGTTGGTACGCCCGGCGCGTGTCATCTGCCAGCCGTGCCCATGCACGGGTTATCACGGCAAAGTGATCCCGCGTAGCCGAACCGTCAGCCTCCTCGCACTCGGGGCGATCTGCCTCGCCGGTTGTTCAAGTGAGGACCAGCCCGCCCAATCGCTCAAGCCGCTCGTTCTCAAGGAGCAGGTCTCGAACATCGCCAAGTCCACCGACGGTTACGCCGTCAACTGGGCGGGCGTGCTCAGCAACGCCAACCCGTGGCACTTCGGTGAGCATGTGGTGGCCACCATCGTGGGCCGCGACGCCGCCGGCACCGAGGTGGTGCGCATGGACCAGCCGCTCGACGCCGTGCCGCCGGGCGGCTCCCTGGCCTTCACCGGCCAGGCGTCCGCCACCGAGAAGCCGGTGAAGGTGACCATCCAGTACCGTCCGGCGCAGTGGCGGTCCGCCGCGCGCATCCCGTCGTCGTTCCAGTCGTTCCCGATCACGCGCGTCCAGACAATGCGCCAAAAAGACGGCTCTTACCTTATTACCGGCTATGTCGGGAATCCTTATCAATTGCCGGCGAGCAGCCTGGTGGTGAACGCGTTGCTGCGCGACGCGGCCGGCAAACTGCTCGGCGGCGGCAGCACGTTCGTGGACGACGTGAAGGCCGGCAGCCCGCCCAGGTTCATCCTCACCGTGGCCGGGCTGCCCAAGGACAGCAAGGTCGCCAAGACCGACGTCACCGCCCGGACCTGGGGTTCGACCGGCCGTCCCTACGAGGACCTGGCGATGGGCGGCGCGCTCCCGGTGCACACGGTCAAGCCCACCTCCGAGCCGTTCGCGGTGGACCGGGGGAGCGAGGCCATGGGGCAGGTAAAGCAATAATCGGTATTAGTCCGAACAAATTGCTTGGGAAATTGGCGGGGTCGCGGTAGAAGCGGCGGAACCGGTAGAACTACTAGTTACCGATCCATTACCTTCGGTCACATGAATGACCGCGTCCTGGTGGAGGCACTCCGCATCCGCGACCCGGGAGCCCTCGCCGCGCTCTACGACACGCACGCGGAGAACGTCTACCGCTACTGCTGGTCCCTCCTCCTCGACACCGACAGCGCCCAGGTGGCCCTGCGTGACACGCTGATCGCCGCCGAGGCGCACGCGGGCGCGCTGTCCCAGCCGGACAGGTTCCGGGTCTGGCTGCTCGCCCTGGCCCGGCAGGAATGCCTGCGCCGCCGGATGGCCGCGCCGCCCGGCGCCGACGAGGTCCTGGCCGAGGCGCCGCCGCTGGACGACCCCGCCGACGCCGACCTGCGGCTCATGGCCTGGAACGCGGTCGTGAGCCTGCCCGTCGCCGACCGCGAGGTGCTGGAGCTGGCGACCAGGCACGCGCTGGACACCGCCGAGCTGTCCCAGGTGCTCGCGATCCCGCCGCGCCAGGTCGAGCAGGCCAGGGAGCAGGCGCGCGATCGTCTCACCGACGCCGTCACCGCCGAGATCCTGGCGCGCAAGGGCCCCTACGACTGCCCGCGCCGGGCCCGGATCCTGGCCGGCTTCACCGGCGACCTCACCAGGGAGATGCGCGAGCACCTGGTCGGGCACGTCGCCCGCTGCGAGGTCTGCGCCCCCCACCGCGCCCGCCAGGCCTCGGCCGCCAAGGTCTTCGGCCTGCTGCCCGCCGCCGCGCTCCCCGAGGCCCTGCGCATCAGGGTCATGAGCTGCTTCGCCGACCCCGAGCTGCTGCCCTACCGCCGCTACGTCGCCCGCCGCACGGCCTCCCTGGACGCCGCCGGATTTCCCGTTCCCACGCAGACGGCGACTCGAAGGTGGCCTCAGGCGGTGGCGGGCGCGCTGGCGGCGGTCGCGACCGTGGTGGCGATAGCAGTGATCTTCAACCAGTTCGGCAAGGACAACGGCGGTCTCGCCGGGGTGGCGACGGCCGCGTTCCCCGCCACCGGCGAGCCGCCCGGCATCAGACTGCCCTGGCAACCCGACCCGCAGGACGCCCAGTTGACCGTAGCGCCCATCCTCGACAGCGCCGCGCCCGAGCCGTTCGGCATGCTCGGCTCGACGACGCCGGTGCCGCCGGCCGTGCTCGTGCCCACGTACGCGAGCTCGCCGCCCGCCGAATCCGCGCCCGGCGAGCCGCGGCCGACGCCCGACGGCCCGCCGCCGACCGACCCGCCCGGCGAGGACCCCGGCGAGCCGACGTACGGCCAGCCCGGTTTGCCCGGCCGTACCGGCCACCCGGGTCATCCGCCGCACGGTGAGCCGGGCCGTCCGCCGCACGGCGAACCCGGCACGCGTCCGCCCACCCGGACCCCGCCGGTGCCGACCCCCACCCCCGCCCCGACGCCCACCGAGACGCCCGCGCCCACCACCACGCCCTCGGAGACGGCGACGCCCGCCCCCACGCACACCCCCACCGAGGAACCCGTCACCCCCGTCGAGAGCGGCTGAGCACCCCGTGGAGCTTCTGAAGACGCACCAGGACGGGCTCGCCGAGGTGCGCCAGGACCGGCTCGCCGGGCGGGTCGTGGAGGCGTTCGAGGTGCGTCAGGATCCGCATCTGGGGCGCCGGGTCTGCCCGTCGCCCGTCCCGGGGCGGGTGGCCGAGCTGGTGCCGAGGGGACACCGCGTCGACTGGCCGACCTGGCTCGACCGCGGCCCCCGCATGCTGCGCCACGTGCTCGACCTGTGCCGCCTGCGCACCGCGCGCGGCCTGGCGGTGCTGTCCTGGCTGGCCGGCGGCCCGCAGCCGGACGAGCTCGACTGGTTGTGGGACGCCCGCCGCCTGACCGGCCCCCGCCAGGACCGCATGTACGGCGCCGCCGCCGACGTCCCCGAGCCCGTGCTCGGGCTGGTGACGGCCAACTGGACCTGGGTGCTCGACACCTGCCACGGCGGCCGCGTCACCGCCCCCTACCTGGCCGGCACCGCCTACCCGGGCGACGGTCACGCCGCCGCCGACGCCGCGATGACCCTCTTCCAGACCTACGACCGCCATCCGGAGGCCAGACCGGCCATCGCGGCGGCATGGGCCGCGGCCCGCGTGACCGCCGACTGGTGCAAGGCCGCCGAGCTGCACGCCGCGTACGGCGTCCAGACCCCCGTCTTCACCTACCCGCGGGCCGCCCGGCCGGTGGTCACCGGAATCCGTCCGTGGATAGAACGGCTCTTCCGCCTGCGGTGATGACGTTACGCGCATGAAAGCGCTGGGAACTGTGTGCATAGAGTAACCATCTGTTTCCGGGGGGACCTATGCGCGCATTTCGGGCTGGGCTCCTGGCGTGCGTCCTGCTGGCCACCCTGTGTCCGCTCACTCCGGGCTCGCCGGTGCTGGCCGACCCCATGCCGTCGGCCAAGGACGTGAAGAAGGCGCGCGCGGCCGCCCGCGAGCGCTCGAAGGAGCTGGGGGTGGCCAGCGCCGGGCTGGCCGTGGCCCAGTCCAGGCTCGACGAGCTGGCCGCGGCCGTGGAACGGCAGGTGGAGGCGTACAACGGCGAGCTGGTCCGGCTGCGGCAGGCCGAGCAGTCGTACGCGCAGGCCCAGGCGCGTCAGGCGGCGGCCGACGCCGAGGCCGAGCGCGCCCGGCAGGCCGTCGCGCTGCTCGCCGCGCAGAGCTACGGCGGGATGACGGCACTTGACCCGATCGTCGGCATGCTCATCGACGAGGGCGGCGTCGACGGCTTCCTGCACCGGGCGAGCGTGCTCGGCCAGCTAGGCGACGAGCGGGCCCAGATCCTGCGCAGGATGCGCGACGCCCAGGAGGTCGCCGCCATCCTGCGGACGCAGGCGCAGAACGCCTACGACGCCCGGCAGGCCGCCTCGGAGCGCGCCCGGCGGGCGAAGCTGGCCGCGGAGGCGGCCGTCGCCCGGCAGCGCCGCGAGACGCGCACCCTCCGGGTGGAGCGGCGGCAGCTCCAGCACCGGGTGAACGCCGCCCGCAGCCACGCCGAGCTGCTGGCCAGACGGCGGGCCCTGGCCCTGTCGGCGGCCGGCCTGGCGGCGGGATCGGCGGGCGGCAACCTGGCCGCCAACTGGGCGCTGACCCAGCTCGGCAAGCCGTACGTGTGGGCCGCCGCGGGCCCCGACACCTACGACTGCTCAGGCCTGGTCATGCGCGCCTGGGAGCAGGTGGGCGTGCGCCTGGACCACTGGACCGGAACCCAGTGGACGTCCGGCCCGCACGTGCCGCTGGACCAGCTCCGCCGCGGCGACCTGCTGTTCTTCGGCCGCATCACCGACGACCCCGGCACGATCCACCACGTGGGCATCTACGTCGGCCAGGGCCAGATGGTGCACGCGCCCCAGACCGGCGACGTGGTACGGGTCGCCCCGATCTGGAGAGGGGACCTGGTGGGCGCCACCAGGCCCCGGTGAGGATCAGTGGTGACCCGCGTCCTTGGCCCGGTGGAACGAGCGCTCGATCTCGGCCTCGGCCTCGATGCGCCCGACCCAGTTGGCGCCCTCGACGGACTTGCCGGGCTCAAGGTCCTTGTAGACCTCGAAGAAGTGCTGGATCTCCAGCCGGTCGAACTCCGACACGTGGTGGATGTCCTGGATGTGGTGCATCCGGGGGTCGGTCGAGGGCACGCACAGGACCTTGTCGTCGCCGCCCTTCTCGTCGGTCATCCGGAACATGCCGACCGCGCGGCAGGTGATGTAGCACCCCGGGAACGTCGGCTCCTGGAGCAGCACCAGCGCGTCGAGCGGGTCACCGTCCTCGCCGAGGGTGTTCTCGATGAAGCCGTAGTCGGCGGGGTACTGCGTGGAGGTGAACAGGAGCCGGTCAAGCCTGATCTTTCCGGTCTCGTGGTCCACTTCGTACTTGTTCCGTTGCCCCTTGGGAATCTCAACGACAACGTCGAACTCCACCGCGGTTCCTCCGCTCAAGGCCCCCGGGAAGTCCCGGCTGGGCGTTAATGTCTCGTAGGCGAACACCAGGAGAGAGGTCAGGCGACGTGGCGCGGCACGAGCGTTCGATGATGCTGGCCACTCTCGCCGTGCTTCAGATCGTCACGATCGTCATCGGCGTCTACGCCATGACCAGCGACTTCAACCTGAGCGCGCTGACGAGGCAGCCGTCACCGATCGGGCCGACGGCGTCTCCCCGGGGAATCCCCCCCGCCCCCGTGGTCACCTCGGGGCCTGTGCTGGCCCAGCTTTCGGCGACGTCAGGGAACGGACCTCTCCCGACTAAGAGTACTTTGACCCGCCAGCTCACCGACGCGCTGGGTGACAAAGCACTCGGCGGCCGGGTGGGCGCGGTCGTGCTCGACGCGGCCACCGGCGCCCGGATCTTCGCCTCCAACCCCGACACGGGCATCACCCCGGCCTCCACGAACAAGGTCGTCACGACCACGGCGGCGCTCGCCTCGCTGGGCCCCGACACCCGCTTCTCCACCCGCGTCGTCCAGGGCCGCGCGCCCGGCGCGATCGTCCTGGTGGGCGGCGGCGACCCGCTGCTCGCCGGGCCGTCGGCCAGGCCCGGCTACCCCAAGCAGGCCTCCCTCGCCACCCTGGCCGCCCGGACCGCCGCCGCGCTGAAGGCCAAGGGCGTCAGGAAGGTCACGCTCTCCTACGACGACAGCCTGTTCACCGGGCCGGCCATCGCGCCCGGCTGGAAGCCCAACTACGTGCCCGACGGCGAGGCGGCCCCCGTCCACGCCCTGGCCATGGACGAGGGACGCCAGCGCCCCGGCGCCCGGCCCCGCGTGCCCGACCCGGCCGCGTACGCCGCCGCCGCCTTCGCCCGGCTGCTGCCCAGGTACGGCGTCACCGTCTCCAAGGACATCCGCCAGGAGCGGGCCGCGGCGGGCGCCGCCGAGCTGGGCAAGGTCGACTCCGCCCCCCTGTACGCCCTGGTCGAGCACACCCTGACCCACAGCGACAACGACATGGCCGAGGCCCTGGCCAGGCACGTCGCCATCAAGGAGGGCAAGGAGGCGTCGTACGCGGGGGCCGCGGAGGCGGTGATCGGGGTCATGCGGCGGCTCGGCGTGACCAAGGGCGTCAGCGTCGCCGACGGCAGCGGCCTGTCCATCCGCAACCGGGTCAGCGCCGACGCCATGGCCAGGATCATCGCCATCGCCGGCTCGGCCGCGCACCCCGAGCTGCGGGCCGTCGACTCGGGCATGCCGATCGCCGGCTTCTCCGGCACGCTGGGCAACGGCAGGCGCTTCACCCGCGCCGACAGCAAGGGCCAGGTCGGCCTCGTCCGCGCCAAGACCGGCACCCTCAACAACGTCAACACCCTGGCGGGCCTGGCCACCACCAAGGACGGCCGGCTGGTCACCTTCGCCTTCCTGGCCGACGACGTGCCGGTGAACGCCGAGCCCGTGCTCGACAGGCTCGCCGCGATCGTCGCGCGATCCTGACCGCCGCTTCTTCGCAGGCGTGACGAGAACAACGTACGGTGGACGTCATGCAGGTGATCGACTGGGATCTGGCCGTCACGACCGGCACGCGCCTGGTGCGCCCCGGTCCTCAGGTGAGCAAGGAGGAGGCCAGGCAGGCCGTCGCCGAGCTCCGCACGCTGTCACGTGAGGCCGAGGGCCACGTGCGCGAGTTCACGAAGATCCACACCGAGACCGCGCCGCAGCCCGCGACCATCGTCGACCGGCCGGGCTGGATCAAGGCCAACGTCGAGGGCTTCCGCGTGGTCCTCGAACCGCTGACCCAGCGCATGGGCGGCGGAGACAACCCGCCGCCCGCCATCGTCACCGCGGTGGGCTCGCGCATCACCGGCGTCGAGGTCGGGGCCGTCCTCGCCTTCCTCGCCTCCCGGGTGCTCGGCCAGTACGAGCTGTTCCTGCCGCCCGACCCGACCGGCCAGGAGCCGACCGGCCGCCTGACGCTCGTGGCGCCCAACATCGTCCACGCCGAGCGCGAGATGAACGTCGTGCCCCGCGACTTCCGCCTGTGGGTGTGCCTGCACGAGGAGACCCACCGCGTGCAGTTCACCGGCGTCACCTGGCTGCGCGAGTACGTCAGGTCGCAGATGACCGAGTTCCTGCTCGCCTCCGACCTCGACCTGCCCACGCTCCTCGACCGCCTGCGCAACGCCGCCGACACGGTGGCCGACGTGGTCAGGGGCGGTGAGGGCAACCTGATCGACGCCATCCAGTCGCCCGCCCAGAAGGAGATCCTCGACCGCCTGACGGCCGTGATGACCCTGGTGGAAGGGCATGGCGACTTCGTCATGGACGCCGTGGGCCCCTCGGTGGTCCCGTCGGTCTCGGAGATCCGCGCCAAGTTCGCCCAGCGCCGCGAGGGCGGCTCCCGGCTCGACCGCACGGTCCGGCGCCTGCTGGGCATCGAGGTCAAGATGAAGCAGTACGCCGAGGGCTCCGCGTTCGTCCGCAAGGTGGTCGACCGGGTCGGCATGGACGGCTTCAACAAGGTCTGGACCTCCCCGGAGACCCTGCCCACGACCCCCGAGATCGCCGACCCCGACGCCTGGATCCACCGCGTCATCGGCACCCCGGCTCTTCCCGCCTGACCTTCCCGTCCCGGGGGACCCGGCCGTGGCGTGCGGCCGGTTCCCCAGCCGGGACAATGGCTCCTGTGGGTCCCCGTCCAGCCGTCGCCGACGTGCGCCGGGCCGTCCGCGAGTCGCTGACCGACCTCGCCGGCACCGGCGCGCTGGTCCTGGCCGCGTGCAGCGGCGGCGCCGACTCGCTGGCCCTGGCGGCGGCGCTGGCCTTCGTCGCCCCCCGCGCCGGCCTGCGCGCGGGCCTGGTCACGGTGGACCACCAGCTCCAGCCGGGCTCGGCCGATCGCGCCCGGCAGGTCGCCGGCATCGCCGCCGGTCTCGGCCTGGCCCCGGCCGAGGTGCTCACCGTCACCGTCGGCACCGACGGCGGTCCCGAGGCCGCCGCCCGCGAGGCCAGGTACGCCGCGCTGGCCGAGGCGGCCGACCGCCTGGGGGCCGCCGCCGTCCTGCTCGGCCACACCCGCGACGACCAGGCCGAGACCGTCCTGCTGGGGCTGGCCAGGGGGAGCGGGCTGCGCTCGATCTCCGGCATGGCCGCCCGGGCGGGCCGCTACCGCCGGCCCTTCCTCGGCCTGTCCAGGGCCACGACGGTCGCCGCCTGCGCGGCCATGTCCCTCGTCCCCTGGGACGACCCACACAACGACGACCCCCGCTACACCCGCGTCCGCGTCAGGAAGCGGATCCTGCCGATGCTCGACGAGGAACTCGGCCCGGGGGTGGCCGAGGCGCTCGCGCGGACCGCCGGAATGGCGCGGGAGGACGCCGACGCCCTCGACCAGTGGGCCGAATCGGCGTTCCCGAATTGCGCTCTTAGCGATATCGGAGAGCCCGTCATCCTGTCCGTACCCGAGTTGGAGAAACTGCCCGACGCCGTGCGCCGCAGGGTGCTGCGGCGCGCGGCCATCGCGGCGGGCACGCCCTCCGGCGCGCTTTCCGCCACCCACGTGCTGGCGGTCGATCGGCTGGTCACGCAATGGCACGGGCAGAAGGCGGTGGATCTACCCGGAGGTCTGTCCGCAGTTCGGCGGTATGGCACCCTGATACTCGCCATCAGTCCCATCGTTTAAGGAACCACAGGTGGACGCTGCCGACATGGGCAAAGACCTGGAGAAGGTCCTCATCCCCGAGGACGACCTCCAGGCCAAGATCAAAGAGCTTGCCGGGCGCATCGACGAGGACTACGCGGGCAAGGACGTCCTGCTCGTGGGCGTGCTGAAGGGCGCGGTCATGGTGATGGCCGACCTGGCCAGAGCCCTGCACGTGCCGGTGCAGATGGACTGGATGGCGGTGTCGTCCTACGGCGCGGGCACCAAGTCCTCCGGCGTCGTACGGGTGCTGAAGGACCTCGACACCGACATCTTGAACCGCCACGTCCTCATCGTCGAGGACATCATCGACTCGGGCCTCACCCTCCACTGGCTGCTGGAAAACCTGAAGTCGCGCAATCCGGCGTCGTTGGAGATCTGCGCCGCGCTGCGCAAGCCGGACGCGGTGAAGGTGCCGATCGACGTGAAATACGTCGGCTTCGACATTCCCAACGAGTTCGTCATCGGCTACGGGCTCGACTACGCGGAGCGCTACCGCAATTTGCCGTTCATCGGAACGCTCGCGCCGCACGTTTATAAGTAGTAATCCCGGCCATGGCCGGGAACATCGCGCAACGTGACGTACGTTGATAGGGCAAGACCGGTGTAGCGGGCGGGTCCCTCCGTGCGCCGTGCCGGTGTACCTTCAGACTCCGGAAGGGTGACCGCAAGTCCCCTTCGGGTAGTCAGAAGTCGCGGTGTCGGATGCCGCGGCCCCGGGCCAGCCCGGGGTTCCAGGCCATGGTCAGGAAGGGACGGGCCCGCAAGGGGTTCCGCATCGGATGGATCTCAAGCGATTTACACGTGGGCCACTGCTGTGGATCCTGGGCATCGTCGTGCTGCTCCTGCTCGTCACCCAGCTCTGGAGCGGCGGGGGCAATTTCAAGCAGGCCGACACGTCCACGGTCCTCCAGCAGATTCGCGCCGGCAATTTCACCAGCGCCAAGGTCGTCGACAAGGACAATCGGGTCGAGCTCACCCTCATCAAGCCGATCGTCGTCCGGCCGGGTGACGCCCCGGCGAAGCTGATCCAGTCCAACTGGGTCAGCGGCTACGGCGCGAAGCTGACCGACGAGCTGCAGGCCCAGGTCGACGCCAACAAGACGAAGAGCTTCACCACCGAGGTGCCCCAGGAGAACTTCCTGCTCAGCATCCTGGTGAGCTTCCTGCCGATCGTCATCATCGTGCTGATCTTCCTGTTCATCATGAACCAGATGCAGGGCGGCGGCTCCCGGGTGATGAACTTCGGCAAGTCGAAGGCCAAGCTCATCACCAAAGACACCCCCAAGACCACGTTCGCCGACGTCGCCGGCGCCGACGAGGCCATCGAGGAGCTCCAGGAGATCAAGGAGTTCCTGCAGGCCCCGGCCAAGTTCCAGGCGATCGGTGCGAAGATCCCCAAGGGCGTGCTGCTCTACGGCCCGCCCGGCACCGGCAAGACCCTGCTGGCCCGCGCGGTCGCGGGCGAGGCGGGCGTGCCCTTCTACTCGATCTCCGGCTCCGACTTCGTCGAGATGTTCGTCGGCGTCGGCGCCTCCCGCGTGCGCGACCTGTTCGAGCAGGCCAAGGCCAACGCCCCCGCGATCATCTTCATCGACGAGATCGACGCCGTCGGCCGCCACCGCGGCGCCGGCCTGGGCGGCGGTCACGACGAGCGCGAGCAGACCCTCAACCAGCTGCTCGTCGAGATGGACGGCTTCGACGTCAAGGGCGGCGTCATCCTCATCGCCGCGACCAACCGGCCCGACATCCTCGACCCGGCGCTGCTACGTCCGGGCCGTTTCGACCGGCAGGTCACGGTCGACCGTCCCGACCTGGAGGGCCGCAAGGGCATCCTCAAGGTCCACGGTCGCGGCAAGCCGTTCGCGCCCGACGTCGACCTCGACGTCATCGCGCGCCGCACCCCCGGGTTCACCGGCGCCGACCTGGCCAACGTGATCAACGAGGCGGCCCTGCTCACCGCGCGGGCCGACCAGAAGCTGATCACGATGGAGGTCCTCGAGGAGTCGATCGACCGTGTCATGGCAGGGCCCGAGCGCAAGTCGCGGGTCATGTCCGACAAGGAGAAGAAGATGATCGCCTACCACGAGGGCGGTCACGCGCTGGTGGCGCACGCGTTGCCCAACTCCGACCCGGTCCACAAGATCACTATCCTGTCCCGCGGCCGCGCGCTCGGTTACACGATGACGCTGCCGATGGAGGACAAGTTCCTGGCCACCAGGTCCGAGATGATGGACCAGCTCGCGATGCTGCTCGGCGGCCGCGCGGCGGAGGAGCTCGTCTTCCATGAGCCCACCACCGGCGCCTCCAACGACATCGAGAAGGCCACGGCGGTCGCCCGCCGCATGGTGACCGAGTACGGCATGAGCGAGCAGCTCGGCGCCCGTAAGTTCGGCACCGGCCAGGCCGAGGTCTTCCTCGGCCGCGAGATGGGCCACGAGCGCGACTACTCCGAGAAGATCGCCTCCTCCATCGACGAGGAGGTCCGCCGGATGATCGAGACGGCGCACGACCAGGCCTGGGACATCCTGGTCGAATACCGCGACGTGCTCGACAACCTGGTGCTGGAGCTCATGGAGAAGGAGACCCTCTCCCGCGAGCAGGTCCTGCAGATCTTCGCCCCGGTGGTCGTCAAGGAGCACCGGCCCTCGTACGCGGGCTACGGCAAGCGGCTGCCCTCCGACCGCCCGCCGATCCTGACCCCGAAGGAGCAGTCGGCCAACGGCTCGCTCACCTCCGGCCACCAGGATGCCTTCCAGTCCGGGGACAGTGCGTGACCCAGCACGAGGTCGACCTGGGGCGGATCGAGAAGGCCGTACGCGAGATCCTCTACGGCATCGGCGAGGATCCCGACCGTGACGGCCTGCTCGAAACGCCCGCCAGGGTCGCCCGCGCGATGGCCGAGCAGTTCTCCGGGCTCGGTCAGACCCCCGAAGACGTGCTCAACAAGGTCTTCGACGTCGACCACGACGAGATGGTGCTGGTCAGGGACATCGAGGTCTACTCGACCTGCGAGCACCATCTGGTCCCGTTCCACGGCGTGGCCCACGTGGGCTACATCCCCAACGAGCGCGGCCAGGTGACCGGGCTGTCCAAGCTGGCCCGGCTGGTCGACGTCTTCGCCCGCCGTCCGCAGGTGCAGGAGCGCATGACCTCGCAGATCGCCGACGCCCTCATGCGGGTGCTGGAGCCGCGCGGGGTCATCGTGGTGGTCGAGGCCGAACACCTGTGCATGACGATGCGCGGCGTGCGCAAGCCGGGGGCCAAGACGGTCACGTCGGCGGTCCGCGGCGACTTCCGTACCAGCGACAAGACCCGCTCCGAGGCGATGGCGCTGATTCTCGGCAGGTGACGATCGTTATCCACAACTGGGGACCCGAGATGTCGGCAGGTGTGGGGGAACGCCTAGGCTTGCCCCATGACTAGCGTGCCCATCAACGTGCCGGGCGGCACGGAGCGGTGCCTCGTCATGGGCGTGGTCAACGTGACCCCCGACTCCTTCTCCGACGGCGGCCTGTGGTTCGACGAGGAGGCCGCCGTCCGGCACGGGCTCGACCTGGTGCGGGAGGGGGCCGACATCGTCGACGTGGGCGGTGAGTCCACCCGTCCCGGCGCCGCGCGGGTGTCGCTGGAGGAGGAGCTGGCCAGGGTCGTCCCGGTGATCCGGGCGCTCGACGCCGAGGGCGTGGCCGTCAGCGTCGACACGATGCGCGCCGAGGTCGCCAGGGCCGCGGTCGAGGCGGGCGCCAGGCTCGTCAACGACGTCAGCGGCGGCCTGGCCGACCCCGAGATGCCGCGCGTGGTCGCCGCGACGGGAGCGCCCTACGTGGTGATGCACTGGCGCGGCCACAGCCATGACATGGACAGCCGCGCCGTCTACGCCGACGTCGTGACAGAGGTGCGCGAGGAGCTCAGCAAGCGCGTCGATCTCGTGCTGGCCGAGGGGGTGTCCCCCGAGCAGATCGTGCTCGACCCCGGCCTCGGCTTCGCCAAGAACGCCGAGCACAACTGGGCGTTGCTGGCCGGCATCCCGCGGCTCGCCGAGCTGGGATTCCCGCTGCTGATCGGGGCCTCGCGCAAGCGGTTCCTCGGGCGGCTGCTGGCCGGCCCCGACGGCGCGCCCCGCCCCTTCAGCAGGAGCGACGACGCAACGCTGGCGGTCACCGCGCTGGCGGCTCAGGCGGGGGCCTGGTGCGTGCGCGTGCACGAGGTAGGTCCCAATGCCGATGCCGTGCGCGTGGCGGCCGCATGGAAGAGAGCCGGAGCAGGCACATGAGCGTCGACACTGCCGCGATCGAGACGGTCAACGAGGAGTTCTACACCGCGATCGAGAGCGCCGATCTCGACAAGATGACCGAGATCTGGGCCGAGGACACCGCCGACGACCAGGTGAGCTGCGTCCATCCGGGCTGGACGTTGCTGACCGGCCGGTCGGAGGTGCTGCGGTCGTGGGCGCTGATCATGGCCAACACCACCTACATCCAGTTCGTGCTGACCGACGTCAACACCACCGTGCTGGGCGACGTGGCCGTGCTCACCTGCGTGGAGAACATCCTGACGGCGGGCGAGGAGGGTGAGTCCAGCTTCGCCGCGGGAAAGGTGGTGGCGAGCAACGTCTACATCCGCACCGCGCAGGGCTGGCGGTTGTGGATGCACCACGGCTCCCCGGTGCTCCAGGGAGACGACGACGAGGACGAGGAGGGCGAGCTTGAGGTCTGACCGCATCGCTCTCAAGGGCCTGCGGGCCAGGGGCAGGCACGGCGTCCTGCCCGCCGAGCGGGAGCTCGGCCAGGAGTTCGTGATCGACGCGACGTTGTTCCTCGACACCGCCCCGGCGGCGGCCGGCGACGACCTCACCAAGACCGTCCACTACGGCGAGCTGGCCCAGGCGCTGGTCGAGGTGGTCGAGGGCGAGCCGGTCGAGCTGATCGAGACGCTGGCCCAGCGGCTGGCCGACGTCTGCCTGTCCAGCGAGCTGGTGCACAAGGTCGAGGTGAGTGTGCACAAACCGGCGGCGCCGATCCCGCTGCCGTTCGACGATGTGATCGTGACGATCGAGCGGAGCCGCGCATGAAGGCCGTCCTCGCTCTCGGCAGCAACCTGGGGGAGCGGTTCCAGACGTTGCAGGGAGCCATCGACACGTTGTTCGACGCCCCTGGCCTGGAGTTCGTCAAGGTGTCCCCGGTCTACGAGACCGACCCGGTCGGGGGGCCGGGCGGCCAGGAGCCGTACCTCAACGCGGTCGTCGTCGCCGAGACCGCGCTGCCGCCGCGCACATTGCTGGAGCGGGCGCTGGGCGTGGAGAACGCGTTCGGCCGGGTGCGTGCGGAGCGGTGGGGGCCGCGTACGCTCGACGTCGACCTGATCGTCGTGGGCGAGACCGTGTCCGACGACCCCGAGCTGACGTTGCCGCATCCCCGGGCCCACGAGCGGGCGTTCGTGCTGGTGCCCTGGTCGGTGATCGACCCCGAGGCCACCGTGCCGGGCCGGGGCCGGGTGGCCGACCTGCTGGCCGAGCTCGACCGGCACGGCGTGCGCCTGCGTGACGACCTGAAGCTGCAGAGGCCCGATTGAAGCCGACGCATCCCGGCCATCTGGTCGCTCTCCTCGTCGTCGTCGCCCTGATCTTCTGGGCGGCGGTCCGGCACTTCTACGGCGCGTTCCTGCTGCCCTGGACGGCCATCCCGACCGTGTTGCTGCTCGCCCTCGGCGAGGGTTACAGCGGATGGGTGACCAAGGCCAGGATCGCCAGGAAACCCGACACCAAGCCGGTCGAGCCGCTGGCGGTGGCCCGGCTGGCGGCGCTGGCCAAGGCGTCGGCGTACGCGGGGGCGGTGTTCGCGGGGTTGTTCGCCGGGTTCGCCGCGTACACGCTGGAGCTCTTCGACCGGGAGACGCCGCGCTCGGAGTTCTTCGTCGCGGCCGGGTCGTTCGTGGCCTGCGTGGTGCTCGTCTGCGCGGCCCTGTACCTGGAACACTGCTGCCGGATCCCGAAGGACTCCGACGAGCGCAAACCCGACTAGCGGCGGCGGCCGAAGAGGTAGATGACCGGCAGCGTGCAGATCAGCGGCCCGACGATGGCGATCGGCCGCTCCAGCCACCACTTCAGGTCGGGCGGGATCTTCGTGCCGAGGTTGCCGAACAACCACCACGACAGCCCTAAGGCGATCGCCATGCCGGTCGTGTGGAACAGGAACAGCGGCAGGGCGTAGCGGTTGATGAAGGAGTTGGCACGGGCCCAGCGGGGGCGTTCGAGCACGCGTTCCATGGCCGGGCGCAGCACTTCCACCAGGCCGATCTGGAAGATCAGCAGGGCGACGATGACGAACGTGGGCGGCGCCATGTTCGACCACTTGTCGCCCGGCACGCCCACCATCGAGCCCGGGTAGATGCCCGAGTAGACCAGGCCGATCAGCGCGAACAGGCCAGTCCACAGGATGCCGACGTCGTACCGCCGGGGCAGGACGACGATCCGGTCGTAGAAGAAGCCCGCCTGGTGGGCCAGCCCCCAGACGATGATCATGTTGAGCCAGCCGGCCCACTCGAAGCCGTAGCGGAAGCGCACGACGTCGACGACCAGGGCCGAGCCGCCGAGCCAGATGAGGGCCAGCACGTCGTAGCGCCTGTGCAGCCACAGGGCCACCGGCAGCAGCGCGATCAGCACCAGGTAGACGCCGAGGAACCACAGCGGGCTGAGCACGAGCAGCACCACCCGCCACATCCATCCCACGTGGAACGCCCAGGTGACGATCGCCCCGACGGAGATCCACACGCCGCACAGGAACAGCGCGGGCAGGGACAGCGCGCGGATGCGCCGCCAGACGAACGCCCCGATGCCGACGCCGCGCGCCTGGGCCCGGTTCCAGGACAGCAGGTGCACGTGGCCGCCGACGTAGAAGAACAGCGGCAGCACCTGGAGCAGCCAGGTCAGGATCCACAACCCGGAGGTGAAGCCGAGCGGGCTGGTGGGCTCGGGCCCGCTGGGCTTCCACTCCAGGATCGTGAACGCCCAGTGCCAGACCACCACGACGATGAGGCTGAGGGCGCGCAGCCAGTCGACGTACTTGTCGCGTTCGGGAGTGCTCACTTGTCGATGTCACCCACGACGAAGAACATCGAGCCCAGAATGGCGATCATGTCGGCCACCAGGTTCCCGGGCAGCAGCTCGCGCAGCGCCTGGACGTTGCCGAACGACGCCGAGCGCAGCTTGAGCCGCCACGGCGTCTTGTCGCCCTTGGAGACCAGGTAGTAGCCGTTGATGCCGAGCGGGTTCTCGGTCCACGCGTACGTGTGGCCCTCGGGCACCTTGAGCACCTTCGGCAGGCGCTGGTTGACGGGCCCCGGCGGCAGCTCGCGCAGCCGGGCGACGCACGCGTCGGCCAGGTCGAGGGAGACCTTGAGCTGCTCGAACAGCACCTCGAACCGGGCGTGGCAGTCGCCGTCGCGCCGGGTGACGACCGTGACCGGCAGCTCCCCGTAGGCGAGGTACGGGTCGTCGCGCCGCAGGTCGAAGTCCACGCCGGAGGCGCGGGCGATGGGGCCGCTGACGCCGTACTGGAGGATCTGCTCGCGGGTCAGCACGCCGACGCCCTTGGTGCGGGCGAGGAAGATCTCGTTGTTCAGGATGAGGCCCTCGATGTCGGGCACCCGGCGGCGGGTCTCGGCGACGGCCGCGGCGACCCGGTCGAGCCAGCCGAGCGGCAGGTCCTCCTTGAGGCCGCCGACCCGGTTGAACATGTAGTGCATGCGCCCGCCGGAGATCTCCTCCATGACGGCCTGGATGCGTTCGCGCTCGTTGAAGGCGTAGAAGACGGGGGTGATCGCGCCCAGTTCGAGGGGGTAGGAGCCGAGGAACATCAGGTGGTTGAGCACCCGGTTGAGCTCGGCCAGCAGCGTACGCGCCCACACGGCCCTGACCGGCGTCTCCATGCCGAGCAGCCGTTCGGCGGCCAGCACGACGCCCAGTTCGTTGGCGAACCCCGACAGCCAGTCGTGCCGGTTGGCGAGCATGATGATCTGGCGGTAGTCGCGGACCTCGAACAGTTTCTCCGCGCCCCTGTGCATGTAGCCGATGATCGGCTCGGCCGCCTCGATGCGCTCGCCGTCGAGGGTGAGCCGGAGCCTGAGCACGCCGTGCGTGGAGGGATGCTGGGGGCCGATGTTGAGGATCATGTCCTCGGTCGCCAGCTCCTTCGCGCCGGCGCCGATCCCGACCACGCGTTCCGTCATGGGGCCCATGCTGCCACCGTCCCACGGGGTGATCCAGCGTGGGGGATGGTCAAGGAATCGTATGGCAACGCATCCCGAAGCCAGACATGGGGATCAATACCGGGAACGGGGGGAGAAAGCACTGTGAAGAGAGTCCTGTTTGATGTGGCGGCCCTGATCTCCCGGGTGGTACTCGGGGTGATCTTCGTGGCGCACGGCTGGCAGAAGTGGCAGGGCGGGCTCGGTGCCGCGGCGGGGCAGTTCCGGGAGATGGGCGTGCCCATGCCCGAGTTGTCGGCCGGATTCGCCGCCATCGTCGAGCTGGTCGGCGGCGCCCTGCTGATCCTCGGCCTGCTGGTCCGGCCGGTGGCGTTGCTGCTGCTCATCGACATGATCGGCGCGATCGTCTTCGTGCACGCGGGCCACGGGGTGTTGTCGCAAGGCGGGGGATGGGAACTGCCGGGCGCGCTGGGTGCGCTGTCCTTGATGCTCGCCGCGCTGGGTGGCGGCCGCATCGGGCTCGACGGCATCTTCCACTCGACGTACCGCCGTCGCAGGGAACGCCAGATCGCCGAGGACGACCTCGCCGCGCACCGGCCGGCCCGGCGCGCCGAGCCGACGACGGTCGTCACCGAGGGGCCGGCCACGCAGGTCGGGCCCGAGGGCGGCCCGACGACGCCGGCCCGGCCCGAGGGCGAGGCCGAGCCGCCCAACGTGCCGCGGCAGCCCAACGCGCCGCGCCCCGGGCACCTCAACGACGAGGACATGCGGGACATCGACGCCCTGGTGTCCGACGAGCCGCACCAGCAGAAGCCGCCCAACCGTTGAGCGTCAGCGGCTGACCAGGTCGCGCAGGGCCTCGATCAGGCGGTCGACGTGCTCCTGCGTGCTGCCGATGCCGATGGAGGCGCGTACCGCCGAGGCGGTGCCGTCCTCGCAGCCGCCGTCCGAGGCATCCAGCAGGTGGCGGACGAACGGGTGCGCGCAGAACTTCCCGTCCCGCACGCCGATGCCGTACTCGCCGGACAGCGCCTCGGCCACCTCGCGGGCCGAGTAGCCGTCCACGACGAACGACACGATCCCCACCCGCGGGTGGTCCTCGCCCCACAGCGACAGCTCGCGCACCCCGTCGATCGAGGCCAGACCGGTACGCAGCCGGGCGATCAGGCGCTCCTCCTCGCGCACCAGCTCCGTCCACCCCGTGGCGGTGAGCGCGTCGCAGGCGGCGGCCAGGGCGATGGCGCCGAGCACGTTGGGGGTGCCGGCCTCGTGGCGGGGCTCGGGGTCGTCGTGCCACTCGGTGGTCTCGCCGACCGAGCGCACCGCGCCGCCGCCCTTCAGGTACGGCTCGCCCGCCGCCAGCCAGTCACGGCGTCCGACCAGCACGCCGGCGCCGAAGGGCGCGTACAGCTTGTGGCCGGAGAAGGCCACGTAGTCCAGGTCGAGCGCGGTCAGGTTGAGCCTGCGGTGCGGGACGAGCTGGGCGGCGTCCACCAGTATCCGGGCGTCGTGCCGGTGGGCGATGTGGGCGAGGGCGGCGATGGGCCACAGCTCGCCGGTGACGTTGGAGGCGGCGGTGACCACGAGCAGCTTGGGCCCCTCGATCCCGGCCAGCGCCTCGTCGGCGGCGCGGACGGCCTCGCCGGGGAAGGCGGGCGGCGCCAGGCGCACGGACCGCTCCCAGGGCAGCAGCGAGGCGTGGTGCTCGGAGTCGAAGACGACGACGGTCGTGCCCTCGGGCAGGCAGCCGGCCAGCAGGTTGGTGGCGTCGGTGGTGTTGCGGGTGAAGATGACGGCGTCGTCCGGGCGGGCGCCGACGAAGGCCCGGACCGTGTGGCGGGCCTGCTCGTAGCGGGCGGTGGTGAGCTGGGAGGCGTAGCCCGCGCCGCGGTGGACGCTGGAGTAGGCCGGGAGCGCGGCGGCGACGGCGGCGCTGACCGGCTCAAGACAGGGGGCGCTGGCCGCGTAGTCGAGGTTGGCGTAGCTCACCAGCCGGCCGCCCTTGACCGGCACTTCGAGGTCGGCGCCGAGCACGGCGGGGATCGACCGTCCGGAGGCGGCGGCAGGGGCGGTGGCCTCGGCGGCAGCCTGGGCGGGAACGGAGTTGAAGATCGTCAGCGTGGACACGGCGCAGCTCCTCACGGGTCGGTCGGACCCCTGGAAGCAGCCACGGAGCCCGCGCTTGCCCGCCACACCTCGTGACGGACCAGGTCTTCACCCGGGGCACCCCGCCGCGGACGCGAGGGTTGCCGGCCAGCTAGCCGGGGCTTGTCGCTGGCACTCATGACCTACGACGGCACTATAACCGACACCCGGGCATGATTCGCAAGCTCAGCAGGTCAACCCGTCTCATAAGATGAAATAGTGCGCTTTGATCCCTGGAATCCGGATTTCGTCGTCGACCCCTATCCGGCGTACGACGAGCTGAGGCGCGAGGCGCCCGTCCGCTACTTCGAGCCGTCCAACCAGTGGCTGATCTCCCGGCACGCGGACGTGAACGCGCTGCTCAGGGACCGGCGGCTGGGCCGCGACTACACCCACGTCGCCACGCACGAGGAGTTCGGCCGGCAGCCCGCGCCGGAGTTCCAGGAAGCCTTCTGGCGGGTCAGCAGGAACGGCATGCTGGAGGTCGAGCCGCCGGACCACACGAGGCTGCGCCGGCTGGTGTCCAAGGCGTTCACGCCGCGCATGGTCGAGTCGCTGCGCCCGCGCGTCCGGGCCATCGCCGAGAGCCTGATCGACGCCTACGTCGAGAAGGGCGGCGGCGACCTGATCGCCGAGGTCGCCGAGCCGTTGCCGGTCACCGTCATCGCCGAGATGCTCGGCGTCCCCGAGCAGGACCGCCACCTGCTGCGCCCGTGGTCGGCCGACATGTGCGGCATGTACGAGCTCAACCCCAGCCTGGAGACCCAGCACCAGGCGGTGCGCGCGGCCGAGGAGTTCGAGTCCTACCTCAAGGACCTGGCCCGCGACCGGCTCGCGAACCCCGGCGAGGACCTGGTCAGCGCCCTGGCCGCGATCCCCGAGCTGACCCTCGACGAGCTGGCCGGCACCTGCGTGCTGCTGCTCAACGCGGGCCACGAGGCCACGGTCAACGTCACCGGCAACGGCTGGCGGGCCCTGCTGAAGAACCCGGGCGAGCTGGCCCGTCTGCGCGCCGACCGTTCGCTGCTGCCGACCGCCATCGAGGAGCTGCTGCGCTACGACACCCCGCTGCAGCTCTTCGAGCGCTGGGTGCTGGAGGACATCGAGGTGCACGGCGTGCGGATCCCGCGCGGCTCGGAGGTCGCCTGCCTGTTCGGCTCGGCCAACAGGGACCCCGAGGTGTTCGAGGACCCGGACCGGCTCGACCTGGGCCGTCCGGACAACCCGCACATCTCCTTCGGCGCCGGCATCCACTTCTGCCTGGGCGCGCCGCTGGCCAGGATCGAGCTGACGGAGTCGTTCACCGCGCTGCTGGACCGGGTCGGGACGATCGAGCTGCGCGCGGAGCCGGTCTACAAGCCGGGCTTCGTCATCCGCGGCCTGCGCTCGCTCGACCTCGACGTCACCGGCTCTGGCTGAGCCAGCCGAACCCGCCGAGCCCCGCCGGATCGATCAGCTCGCCCTCCTCCGACGCCCGCGACAACGCGCGCACGTAGCCGCGCGGATCGGTGCGGGCGAGGTCGACCGGCGGCCGGGCGCCGGTGAGGCCCAGCGCCCGCAACATGTCGCGCTGTGTGGACAAGGTTGTGGATATCGCGCCGGCCCGCCGCCCGGCCTCGGCGCACGCGTCGAGCGCGACGTGGGCGGTGATGTCGCAGGTCCCGTCGGGGATGGGCGTGACGACGGCGCCGTCGCGGTAACCGGTCAGCGTGCCACAGAGCGGTCGGTTATCCACAGGGTGTGCATAATCCACGGCTATCGCCCGGCCGCGGGCGAGGCGTACCAGAACGGAGGCCCAGGCGTCGTCACGGGGACGGCCGATCTCGGCTCGGGTGCCCACGTGCGGCAGCGGCCACCAGCGGTCGAGCCATTCGCGGTCGGCGGGCCGCAGCGGACCGCCGAGGCGCTCCTCCCCGGTGCGGGTGTTGACCATGACCAGACGCGGGCCGCCGGAGGTCTGCTCGGCCACGTCGAGCGGGATGTTGTCGAGCCACTCGTTGGCGACGGCCAGCCCGGTGATGCTGGACGGCAGGCAGCGGCGCCACTCGACCTCGTCGGGCAGGCCCGGCGGCCTGGGTGACAGGTCGACGCACGTGACCCGGAGCCGGTTGCGCAGCGCGGGCTCGGCCAGGTCGAGGACGCGGCGGACCAGCACGCCCTCACCGGAGCCGATGTCGACCAGGTCGAGCCACTCGGGGGAGCCGAGGTCGCAGTCGACCTCCGCCAGCAGGGCCAGGATCGCCTCGGCGAACACGGCCGAGGCCCCGACCGAGGTGCGGAAGTGGCCCGAGGGGCGTTCGCGGAGGTAGAAACCCTCCTCGCCGTAGAGCGCGCGTTCGGTCGCGGCGCGCCAGGTGAGCCACATGAGGCTGACTATCTCATGACTCCGGCCATCAACACGCTAAGTCATTGATTGACTACACTTGGTCGCTACATTGCGCTAACGTTTACGTACTGTCACCGAGCGACTGCGTTTCGCCCATCCGCGGTAAGCGGCGAGCCGGTTCGCTCCACCGAAGCATTGCGGCCTCCACGGCCGCATACTGAGAGGAGCCCCCCGTGAAGAAGACTCTGGTCATGGCAGGTGCCATTGCCCTGCTGGCGCTGGCGGCCCCCGCGTACGCCGACGACGTCACCCACGGCAACAACGGCATCCTGAGCGGCAGCCCGATCCACCTCCCCATCACCGCCGTCGTGCCCGTCTGCGGCAACAACATCGGCATCCAGGCTGTCCCGATCAACGGCTGCCAGGGGAGCCCCAACACCGCGGTCTACAGCCGCTGAGGCAGGGAGAGCCCGGACCGCTCGCGCGCGGTCCGGGCTCTGATCCCGGCCGGTCAGTCGGCGGATGACCGGTCAGTGCACCTCCAAGAGGTCGCATCCAGGCGGGCGTCGGGTTGTCAGGACTCGGCGCCCGTCGTCGTGCGTGGACCCCTCTCCTCATCTCTTTCGACAGGGGGTGCACGATTCGTATGCCCCTGTCGCATTTGTCGTTAACTCAACGGGCGGTAAAGCGGCGGACATGCCTGACCGCGTTCGTCGGCCCGTGACATGTGCGCCGCCGCCCGCCGGTTACGCTGGTCGGCAGTGCCATCACGGTCGACAGGGGTGAGACGTCATGGACGCAGGTGATCGCCCGGCACGGCTGACCGTCGGCGTGCTCGGCGCGGGCAAGGTCGGCTCCGCGCTCGGCGCCGCCCTGGCGCAGGCGGGCCACCGGATCGTGGCCGCGAGCGGGGTCTCCGACAGGTCGCGGAGGTGGGCCGCCGACCGGCTCGGGGTCGAGCTGACGCGGCCCGACGAGGTGGTGGCCGCCGCCCAGCTCATCCTGCTGACCGTCCCCGACGACGCGCTGCCCGACCTCGTGGCCGGCCTGGCCCGTACGGGCGCCGACCTCCAGGGCAAGCTGCTCGTCCACACCAGCGGCGCGTACGGCCTGTCGGTGCTCGAACCCGCCGCCGGGGTGGGCGCGCTGCCGCTCGCGCTCCACCCGGTCATGACCTTCACCGGCCGCGACGACGACCTCAACAAGATCACCGGCATCTCCTTCGGCGTCACCGCGCCCGACATGCTGCGGCCCGTGGCCGAGGCGCTGGTGATCGAGATGGGCGGCGAGCCGGTCTGGATCGCCGAGAGCGACCGCGCGCTCTACCACGCGGCCCTGGCCAACGCCGCCAACCACATGGTCACCCTCATCGCCGAGTCCGAGGAGCTGCTCGGGCGCATCGGCGTCGAGCACCCGGGCCGGATGCTGGGCCCGCTGCTCGGCGCGGCGCTCGACAACGTGCTGCGGCTGGGCATCGCCGGGCTGACCGGCCCGGTCGTCCGCGGCGACGCGGGCACCGTGCGCAAGCACGTCGACGCGCTGATCCTGGCCGCCCCGGAGGCCGCCGACGCCTACATCGCGCTGGCCCGGCTCACCGCCGACCGGGCGCTGGCCGCGGGGCTGCTCAAACCGGAGGAGGCGGAGCGGCTGCTCGACGCGCTTGGGGGCAATATATGGACCTGACCGTCGGGTGTGGAGGGCAGCAATGGATCTGATCGTGGCCGGCAACCGGGACGACCTGGCGAAGGCGCGTGGCACGGGCAGCGTGGCGCTGGTCCCGACCATGGGCGCGCTGCACGAGGGCCACCGGTCGCTGATCAGGGCCGCCCGGGTACGCGCCGACCAGGTCGTGGTCAGCATCTTCGTCAACCCGCTGCAATTCGGTCCTAACGAGGATTTTTCCCGCTATCCCCGTACGTTCGACGCCGATCTCGACGTGTGCCGGGAGGAGGGCGTGCACGTCGTGTTCGCGCCCTCGCCCGAGGACATGTACCGCCCCGAGCGGCAAGTGAGCGTCTGCGCGGGCGAGATGGGCACGATCGTCGAGGGCGCCTCCAGGCCGGGCCACTTCGACGGCGTGCTGACGGTGGTGCTCAAGCTGTTCAACCTGGTCCGTCCCGACGTGGCGATCTTCGGCCAGAAGGACGCCCAGCAGCTCGCCGTCATCCGCCGCATGGTGGCCGACCTCGACCTGGCCGTCGAGATCGTCGGCGCGCCCACCGTGCGCGAGCCCGACGGCCTGGCCCTGTCCAGCCGCAACCGTTACCTGTCGGCGCGCGACCGCACGGTCGCGCTGGCCCTGTCCCGCGCCCTGCGGGCGGGCGCGGCCGAGCTCACCGCCGGCGCGATCCGGTCCACCGCCCGCGCGGTGCTCGACGAGGCCGGGCCCGACCTCGACCTCGACTACCTGGCACTGGTCGATCCGGCCACGTTCAAGGAGGTCGACGACGCCTACGAGGGCTCGGCCGTGCTCGCCGTGGCGGCCCGGGTGGGCGGCACCCGGCTGATCGACAACGTCGTCCTGAGCCTTCGTCGCTGATCCGCACGGCGCCCCCGGGGCATGTCCACGTCGCGGCAGGCGTTATCGTCATAGTGACGAAATCGCCTCAGTGAGGAGACCCCCATGAGTGCACCGGCGATTCCCCAGCGTCTGACGGCCCCCGAACCCGGCTGGACGGTCGAGGCGGACGTGGTCGTCGTCGGCTCCGGCGTCGCGGGCCTGACCGTGGCGCTGCGCCATGCCGAGCTGGATCCCGCGGCCAAGGTCCTGGTCGTCACCAAGGACGTGCTGTCCGCCGGGTCCACCAAGTGGGCCCAGGGGGGCATCGCCGCCGTGCTCGACCCGCGCGACACCCCCGACGAGCACCTGAGCGACACGCTGCTCGCCGGGGTCGGGCTGTGCGACACCAAGGCCGTGCGAACCCTGGTGACCGAGGGGCCGGGCGCGCTGCGGCGGCTCATCGAGCGCGGCGCCCGGTTCGACCGCACCCCCGACGGCGAGCTCCAGCTCACCAGGGAAGGCGGTCACCGGCGCCACCGGATCGTGCACGCCGGCGGCGACGCCACCGGCGCCGAGGTGCAGCGGGCGCTGGTCGAGGCGGTGCGCGCCGGATCGATCGAGGTGATCGAGCACGCGCTCGTGCTCGACCTGCTCAAGGACGCCCGCGGCCGGGCCAGGGGAGTGACCCTGCACGTCATGGGCGAGGGCGCGCGTGACGGCGTCGGCGCGGTCCTGGCGCGGGCGGTGGTGCTGGCCACCGGCGGCATGGGCCAGGTCTACGCCGCGACCACCAACCCGGTCGTGTCCACCGGCGACGGCGTGGCGCTCGCGCTCAGGGCGGGGGCGGTCGTGCGCGACATCGAGTTCGTGCAGTTCCACCCGACCGTGTTGTGGCTGGGGGAGGGCTCGACCGGCCAGCAGCCGCTCATCTCCGAGGCGGTCAGGGGCGAGGGCGCCTTCCTCGTCGACCACGAGGGCAACCGGTTCATGCAGGGCGTGCACGAGCTGGCCGACCTGGCCCCGCGCGACGTCGTGGCCAAGGCGATCACCAGGGTCATGGGCGAGACCGGCCGCGACCACGTCTTCCTCGACGGCCGCCACTTCGGCAGGGACAAGTGGGAGAGCCGCTTCCCCACCATCTACGCCGTCTGCCGGGAGCACGGCATCGACCCGGCCACCGAGCCGATCCCCGTCTCCCCGGCCGCCCACTACGCCAGCGGCGGCGTCCGCGCCGACCTGTCCGGGCGTACCTCGATCGAGGGTCTGTACGCCTGCGGCGAGGTGGCCTGCACCGGCGTCCACGGCGCCAACCGGCTGGCCTCGAACTCGCTCCTTGAGGGTCTGGTCTTCGCCGAGCGCATCGCCGAGGACATCCACCGGACGCGTCCCGAGCCGGGCGAGCCGGTCGCCGGGCGGGCCGCGACGGGCCTGGTGGACCCCAGGGCCAGGCCCAGGATCCAGGCGCACATGAGCGCCGGCGCCGGGGTGCTGCGCAGCCGCGCGTCGCTGCAGGCCACGTCGAAGGCGCTGCGCGACGCGCTCTGGACACCGGTCGAGGTGCCCGCCTGCACCGAGTCGTGGGAGGCGAGCAACCTCCTCACCGTCGCCGCCGTCCTGACCGGCGTGGCGGCGGCCAGGCTGGAGACGCGCGGCTCCCACTGGCGCGAGGACCACGAGAGCCGGGACGACAATGAGTGGCTGGGCCACCTGGACGTGACCCTGACCGAGGAGGGCCTTCGCATGACGTACACTCCGCACGGCGAGGCGATGCCGCCGCGGCTGGCGCAGGAGCTGACCGCCGCCGGGCTCGACCCGGCCGAGGTCGACGCGCTGATCGACCGCGCGCTCGAAGAGGACCTGCAGGAGGCGGGCGACGTGACCAGCCTGGCCACGATCCCGGCCGAGCAGCGTTCGGCCGCCGACGTGGTGGCCCGCAAGGACGGCGTGGTGGCCGGGCTGGCCGTGGCCGAGGCGGTCTTCCTCCGGCTGGGCGCCGGCCGCGCCGAGCGGCGGGCCAAGGACGGCGAGCGGGTGGCGGCCGGCGACGTGCTGATGACGGTCGAGGGCCCGACGCGGGCCGTGCTGACCGCCGAGCGCACCGCGCTCAACCTGCTCACGCACCTGTCCGGGGTGGCCACGCTGACCGCCAGGTGGGTGGCCGCGATCGAGGGCACGCGGGCGCGGGTGCGCGACAGCCGCAAGACCCTGCCGGGTCTGCGGTCCCTGGAGAAGTACGCCGTGCGCTGCGGCGGCGGCGTCAACCACCGCATGTCGCTGTCGGACGCGGCCCTGATCAAGGACAACCACGTGGTGGCGGCCGGCGGCGTGGCCGAGGCGTACCGCGCGGTGCGGGAGCGCTATCCCGAGGTGCCGATCGAGGTCGAGATCGACCGGCTCGACCAGCTGGAGCCCCTGCTGGACGAGGGCGCCGAGGAGATCCTGCTGGACAACTTCACGGTCGAGGACACCGTACATGCCGTACAAATCGTGAAAAGTCGGGCGAAAAACAGGGTTGCGCTTGAAGCGAGTGGGGGATTGACCTTGGAATCGGCTCGTGATGTGGCTGAAACTGGCGTTGACTACCTTGCGGTGGGAGCGCTCACCCACTCGGCGCCGGCCCTGGACATCGCACTGGATTTGCGGGGGTAATTGATGCTGCTCACGATCGACGTCGGCAACACGCACACGGTGCTGGGGCTGTTCGAGGGCGAGGACGTCATCGAGCACTGGAGGCTGGCCACCGACGCCCGCCGCACCGCCGACGAGATCGCCGTCGTGCTCCAGGGGCTGCTGGCCCAGTCACCCCTGCTCAAGGGTGCCGACATCAGCGGCATCGCCATCTGCTCGACCGTGCCGAGCGTGCTCAACGAGATGCGGGAGATGTGCCGCCGCTACTACGGCGACGTCACCGCCGTGATCGTGGAGCCCGGCGTGCGCACGGGCGTGCCGGTGCGCATGGACAACCCCAAAGAGGTGGGCAGCGACCGCATCGTGAACGCCCTGGCCGCCATCGACCAGTACGGCGGCCCGTGCATCATCGTCGACTTCGGCACCGCCACCTCCTTCGACGCGGTGTCGGCCAAGGGCGAGTACGTCGGGGCGGTCACCGCCCCCGGCATCGAGATCTCGGTCGACGCACTGGCCGCCGCCGGCGCCCAGTTGCACAAGGTCGAGCTGGTCAGGCCGCGCTCGGTGATCGCCAAGAACACGGTCGAGGCGTTGCAGGCCGGCATCATCTACGGCTTCGCCGGCCAGGTCGACGGCATCGTCGAGCGCATGGCCGCCGAGCTGGCCGACGACCCCGACGAGGTGACCGTCGTGGCGACCGGCGGCCACGCGGCGCTGGTGGTCGGCGAGTCGCGCTCGATCGACGTGCACGAGCCGTGGCTGACCCTCATCGGCTTGCGCCTGATTTATCACCGCAATACCGCTTAGAACGTGACAAGCGGCCCCCGTTCGGGACGGGGGCCGCCTGTCGGTGGTGGTGTCGCCGGCGAGGGTCACTCGTTCTCGGCGCTGTAGAGCTCGCTCCAGGGGCCGCACTTGGTGGCGAAGATGCCCTGCTCGGGAACCTGGCAGACCTTGGCCCGCAGAGTGAAGACGTCGTTCTCCTCGAAGTGGAACTTCTTGTAGCCGGGGAAGCCGCAGTACTTCTTGGCGTAGACCGTGGACCAGTCGCCGTCGGAGTCCTCGGCCTGGAACTTCACGTACGCGCACTTGCCGCCCTCGTCGTAGTCGCGGTTGTCCAGGTCGTACAGCCGGCCGGTGACGTGGACCTCGTTGGAGTCCTCCTCGTCCCACTCGACGCTGACGTGACCCTGGGCCTTGGCCAGGTGCTGCTTGGCGTACACCGGGCCCCAGTAGTCGGAGTAGTCGTCGAAGTCGGCGGTGGTGGCGCTGGCGGCCGAAGGAAGCGACAGGGCCACGGCGCTGGTGGCGGCGATGGCGAGGATGCCCGTCGCGATCTTCTTCATCATGATCTCTCCCGGAGCTCCCCTCGGGCCGGCTCCTTGCCGGCTCCCCCCGGAGCTCGTGAGTCATTGGTACAAAAGGGTCCTTGCAGCGTCCCTGCAGGGAACCGTCACGAGCGCTTGCAGTTCGCCGTATCCCCTACGCTTTGTTGTTGTGAGCGAGGAACTTCCAGAGCAGATGCGCATCCGGAGGGAAAAGCTCGACCGCCTCCGCAGCGAGGGCGTCGACCCTTACCCGGTGAACTTCCCACGCACGGCGACCAACGCCGAGGTCAAGGAGAAACACCAGGGCCTGGAGCCCGACACCGCCACCGGTGAGACGGTGGGGGTCGCGGGCCGCGTCATGCTCAACCGCGTGGGCGGCAAGCTCTGCTTCGCCACGCTCCGCGACGGCGGCGCCGACCTGCAGGTCATGATCTCGCTCGACAAGGTCGGCGAGGAGTCGCTGGCGGCCTGGAAGCGCGACGTCGACCTGGGCGACCACGTCGGCGTGACCGGCGAGGTCATCACCTCGCGCCGCGGCGAGCTGTCGATCCTCGCCGACAGCTGGCAGATCACCGCCAAGTGCCTGCGCCCGCTGCCGGAGAAGCACGTCGGCCTCACCGACCCCGAGGCACGGGTGCGCCAGCGCTACGTCGACCTCATCGTCAACGACGAGGCCAGGAAGATGGCGCGGGTGCGCAGCGCGACCGTGCGCGCGGTGCGCGACTTCTGGCACGAGGAGGGCTACCTCGAGGTCGAGACCCCGATGTTGCAGCCCATCCACGGCGGCGCGACGGCCCGGCCGTTCAAGACCCACATCAACGCCTACGACATGGAGCTCTACCTCCGCATCGCGATCGAGCTCTACCTCAAGCGGCTGGTGGTCGGCGGCGTCGAGAAGGTCTTCGAGATCAACCGCAACTTCCGCAACGAGGGCGCCGACTCCACGCACAACCCCGAGTTCACCATGCTCGAGGCCTACGGCACCTACCTCGACTACAACGACATCGCCGACCTGACGCAGCGCATGTACCAGAAGGCCGTCGTGGCCGCCCTGGACACCACCGTGGTCGTGCACGACGGCGTCGAGATCGACCTCGGCCTGGAGAAGTGGCCGCGGGTCCGGCTCTACGACCTGGTGTCCGACGCCGTGGGCGAGGAGATCACCACCGAGACCACCCTTGAGGAGCTGCGGAAGATCGCCGATCGCCGCGAGGTCCACTGGGACGCCAAGTGGGGGTCGGGCAAGCTCGTCCAGGAGCTGTTCGAGGCGCTGGTCGAGCACACGCTCGTGCAGCCGACGTTCGTCATGGACTACCCGCTGGAGACCTCGCCGCTGGCCCGTCTCCACCGCGACAACCCGCTGCTGACCGAGAAGTGGGACCTGATCGGATTCGGCACCGAGCTCGGCACCGGCTACTCCGAGCTCAACGACCCGATCGACCAGCGCCACCGGCTGGTGGAGCAGTCGCTGCTGGCCGCGGGCGGCGACCTTGAGGCGATGCAGCTCGACGAGGACTTCCTGCAGGCCCTTGAGTACGCGATGCCGCCCACGGGTGGCATGGGCGCCGGCATCGACCGGATGATCATGGCCTTCACCGGCAAGAACATCCGCGAGACCATCCTGTTCCCGCTGGTCAAGCCCACCCACTGAGCCGCCGTCCGGCGCCCCGCGCAGGTGCGGGGCGCCGGCCCGGGGCGGTCGGGGCGGTCAGGGCACCAGCACGAGCCGTCCGCGCAGGCCGCCCTCGGCCAGGCGGGCGTGGGCGTCGGCGGCCTTCTCCAGCGGGTACGTCCCGGCCACCCGTAGCGTCAGCCGTCCGGCCTCGACCAGGCGCACCAGCTCGGCGAGCTGCCGGGCGTCCGAGCGGAACAGCACGGTGGCCACGTCCGTGCCGCGCAGTGCCACCGGCGCGACCCCCGACGCGAGCGCCACGAACGCTCCGCCGTCCCGAACGGCGTCGAGCGCGGGCAGGCCGAGCACGGCCGCGTCCACCACGGCGTCCACACCGCCGGGCACCTGCGCCCGTACGGCCTCGGCCAGGTCCTCCTCGCGCGGGACGAACCATTCCGCTCCGAAGCCGCGTACCAGCTCCTCGTCCGCGGCGCCGGCGGCGGCCACCACCCTGACGCCGCGCACGGCGGCCAGCTCCACCAGGTAGCCTCCGACGGCCCCCGCCGCCCCCGTGACCAGCAGCGTGCCGCCCGGCCCTACACCGGTCCGGTCGAGCGCCTGCCAGGCGGTGAGCCCGTTCAGCGGCAGCGTGGCCGCGTGGACGGGGCTCACGTCGCGCGGCGCGCGGGCCACCGCCGGGGCGTCCAGCACGACGTACTCGGCCTGCGCCTTGTACGGCAGCTCCAGCCGCGCGCAGAGCCCCACGACCTCCTCTCCCACGCTGAAGGAGGTCCCCGGGCCCACCTGGTCGACGGTCCCCGCGGCGTCGAAGCCGATCCCGTACGAGTCGAGCTTCCTGGCCAGCCCGTACGAGGCCAGGGCCCCGGACGCCACGGCCAGGTCGAAGGGGTTGACCCCGGCCGCGGCCACCTTGATCCGCACCTGGCCGGGCCCCGCCGCCGGCAGCGGCGCGGACACCAGCCGGGGAGCGCCGGAGCCGCCGATGAGTGCACGCATGTTCGTCATGTCCGCGACCCTAGGAAGAGTTACTCTCTTTCAGTAAGTAGGCACCTGGAAGTGCGTAACACACGGCGAGGAGTGAGACGGTGGCGACCACGACGGCGGCGCAGCGGCGTGACCAGGCGAGACTCGCCTTCGACGCCTACTTCGCCGAATGCCCTTCCCGCAAGCTGCTCGACCGGCTCAGCGACAAATGGGTCACGCTGGTGCTCAGCTCGCTGGCCTCCGGCGAGCGTCGCTACAGCGACCTGGCCCGGCGCATCGCGGGGGTCAGCCAGAAGATGCTCACCCAGACCCTGCGCGGCCTGGAGCGCGACGGCCTGGTGGCGCGCCGCGTCACGCCGCAGGTGCCGGTGCGCGTCGACTACGCGCTCACCCCGCTGGGCCAGAGCCTGATGCCGCTGGTCACCGCCATCAAGGCGTGGGCCGAGGAGCACATCGAGGACGTCGAGGCCGCCAGGGAACGCTACGACGCTACCGCCTGAGCCGCACCGGCAGCCGGGCCAGCCCGCGCAGCACCACGTTCTCCTTGTACGGCGGCTCCGGATCGGCGGCCTCCATCTTCGGCGCCGCCGCGGCCAGCGCCGACAGCGCGATCTCGCCTTCCATCCTGGCCAGCGTCGCGCCCAGGCAGAAGTGCAGGCCGAGCCCGAAGGCCAGGTGGCGGCCGGGCTCGCGGCCGGGGTCGAACCGGTCGGGATCGGCGAACACGGCGGGATCGCGATTGGCCGCGCCGATCGGCACGAGCACGGCCGAGCCCGCGGGCACCGGCGTCCCGCCGAGTTCCCGGTCCTCCAGCGCGATCCTGGAGGTGAGCTGGACCGGCGGATCGAAGCGCAGCACCTCCTCCACGACCTCCCTCGGGCGCTCGGCGGCGCGGTGCAGCAGGTCGTGCCGCAGCAGGTTCAGCACGCCGTTCGCGATGAGGTTGACGGTGGTCTCGTGGCCGGCCACGAGCAGCAGCACGCAGGTCGCCAGCAACTCGGCCTCGGTGAGCTCCTCGACGTGTGCGAGTGCGCTCAGGAGGTCCTCGCCGGGACGCTCGCGCCGCCGCGCGATCAGGTGGCGGAAGTAGTCGCGGAACTCGTTCCTGGAACGCTCCGTTTCCGACATGAGGGCGTCTGTCAGCATCGGGTCAAGTCCGCGGGCAAGGGCCTCGCTCCATCCGCGGAAGCGGTCGTGGTCCTCCGGCGGCACCCCGAGCATCTCGCTGATCACCATCACCGGCAGCGGGTACGCGAAGCCGGAAATCAGCTCCGCCTCCTCCGGCAGCCGCCCGATCAGGTCGGCGGTGATCTCCTCGATCCGCGGCCTGAGACGGGCCACCATGCGCGGCGTGAACGCGCGGCTGACCAGAGCACGCAACCGGGTGTGATCGGGCGGGTCCATGAGCAGGAACGACCGGCCGGGCTGACCTGCCTCTTCCTGCGCGGGAGGGGACGTTCCGTGACCGAACCCGGGGTCGCGCAGCACGGCCGCGCACAACTCGTACGTGGTCACGACGAGCAGCCCGCCGCGCGTTCTGAAGATCGGCCCGGCGGCTCGCAGCTCGCGATATCGGACGTACGGATCGCGCACAAATTGCGGATCCGAGGGATCAAAACCCAGCACGTCGGTGGCGCTCATCGGAGGTGGAACCGGGCCGCCGAATTGATCGTTTGGACCGTTCATAGCGGACCACGGCGTGCCAACATATGCGGAGTACGTCACATATAAGTGATCATGTCAATAGCGCTGGTCAAGGGCGCCGATTGTCGCGCTTGACGACCTTTCCGCGATGCGTTTACCTTCACCGAGACGAGCGGCTTTGCTTCGCCTGAAAGGTCCGAGTTCTGCTGTTTGGGGGAGGGCTCCCGGTGGATGTGCTCACAGAAGGCGTTGAGCTGAGCCACGCGGATTTGGCGTTACTGGCCGAGCTGGCCAGGGGAGTGACGGTCGATCGGGTCGGCAGGCGGCTGGATATCAGCGGACGGACCGTACGGCGCAGGCTGAGGGGCATCTGCGACCGCATCGGCGTGGCCACGGCGATCGAGGCCGTGGCATGGGCGGCGCGCCGCCAGCTCATCTAGCGGCGCTCAGCAGGTGGCGCGCATCATCCAGTGACGCTGGGCGAAGTGGCGCTGGGCGAAGTGGCGCTGGGCGAAGTGGCGCGCGGGTCAGTCCGCGATGCGCACGCCGCCGGCGAACGGCCGCCCGCCGATCGGGGCGACCCGCACGACGTCACCCGTCCGCGGAGCGTGGACCATCATGCCGCCGCCGATGTAGATGCCGACGTGGTGCAGGTCGCTGTAGAAGAACACCAGGTCGCCGGGGCGCAGCTGGTCGCGGCTGACCTGCCTGCCGGCCGTCCACTGGTCGCCGGTGTAGTGGGGGAGCGAGATGCCCACGCGCTGGTAGGCGGCCATCACCAGCCCGGAGCAGTCGTAGGAGCGCGGCCCTTCGGCGCCCCACACGTACGGCTTGAGCTGCTGGGTGAGGGCCCACTTGACGGCCTGGGCGGCCTTGCCGTCGCCGATGACCGGCAGGTTGACGCGCACGGCCCGGGTGCCGGGACGGCCGGCCTCGCCGACGGCCCGCCGGTAGAGGTTGCTCTCGACCTTGGCGACCAGCTTGGTGATCTTCGAGCGCCTGCTCTCCAGATCGGTGACGATCTTCTGGACCTCGGCGATGCGGGTCTTGGCGCCGGCCCTGGCCCGCTCGGCGGCCTCCATGGCCCTGGCGAGCTGGTTGACCTCCTCGCCCTGCTGCTGTTCGAGCGCGTACGTGGTCGCGGCCCGGTCGAGGAAGGTCTCGGGGTCGCCGGACTGGGCGAAGGCCAGGGCCTTGTCCAGGCCACCGGTGATGTAGGCGTTCTGGGCGAGCAGCGAGGCCCTGGCGCGCTTGGCGGCCAGATCGGACTCGCTGGTGGCCAGGATCTTCTGGGCGGAGTCGTTGGCCTTCTGGGCGGCCTTCAGCCGTTCGCGCTGCTCGTTGTACTGCTCGGCCAGCGTCTCGATCTCTTCGTGCAGCTTCTCCACCTGGTCGGAGAGCTCGGAGAGCGACGGCTTCGGGTCGGCGGCGGCGGAACCGACGGGGACGGCGAACAGCATCGCGGCGACGGTCACGCCGATGACGCCGAGGCGGCGTGCGCGCCTGGCCTGCTCCTGGGGGCGGGCGTGCCTGCCCCCGGACTTCCCCGAGCGGTCGAACGTCCGCTTCACCAACCGAGCTCCTCTCATCGACGCCGGCCGGGTTAGCTGACGGGTTCGGGCCGGAGCAGCCCTACCGAGATGGTCGGATTCACCCCAAGTGGTGGCGCCAGGTGCTCGCCGCCGTTGGTTCCCCGGCTTCCCTTGCGGGAATTGGGCGTGTCTTTCCGCGCGCATTACGCGGAGAACATCGTCGCTGGACACTAATGCACTCCGGGTTCACGCTCAACCGGAACTGCCGAGTCTGTAGAGGTTTCACAACTGAAGGGTCACAAGGTGATCTCGTGGGTAGCCGTACGGAAGCGGGCTTCTGCACCTTTTGTCCAGCATTCGGGGTGCTGAGGTCTGGAGGAAAGCTCCAAGTCGGCTCGTGTTCATCTGACCACGGGATGTGATGAGATGCCCGAGACGTGGGATTTAGGGCCGAGCCGTAATGAGATCTGTACCCTGGAGAGCCATGGAGCAGGTGGCCGAAGTGGCAGTCCCCGAGACCGCGGTCGTGGTCAGGCGTGCGCGCACGCCCGACGTGCGTGCGATCAGGCGTCTCGTGGACACCTACGCGGGCGCGGGGCCGCGGCTCCTGGAGAAGGCCACGGTCACGCTGTACGAGGACGTCCAGGAGTTCTGGGTGGCCGAGCGCGGCGGGGAGGTCGTCGGCTGCGGCGCGCTCCACGTGCTCTGGGAGGACCTCGCCGAGGTCCGTACGGTGGCCGTCGATCCCGCGTGCCGGGGGCTGGGTGTGGGGCGGCGGATCGTCTCGGCGCTCGTCCGGCAGGCGAAGGATCTGGGGCTGCGGCGTGTATTCTGTCTGACTTTTGAGGTCGACTTCTTCGCGAGGCACGGTTTCCGCCCCATCCAGGGCACACCGGTCTCACCCGAGGTCTACGCCGAGTTGCTGGCCTCGTACGACGAGGGTGTGGCGGAGTTCCTTGATCTGGAACACGTCAAACCGAACACCCTTGGCAACACCCGCATGCTGCTGCATCTGACATCGGGTGACGCGGACCTTGACCACTTGGAAAGGTGATTGTTGATACCTATGTCGATACGTTGGGCAGCACAGGCATGTGTCCTGACACGTGCCACATGCGCACTCGAAGCGAGGTGACACGGTGAGCACCGGACAGCCGCCGTACCCACAGGACGATTCCGGCGAGAACCCCGAGTACGGTCAGCACCACGGCCGTCGGCCCGGCGAGCCCGACCCGGACGTGACTGTGGTCGGCTACCGGGCGGACGATGCCTTCGGCCAGCCCCCGTACGGTCAGCAGCAGCAACAGGGCTATGGCCAGCAACAGCAGTACGGCCAGCAACCACAGCAGTACGGCCAGCAGCAGGGCTACGGCCAGCAGCCCCAGTACGGCCAGCAGGCCGCCCCGGGTCAGCAGGGCTACGGCCAGCAGCAGGGCTACGGCCAGCAGCCGCAGTCCTCGGGCCAGCAGTACACGCAGCCCGGCTACGGCCAGGAGGCCCAGTACGGCCAGCAGGCCGCCTCGGGTCAGCAGGGTTACGGCCAGCAGCCGCAGTCCTCGGGCCAGCAGTACACGCAGCCCGGCTACGGCCAGGAAGCCCAGTACGGCCAGCAGGGCTACGGCCAGCAGCCCGCCTCCGGCCAGCAGCCCGCCCCCGGCCAGCAGTACGCCCAGCCCGGCTACGGTCAGCAGGCCGCCTCCGGTCAGCAGGGCTACGGTCAGGAGGCCCAGTACGGCCAGCAGGCCGCCTCGGGCCAGCAGGGCTACGGCCAGCAGCCGCAGTACGGCCAGCAGCCGCAGTCGCTACCCGACTACGGCCAGCAGCAGGGCTACGGCCAGGACGCCCAGTACGGCCAGCAGGCCGCCTCGGGCCAGCAGGGCTACGGTCAGCAGCCGCAGTCCTCGGGCCAGCAGTACGCCCAGCCCGGCTACGGCCAGCAGGCCGCCGCGGGGCAGCAGGGTTACGGCCAGGAGGCCCAGTACGGCCAGCAGGGCTACGGCCAGCAGCCGCAGTCCGACTACGGGCAGCAGCAGGGCTACGGCCAGGACGCCCAGTACGGCCAGCAGGGCGGCTACGCCCAGCAGCAGTACGGCGACCAGCAACAGGGTTACGGCCAGCAGTACGGCGACCAGCAGCAGTACGGCCAGGCATACGGCCAGCAGCAGCAGTCGCAGCCCTACGGCCAGCCCGGCTACGGCCAGCCCTACGGTCAGCCCGTCGGCGTGCAGCCTCCGGGCGCTCCGGCCCCCCTGGCGGAGTGGTGGCAGCGTCTGGTCGCGAGGATCATCGACGGCGTCATCCTCGGCGTCGTGAACTTCGTGGTCAGCCTCATCCTGGGCCTGCTCGCGGTCGGTTACGACTCGACGACCGGCCTGACCTCCGGCCTCCTGTCCGGCTTCGTCATCGGCCTCCTGTCGGCGATCGTGACGACCGCCGTCTGGGTGTGCTACGAGTTCTTCCTGACGAAGATGAACGGCCAGACGGTCGGCAAGATGGTCATGGGGATCAAGGTCGTGCCGGTGGGCCAGGCCCTGCCTCCGGGCGGGCTCGCGTCCGACCTGGCGATCAAGCGCGCCGGCGTCACCTGGGGCGGCTACATCCTGAGCTGGATCCCCTTCCTCGGCCCGCTGCTCGCCTGGGCGTGCGTCGCGGTCAACGGCGCCTCGCAGCTGTGGGACAAGCCACTGCAGCAGACGTTCGCGGACAAGTTCGCGGGCACGGTGGTCGTGAAGATCAAGTAATCCCGCGTCAGCGTAAAACAGGGGCCGGCTTCCCGCCGGCCTCTGTTTTGTGTGTGCGGGGCGTACCAATATGGGGGGTACGACCGCCGACCGCGTGAGGTGGGATATGGCCGGGACACCGTCGTGGCCGGGCGCCGTGCCCGCGGAATGGTGGGAACGCCTCGCCGCCCGCTTCATTGAGGCGCTGGTCTTCGGGGTCTTCTATTACATTCTGTTCATCGCGCTGTGGGGCGCCTTCCGGACTGTCGGGATGGTCGAGGCGTTCGGCGGACGGCTCCCCGGGCTCTTGGCCTGGTTCCTGGCCGGCCTGTGTTATACGGCCTATGACTGGCGGGCCCATTGCCTGCGCCGGCGGACGTTCGGCCAGGCGATCATGAAGATTCGCCTGGCGCCGGACGACCTTCCGCGTGGCGCCCTGCTGAAACGGGCCCTGGTCTATCCCGGGCCTGTCATGCTGATGGGCATTCCGGTGGTCAATCTGCTGGCCGGAATGCTGCTGTTCGGCGTCGGGCTGCTCATCCTGATCGACAAGCCGTTGGAGCGCGGGCCGCATGACAGGCTGGCCGGAACGCGGGTGGTAAAAGATCTTCGTTGAGGCGTCCACACCTGGGAAGATGCCTTTTCGCAAAATTTTCCCTTGATCCGGTAAGGAGCCTGGAGAGACTGGCATTAGGCTATGGGACGTCCGGGTTGCCGGATGTCGGTGCCCCTGCTCCCTGAGGGCGACTGTGTGTGGCTATGGTCGGTTCCGGGTGAGTTGTCACCTAGGCGTCATGAGCGTCCGGCGTGCTCCCGCAGGTCCCGCAGGTCGCGCCGGGATGCGTATTTAGCGCCCCCGAAACCCTGCTAGCCCTGGAGGCGAGGACGAATGGAAGCCGTAACAGACGTATTGTCAGCGCTCATCCCCCCGGTCGTGGTCGGCGGCGCCTTCATCTTTGGCGCGGTGAAGTTGCTGCGATCGGAGGGCGCCGGGCGACGGGCAAACCGCCAGGATCAGGCCGAGAACCAGAACTGATCTGCCAGTCAGCCGAATCCCCGTAGCGCTGAATTGTCTCCGCGCCTTTCCGGGTATATGTTTGGGCGAGCGAATGAAACAATGCTCCGGGAAAGGATTGCGTAGATGGCCAAGCAGATCCAGGAGATTCTCATCGATGACCTCGATGGGGGCGAGGCCAATGAGACGGTCAGCTTCGCTATTGACGGCTCCTCCTATGAGATTGACCTCAGCGACGTTAACGCCAAGAAGCTGAGGGACGCACTCACGCCTTTCGTGCAGCACGCCCGCAGGGCAGGAGCCGTGTCCGCCCGTCGCCGTGGTCGCGGCGGCAACCGTGCGATGAGCCGCGAGAAGAGCTCGGAGATCCGGCAGTGGGCCAAGGCTCACGGCCTGCCGGTCAGCGAGCGCGGCAGGATCGCCTCCACCGTCGTGGAGAAGTACGAAGCGGCTCACTGAGCCTCGTCGAGAGAGCCATCTCCTGACCATGCGCTTATGCCGTTCGCCTAGGACCCCGGCGAGCGCCATAAGCGCATGATCGTTTTTGCGGGGAGTTCGTGAATCCCCGGACCACTTGTTGATCTTCTAATTCGCCCAAATGTGGGCGTATTGCTCGCTCGTGTCGCCGGACAAGGCGCCGCGCGGGAGTGGAACGTGCCGGGCTTTGCGGCCGGCGTCCGTGTCAATTCCCGGGCGCCGCCGGGCTCGCCGCGTGTTGGCCGCCATGTTCGCCGCCATGTTCGCCGCCGTGTTCGCCGCCGTGTTCGTCACCCGCGGCCGGAACGGGCCAATGCCGTCACCCGCCGCAATGTTCCCCTTCCCGGCTCCCGCGGCGTACGCGCAAAGCGGTGACGCTCCGCCGCACAATCGGGCAGCCGGTGCTTCCCGAAGCGCCGTCGCGAGCCCTGTTCCGGTACCGGGTACTTCCGTCTTCTTACGGCCTTGTGCGGGGTTCTCAGGGCTTGTCGGCGCTTGTTCGGGCCTCTCTTCGGGCCTCTCTTCAGGCTTCTCGGTGGGGCGGGCCGTGGATGACCGGCAAAACGCCGGCCTGCGGCTGGTGGGGCGCGATGGAAAACCGGTGGCCTCTCCCGTGTGCCGCGCATTGTCCCGTCGCGGGACCCTCGTGCGCACCGGCGATCGGTAACCCGGCTGACCCGATGGGGAATACGTGTGACGTGCGTTGCGTGCCGAGTTGTGCTCAGGGCGTAGCGCCCGCGCTTGGACGCGGTTTGGAGCAGCACATACGATGATTACGTAACAGATACGGGCGCGGGCATCGGAGATGCGTGGCCGGCGGGCACCCCAAGGCCGGCTTCGCCCCGGCGTCCGACGGCCGATCCGTGTTGGTCCGCCCTGGGCCGCGGGCGTCGAATTCCAGGCGCTTCCGGGAAGCGCCTAAACATCGTTCGCTTGCGGCGTATCGGGAACACGTCACCCCCGAACAGTAGTTGGATAGAGGGTGAACGCCCTGCTCTCGGGGAACGTCTCTGCTATAGAGCGTGTCAGCGGCAGTGGGCACGGTTCGCCGAGCCAGGGCTAGCATGCGGGATGACGGGACCGGATTTACCGGCCTGACTGACCGCTCTGTGAGGAGCGACGAGATGTTCGAGAGGTTCACCGACCGAGCGAGGCGTGTTGTCGTCTTGGCCCAAGAAGAGGCCAGGATGCTCAACCACAACTACATCGGCACTGAGCACATTCTTCTTGGTTTGATCCATGAAGGTGAGGGCGTAGCCGCCAAGGCTCTGGAGAGCCTCGGCATCAGCCTTGAGGGTGTGCGCCAGCAGGTCGAGGAGATCATCGGCCAGGGCCAGTCGGCTCCGTCGGGGCACATTCCGTTCACCCCGCGGGCCAAGAAGGTCCTCGAGCTGTCGCTCCGTGAGGCTTTGCAGCTGGGTCACAACTACATCGGCACCGAGCACATCCTGCTCGGGCTCATCCGCGAGGGTGAGGGTGTGGCCGCCCAGGTGCTGGTCAAGCTTGGAGCTGATCTCAACCGTGTCCGGCAGCAGGTCATCCAGTTGCTCCACGGTTACCAGGGCAAGGAGCCGGCCGCCGCGGGCGGTCCCCAGGAGTCGGCGCCGTCCACGTCCCTGGTGCTCGACCAGTTCGGCCGCAACCTGACCCAGGCGGCCCGTGAGGGCAAGCTCGACCCGGTCATCGGCCGTGAGAAGGAGATCGAGCGGGTCATGCAGGTCCTCTCCCGGAGGACCAAGAACAACCCGGTGCTGATCGGCGAGCCCGGCGTCGGCAAGACCGCCGTCGTCGAGGGCCTGTCGCAGAAGATCGTCAGGGGCGAGGTGCCCGAGACGCTGAAGGACAAGCAGCTCTACACGCTTGACCTCGGTGCCCTGGTCGCCGGCTCCCGCTACCGCGGTGACTTCGAAGAGCGCCTGAAGAAGGTGCTCAAGGAGATCCGCACGCGCGGCGACATCATCCTGTTCATCGACGAGCTGCACACGCTCGTCGGCGCGGGCGCCGCCGAGGGCGCGATCGACGCCGCCAGCATCCTCAAGCCGATGCTGGCCCGTGGCGAGCTGCAGACGATCGGCGCCACCACCCTCGACGAGTACCGCAAGTACCTCGAGAAGGACGCCGCGCTGGAGCGCCGCTTCCAGCCGATCCAGGTGGCCGAGCCCTCTCTCAGCCACACGATCGAGATCCTCAAGGGTCTGCGCGACCGCTACGAGGCCCACCACCGCGTCTCCATCACCGACGACGCCCTGGTGGCCGCCGCGCAGCTGGCCGACCGCTACATCAGCGACCGCTACCTGCCCGACAAGGCGATCGACCTCATCGACGAGGCCGGTTCCCGGATGCGCATCCGCCGGATGACCGCTCCGCCGGACCTGCGCGAGTACGACGAGAAGATCGCCAACGTCCGCCGCGACAAGGAGTCCGCGATCGACGCGCAGGACTTCGAGAAGGCCGCTGCGCTCCGCGACCAGGAGAAGCAGCTCCAGCTCAAGCGCGAGCGGCGGGAGAAGGAGTGGAAGGCCGGCGACATGGACGTCGTGGCCGAGGTCACCCAGGAGCTCATCGCCGAGGTCCTGGCGACCGCCACCGGCATCCCGGTCTTCAAGCTGACCGAGGAGGAGTCCCAGCGCCTGCTCCGCATGGAGGACGAGCTCCACAAGCGGATCATCGGCCAGGAGGACGCCATCAAGGGTCTGTCGCGGTCCATCCGGCGTACCCGCGCCGGTCTGAAGGACCCGCGCCGTCCCGGTGGTTCGTTCATCTTCGCGGGCCCGTCCGGTGTCGGTAAGACCGAGCTGTCCAAGGCTCTGGCGGAGTTCCTCTTCGGCGACGAAGACGCTCTGATCAGCCTGGACATGTCGGAGTTCATGGAGAAGCACACCGTCTCCAGGCTGTTCGGCTCGCCTCCCGGCTACGTCGGCTACGAGGAGGGCGGTCAGCTCACCGAGAAGGTGCGGCGCAAGCCGTTCTCCGTGGTCCTGTTCGACGAGATCGAGAAGGCCCACCCCGACATCTTCAACTCGCTGCTGCAGATCCTGGAAGACGGTCGCCTGACCGACGCCCAGGGCCGCGTGGTCGACTTCAAGAACACGGTCATCATCATGACCACCAACCTCGGCACCCGTGACATCTCCAAGGGCATCGGGGTCGGGTTCGCGAAGTCCAACGACACCGAGTCCAACTACGAGCGGATGAAGGCGAAGGTCCAGGAGGAGCTCAAGCAGCACTTCCGGCCCGAGTTCCTCAACCGTGTCGACGACATCGTGGTCTTCCACCAGCTGACGCCGAACGAGATCATCAAGATCGTCGATCTGATGCTCGCCCAGGTCGACGCCAGGCTGAAGGACCGCGACATGGGTCTCGAGGTCTCGCCGGAGGCCAAGCAGCTGCTCGCCGACCGCGGTTACGACCCGGTCATGGGCGCCCGGCCGCTGCGCCGTACGATCCAGCGCGAGCTGGAGGACTCCCTGTCGGAGAAGATCCTCTACGGCGAGCTCCGTCCGGGGCAGGTCGTGAAGGTGACGATCGAGGGCGAAGGCGACAACGCCACGTTCGTCTTCAAGGGCGAGTCCGCCTCGACGGTCCCGGACTCGGCGGCGGCGATCGCCGCACCGATCCAGCACTGACCGACCACCACCGAAAACCCCCGCCCCGGCGGGGGTTTTCGCATTTCATCCCCCGACGCCCGACGCCCGACGCCCGACGCCCGACGCCCGATCGTCGTCCGCTGACCGCCGTCCGCTGACCGCCGGCCCCCGGGCGCCGGCGCCCGGCCCCGGATCGCCCGGCCCCGGATCACCCGGCCCCCGATCGCCGACGCCCGGCCCCGGTCGCCGATCGGGCCGCTGGTGTTGCAGCGCCGCACGTCTTCGGGGTGCCGGCATTCTGCGGCGCCCTTCTCTGGGCGCTGGTTCTCTGCGGCGCCGTGTTGGCTCCGGTTTACGGCGGGCTCGGTGGGCCCTGGCGCCGTACGTGGCTGAGGGCCTGTAGGGGGCGGGAGCTGAGGCCGTACGTGGGTGGTTCGGGTGCGCGGCGCGTGTCCCTGGTTCGGGGCACGTTTGGACGTCGATGAGGGGGGCTGGGCCTCTCGTTTGGCTCTCAGGGCGAGCTGTCTCTGTGGTGGCTTCGAGGGGGTGGGGTGGGTTGTTGCTTAATTGTTGGATGGGTGGGTACGCCGCCACCGGTAGTAGTACTACACTGCGTAGAGCATCGCCAAGTCTCATCCAAGTGATCCGCAAGAGCGTGTTCCTAGAGTCGGAGCTGCTCCCTGGGGAGTAGTGAGGAATCAACTCAGGGCGGACGCGTGCGCCACCCGGAAGCAGGCATGCTCACACAGGGTTCGCGCGTCTGAGGCGGGCGACGGGAACACTCAAGCAAGCCGTGGAGGAACCGATGCGCCTGCGTCACAACGACGGAACGCTCGTTCACCTCGCCTACAACGCAGGTATCCACCCTGCCGAGGACCTGGAGAACCTGATCGCGCACCTGACCCGCTACGCGGTGCCGGTGCGCAAGAGGCTGGGTGTGGAGCGGATGGGCATCGGGCTGTGGTTGTCGCCCGGCGTCGCCGACCACCTCACGGCCGACCGCATCGAGCTCGTACGGCTGCGCCGCTCCCTGGAGGAGCGCGGCCTGGAGGTCGTCAGCCTCAACGGCACCGGCGGACGCAACCAGGAGGTCCCCGGCCCCGACTGGGCCAAGCCCGAGCGCTACCGCTACACCATGGCGCTGGCCAAGATCCTGGCCTTCCTGCTGCCCGACGACGTACGGTTCGGCAGCATCTCGACGATCCCGATCGGCTGGCGCCGCGACTGGCCCGCCGACCTGCACGCCATCGCCACGCGCCGCCTGGAGCGGCTGGCCCGCGAGCTGCGCGGCATCTACAGCGTGACCGGGAAGACCATCAGGGTCGGCTTCGAGCCGTGGCCGGGGTGCGTCCTGGAGACGACCGAGCAGGCGCTGGAGCGGGTGGGCGGCATCGACTCCGAGCACCTGGGCGTGTGCCTGGACGCCTGTCACCTCGCCTGCGGGGCCGAGGAGCCCGGCGCGGCGCTGAAGGGCCTGGCGGAGGCCGGTGCGCCCGTCGTCAAGCTGGGGCACGTGCACAACCACACGGGCGAGACGCCGAGCACCGGCGCGGTGCTGCACGACACGCTGACCGCGATGTTGTCCGGCGCGGTCAGCGGGAGCGCGCACATCGAGGTCGAGACGCACAACCTGTTCGTGCCGGGGCGTGCGAAGGGGCCGGGCGCGCTGGTGTCGCTGCTGGCCGAGGAGCTGGCCTGGGCCCGTACGAACCTGACCAGCCTCGGCCTGCAACTGGCCGCCTGATCAGGAGGCCGGGGCCGGTGGAGCATGCGCACCGGTTCCGGCTCGGCTGATCCATTCAGAGGCCGGCGAACCAGCCTGGCGTGTCCAGCCGCCACATGTTCGCCGGCGTCATCCTGCGCAGGTCCGACTCCAGGGCCCGCAGGCGGTCCTCGCCCAGCTCCGTGGCCCATCGGGCGCGCAGCTCGTCGAAGATGCGGGCCGAGCGGTCGAGCGCGTCGACGCCGCGGGGCGTGAGGCGCACGATCTTGCGCCGGGTGTCGAAGTCGTCCCTGGTGCGCTCGACGTAGCCGGCGCGTTCGAGGGTCTCGATCGTCTTGCCCGCGGCCTGCTTCGACACGCCCAGGGTACGGCCCAGGTCGACGGCGGTCGTGCCGCGCGTGCCGATCGCCTGCATGACGAACCCGTGGTTCGGACGGAGTTCCGGATGGCCCTGGCGGGCCAGCTCGGCGTGCAGCTCGTCGATGAGCGTGCGGAAGGCCAGCAGAAGTCGTAGAGGCAGTTCGAAGCCTGGGGTGTCGCTTGACAAGATAGACAACCTGGTTAACTATATAGACAACGTAGTTGCCTATCTTAAGGGGTCAGAGCGTGTCTGTCATTCGTGCCGCGGATTCCCGGCGTTCCGAGACGCCGAGCGGGGTCATGACCACCTTCGCCTCGCCGACGCAGGGCGGTGCCTCGTGCGCGCTCTGGCGGGTCGACGCGAAGCCGGGCGTGGCGGGGCCCCAGCACGACATCGACACCGAGCAGGTGTGGAGCTGGCTCGCCGGCGGTGCCACCGTCGAGCTGGGCGATGAACGGTTCGCGGTGGGCGCGGGTGACACCGTCGTCATGCCCGCTCATGTCCTGCGCAGGGTGGTGGCCGACGAGCACGCCGGCTTCACGGCCGTCGTCACCGCCGCCGGCGGCGCCAGGGCCCTCATGCCCGACGGCACCGACGTCGGCACGCCGCCGTGGATCGCGTGATCGTCATCAGGAACGGGCGCGGCGCGGGGCTGTGCCCAGCCGAGAAGAAGGAGCTTGTGTGATGCCTGTCGTCATGTCCGCCGACGCACGTGCGGTCCGTACGCCCAACGCCTTGATGACCACGCTGGCCTCGCCCACCCAGGGCGGGGCCGGGCAGGTCATGTGGCGGGTGGACGCCAACCCCGGCATGGAGGGCCCGGTGCACGCCGCCGACCGCGAGCTGGTGTGGACCTGGCTGGCCGGCGGCGCGGTCGTCGAACTGGGCGGCGAGCGGTTCGAGGTCGGGGCGGGCGACACCATGGTCCTGCCGGCCGACGTGAGCCGGCAGATGTTCGCCGATCCCGAGCACGGGTTCGTCTCGATCGTGGTCGCGCCGCCGGGCGTGGAGGTCTACAACCCCGGCGGCGAGTCCGCGCCCGACGCCTGCGACCTCGCCCCGAAGGGCACGGACCGCACCGTGCCCCCATGGATGGCCTAGCGGGCGCTCAGGAGTGCGGCAGCCGGTACGTGCCGTCGTCGAGCACCTCGGCCAGGCCGTCGGCGACCAGGCCGTCGAGGGCGCGTTCGCGCTGGGTCGCGTCGTCCCACACCACGTCGAGGGCCGCCTTCGGCACCGGGCCGTGGGCCGCGCGGAGCACCGCGAGCAGGCGGCCGCGGCACTGGCGGTCGGTGCCGGCGTACGTCTGGCCCTTGCGGGCGGGACCAGTGTGGGGTGGTTTGCCGGCCAGCCGCCACGCGCACAGGTCGGCGATCGGGCAGTCGGCGCAGCGCGGCGCGCGGGCCGTGCAGACCAGCGCGCCCAGCTCCATCACGGCCACGCCCCAGCGGGCCGCGCCCAGCTCCGGCAGCAGCGCCTCGGCCAGCCGCCGCTCGGCCGCCGAGGTGGCCGTGGGCGGGTACTCCTCGGCCCGTACGGCCCGCGCGAACACCCGCCGCACGTTGGTGTCCAGGACGGCGTGCCGGCCGCCGTACGCGAAGCTGGCGACCGCGGCGGCGGTGTACTCCCCGATGCCCGGCAGGGCCAGCAGCGTCGCGTGGTCGGCGGGCACCTCGCCGCCGTGCTCGTCGGCTATGGCGCGGGCGCAGGCGTGCAGGCGCAGCGCCCGGCGCGGATATCCGAGCCGGCCCCAATGCCGTACGGCCTCGCCCGGCGGCTCGGCGGCCAGCGACTTGGGCGTGGGCCAGCGGGCCATCCACTCCAGCCACACCGGCAGGACGCGGACGACCGGGGTCTGCTGCAGCATGATCTCGCTGACCAGCACTCCCCACGGGGTCGCGTCGTCGGCGCGCCAGGGGAGGTCTCGGGCGTTGTCCTCGTACCACTCCAGAACGGGGGCGTGCAGGAGGTTCGGCTCAACCACGCGGTCAAGCGTATTCGTAGACGGGCTCGTTCGGCGTGTCGTCACTGTTGGTAGCCGATCAATTACCATGCTGTGCCTATGGATCCGGATTCGATGGGTGGCGACGGCGGTGACGTCTACTGGCGGCGTCGCATGAGCGTGCTGGTGGCCGTGCTCGTCGTGGTGGCCGTGGTGGCGTGGGCGTGCTCCAGCGGGGGTTCCGGGCCGGAACGCTCGTCCAGCGCGCAGAGCTCACCGAGCGCGACGCCGGCCACCGATCCGCTGCTCGCGGGCCTGCGCACACTCGCCATGGGGACGGCCAGCCCGTCGCCCACCCCCGCGCCCAAGGAGAGCCCGGCCGCCAAGCCGAGGCGGCCGGGGGAGCCGTGCCCGCAGGACAGCCTGGTGCTGAGCCTCCAGGGCGGCAAGGAGCCGATCTACACCGGCGCGGCGCGTCCGACCTTCATCGTCACGCTGGTCAACACCGGGCCGGTGATGTGCACGGCCGACGTCGGGCCGCGGGCCATGGAGATCCGCATCACCTCGGGCGCCGACCGCATCTGGTCCACCGCCGACTGCGTCAGCGGGGTGGGCACCGAGGTCAGGGAGCTGCAGCGCGGGATCCCGTACGTGCGCACCCTGGAGTGGGACCGGCGCCGGTCGAGCACCGACTGCCGCTCGTCCCCGGCCTCCGCCCTGCCCGGCACGTACGTGGCCACCGCCCGCATGGGGGCGCTCCGCAGCGGCAAGGGCGTCTTCCACCTGCGGTGAGCGGCCGGCCTCAGACGTAACGTTCGAGGATCGACGACTCCGCCAGGCGGGACAGGCCCTCGCGGACGCTGCGGGCGCGCGACTCCCCGACGCCGCCCACCTCCTGCAGGTCGTCGATGCTGGCGGCCAGCAGCTTCTGCAGGCCGCCGAAGTGGTTGACCAGCCGGTCGACCACCGTGGCGGGCAGCCGGGGCACCTTGGCCAGCAGCCGGAAGCCGCGCGGGCTCACCGGGCTGTCGAGCCGCTCGGCGCCGCCGTGGCCCAGCACGTGCGCCACGGCCGACAGGTCGAGCAGCTCGGCGCCCGACAGGTGGTCGAGGTCGTGCAGGGCCTCGACCAGGCGCTTCTGGCGGCGGCTCGCGGGGGCCGGCAGGTAGTCGCGCACGACCAGCTCGCGCTCGGAGTCGACGCCCGCCACCAGCTCGTCGAGCTGCAGCGACAGCAGCCGGCCGTCGGTGCCCAGCTCGACCACGTAGCCCTTGATCTCGTCGGAGATGCGCCGGACCATCTCCAGGCGCTGGGCCACCGCCGACACGTCGCGCACGGTGACGAGGTCTTCGATCTCCAGCGCCGACAGGGTGCCGGAGACCTCGTCGAGCCGGTGCTTGTAGCGCTCAAGGGTGGCCAGGGCCTGGTTGGCCTTGGACAGGATGGCCGCGGACTCCTCCAGCACGTAGCGGATGCCGTCGAGGTAGAGGGCGATGATCCGCATGGACTTGCTGATCGCGATGATGGGCAGGCCCGTCTGCCTGGCCACGCGCTGGGCGGTGCGGTGGCGGGTGCCCGACTCGTCGGTGGGGATCGCGGGATCGGGGACGAGGTGCACGGCCGCCCGCACGATCTTCTGGTCGTTGCTCACCACGATCGCGCCGTCCATCTTGGCCAGCTCGCGTAGGCGGGTGGCCGAGAACTCGACGTCGAGCTCGAAGCCGCCGCTGCAGACCTCTTCGACGGTCCTGTTGTGGCCGAGCACGATCAGGCCGCCGGTCTGCCCGCGCAGGATGCGCTCCAGGCCGTCGCGCAGCGGAGTGCCCGGCGCCACGGCGGCCAAAGCGTCGCGACGGCGGTCGTCAAGACTCCTGTCCACCTGACCCCCGTGTCGATTGGTCACGCCCAGCTTAGCCGTGCTATGTGACGTGCGTGAGTGCGTCCCAGACGTTCTCGGCCTGGACGACCTCGAACCCGGGGGCGAACGCCACGGGCCCGACGGGCACCAGAGCCCGCTGCCCGTTGCGCTTCCCGGCGCCCGTCTCCAGGGATCCGGCGGGCACGAGCGCCCTCTTGAACCCCAGCCTGGACGCCTCCGTCAGCCGCCTGCGCACGTCTTTGACCGGGCGCAACTCGCCCGCCAGGCCCACCTCGCCGAGCGCCACCAGACCGGGCGGCAGCGGCTTGTCGCCCGCGGCGCTCGCGACGGCGAGCATGACCGCCAGGTCGACGGCCGGATCGGCCAGCTTGATGCCGCCCACGGTGGCGGTGAACACGTCGCAGCCGCCGAGCCGGGCGTTGAGCCGGCGCTCCAGCACGGCGAGGATCATCTGGACGCGGTAGGTGTCGAGCCCCGAGGACGTGCGCCGCGGCTGCTGGGCCTCGGTGCGGGCCACGAGCGCCTGCACCTCGGCGGGCAGCGGGCGGGTGCCCTCGACGGTGACGGTGACGCAGGTGCCGGCGACCGGCTCGCTGCGCCGCGAGACGAACAGCCCGCTCGGGTCGGTGATGCCCTCGATGCCGCGCTCGTGCAGGTCGAAGCAGCCGACCTCGTCGGTGGGGCCGAACCTGTTCTTGATGGCGCGGACCATGCGCAGCCTGGAGTGGCGGTCGCCCTCGAAGTTGAGCACGACGTCGACCAGGTGTTCGAGGGTGCGGGGGCCGGCGATCGAGCCCTCTTTGGTGACGTGGCCCACGAGGACCGTGGCGAGGTTGCGCTCCTTGGCCATGCGCACCAGGTTGGCGGCCACCTCGCGCACCTGGGTCACGCCGCCCGGCACGCCGGTGGTCTGGGCCGAGCCGACCGTCTGGACCGAGTCGACCACCAGCAGGCTGGGCTCGACCTTGTCGACGTGGGTGATCAGCGCCGACAGCTCGGTCTCGGCGGCGAGGTAGAGGTTGTCCTGGATGGCGCCGATGCGGTCGGCCCGCAGGCGCACCTGGGCCGCCGACTCCTCGCCCGTCACGTAGAGGACGGTGGTGCGCTCGGCGATGCGGGCCGCGGCCTCCAGCAGCAGCGTGGACTTGCCGATGCCGGGCTCGCCGGCCAGCAGCACCACCGCGCCGGGCACCAGGCCGCCGCCGAGCACCCGGTCGAGCTCGCTCACCCCGGTGGTGCGGGCCGCGGCCACCTCGGCCTTGACCTGGCCGATGGGCAGCGCGGGCCCGGTGGTCGCGCCGCCCTGGACGACGTTGACCCCGGCGCGCGCGCCCTCCTCGTCGACAGTGCCCCACGCCTGGCACTCGCCGCACCTGCCGACCCACTTGCTGGTGCGCCAGCCGCACTCGGCACAGCGGTAACCGGGCTTCTGCGCTGTCTTGGCCATGTCGAGCAGGCTAGCGGCCCGTGCCGACAATCCTCGACTACCGCGTGAGGCCCAGTTCCTGCACCAGCAGGCGCTTGGGCCGGGCGCCGACGATCTGCCTGACGGGCTCACCGTTCTCGAACAGCAGCAGCGTGGGCAGGCCCATCACGCCGTAGCGGGACATGATCTCGGGGTTCTCGTCGGTGTTGAGCTTGCCGATGGCCAGGCCGTGCTCGGCCTCGATCTCGTCCAGGACGGGGGCCACCATGCGGCACGGCGGGCACCACTCGGCCCAGAAGTCGACCAGCACCGGCTTGTCGCTCTTGAGCACCTGCTCCTCGAAGTTGTCGGTGGTCAACGTGATCATTTGTCTCCCCTTACGAAACAGCCGGGACACGACTGGGCGAGCTGGGCGGCGACCTCGGCGCGGCGGGCGAGCAGCACCCGGATCTCCTCGTCGATCTGCATGATCTTGCGCTGGTAGACCTCGACGGACTCCCGGCAGGAACCGCCCGAGCTGTGGCCCGAGCGCAGGCAGTCGACGAAGGGACGGGTGTCCTCCAGCGTGAATCCGACCGAGAGCAGCGACCGGATCTCGGCCACCAGCTTGACGTCCTCCTCGGCGTACTCGCGGTAGCCGTTGGGGCCGCGTCTGGCCGAGAGCAGGCCGTGCTGCTCGTAGTAGCGGAGTGAACGGGTGCTCACCCCGGTGCGTTCCGCCAGCTCCCCGATGCGCATGCCACCACGGTAAACGTTGACGCCGACGTCAATGTCAAGCCCGCCGAGCGGGGTGAGGCCATGAATTCAGAAGTAGCGCCAGCGCAGCACGTTCGGGTAGAAGATCTCCAGGCCGGGGGTCTCCGCGACGGCCTGCTCGGCCACCTCGGGGGCGAACTCGATGCGCAGCACGGCCTCCAGGTCGGCCCGGCGCTCGAAGGTCATCGTGAGGTCGAGCGGCCGCCGCTGCCAGCCCTGACGGACCCAGAACGCCTCCACCTCGCGCGCCGAGTACGTCGGCACCGTGCGGGAGAACCAGCGGCCGAACGAGCCGCGGGTGGCGTCGAGGTCGATGACGAACGCGGCGCCGCCGCGGCGTACGACGCGGGACAGCTCGCGCAGGCCGGGCTCGCAGCCGGGGCCGAAGAAGTAGGCCCAGCGGGCCATGGCCACGTCGACGCTGGCGTCGGGCAGCGGGAGGTCCTGGGCGGCGGCGGCGTGCACCGAGACGTTGGGCAGGTTCGCGCAGCGGCGGCGGGCCAGGCCGGCCAGGTCGCCGTGCGGTTCGACGCCGATCACGGCGGCCGCGTCGGCGGCCAGGACGGGCAGGTGGAAGCCGGTGCCGCAGCCGATGTCGAGCACGGTGGCGCCGGCCCAGGGGCGCAGCTCGCGCATCGCGGCGTCGGCCGCGCCTTCGGGGTCCACGGCGCGGTTCTCCAGCTCGTAGACCTGGGGAGCGTTCCAGATGTTCGGGCTGGGGATCGCGCCTCTGGCTATCCGTGGCATGGGCCCAACCGTAGCGGGGTTCGAGGGAGTGTCTTTGAGGTGGGATGGGGGGTTGGGTAGGGCTATCTGGTGGGGCTCACGCGCCAGAGGCGCTTCTCCGGCTTAGGCTGGCAACGTGGCTGATGTCATCCGCGTGCCCAATGCGAAGATCGCATTGTCCACCGCCTCGGTATATCCAGAACGCACTCCCGACGCGTTCGAACTGGCCGCGCGCCTGGGCTACGACGGTGTCGAGATCATGGTCGGCGCCGATCCGGTGAGCCAGGACATCGACGTGATCGAGCGGCTGTCCGAGCACTACCAGGTGCCCGTCCTGGCGATCCACGCGCCCTGCCTGCTCGTGACGCAGCGGGTGTGGGGCAGAGACCCCTGGGCCAAGCTGGTCAGGGCGCAGAAGGCGGCTGAGCGCCTCGGCGCCTCGACCGTCGTGGTGCACCCGCCGTTCCGCTGGCAGCGCGACTACGCCCGCGACTTCGAGAACGGCCTGGCCCGCATGCGTGACGAGACCGATGTCACGTTCGCGGTCGAGAACATGTTCCCGCTGCGCGCCAGGGGCAACGACGTGGTGCCGTACTCGCCCGACTGGAACCCGATCGACTACGACTTCCCGCAGGTCACCCTCGACCTGTCGCACACCGCGGTGTCCGGCTCCGACGCCATGGAGATGGCCACCAAGCTCGGCGACCGGCTCGCCCACCTCCACCTGGCCGACGGCATGGGCGTGACCAACAAGGACGAGCACCTGGTCCCCGGCAGGGGCAACCAGCCGTGCGCCCAGATGCTGGAACGTCTGGCGAACTCGGGCTACGGCGGCCTGGTGGTGCTGGAGATCAACACCCGCAAGGCGGCCAGCCGCACCGAGCGCGTCGACGACCTGGCCGAGGCGCTGGCCTTCGCCCGCCTGCACCTGGCGGCGTCCCGATGAACGTGGGGCCGACCAGGAACGTGGGGCCGACCAGAGACCTCGCGCGGGTCTTCGACAGCGTGGCCGACGCCTACGACGCGGGCCGCCCGTCCTATCCCGACGAGATGTACCGCGCGCTCACCGAGGTGACCGGGATCGAGCTCGACGGCGCCACCGCGATCGACGTGGGCGCGGGCACGGGCATCCTGACGCACGCGCTGCGGGCCCGCGGCTCCCAGGTGATCGCGGTCGATCCGGGGGCGGAGATGCTGGCCCGGCTGGTCGCGCGGATCGACGGCGAGCCGCCGGCGGTCGCCGCGGTGATCGCCGACGGCAACGCGCTGCCGCTGGCCGACGGGGTGGCCGACCTGGTGACGTACGCCCAGTCGTGGCACTGGCTCGACCCCGTCGTCTCGATCGCCGAGGCCAGGCGGGTGCTGCGGCCCGGCGGCGCGATCGTGGGCTGCTGGAACCTGCACCACGCGGCGCAGGCCGAGTGGCTGGCCGCCTACGAGGCGCGGCTGGCCGAGGCGGTGCCCACGTACTGGGGGCCGGCGGTCGAGGAGTGGTCGGTGCCGCCGATCGCCGCTGCCTTCGAGGTGGTCCAGGAGCGCTGGATTCCGTGGACGAGGCTGGTCGGCATCGAGGACTTCCTGCTCGACCTGCGCTCCCACTCGTACATGGCGGCGCTGTCGCCGGACGCGGCCGACGAGCTGGTCGGGCGGCAGCGCGCGGAGCTCAGGAAGGCCTTCCCCGAGGGCGTGCTGTCGGTGCCGATGCGGGTGTACCTGGCGGTGGGCCGGTGACCGGCGGGACGCGGCCATGAGCAACGTACGACGCCGTCCCGGCCGCAGGCCCGGGTCGGCCGACACGCGCGGCGAGATCCTGACGGCGGCGCGGCGGGTGTTCGCCGAGAAGGGCTTCGACAAGGCCACGGTGCGCGGGATCGCGCGGGAGGCCAAGGTCGACCCGGCTCTGGTCCACCACTACTTCGAGACCAAGGAGGGCATGTTCGCGGCGGCCATGCAGCTGCCGATCACCCCCGACGAGGTCATCCCGCTGTTGCTGGACGGCCCGCGCGAGGAGATCGGCGAGCGGCTGGTGCGGATGATCCTGCGGGTGACCGCCGAGCCGGAGACCCGTGAGCCGATGATCGCCCTGATGCGCTCGGCGCTCACGAACGAGCAGGCGGCGGCGATGTTCCGGGAGTTCATCACGAACGCGCTGCTCTTCCAGGTGGCCGACCGCCTTGGTGTTCCGCACCTACGCATCGAGGCAGCTTTTGGCCAGATGTACGGCGTGATCATGGGCCGTCACGTGATCAAATTGGAGCCGCTGGCCAGCGCCGATCCGGAGGAGCTGGTCGAGCTCATCGCCCCGACCATACAGAGGTACTTCACGGCGTAGAGCATTGTTCTGTATAGGGCACTGACCATAGGGTATGGATGTCATCCCGGGAAGTTACTGGCCGGTAAGCTTCCTGGAAACACGTGTCCGTATGCTGGCAGCCATCGTCGTCTGTGGGAGGACCCCGTGCTCTGGGTAGCGATCATCGGGCTGGTCATGACCGTCCTGGCGGTGGCCGTCGCCGGCCGCAGGGTGTTGTTCCTGTTCAGGTTGGCGACCTCCGGGCCGCCCGCGCCCGAACGCGTCGAGTACGCCAAGGAGCACGCCGCCGACGAGCTCAAGGCCCAGCTCGTCGAGGTCTTCGGCCAGAAGAAGCTGCTGAAGTGGACGCCGTCCGGCACGGCCCACTTCTTCGTCATGTGGGCGTTCTTCATCCTGCTGACCGTCTACATCGAGGCGTACGGCGCGATCGTCCAGGGCGCGATCACCGGTGAGCCCGACTTCCACATCCCGCTCATCGGCACCTGGGGCGTGCTCGGCTTCCTCCAGGACTTCATCGCCGTCGCGTGTCTGCTCGGCCTGGTCGCCTTCGCGATCATCCGGGTCAAGAACTCGCCCAAGACGCTGGGCCGCAAGTCGCGCTTCTCCGGCTCGCACCTCGGCGGCGCGTGGCTCGTCCTGTTCATGATCTTCAACATCATCTGGACGCTGTTCCTGGCCCGCGGCGCCTCGGCGGCCAACGGCAACTTCCCCTACTCCTCCGGCGCGTTCGTCTCGCTGGCGCTCGGCGACGCGCTGCCGGCCAGCCCGCTGCTGGAGGAGATCGCGCTGCTCCTGCACATCGGCTTCATGCTGGTGTTCCTGGTCATCGTGGTGAACTCCAAGCACCTGCACATCTTCACCGCGCCGCTCAACGTGCTGTTCTCCCGGCGTCCCAACGGGCTCGGCGCCGCGTCCGAGCTGCGCGTCGACGGCAAGCTCGTCGACTTCGAGGACGAGGAGCTCGACGCCGAGCGCCTGGGCCGCGGCAAGATCGGCGACACCACCTGGAAGGGCTTCCTCGACTTCTACTCCTGCACCGAGTGCGGCCGCTGCCAGTCGCAGTGTCCGGCCTGGAACACCGACAAGCCGCTCTCGCCGAAGATGCTCATCCTCGACCAGCGCGACCACGCCTTCAAGGTGGCCCCGTACCTGATGGCCGCCAGCACCGAGCACGCCGACACCGACGTGCTCGCGCTGCTGGAGAAGCCGCTCGTCGGCGAGGACGGCGTCATCCACCCCGACGTGCTGTGGTCGTGCACCAACTGCGGCGCCTGCGTCGAGCAGTGCCCGGTGGACATCGAGCACATCGACCACATCCTCGACATGCGCCGCTACCAGGTCATGGTGGAGTCGTCGTTCCCGTCCGAGGCGGGGGTGATGGTGAAGAACCTGGAGAACAAGGGCAACCCGTGGGGCATGTCCGAGATGAAGCGGGCCGACTGGATCGAGGAGCTCGACTTCGAGGTCGAGCTGGTCGAGGAGAAGATGCCCGAGGACGCCGAGTACCTGTTCTGGGTGGGCTGCGCGGGCGCCCTGGAGGACCGCGCCAAGAAGACCACCAAGGCGGTCGCCGAGCTGCTGCACATCGCGGGCGTGAAGTTCGCGGTGCTCGGCCCGATGGAGGCGTGCACCGGTGACCCGGCCCGCCGCCTGGGCATGGAGTACCTGTTCAACATGCTCGCCCAGCAGAACATCGAGACGCTGAACGAGGCCGGCGTCAAGAAGATCGTCGCGACCTGCCCCCACTGCTTCAACACCCTGGCCAACGAATACCCGCAGCTCGGCGGCACCTACGAGGTCGTGCACCACACGCAGCTGCTGTCGAAGCTGGTGGACGAGGGCCTGCTCACCCCGGTCACGCCGATCGAGGAGAAGATCACCTACCACGACCCGTGCTTCCTCGGCCGCCACAACAAGGTCTACTCCCAGCCCCGCGACATCATGTCGAAGGTGCCCGGCGTGCAGACCCAGGAGATGCACCGCCACAAGGACCGCGGCTTCTGCTGCGGCGCGGGCGGCGCGCGCATGTGGATGGAGGAGCGCATCGGCAAGCGCATCAACACCGAGCGGGTCGACGAGGCGCTCACCACGAATCCCGACACCGTCTCGACCGCGTGCCCGTTCTGCATGGTGATGCTCGGCGACGCGATCAACGAGAAGAAGAACAACGGCGAGGCCAAGGAATCGCTGGAAGTCGTGGACGTCGCGCAGCTGTTGATCAAATCGGTCAAGGGCGCTTCCTGACCACGGAAAGTCGGACTCCTCTACAGGCTCTGTAGAGGAGTTCCGCACGTCACGGGCCTCCTCGCTGGAAATCTCCCATCCACATAACGGGAAAATCACGGTAACCTCAACGTCGCATGGCCTTATTCGACGGGGAGGGGGCTGGTGATGCGCGTCGTGGTCACGGACGCCGAAGTCACCCTGGCCGACGTGCTCTCCCTGCGACTCGCCATCGATGAGCCCCTGCGTGACGGCACCGAGCTCGTGCTGCGCCATCGCGCCACGGGGGTCGAGCGCGACGTGCGCCTGGGCCGTACGGGAAGCCGGACGCGGGAGGCCACGCTGGCCGTCTCGCTGGCGCCGCTGGAGCTGACCGCCGGCCGCTGGGACGCCTACCTGCGGCACGAGGGCAGCCGCAGCAGGCTGCGCAGCGTGGACCCGGGGTTCTCCCTCGACCACCTCGACGCGTACGCGCTGTGCCGGCGGACGCTGGCCTACCGGTCGTACCGGACGCGGAACGGGTTTCTGGCCCTGAAGATAGCCGACGCCGAGCCGGTGGCCGAGGTGCGGGCGATCTGGTTCAGGGAGGGCCGGTTCGAGGTGACGGGGCTGCTGGCGTACACCGGGCTGGAGGACGACGACGCGCGCCGCGAGGCCACGCTCACCCTCGACCGCAGGCCGACCAGGGAACGGGTGTCGGCCAACGCCACCGTCCAGGGGGTGCGCTTCCACGCGGCGGTGTCGCTGGTGAACGTGGTCGAGGCCGACCCCGACACGGCCGGCACCTGGGAGGCAGCGCTGGAGGTCGAGGGCGTGCCCACGCCGCTGCGGCTGGGCGCCTGGCTCGACGACGTCGACGGCAAACGAAGACGGCTGCACTACCCGTCGGCCGAGATCGACGGCGTGCCCGTCCGGCCCTGTTACACCGCCGACGACGAGCTGCGCATCGAGGTGGGCGGATGAAGGTCAGCCTGGTGCTCGCCTCGGCGTACGGCATGCGCGGCGACGTGCGCGCGACGCTCAACCTCGCCACCGCCCTGTCCGAGCGGCACGAGGTCGAGGTCATCAGCGTCCGGCGGCAGAAGGAGAAGCCGTTCTTCCCCATCGGCTCCAAGGTGGCCATGCGCAGCCTGGTCGACGCCCGTCCGGGGGTGCGCCACCTGCTGCCGCGCGGCCAGATGCGCACCGAGATGGCGCTCTGGCGGCTGCTGCGCGGGCTCAGGTCCGACGTGCTGATCACCACCAGGCCGGGCATCGGCGTCCAGGTGGCGCGGCATGCTCCACGTGAAACCCTCAAGATCGCCAGGGAGTGGGGGCGGCCCGCCGTCCCCGGGCCGGTGCAGCGGCTCTACCCGCGCCTCGACGCGGTCGTGACGGCCACGGAGTCGGCCCAGGAGGAATGGGGCAGGCTGCTCGGCGACGGGTCCGCCGTCCACTCCGTGCCGGACGCGCTGCCGGGCGGCCCGTGGCCGCGCTCGCGGATGGACAACCGGATCGTGGCGGCCGGGGGCCGGTGGGTGTCGGTCAAGGCGTACGACCGGCTGATCAGGGCGTTCGCGATCGTGGCGGACAAGCGTCCCGACTGGCGGCTGCGGCTCTACGGCGGCGGCCCCGAGGAGCGGCGGCTGCGGTCGCTGGTGAACGAGCTCAACCTGCACAACCACGTCTACTTCATGGGCGTCACGCCCGACCTGGCGGGGGAGTTCGCCAAGGCGTCGATCGTGGCCAACCCCTCCCGCAGCGAAGACCTGGGCATGACCGTGCTGGAGGCCATGGGGTGCGGGGTGCCGGTGGTGGCCTTCGAGGGCGCCAGGGGCCCCAGGGAGTTCGTGGCGACCGGCTACAACGGCGTGCTGGTGCCCGAGAGCGAGAGCGAGGCGCAGCACTTCGCGGGCGCGCTGCTCGCGCTCATCGACGACGAACGCCGCCGGCGCTCGCTCGCGGCGGGCGCCCTCGACACCGCCGTCCGCCATTCGGCCGAGGAAGTCGCCGAACAGTGGGAGAAGCTGCTGTCAGATCTCCGCTAGCTCATACGGGTTACGGGTACCGTAGAAGCATGCATGGGTACAGCGGAGACAAGCAGGCATATCTGACGCGCCTCCGGCGAATCGAGGGCCAGATCAGGGGCCTGCAGCGCATGGTCGACGACGATGCCTACTGCATCGACGTGCTCACCCAGGTCTCCGCGGCCACGCGGGCCCTTCAGGCCGTGGCGCTCGGGCTGCTGGAGGAGCACATCTCCCACTGCGTCGCCGACGCGATCAACACGGGCGGCCCGGAGGCCGAGGCGAAGGTGAAGGAGGCGTCGGCCGCCATCGCCCGCCTGGTCAAGTCGTAGGGGGTCGTCTCCTCCATACGTAGGAGAGGCACACCCTCGATTGACTAGTTACCTGTAATAGCCGGGAACCACTGTCCCGGACCCCACAGGAGCCCGGGACAGGTAATTTCGATGGTCTTCAGCGACTCGCCGAAGTCCGCAATCCGAGCGCGTCGTCGAGTTCGTCCAAGGTCAGCCGCCGTTCGCTGACAGCCACGGCAGTGAGCACCTCGGCGTAGAGCGCAATCTCGTCCAACGCGACACGGTCGTGGACCCGAGAGTCCAGGTCGTCGTGCCCCACCGCGTCGTCCTTCCTTCCGCAGCCCACACCCTCTACGAGGTTACGGCGAGGGCCCTTCCGGCGACATGGCCCATCGGAGTCATTCCTTTCGGCGTCACGGGGGCCCCACAGGGATCATTTCCCGAAGTCGAGATCACAATTCAGCGAATTGCCCGGTGACTGAAGTGATAGCGGGATATAGGCGGAGTAAGGGTGAAATAACGGTAATAGTGCGTTAGGGGTGACCGATGTGGTGGTCGTCCCGTTCGTGGATCAGCTCACGGACCAGCGCGCTCTGGCCGGCCAGGCCGTGCCGCGGCACCTTGGCGCCGGTCAGCCGGCCCCACGCCAGGCACGTGGCGTACGCGGCGCCCAGCACGGCCGCCTTGCTCTCCCGGTCGGGCGGCGTCACCACCGCCGCCTGCGGCACGGGCGCACCGCCCGGACGCACGGCGAAGCCCTCCGGCTCGGTGCGCTCGGCCGCCGACGTGCCCGTCAGCCCGGCACGCTCCAACTCCACGTACGCCCGCCGCAACCGGTGGTTCAGCCGCTCGGGCAACATCCTCCTGGAGTCCGACAGATCGGCCAGGTACGCCGCCGCCGCCCCGGACGCGTCCTCCACGAAGCCCAGCGCCTCGACCAGGTCGTACACCGAGTGGGCGAAGTACGCGTCGGGATCGGTCTCCGGCAGCAGGGCCAGCGCCAGCCGCGGCGGGCAGCGGTCGAGCCAGGCCCGGCGCACGGCGTCGTCGCCCCGCGCGGCCGTGGCGTCGTCGCGGCCGGGCCGGCGCAGCACCGGCTCCACCATCGTGAGCAGCGCCAGCGCCCGCGGCCTGAACCGGATGTCGGACAGCAGCACCTGGGCGGTGTCGGCGATCAGCGCGGCCAGCCGGAGCGCGGCCCGCGGACGGCCGGCGCGGGTGCGCTCGGACACCAGCGTGACCAGGTCGAGCAGCGGCGGCGCGGGCAGCCAGCGCACCCATTCGTCGCCGGGCAGCGAGCGGCGCAGGTACTCGCCGAACAGGGTGATCAGGCGCTCGTTGCCGTCGAAGGCCGGCGCGTACGCGCACCACATGATCGTCCCCCAGACGGCGGCGACCGTGCTCGGCACGTCGGCGGCGAAGATCTCCCCGAAGGCGGTCAGCGGGTAGTCCAGCTCCGACTTGCGCCCGGCGCCGCGGACCATCTCCGCGATCTGCCCGGTCACCACCGGCAGCACGTCGGGGCCGATGAAGGCCTGGGTCGAGCCGGGCTCGGCGGCGAAGTCGGGCCCGGTGGGCACCACCTGGTCCGGCAGCGCGGCCGTGGCGTGCCCCACCTTGCGCGCCCGTTCGCCTCTGGGCGGCGGCGCGGGGTGCCAGCGGCCGTCGCCGGGGTCGTGCAGGTGCCAGCGCGCGTACGCGCCGAAGAGCCAGCGGTCGCCGTCCTGGGTCACCAGGACCCTGGCCGCCAGGACGTGCGCGCGGTCGGGCACGGACAGGCCCTGCCAGCGCGGGTCCGCGACCATCGCGCGGACCTCCGCCTCTGCCGAGGTGAACGCATCCCAGGGGCGCACGGCCGTCATCGTACTGGGCCGCCCGACGTCACCCGTCGGCATTTCACGGCAGAATGTCCGCTATGAGGGCAAAGGTGGCAGGGGTGTTGGCAGTGGCGGGTGTGGTGAGCGGCTGCGGGACCGCCGCGGCGCCGCCCACTCCCACCGGTCCCGGCGTGCTCACCGTCCAGAACGCCCAGGCGCCTGCGCCCGGCGGCGAGGTCGGATCGGCCTCCAGCGAGTTCGCCGACGCCGCGGAACTGGCCGTGTGGAGCAAGCTGAGCGACACCGAGAAGGACGTCGACAGGATCGCCAAGCTCGACGTGAACAAGACCGCCAAGGGCGCCCTCTACCTGGAGCCGAAGACCTCCACCTGGTACGACGGCTTCCGCGGCCCCTTCGTCTACCAGGAGCTGGCCGGGGACATCGTCATGCACGCCCGGGTCAAGGTCACCGGCAAGAAGGGCGGCAGGCCGGCGCGCAAGTTCTCGCTCGGCGGGCTCATGGCCCGCCAGCCCGGCACGTACGACAAACCCGTGTGGATGTCCGTCACCACCGGCACCGCCGACGCGGCCGGGCAGGTCGAGGCCAAGTTCACCCAGGACGGCAGCTCCAAGCCGCTGGAGGTGGCGGTCAAGGACGGCTGGGTGGACCTCGTCCTGGCCAGGCTGGGCCGGGTCGCCGTCGCGCTCTACAAGGAGGACGGCGGCGCCTGGAAGGTCGCCAGACGCTGGCCCTCGAACCTCCCCGAGGTGCTGCAATGGGGTGTCACCGCCTACACCGACTGGGACAGCTACGGCGCGCTGAAGAAGGACGCCGCCAAGGCCAACGCCAAGCAGATCAAGGGCGTCCCCGATCTCAAGCTGACCGTCGACTTCGTCCGTTTCCTCCGCCCCGAGCTGCCGGAGTACGCCGACCCGCTCAACACCGCCTCGGTGTCGGACCAGGTCCTGATCAAACTGCTGACGCCTGCCGGTGCCTGACCGCCTTGGCCATGTAGTTGTCCGGGGTGCGGGCGAAGGAGGCCCGGTCGTCGTCGGTGAGCTCGCGCACGATTTTGCCCGGCACACCGGCGACCAGCACCCCGGACGGGATCTTCTTGCCCGGCCCGACCAGCGCTCCCGCGGCGACCAGCGTGCCCGCGCCCACCCGGGCGCCGCCGAGCACGATCGCGCCGATGCCGACCAGCGCGCCGGTCTCGACGTGCGCGCCGTGGACCATGGCCTTGTGGCCCAGGCTGACCCGGTCCTCCAGGATCGCGGGCTGGCCCGCGTCGGCGTGCAGGCAGCACAGATCCTGTACGTTGCACTCCTCGCCGATCTCGATCCGCTCGTCGTCCCCTCGGAGAACGGAGCCGTACCAGATGCTGGAGGCCCGGCCCACCCGCACACTTCCGACCACGACGGCGCCGGGCGCGATGTACGCCTCCGGGTGGATGTCCGGCACTGCCCCGTCGTCCAACGCTGCTATGTACATTCGTCCAATCGTAATTCCCGCCCCAGGTGTGGCGTTCCGGTTGCGGACGTGGGCAGATGGCAGGAAAGTCGTTTCCTGACGTCTCGTCGTCAGACCCTCACAACCCGCAGTTTTCCCCCGCCTCACGCAAACCCTTAGGTAACCCCCATGACAAACCAGCACGAGAGCATTCCCGATCTGATGCAAGAGGACACCTTCGAAGTCGTGATGCGCGGCTACAACCGCCGTCAGGTGCACGACTACATGATCCGTACCCGGAACCAGGTCCGGGATCTGGAAGAGCGGCTGGCACGGGCGATCGACCAGGCGGAGCAGGGCCGGGTCGAGCTGGCGGAGGCCAGGCGGCGGATGGTCGAGGCGCCCCAGAGCTACGAGGACCTCAGCCCGAGGCTCGCGCAGATCCTGAAGCTGGGCGAGGAGGAGGCCGCGGCCAAGCGCGCCGACGCGGAGGCCGAGGCGACCGCCGTGCGGGAGAGCGCCAGGGCCGAGGCCGAGCGGCTGGTGACGACGTCGCGCGAGACGTCCGACAAGATGCTGACCTCGGCGCAGGCGGAGGCCGAGCGGCGGGTGGCCGAGGCCACGCAGGCGGCCGAGCGCATGCTGGCCCAGGCGGGCGCGGACGCCGAGGAGCAGCTCGGGTCGGCCCGCAGCGAGGCCGAGGGCCTGCTGCGCGACGCGCACGCCGAGGCCGAGCGGGTGCTCGGCGGGGCGCAGGCCGAGGCGGAGCGGATGATGGCGGCCGCCCACGCGCAGGCCGAGCAGCTGGTGGCGGGGGCGCACGCGGAGGCCGAGTCGATGCTGGCGGCGGCGCGTCAGCGCACGGCCTCGCTCGACGAGCACGCCGGGCGCCGGGTGGAGTACCTGACCAACACCCACACCGAGGTCGTGCGGCGGCTGACCGAGATCGGCTCGGTGCTCGGCGACCTGATGCGCACCGAGGCGGCGGCCGGGCAGCTCGTGCCCGAGTCGGCGCTGCCGCCCGCGCCGGTCGCCGCCCAGCAGCCGGTGGCCGCTCAGCAGCCGGTGGCCGTCCCGGCGCCTGCGCCGGAGCCCGCCATCGAGGCCGCGCCGGCTCCGCAGCCTTCCGCGCAGGACGACGTGCGGGTCATCGTCGAGGAGGACGAGGAGAAGCCGAAGGAGAGCGTCTCCGACGACACCGACGTGCACATCCTGCGGCTGGGCGAGTACCACACCTAGAGGGTGAAGGGGCGGGGAGCGGAAGCCCCCGCCCCCGATAGGGTCGGAGACTTCCGCGTTCGTGGCCCCGTTGGGGGCCCGGTGCCGGGGCCGCCGAGACGCTGGACCCGGCACCGGGCTGCTCGCGTGCGAGCCGCGGAACGCTCCACGGCCCGCGTCAGGGAGGAGCGGGGCCGGCCCACCAGCGGGGCTGCCGGCCGGTCCGTTCCTCCTGGTCCCGAAGCTGGTCGCGCAGGCCGTCCGGGTCGTCCGCGTCGATGGTCATCGCACATCCGGCCTCGCGCTGCGCCGCGTCGAGCGGATGGTGCCGCGTGGCCCACCAGCGGCCCGCGTCGCTCCGCCAGATGGTCCACCTGGGGTACTCCCGGGCGATCTCGGCAAGATGCCGGTCAACGGACATCCGCGCACCTCTCCCGGGCCCCAGGCGAAGGTTCCATCTCCTGTACGGTTCCATCTCCTTAGAAGATGAGGGACCTCTCTAGAGAAATCAATGATCGTGATGGACAGGTCAACCTATCGCTTGACAGATCGGGTTGAACTAGGCGTCGAAGTCGTACTGGAGTACGTATGCCGCCGAGTCCAGGACCATCTCGTTGAGCTCGACGGGTCTGCCGCCCGCCGTGTACGCGGTGCGGGCGATGACGATGACGGGGGTTCCGCCGGGCAGGTCGAGCAGCCCGGTCTCGCGGGGGCCGGGCATGCGGGCCCGCACCTCCTCGGTGAAGTGGGCCGGGGGCAGGCCCAGGTCGCCGAGTCTGGCGTAGACGCCGCCCGGCCCGGTGTCGGGCAGGGTGATGGCGCTGCCCTGGACCAGGCGGGCCGGGAAGGAGGAGGTCGCCAGCTGCACGGGTCGGCCGTCCACGGAGTAGCGGCGCCGACGCACCCATACCTCGCCGCTCTCCAGGACGCCCGCCACCTCCTCCGATGCGCGCTCCAGCACCACCTCCACCTGGTCCACGGTGAAGGGACGGCCCCGGGTGTCGGCGTCCCAGATGGCACGCCCCTGACCCCACTGCTCTCGTGACAGGCGGCGCGAGCCGTGCCTGCGGATCGGTTTGAACAGGCGCACGTAGACCCCCGAACCTCGTTTGGGCACCGCCAGCCCTTCGTTGATCAGTACGGCAAGCGCCTGCCTGGCGGTGGCGCGTGCGATTGCGTAGTCGGCCATGAGCGCGTTCTCGCCCGGTAGGCGGTCCCCGTCGCGCAGTTCGCCGGACAGGATCCGGGCGCGGAGGCCGTCGGCGATGCGGCGATAAATAGGGGGCTCGTGGGGTACCGGGGATTCAGACACGTTTCGATCACCCTCTGTCACCAACCAGGTTGTGGCGTCTCCAGAGAACTTGCCCCGTCTTGTCCACGATCGCACAGATACAGAGGTTGGTCCCGAGCTTCTTTTGAGCTGATCGTGCCTGTGTGATGAATGCGAGGACGTTTATGCAGACCGTTATCGTGGAACGGTCCCGGCCGCTATTCGCGGGGCCCACCAGCGGCGAGTAACCGACGCGGCGAGCAGCGCGCCCGCGGTGTTCATGATCACGTCGTCCACGGAGGAGAACCGGCCCAGTCGCAGGGCGTACTGGAGGAACTCGACCGTGACCGAAAAGGCGGCCGCGACGGCCGCAACCCGGCCGTAGGAGGCCATCGCGGCGGTCCGTACGGGCAGCAGGGCGCCCAGCGCGGCGAACACCAGCAGATTGCCCCCGACCTGCACCGTCACCGTCTCCCACGAGGCTCCGGCGAGATCGGCGAGGTCCATGAACGGGACGAGGCCGACCCCGGACCGGCCGGTGGACGGCGTGAGGATCATCCAGATCCACGGCGCGGTCCCCACGACGACGCCGACGTCGGCGAGCGAGGTGCGCAGCGGCGCCGGATGCCCGGCGCGGGCCCGGCGGCGGGCGAGCAGGATGATCACCAGGACGGCCACTGGAAGCGCAAAAACCCCAGCGATAATGATATTTCCCCACAATTCCCACGTGCGCGCCATTTGGTCATCATCCCGGGCCGCCGAGGGGTACCGGAAGATGTCTGTATGGACAGGTCCGCCAGGGGCCCGGCCGAGGGGTGGCTCAGTGTCACCGGCGCCACCGAGGCCTGACGGGCTCGCGTGGTTCCCGCCCCCGCCGGACTGTTGTCTCACCGTCGCCCGACGATCTATACCGGGAGTGAGGCTAGAGGAGGCTGCTGTGCTGACCCATTTCATCGGCGGGCTGCCGGTGGCGGCGGGCAATGCGTTCCCGGTCCACGACCCGGTGACGGGCGGGGTGATCAGGCAGGTGCACGAGGCCGATCCGGAAGTGGTCGACCGGGCGGTGCGCGCGGCCAGGGAGGCGGCGCGCGACTGGGCGGGGCTGCCGGTGGCCGAGCGGGCCGGATGGCTGCGCCGCCTCGCCGAGGGCATCGAGGTCCGCTTCGACGACCTGGTCACGGCCGAGATCGCCGACACCGGCAAGCCGCTCGGCCAGACCCGCACGCTGGACGTGCCGCGCGGCATCGCGAACTTCCGCGCGTTCGCCGAGATCGCCTCCCAGCGCCCCGACGACGCCTTCCACCTCGCCGGCGTGCTCAGCTACACCGTGCGCAGGCCGCTCGGCGTGGTCGCCGTGATCGTGCCGTGGAACCTGCCGTTCCTGCTCATGACGTGGAAGCTGGCCCCCGCCCTCGTCGCCGGCAACACCGTGGTCGTCAAGCCGTCGGAGCACACGCCCGGCTCGGCCGCGGTCTTCGCCGAGATCTGCGCCGAGGCCGGCCTGCCCCCGGGCGTGGTCAACATCATCTTCGGGCACGGCCCGGCGGGCCAGCTCCTCGTCGAGCACCCGGGCGTGGACGGCGTGACGTTCACCGGCTCGACCGCGACCGGGACGCAGATCATGAAGACCGCCGCCGACCGGGTCAAGCCGATCTCGTTCGAGCTGGGCGGCAAGAACGCCGGCCTGATCTTCGAGGACTGCGACCTGGGCCGGGCCGTCGCGGGCACGGTGAAGTCGGTCTTCACCAACGGCGGCCAGGTGTGCCTGTGCACCGAGCGGCTCTACGTCGAGCGGCCGATCTTCGAGGACTTCTGCGGCCTCCTGGCCTCGCGCGCCCAGGAGGTCGAGCCGCAGCCGATGATCTCGGCCGGGCATCGGGAGAAGGTGCTGTCCTACTACGCCCTGGCCCGCTCGGAGGGGGCCAAGGTGCTCACGGGGGGCGGCGTCCCGACGTTCGGCGACCACCGCGATTCCGGATATTTCGTGGAACCGACGGTAATGACAGGGTTGTCGGAGTGGTCCCGCTTCAATCGAGAGGAGATCTTCGGTCCCGTGTGCCACGTGGCTCCTTTCGACAGCGAGGCCGAGGCGATCGACCTGGCCAACAGCAGCGAGTACGGCCTGGCCGCCACCCTCTGGACCACCAACCTCGACCGCGCCCATCGCGTGGCCCAGCGCCTGGAGGCGGGGCTGGTCTGGGTCAACACCTGGTACCTGCGCGACCTGCGCACCCCGTTCGGCGGCGTGAAGCTGTCGGGCATCGGCAGGGAGGGCGGCACGCAGTCGCTCGACTTCTACTCCGAGCCCACCACGATCACCATCAAACTGGAGCAACCCGATGCATGACGAATGGTCTCTGGCCGTCGACACCCGGGGTCAGGCCGCCGAGCGGCTCGTCGAGGCCGCGCGTACCGGCAAGCCCTGCGCGCCGCTCAGGGATCTCATCACCACGGTCACCGACGCCTACGCGGTGCAGGACATCAACATCCGGCGGGCGCTGGCGGAGGGCCGGCGGCCGGTCGGCCGGAAGATCGGCGCCACCAACCCGCTGCTGCAGCGGAAGTTCGGCATCGACCAGCCCGACCACGGCATGCTCTTCGCCGACATGGCCGAGCTCGACGGCCGGCCCATCAAGGTGCAGCGGTTCCTGCAGCCGCGCGCCGAGGCCGAGGTCGCGCTCGTGTTCGGCAAGGACCTGACCGAGGGGCCGTTCACGCTGGTGGACGTGATCAGGGCGGTGGAGTTCGCGCTGCCCGCCATCGAGATCGCCGACTCGCGCATCGCCGACTGGGACATCACGATCACCGACACGGTCGCCGACAACGCCTCCTCCGGCGCGTACGTGCTGGGCGCCACGCCGAAGCGGCTGACCGACCTCGACCTCGGCGCGGCGGCGATGACGATGACCCGCGACGGCGAGGAGGTCTCGGCCGGGTCCGGAGCCGCGTGCATGGGCAACCCGCTGAATGCCGCACTCTGGCTGGCCGGCGCGCTGGCCGCCACCGGCCACCCGCTGCGCGCCGGGGACGTCGTCCTGACCGGCGCGCTCGGCCCGGTCGTGCCGGTCGAGGCCGGGAACGTGTTCGAGGCCAGGATCGAGGGGCTCGGATCGGTGCGGGCGGTGTTCGGCACGTGAGCCGCGAGGCCATCCGCGTCCCCGGCAAGGCCGTGCCCCGGGGACGGTTCCCGCACGTCAAGCGGGCGGGCGACTTCCTGTACGTCTCCGGCACCAGCTCCCGCAGGCCCGACGGCACCTTCGCGGGCGCCCGCGCCGACCGGTTCGGCGTCACCGACCTGGACATCCGCGTCCAGACGCGGGCGGTCATCGAGAACGTCGGGGACCTGCTCACGGCCGCCGGAGGCTCGCTCGCGGATCTCGTACAGATCACCACATACCTGGTAAACATGAACGACTTCAAGGGCTACAACGAGGTGTACGCCGAATTCTTCGACGAGGAGGGTCCGACCAGGACCACGGTGGCGGTGCACCAGCTCCCGCACCCGCACCTGCTCATCGAGATGCAGGCCGTCGCCTACCATCCACAGGAGCGACCATGATTCCCCCCATTGACTTCACCAAGTGGATCGACGAGCACGCCCACCTGCTCAAGCCGCCGGTCGGCAACAAGGTGGTCTTCGAGGGGGCCGGCGACTTCATCGTGATGGTGGTCGGCGGGCCCAACTCCAGGACCGACTTCCACGTCGATCCGTACGAGGAGCTGTTCTACCAGGTGCGCGGCAACATGCACGTCAACGTGGTGACCGAGAACGGCCCCGAGACCGTGCACGTCAAGGAGGGCCAGATGTGGCTGCTGCCGGCGCGCATGCCGCACTCGCCGCAGCGCCCGGAGGCCGGGTCCGTCGGGCTGGTGGTGGAGCGCATCCGGCCCGAGGGCGAGCTGGAGAAGTTCCAGTGGTACTGCGCGGAGTGCGGCGCCAAGGTCCACGAGGTCGAGCTCCAGGTGCGCGACATCGTCAAGGACCTGCCGCCGGTCTTCGAGGCGTTCTACGGCGACGAGAAGGCCCGCACGTGCGACCGGTGCGGCGCGCTGCACCCCGGCAAGGGCTAGCTGGCCACCGACGCCCGCGCGCCGCGCGTGCCCGGGGCGTCGGGCGAGGGCTGAAGGGGGCTCCCATGCGCGTTGCCGTGCTGGGGCTGGTCGCGCTGATGGTCGCCGGCTGCGGCGGCTCGGTGCCCCTCGCCGCGGAGGACGAGCCCGTACGGGTCGGCGCGATCATCTCGCAGACCGGCGTGTACGCCACCCTCGGCGACGACATGGAGACCGCCATGCGGCTCTACCTGGACGACCACCACGGCCTGCTCGGCGGCCGGCCGGCCCGGCTGGTCGTGGCCGACGACGCCGGCAGCCCGGAGATCGGCGCCGAGCAGGCCAGGAAGCTGATCGACGGCGGGGCCGACGTGCTCACCGGCCTGCTCGCCTCCCCGGTCGCCGTCTCGGTGGTCAAGGAGGCGGCCGGCACCCCGGTGGTGATCGCGAACGCGGGCGCCGACCAGCTCGGCGGGCCCGGCGTCTTCCGGGTGTCCTACACCAACCGCGCGCACGGCTACGCGGCCGGCCGGTACGCCGCCGAGCACTACGCCGGCAAGGACGTGGTGCTCATGGCCTCCGACTACTCCGCGGGCGCCGAGACCCTGACCGGCTTCGCCGAGGGATACGGCGCCGGGCCGCTCAAGCGCATCCTGACGCCGTTCGGCGGGCAGGCCGACCTGGAGCCGTACCTGGCGCGCATACCGCGCGAGGCGCGGCTTCTGTACGCCTTCTACGCGGGCGGGGAGGCGGTCGCGTTCGTCAAGGCGTTCAAGCGGTTCGGCTACGATGCCAGGATCAAGCTGCTGGCCTGCCAGAACCTGGCCGACGAGGACGTCCTGCGCGCGGTCGGCCGGGACGCCGAGGGCATGGTCAGCGTCGGGCTCTGGTCGCCCGCGCTGCAGAACCCGGCCAACGCCGCGTTCGTGGCGGGGTGGCGGGCGCGCACTGGGCGGAACCCGTCCGCGGTCGCGCTGCAGAGCTGGGACGCGATGCGGCTGATCGACCGGGCGGCGGCCGCCGGCGGCGACCTGACGAAGGCGCTGGCCGGGGTGGGCGAGCTGGACGGCCCACGAGGATCGCTCCGCCTGGACGCGGCCCACAATCCGGTGCAGAACTGGTACGTCCGCGAGTACCAGAATGGTGTAAACCGGATAATCGCCACCATCTCACCCTCGTAAGGAGCACAACCGGTGCTGGACCGCGACGCCTGCCTCGCCCTCGACGCCGACGATCCGCTGCGGCCGTTCAAGGACGAGTTCGTCCTGCCAGAAGGGGTCGTCTACCTCGTGGGCAACTCGCTCGGCGCGATGCCCCGCCGCGCCGCGGAACGGGTGCGCCGCACGGTCGAGGACGAGTGGGGCGGCCAGCTGGTCGGCGGCTGGAACGCGGCCGGCTGGTACGACCAGCCGCTGACCGCCGGCGACCGGCTCGCGCCGCTGATCGGGGCCGGCCCCGGCCAGGTCGTCGTGGGCAACACCACCACGATCGCCGCCTACCAGGCGCTGGCCGCCGCCGTACGGCTGCGCCCCGGCCGCAAGGTGATCGTCTCCGACCCGCGGAACTTCCCCACCGACCACTACATCGCCCAGGGCCTGGCCCGGCTGCTCGGCGACTACGAGGTGCGCGACTACGCCGAGGGCCGGTTCGACGACGCGGCCGTCGTGCTGCTGTCGGAGGTGGACTACCGCACCGGCGCCCGGCGGCCCGTGCCCTCGGTGACCGCCCAGGTCCAGGCGGCCGGGGCGCTCATGGTCTGGGACGTGTGCCACAGCGTGGGCGCCATGGAGGTGGACGTGTCGCAGGCCGACTTCGCGGTCGGGTGCACGTACAAGTACCTCAACGCCGGACCCGGCGCGCCCGCCTTCCTCTACGTCAACCCGCGCCACCACGCCACCGCCGAGAACGTGCTGTCCGGCTGGCACGGCCACGCCGAGCCGTTCGCCTTCGAGACCGGCTACCGCCCGGCCGAGGGCGTCCGGCGCTTCGCGGTCAGCACGCCGCACGTGGTGTCCTTCGCCGCGTTGGAGGCGGCGCTGGACATCTGGGAGCGGGTGCCGATGGCGCAGGTGCGGGCCAAGAGCCTCGCCCTGACCTCGCTCTTCGTCGACCTGGTCGGCGACGCGCTCAAGCTGGTCTCGCCCGCCGAGCCGGACTCGCGCGGCAGCCAGGTCTGCTTCCACCACCCGGACGGCTACCCGGTCATGCGGGCCCTCATCGACCGGGGGGTGCACGGCGACTTCCGCGCGCCGGACGTCCTGAGGTTCGGCTTCGCGCCGCTCTACATCGGCTACGCCGACGTCCACGACGCGGCCACCACGCTGCTGGAGGTGCTGGACAAGGAGCTGTGGCGGGACGAGCGGTACGCCCGGCGGCTCGCGGTCACCTGATCGGGCGAGTCCCCTCCCTCCTGAGAGCGAGCCGGAAGATCGCCGTTGTCGGCGATCCGCCGCCAGGGGGTCTCTGGCCAGGATTGTCCCATCGAAAGCCGATGTGACCTGGAGAGATCCCCATGAAGCGCACCCGTCTCGCCGCCGCCGTCCTGGCCCTGTCCGCCCTGACCGTGAGCGCTCCCGCCCTCGCCCATGCGGAGGTGGGCGCCCACAGCGCCGCCGCCGCCGTCCAGGTGCCGCCGATCAACGAGACCGCGCTGCGCAAGAGCATCGCCGGGCTGCCCGCGGCCGACGCCACCGCGGCCGAGGTCAGGGTCAGCGGCTCGGCCGGCTCCTGGCACGGCGTCTCCGGCGTGACCGATCTGCGCGGGAAGCACCCGGCCAGGGAGGGCGCCAGGTTCCGGGCGGGCAGCGTGACCAAGGTGCTCACCACGGCGGTCGTGCTCCAGCTGGTGGCCGAGGGCAAGGTCTCCCTCGACCGCACGGTCCAGGACTACCTGCCGGGGCTGCTGCCCGCCGACTATCCGCCGGTCAAGCTGGCCCAGGTGCTCAACCACACCAGCGGGCTGCCCGCGCCGAAGTCGGAGGGCGGCTTCGAGCGGGTCTACGCCGACCGCTTCAAGACGATCACCCCGCGGGAGTACGTCCGCCAGGCCGTGCTCAACCCGATCGAGTTCACCCCGGGGACCGAGCAGCACTACCTCAACATCAACACCTTCGTCGAGGGCCTGGTGATCGAGAAGGTCACCGGCAGGTCGTACGAGCAGGAGGTCGGCGCCCGGATCCTGCGCCCGGCCGGCATGAACCAGAGCTACTTCCCCGGCAGGTCCGTCAAGATCCACGGCCGGCACAACCAGGGCTACCAGGTCGTCCCCAAGGGCTTCCCCGACTCCTTCCCCTACGGCGACGCGTACGTCGTGGACGTCACCGAGATGGAGGTCACCTCCACCTGGGCCTCGGGCGACCTCATCTCCACCGCCGCCGACCTGGAGAAGTTCACCAAGGCGCTGTTCGGCGGCCGGCTCGTGCCCGCCGAGCAGCTGAAGCCGATGTTCACCGTGCCGAAGGTGACCATGTACGGCACCGACGACGAGCCGGCCCACTACACCTCGGGCCTGACCGAGCTGACGCTGCCCGGCGGCATCGTCGCGTACGGCAAGACCGGCGCCCGCTACGGCAGCTCCACCGGCATCGGCGCCACCCAGGACCTGAGCCGCGTCGTGGTCTACTCGCTCAACTCCACCGACGCCAAGGCCCAGGGCCAGAACGAACGCGGCCTCGGCATCGCACTGGCGGCCTTCGCCGAATAGAGGCGGCCTTCGCCGGGACAGATCAGGGACCTCGCGGTGGCTTTCGTCACAGAGGTCCCTTATCGCCTTTCCTGGCGTGTTTCGGCAAACTGATCCAGATATCATGGCCGGTGCCCACAAGGCACTGACGATGTTCGCCCGCGTGACCGTGCGACCTCCGCACACCCGGCGGGTCGGGCGGGAGCGCGCCCCCAGCTCCGGGAGACCCCCGCCATGCTGCTGACCTTCGCGGTCACGACGCTGATCATGATCATGATCCCCGGCCCCGACGCGGCCCTGATCATGCGCAACTCCCTCGCCCACGGCCGCGTGGCCGGCCTGCTGACCATGCTCGGCGGCCTGCTGGGCCTGTCCGTGCACGCCGCGGCCGCCGCGGTCGGCCTGTCGGCGCTGCTGGCCGCCTCGCCCACCGCCTTCACCGTGGTGCGCGCCCTCGGCATCTGCTACCTGCTCTGGCTCGGGGTGCACGCCCTGCTGTCGAGCCGGAACCGGGCCAAGGCCGTGGAGGGCGCCGCGCCCCCGACCGGCTCGCCGCTCGTGCACGTGCGCAGGGGGCTGCTGTCGAACCTGCTCAACCCCAAGGTGCTGCTGCTCTTCGTGACCTGGCTGCCGCAGTTCCTGCCCGGCCACGGCGACACCCTGGGACGGGCCCTGCTGCTGTCGGGGATCATCGCCGTGCTGTACGTGCTCTGGTTCAGCCTCTACAACGTGATCATCGACCGGGTGAGCGCGCTGCTGCGCAGGCCGCGGGTGCGGGCCAGGGTCGAGCGGGTGACCGGCGTGCTGCTGGTCGCCTTCGCGCTACGGCTGGCCGTCCAGTAGCTTGACCGCCCGCTTCGGGGCGATGGCCCGGTAGCTCTCCTCGACCCAGTCGAGCAGCACGTCGGTCTCGGGCAGCGCCGACAGGAACGGCACGGTCACCCAGCCGGCCCTGCCCAGGCCGTACCCGCTGGGGGCCGCGCCCTCGACGGTCAGCGCGTGGCCGTGCGCCTCCGACAGCAGCTTCACGCCGAACGTCGGGGCCCACTTCTCCGTCTGCTCGTCCAGGCCGAGGAACAGGAAGACCTTCTTGTTGACCTTGATGACCGTCTCGCCCCACGGATGGTCCTCGTGGGTCTCGGGCAGCCCCAACGCGAAGGCCCGCAGTTCCGCACGCACGGTGTGCCAGTCGTCCATGCATGGACGGTACCGAAGACGGGCCCGCGCGGTCATCGGGGCGGTCGCCGGAACTCCGTGAGCCTGGCCTCGATGGCGTCCCTGATCCGGTCCCTGGCCTCCATCCGGGGGACGCCGGACATGAGCAGGCGGTCGTAGTCGGTGTCGAGGTGCCGGACCGACGCGATCACCGCCAGCGTGATGGCGTTCTCGTCGAGCGCCCTGGCCGCCGCCGTCCTGCCCACCCGGCCGCTGCCGCGCCGGCCGGCGTGCTCGGCGATCTCGCGGGCCCGCTCGGCCGGGCAGCCCGGGAACAGCCGGGCGATCTCGGCCGCCATCGCCGCCTGGAAGGCGACGTCCTGCTCGGCCCTGCGCACCTGGTCGCGCTCGCGGCGGCGCAGCCGCGCCTCCTCGTCGGCCAGGCAGCGCTCCTCGGCCGCGGCCAGCGCGGCCTCCTCGACCAGCACGCCCTGGCGCTGGTAGACCTTGCGCCGCCGGTTGTACCGGACGACCACCGCCGACAGCCCGCTCTCCTGCTTGGCCCGCCGGCTGAGCGCCGCGTTGCCCGCCGGCAGGAACACCAGGTGGTCCAGGTCGGCGCAGCTCAGGCAGTGGGGCCGGTCGTCCTCCATGATCAGGTACGGCCCGGTGTCGCCGCAGGACGCGCACGTCCACGGGTCCTCGGAGACCACGGCCACCAGGTCGGGGACCTTGCTCTGCCGCTCGGTGAGCCGCCGCACCCGGGCCTCGCTCAGATCGGGCGAGAGCCAGTGGACGCGGAAGGCGTCCTGCCCGTGGCCGGAGGTGAAGCGCAGGTCGCGCCGGTCGCGGGTGCCGGCCACGTATGGCGTCTCCACCGGCCGCAGCCCCTTGGCCAGGGCCCATTCCCGCAGCAGCCCGGCCGTGACGAGCAGCCGCTCCTCGTCCACCGCGGCCAGTTCGGCCAGCGTGCCGGCGCGGCCCTGCCGCCAGAGGTCCACGTGCCGGGACCGCAGCCAGCGCAACCCCGTCACGACGTCGATGAACGTCACGTAGTGGCGGTTGGTCAACGCGATCTCGGCTGCTTCTGCGACCCTGCGGGCCAGGTTGGGCTTGCTCACGCGGTCCAGTCTCCCGCGCCCTTTGTCGTGAGATGGCGAGACCCGCAGCTTTCCTTTTGGCTATTGCGGCAAGTAACCCCTTCGGATCTGGCATCTTGGGGGAAATCGTGCGCCTGCTCTGGCCTGCCGTACTCATGCTGGCCACCTCGTGTGGCGTCGCCGAGGACGGCTCGCAGCCCGTCGTGACGGGCGCGTTCGGCAGCAAGCCCGTCGTCGCCATACCTCGGGGGAAGCCGGGGCGCACGCCGCGGATCACGGTGCTCTCCATGGGCAACGGCCGGCGTACGGTCCCGGGGGACGTCGTGCTCGCCGACGTGGACATCCGGCGATGGTCGGGAAACAAGCCGTATCTCAGCACCTACGACGGCAACCAGCCCACCACGGTCGTCTTCGACGGCAGGCAGGTCTCCGAGACCTGGCGGGCCTCGCTCATCGACAGGCCGGCCGGCAGCCGGGTGATGCTGGTCAGCCCGGCCTCCGAGGCTCTGGGCCCGAACGTGCCGCTGACCGGCGTCTCGCCGGCCGACACGCTGGTGGTGGTCTTCGACATCCTCGGCGGCTACCCGCCCGACGCGCGGCTCGTCGGGCGGGCGCTGCCGGCGATCCCGTCCGACCTGCGGCCGGACTCCCCGCCCCGGACCCTCATCGACGGTTCGGGACGGGACGTCACGGCCGGTTCCAAGGTGGTCATCCAGTACGTGGCCGCGTCCTGGCCGTCCCGCACGGTGGTGGACTCGTCCTACCGGAAGGGCGGTCCCAGCGCCTTCACGCTCAGGCCCGGCTCGGTGCCGCCCGCCTGGCTGGAGGCGCTGGTCGGCAGCCAGGTCGGCAGCCGGCTGGCCGTGGGCTCCCCGGGGGACAGGCCCATGCTGTACGTGATCGACGTCCTCGACACGATCACGACTGCCTGAGCCGCCTCAGCCGCAGTGCTCGAACGGGCTGTCGTAGGCCGAGGCGCCGGCCTTGCCGCCCCACTTGACGCACGTGTTCGCGGCGGCGGCGTAGACCGGACCGGCGTAGTACCCGTAGTTGCCGGAGTCGGTCTTCCTGGTACTGCCCTGCACTTCCAGGTAGGCGGTCGTCGCGGTCGCCGTGCCGAGCGACTTCGCCTTCATGGTGACCACGCAGTTGTTGCCGTTGGAGCCGTTGTAGAGCAGGTAGACGGTTCCGTCGGTGCCGAGCCCGGCCGAGTCGATCACGTCGTAGCCGGCGCCGCAGGCCTCCTGCGGCGTGTACGGGTTGCTGGACCCGCCGCAGTTCTTCGAGCTCAGCGTCTGCACCGGGTAGCCGAAGGTGACGCCGTTGAAGACGGCCTTCTGGATGTTCGACGGGTAGCTGGTGCCCAGGCGCACCTCGTAGTGCAGGTGGGGGCTGATGTTGTTGCCCGGCTTGCTGGTGTTGCCGACCGTGCCGACCTGCTGGCCCTGCGAGACGGACTGGCCGGCGCTGACCAGCCGGGTGTTCAGGTGGGCGTAGTAGGTGGACCAGCCGCCGCCGTGGTCGATCTTGACGAGGTTGCCGTAGCCGTTGGTCGAGCCCTGGTGCGCCGAGATCACCACCGTTCCCGAGGCGGCGGCCACGACCGGGTCGCCGAGGTCGGCGTCGGCGGTGCTGCCCCTGTTGAAGTCGATCTCCCACGACTGGTGGGCGCTGCTCGCGCTGGAGTTGCCGGTCCAGGTCTGGCCGCAGGGGAACGGCATCTGGAAGTTCGTCGCGAGGAGCTGCGCCTGCGCGGACTCCGGCTCCGGGTCGGCGAAGGCGGGGGTCGTCGTGCCGAGGCCGAGTAACAATGCCAGGCCGGCGACCATTGATCGGCTGAGCTTCATGGGGTGATCCTTTCCAGTGGGATCTGTGACACCAGAGTCCGCATTGGCCGCACAAGAATCATCCAGAACCGATACAAAGAGCTGTCAGATCTCCCGTAAAGGGGCTGATGCTGTCATGACGGTCACCTTCCACGTCCTCGGCCCGTTGGAGATCCGCTCCGCCGGCCGTCCCCTACGGATCTCCGGCGGCAAACCCCGCATGCTGCTGGCCACGTTGCTGCTGGAGGCGGGGCAGGTGGTCGGCGCCGACCGGCTCGCCGAGGTGCTCTGGCCGGGGCGCCCGCCGCGTTCGGCGCTGGCCAACGTGCGCACCTACGTCAGCTCGCTGCGGTCCCAGCTCGGCCCGGTCGGCCTGCGCGCCGCCGGGGCCGGCTACACCATCGACGTCGCCGACGGCGCGCTCGACCTGCGCCTGTTCGAAGAGCTGGCCCGTCGCGGCGAGTACGGCGCGGCCCTCGCGCTCTGGCGCGGCGCGCCACTGAGCGACCTGCCGGGCAGCCCGGTCTGGGACCGCCGGATCGAGCACCTCCACCGGCTGCGGCTGCGGGCCGCCGAGTCGCTGATCGAGCGGCGCCTCAAGGCCGGCGACCACGACGGCGCCGCCGACGAGCTGCGCGGCCTGCTGGTCGAGCATCCCTACCGGGAGGACCTGTGGGGCCGGCTGCTGCTCGCCCTGCACCGCGGGGGCCGCAAGGCCGAGGCGCTGCGCACGTACGCGGCGGTCCGCGACCAGCTCGTGGACGAGCTCGGCGTCGAGCCGGGGGCCGAGCTGCGCGGCGCGTACGAGCTGATCCTGGCCGACGAGGGTCGGGCGGCGCCGGCCGTGCCTCGGCAGCTCCCGCCCGACCTGCCGGACTTCATCGGCCGGGCCGCCCCCCTGGCCGCGCTGGCCGGGACGTTCTCGGTCGCGGTGATCTCCGGCCCGCCCGGTGTGGGGAAGTCGGCCCTGGCCGTGCACGCCGCCCACCGCCTGCGCCCGGCCTTCCCCGCCGGGCAGCTCTACCTGGAGCTCGGCGGCAGGGCGCCGGGCGAGCTGCTGGCCGAGGCGCTGCGGGCGCTCGGCGTGACCGGCGCGCCGCCGACGCCCGGCGAGCGGTCGGCGCTGCTGCGGTCGCTGCTGGCCGAACGCCCGATGCTGGTCCTGCTGGACGACGCCCGCGACGCCGCCCAGGTACGCCCCTTGCTCCCCGGCAACGACAGCGCCGTGATCGTGACCACCAGGCGGCGGATCACCGAGCTGCCCGGCGCGCTGCGCGTCGAGCTCGGCGAGCTGTCGCCGGAGGAGTCGCTGGCGCTGCTCGGCGGCGTCGCCGGGGCCGGGCGGGTGGCCCGCGAACCGGCCGACGCCCTGGCCGTCGTCACGCTGTGCGGCGGGTCGCCCCTGGCGGTCAGGGCCGCCGGAGCCCGGCTGGCGGCCCGGCCCGGCTGGTCGCTGTCGGTGCTGCGCGAGCGGCTCGAAGAGGACTGGCTGGCCGAGCTGAAGGAGGTGCGGGCCTGCCTCGACGCCGGGTACCGCAGGCTGCCCGCGGAGGCGGCCCGTACCCTGAGCGCGCTCGGCGTCCTCGGGCCCGCCGCCGGGGCGCAGCCGGGCTGGGTGGTGGACGCGGCACTCGGCCGGCACGGCGCGCACGACGTCACCGACCTGCTCGTGGACGCCCACCTGCTGGACCCGGTCGGCACCGACGACGTCGGCCAGCCGCGCTACCGCGTGCCCGACCTCGTCGGCAGGCACGCCCGCGACCGCGGCCCCGACCGCGGCGCGCTGGCCCGGGTGCTCGCGGCCTGGACGGCCACCACCGAGCACGCCATGGCCCGCCTGCCCACCACCGTCTTCAGCCTCACCGCGGCCAGGGCGGCCAGGTGGCGGCTGCCCGCGCGCACGCTCGACCGGCTCACCGCCGACCCGATCACCTGGTTCGAGTCGGAGCACGAGGCGCTGGCCGGAGCCGTGGACCTGGCGGCCGAGCTGGGCCTGGCCGAGTCGGCCTGGGGGCTGGCCGCCGCCATGGTGCCCTACCTCGACCTGCACTGCCACCTCGGCACCTGGCGCCGTACGCACACCGCCGCCCTGGCCGCCGCCCGCGCCGCCGGCGACCGGTACGGCGAGGCCGCCATGCTCAGGGGCCTGGCCCAGGTCAGCCTCTACCAGGACCGGTACGAGGAGTCCGCCGAGGGCTTCACCCTCTCCCGCCAGATATTTCACGAAATAGGAGACGTCAGGGCCGAGGCGACCTCGGTCTGCGGGCTCGGCGCCGTGAACCAGTTCCGCGGCCGGCACCTCCAGTCGCTCGGGTATCTGCGCCGGGCGCTGGCCATGTTCGTCGCCTCCGAGGACCGGCACGGCGAGGCGTTCGCCCGGCAGGCCATCGGCCGGGCCTGCCTGACCTCGGGCGACCTCGTCCAGGCGGCGGAGTCGCTGGGCGAGGCCATGCGGCTGGCCCAGGAGCTGGGGGACGCCCACCGCGAGGGCTGCGTGTGCCTCCAGATGGGCCGGCTGCACCAGGCGATGTCGTTCCACCGGCACGCCCTGGAGATCTTCGAGTCGCTCGGCGACCGCCACTGCGGGGCGTACGCGCTGCAGAGCCTCGCGGGCCTCCAGGCGGCGCGCGGCGACCTGACCCGCGCCTCGACCGGCCTCGAACGCTCGCTGGAGGTCTTCCAGGAGCTCGGCGACCGCAGCGGCGAGGCGTCGGCCACCCAGCTGCTCGGCGAGTTGCACCGCTCGGCCGGGCGCACCGGCCTGGCCCTCGACTACCTCAGGCACGCCAGCGCCCTGCGCCGCAGCCTGCCGGCCTGAGGGGGACGTCAGGGACCGGAGACCAGGCGGCGGACCAGCCGCCGCAGCCGCGACTGCTGCAACGGCACGCCCTGCAGCGCGTCGAGCGCCTCGGCGGCGCTCGGCCGCTTGGCCGGGGAGTGGTCGAGCATCCGGCGCACCACGTCGGGGACGTCGGGACCGTGGGCGTCGGAGCTGGTCGGGAGCTGCCCGGTGAGCAGCTGGTAGGCGATGGCCCCCGCCGCGTAGACGTCGGACGCGGTGGTCATCCGGTCGGGACGCTCCTGGCACTCGGGCGCCACGTAATGGGCGTCGAGCACGTTGCCCAGCTCGTGGGCGACCGTGTAGTTGCGCGGCCCCGGCTTGGCGTAGTCGAAGCCGGTCAACACCGCGTGCCCGTCGTCGGTGACCAGCACGCACCCGGGCGTGAGCGCCCGGTGGACGACGCCGTTGGCGTGCGCGTGCGCGAGCCCGCGCAGCAGGTCCTGGATCACGCCCAGCCGGGCCCCCTTGCCCAGCGACAGGTGCAGCGCCTCGCCGTGGACGTCGTCGAGCACCAGCACGAACCGGCTCTCGTCGTCGATGGCGAAGAAGTCGCGCGAGCGCACGACGCACGGATGGGGCGGGATGCGGGCCAGCGACTGGTAGGCGTTGGCGATGCGCTGACGCTCGGCGGCCCGCGCCTCGTGGTCGGCCAGCGGATCGGCCTGGTAGACCCGCAGCAGCACGGTCTCGCTGCCCGGCAGCGTGGCGTTGAACGCGCGGTATTCGGTGACCTTGGCGTCGCCGCCGAGCTGCTCCTCGACCTCCCAGTTGCCGAACCTGGGCGGCGCGGTGCTGCGGCGCACGGTGTGGTTGAGCGCGTCGAGCACCGCCGTCAGGTAGGGGCGCACGTCGGGGCTGCACCCCCGTCTGACCCGCGAGACGTCGCCCAGCGTGGCCACCAGGCCGGGCAGGTCGGTGACGTTGGGGGCGTCGCGGCCGGCCTGGTCGACCAGCTCGGCGTCGGGCGAGGTGAGCACGACCAGGCTGTCGACGTAGACGCGTTCGAGCTGGGTGGCCCTGGACACCAGCAGGCCCTTGAGCGCCTTGGCCGTGCCCCGCAGCTTGGTCACCGGAGAGCCGAACGCCTCCCGGCGCGGCGGGTACCAGCGGGTGCCGGACACCTCGATGCGGCCGCGGGTGCCCTTGACGTCGACGACCACCAGCGAGTGGGCGGTCAGCACGAGCAGGTCGACCTCGAACACGTCGTCGCCGCGCGGGACCTCGACGTTGTGCAGCAGCAGCCAGTCGGCGGGGGCGTGGTCGCGCAAGTAGGAGATCACGCGCCGTTCGGCGTCGTTGACCGGCCGTCCTCCGCCGACGATCTGTGCCATGGCGCCTATCCTCGCACGGTTCTCCATTGACAACATGCTGTCGAAATGACAGTATGTTGTCATGAAGGGAATCATCCACCACGCCGTCTACGACACCTTCGCCGACTGGGAGACCGGGCACGCGACCGCCCATCTGCGCAGCGAGCGCTTCCAGCGCGAGCCGGGGGCGTACGAGATCGTCAACGTCGGCCTGACCGGCGAGCCCGTCGTCAGCATGGGCGGCCTGCGGGTCACCCCGGGCCTCGCGCTCGACCGGCTCACGCCCGAGGGCAGCTCGCTGCTCATCCTGCCGGGGGCCGACCTGTGGGACGCGGGTGACGAGCTGGCGCCGTTCGCCCGCAAGGCGCGCGAGTTCCTGGAGGCGGGGGTGCCGGTGGCGGCCATCTGCGGCGCCACGGCCGGCCTCGCCCGCGAGGGCCTGCTCGACGACCGCGGCCACACCAGCGCGGCGCTGCCGTACCTGGGGGCCCAGCAGGGCTATGCCGGAGCCGGGCACTACCAGGAGGCGGACGCCGTGCTCGACGGCGACCTCGTCACCGCCGGCCCGACCGAGCCCGTCGCCTTCGCCCGGGAGATCTTCCGCCGGCTCGACGTCTACCGGCCCGACGTCCTCGACGCCTGGTACCGCCTGTTCGGCGAGAGCGACGCCTCGGCGTTCGAGGTGCTGATGGCCGCATGACCCCCGGCGGCAGCCCCGATCCCGGAGACCCCCATGCCCGCCGCGACGGGAGCGGTGGCGGGCGAGGTGGGAGCGGTGACGGCGGTGAGAGCGTGGCGGCCGAGCTGCTGTCCGGTCTGGCCCTGGCGTCGTTCCGGCTCAACGGCCAGTTCCTGCACGTGGCGGAGGAGCTGGCCAAGCCGGCGGGCATGACGGCGGCCTGGTGGCAGGTGCTGGGCGCCGTCCTGGGGGAGCCGCTGCCCGTGGCGGGGATCGCCCGGGTGATGGGCATGACCCGCCAGGGTGTGCAGCGCATCGCGGACCTGCTGGTGGAGAGGGGCCTGGCCGAATACCGGCCCAACCCCGCCCACCGCCGCGCCAAGCTCCTCCAGCCGACGGAGGCGGGCCGCGAGGCGATCGCCGGGATCGTCCCGGGCCACCGCGAGTTCGCCGACCGCCTGGTGGACGTGCTCGGCCTCGACGCCGCCCGCGAATCCCTGACCGCCCTCCACCGCCTGACCGCAGCCCTCGACCGCCTGATCACCCCCTGACCCGGCCTCTCCCGCGCGTCCCGCCCCCTCCCTGTCCTTCGACGGGAGGGGGCGGTTTTGGTTCGGGGGCGTTCTCGCAGGTCAGCGGGACATCCGGCTCGACCGTCGTCCGGTAATAGCGGAACAGCACCTCCGAGGCGATCACCTGGATAACCACTCACCTGGTCGCCAAATTCGCCGAACTCGGGCCCCGGCGTCGTAGGTCGTTCCTCAAGTTTCGGGTGATCGTTGCCTGAACGGCAGGGCACGAACGCCCCAACATCGCCGCCGGAAGGCCAAAAGAATCCCGTTCACCGGGCAGCCCGACCGGGATATATGCAGTGCCCCGTCGATGAGCGCGGAAACCGAGTGCCAAGAAATCGAGGCGTCTCCTTGACCTTCGTTAGGGCATTCCGAGTTGCGATTTTCGCTGCCTGCCGCGATGGTTATTTGCGGCACCTCACAGCCCTGCACAAACGACCATGGCGCACAAATTCAGCGCCGATCCATGGAGGAAAGCAAACATGATCCGTCGCATTCTGGCCGGTGCAGCTATCGCGGTCACCGCTCTCGGCTTCTCCGCCTCCGCCGCGTCCGCGGACGTCGGCCCCAACCCGTACAACAACGGGCAGAGCATCCTGAGCCAGCTGAGCATCCTCGACGACCTGACGGCGCTGAACGATGTCGCCAACGACTCCATCAAGTACATCGACATCCTCACCCTGCTGCACCTGAACGACATCGAGGCCAACGTCCTCAACAACCAGGACAAGTACGGCGACAACAACTGAGCCTCCTCGCGTGGCGTAGGCAGGAAGACGATCGGCGACCCGCAGGAGAATTCGCGGATCCGCCCGGCCAAGGTCGCCTTCCTGGTGCCTTGAGGTGGACCGAAAGTACGGGCCGTGGCATTTCGCGAGGCCACGGCACGGGCTTGGTGCGCACCGAGCTCTGAACGCCTCGCGGCCCAGGTCGATCACTGCAGGACGACCTGGGCCGCGGGGCTCACGCGTAGGCGCACCCGGCTCCGCGCGGGCCCGGCCGGCGAACTCGGCCAGCCGGGCTCGGCCTAGGCGTCGGAACGGCCCGGGCTCGGGCGTACGACGCCCAGGAAGCGCGGCCGTTCCAGCGCGTCGAGCCGGACGAACTCGCCGCTGAAGGGCGCGTGCACGATCTGCGTGCCGTCCACCGCGAGCGCCACGTGCTCGGGGCCGGGGGTGTCGACGTCGCTGTCGTAGAACACCAGGTCCCCGGGCTGGATCTCCTCCCGCGGTATCCGGATCCCGGACCGCCACTGCTCGTACGTCGTCGTCCCGATGGCCACGCCGGCCCGCGCCCACGCGTACTCGGTGAGGCCCGAGCAGTCGAATCCCCAGGTCCTGGCCCCTTTGCCGATTCCGAATCCGGGGCCGCCCGGACCGCCGCCGCCCCACGAGTACGGGACGCCGATCATCTCTATCGCCGCCCGCAGCGCGATCGAGCCCGCCGCCGACCGGACGGCCGGGGCCTGCGCGCGGCACCCGTGCGGATGGCAGCCCGCGGCGCCCTGCGCGGGCATCGAATGGGAAACGCACACAATGGTGTGCGCCAATGCAATAGCCAACGATCGCAGTAGTCCGTTCATGGCATATTCGGCACCCCCGCGTGGCCGGTCGCGCCGTCGTGACGGCACGGCGTTTCAAGCGACTTCTCCCGATTACCTGCTCCGGGAGTATGGGGATAAAACAACCTGCCGTGCCCGACGAGTCACACTATTTCGGGGCATTTCGGGATGTCTTTCGCCTGATCGACGGCCAAGGAATAAGTGCGGGTACTTGACTTTGGCTTAGCATATTTTCCTTGCGGCCCACCGCAGCCCCACGAGATCGTTATTCGCGAAATTCCTGCCACTCGGGAGGCGGGGTAATAAATGATGACGCGCACCGCTGCGCCGATTCCGATGAAAGGGAAGTAAAAAATGATGCGTCGCATTCTCACCGGTGCAGCCATCGCCGGCGCGCTGTTCGGGTTCACCGCCACGAGCGCCTCGGCCGACGTCGGCCCCAACGCCTACAACGGCGGCAAGGCCATCCTGAGCCAGCTGTCCATCCTGGACGACCTGACGCTGGCCAACGACGTCCTCAACGACTCCGTCAAGTACATCGACGTCCTCACCGCCCTGCACCTCCAGGACATCGAGCTCAACGTCCTGGACGCCCAGAGCAACTACGGCGACAACAACTGAGACCGCTGACCGGCGGCGGCCCGTCCGCGCGCCCGTCAGGCTGACCCGAAGGCGTTCCGGCAGCCACGACCCCTCGTGGCGGCACCTTGCCGAACGCCTCCGGATCGGCCGCGGCGGGACGCGTGCGGGCCCCGCCGAGAGGACGGTCCGAAGCCGGCCCAGCCCTGCGTGCTGGGCCGGCTTCGTGCGTCTGCAGAGACCGGTGCAACCCTTCATTATTCGGCTGCAATTCGGTCATTTTCTCCTGAACATTACATAGCGAAACATACTTCGTGTAATCTGGTTTCGGGTTAATCGTCAGCGCGGCGAAGGAACCGCGACCTCCTCAGGGCGGCCACCACGGCCGGGAGGAAGCTTGACGGTCATCCCACCGGCAACCCCCTGTCCATAGCTGTTGGGGGGTGCGCACGTCGTGAACGATCTCGAAGAGCGGCTGCTCTATCAGGACGGGCAGCTCAGCATCACGCTGCGGGTCGTCCCCGGAGCCCCGGCCGTCGCCCTGTCCGGCGAGGTCGACGTCACCAACAGCCCCGCGCTCGCCAGCACGCTGTCCGACTCGCGCGGGGGCAGCACGTACATCGTGGTCGACACCGGCGAGCTGACCTTCGTCGACCTGTCCGGGCTGCGGGTGCTGGCGCTGCCCGCGCTGCCCCCGGACGAACGGTGGATCCGGCTGCGCAACGTCACGCCGCACCTGCGACGTCTGCTGCGCATGATGGGCTGGTTCTACGCCCCGCGGCCGTACGACGTGCCGCTGTAGAACAGGGTCGCCGCCGAGGTGCCGAGCCCGTGGGGGCCGGACAGCCGGAAGGCCGGCGGCCGGTGGTGCCGGCGCAGGGACGGCTCGTCGTAGCGGAGACAGCCGCGATGCCAGTTGAGAATGCCGGTCAGCCAATGGCGGCAGTCGGCCAGGAACGCGTCGAGCGTCTGCCGCGCCGCGCAGTCGAGCCCGAGGTCGTCGCACAGGATCGGCAGCTCGTGCGCGGCGATGTGCTGGAACTGCTTCATCCGCGAGGTCAGCAGGTCGTTGACGATGCCGAGCGCGGCCGGGTAGTCGCAGTCGAAGAAGTTCTGGACCACCAGGACGCAGTTGTGCAGCTCGCCCTCGAACTCGATCTCCTTCTGGTACGAGAAGATGTCGTTCAGCAACATCCCGCAGTCCATGACCGCGTTCTCCAGCGCCCGCATCGGGCCGCTCTCGTACAGCGCCTCGGGCAGCGCGTACGCGTGCCGCAGCCGGCACAGGCTCATCGTCAGCTCCGAGCCGAAGGTGAGCCGGCGCATCTCCAGGTAGTCCACCGGGTCGGGGATGTGCCGGGCCGCCTCGTTGCCCAGCTCCCAGAGCCAGCCCTCGCACATCGTCACCACCGACCGTCGCAGCTGCGCGCGGGCGCCGGCCGGCATCGGCCCCGCCGTACGCGCCCACAGGTCGGCCAGGCCGCGTTCGAGCGCGCTCACGGGCGGCGGCGCCGGCGTGCCGTCCAGCGGCATGAACGCCGAGAGCCTGGACACCGTGACCTTGGCCGCCGCCAGGTTGCCCGACCGGCCGAAGACGACGGGGAAGTAGTCGTCGCCGTAGGTGCCCCAGCACAGCCAGTGCGAGGCCAGGTCCAGCTCCTCGGGGGTGGCGTCGGGATGCAGGCCCGCCGCGCACAACGGCAGGTCGTAGTCGGCCAGCTTCTCGGCGTCCCAGACCGCCGAGCCCACGACGCCCGGCTGGGCCTCCAGCAGGCCCATGGACGCGCACCAGGTCACCGCGTTGCGCCGGGCCCCGTCGAGGTGGGGGGACAGGCGCAGCTCGAAGGGCACGTACAGCTCGGGGATCTGCGAGGGGCCGACGCGCTGCCGCCCGGTGTGGGCGAAGTTGCGCAGCCGTTTGGCCCCCGTGCCGGCGACCAGCGACTTCGCGCCGAGCGGCCGGGCCGTCTTCGCGCCCTTGTTCATGTAGCGGCTCGACCGCAGGTGCCACTCGTGCCCGCCGGACTGCCAGTCCTGCAGCCCCTTGACGTAGGCCAGCACGCCCATCGCCGACAGCGGATCGACGGCGTGCTCGACGAACAGCGGGCCCAGCTCGCCCAGCGCGGTGTGCTCGAACTGCTGCATGCGCGAGGTGAGCAGGTCGTTGACGGCGTCGGCGGCCTCCTGCGTCGTGCACCCGAGGAACGTCTCCAGCACCAGCACGCCGTTGCTCAGCTCGCCCTCGTCCCTGACCTCGCGCTCGTAGGAGAACAGGTCGTTGCGCAGGTGCACGGCGTCGGAGAAGCTGTCCTTCAGCACCCGCAGCGGCCTGGTGCCGGCCAGCCGGGCGGGGATCTCGGCCCGCACCGCGTGCTCGACCAGCCCCGCCGACCAGGGCGCGCCGCCCACCTTGCGGCGCATCTCGATGTACTCGACCGGGTTGGCGATCCGGCCCTCGTTGATGTTGGACAGCTCCCAGATCGACTCGTTGAGCAGGTGGCGGGTGCTCTCGGCGAACCGCCGCCGCCAGTCGGCCGACATGCCCGGCACCGTGCGCAGCCACAGGTCGGCCAGGCCCGCCTCGACCGGGTTGGCCGGCTCCGGCATGGACAGGTCGGCGCCCATCGGCATGAACCGGGGAAGCCGGTCGAGGTGCCGCTTGCCGCCCTGGATGTCGCCGGAGCGCTTGAAGACATCGAGGAAGTGGTCGTCGAAGAAGAACACCCAGACGTACCAGTCGGTGATCAGGCACAGCTCGGCGCCGTCGCAGTCGGGGTGGGTGTAGGCGCACATCAGGGAGTAGTCGTGGCCGTCGAGGTCGGCCTCCTCCCAGACGCCCGATCCCTCCAGCATGCCCATCTCGCGCGCCCACAGCTTGGAGTGCGTACGGGCCTCCTCCAGATGCGGGTTGAGCCGCGCCGGGTACGGCATGTAGAAGTCGGGCAGTTCGAACGGCTGAGCCATCAGCTCGCGACCTCCACGTCCTCCAGCACCCCGAGCGCGTCGGGCACCAGCACCGCGCACGAGTAGTAGGCGCTGACCAGGTACGACATGACGGCCTTCCGGTCGATGCCGGTGAGCTTCACGCTGAGCCCCGGCTCCCGCTCGTCGGGCACGCCGGTCTGGAACAGGCCCACGACGCCCTGGTCCTTCTCGCCGGTGCGCATGCACAGGATCGAGGTGGTGCCCGCCCGGCTGATCGGAATCTTGTCGCACGGCAGGATGGGCACCCCGCGCCACGACTGCACGGGCACGCCCTCGATCTCGGCGGTGTCGGGATAGACGCCCCGCGCGCTGCACTGCCGGCCGAAGGCCGCGATCGCCCGCGGGTGGGCCAGGAAGAACCGCGACTTCTTGCGCCGGCTGACCAGGTCGTCCAGGTCGTCGGGGGTGGGCGGACCGGTCAGCGTGCGGATGCGCTGGCTCGGGTCGACGTTGTGCAGCAGGCCGAAGTCGCGGTTGTTGACCAGCTCGCGCTCCTGCGACTCGCGCACCGCCTGGACGGTGAGCCTGAGCTGCTGCTCGGTCTGGTCCATCGGGTCGCCGAACAGGTCCGCGACCCGGGTGTGCACGCGCAGCACGGTCTGCGAGACGCTGAGCTCGTACTCGCGCGGGCCCGGGTCGTAGTCCACGAACGTGCCCGGCAGCGTGTGCTCGCCCCGGTGGCCGGCCGTCAGCTCGATGGCCGCCTCGCCGTGCTTGGTCTGGGGGGCCGCCCGCCGGGCGCGGTGGCGGTCGAGCCGGTCGCGCAGGGCGGGCGTGCTCTCGGCAAGCGCGCGCAGCTCCTCCCACGGCAGGGCCAGCACCGTGCACCTGGTGCCGGCCTCCAGCGTGTCGTGCCGTACGGCCCGCTCGCCCGGTGGTTCGGTCCCGGCGTGGTCGCCCTCGCCGAGGGTGCCGAGCACCAGGCGGTTGCCGTAGTCGCCCGGCTGGAACCGGGTGACCCGGCCGTCGGCGACCAGGATGATCTCGTCAGCCGGCCGTCCGGCCCGCGCGATCGTGTCGCCGCGGGCGTACTCCCGCTGCTCGAACAGCCCCGCGAGGGTGTCGAGCAGGCGGTCGTCGTCGAGCCCGTGCAGCGGCGGCAGCTCGGTCAGGCTCGGCGGCACCACCCGCACCCGGGCGCCGGTGCGCGAGAAGCTCACCCGGCCACCGCCGACCATGTAGGTGAGCCGCCGGTTCACCCGATAGGTGCCGGCGGTGTCCACCCACGGAAGCATCCGCAGCAACCAGCGGGAGGAGATCTCCTGCATCTGCGGAGGCGTCTTGGTCGTCGTGGCGAGTTTCCGCGCCGCGGCGGTATCCAGGCTCAGCCGCTGATCCGACTCCGTCAACACAAACACCACCAATTCTTGGACCGGACGGACGAAGGGGCTGCTAGCCGTTCCTGCCGAGCTCGACGTCCTCCAGGACGCCGAGCGCGTCGGGCACCAGGACGGCGGCCGAGTAGTAGGCGCTGACCAGGTAGGAGATGATCGCCTTCTCGTTGATGTTCATGAAGCGCACCGACAGGCTCGGCTGGTACTCGTCGGGGATGCCGGTCTGGTGCAGGCCGACGACGCCCTGGTTCTCCTGGCCCGTACGCATGAGCAGGAACGACGTGGTGCGCTTGCCGGTGACCGGGATCTTGCTGCACGGGAAGATCGGCACGCCGCGCCAGGCCGGGATGCGGTGGCCGTTGACCTCGCTGGCCTGCGGGTAGAGGCCGCGCTTGCTGCACTCCCTGCCGAACGCGGCGATGGCCTGCGGGTGCGCGAGGAAGAAGGCCGGCTCCTTCCAGACGACGGCCAGCAGGTCGTCGAGGTCGTCGGGCGTGGGCGGGCCGGAACGCGTGCGGATGCGCTGGCTGAAGTCGGCGTTGTGCAGCAGGCCGAACTCCCGGTTGTTGATCAGCTCGTGCTCCTGGCGCTCGCGCAGGGCCTCGATCGTGAGGCGGAGCTGCTGGTCGAGCTGGCTCATCGGCTGGTTGTACAGGTCGGAGACCCGGCTGTGCACCCGCAGGACCGTCTGGGCGACGCTCAGCTCGTACTCGCGGGGGGACTGCTCGTAGTCCACGAACGTGCCGGGCAGCGCGACCTCGCCGGAGTGGCCGGAGGACATGTCGATCGCGGCCTCGCCGTAGGCGTTCTGGGCGTGGTCGCCGGCCGCCTGCCGGCTCTGGATGTGCTCGCGCAGCGACGGCGACTGCTCGGCCAGCTGCTCGAAGGTCTGCCTGGACAGGGTGAGCACGGTGGTGTGCGTCTTGGCCGTGGCGGTGAAGTCGTACGTGCCGCCGCCGGTCAGCGCCTGCTCGCCGAGGTGGTCGCCGTCGGCCAGGACGCCGAGGTTCTGCTCGTCGCCGTAGGCGCCCTGCCCGACCTTGCCGACCCGGCCGTGGGCGATCAGCACGAGCTGGTCGGCCGGGTCGTCCTCCCTGACGATGGCCTCGCCCGGCTCGATCTCGCGCTGCTGGAAGCGGTCGGCCAGCGCTTCGAGCACCTCCATGTCGTCGAAACCGCGCAGCATGGGCAGCTCGGTCAGCTCGGCCGGGATGACCCGCACGTCGGAGCCGGTCGTGGAGAACGTGATGCGCCCGTCGCCGAGCGTGTACGTCAGGCGCCTGTTGACCCGGAACACGCCACCGGAGCACTGCACCCACGGCAGCAGCCGCAGCAGCCACCTGGAGGTGATCTCCTGCATCTGCGGGGGCGTCTTGGTGGTGGTCGCGAGCTGTTTGGCGGCCTCGGTACTGAGGCTGAGCTGCCCGTTGCCGTTCAAGGGCGCGCTGGAGTCGGTGGTTTCTGTCATGGTGCACCGCCAATCTCGGTGTGGGGTCTAGCCGGGGTTGCGGGAGGAACGGAGTTCCAGGGGGAGGGAGAAGGTGAGCGTCTCCTCGGTCACGGTCACGGGCTCCACGTCGGTGTAGCCGTGGCCGGCGAGCCAGCCGAGCAGGTCCTCGACCAGCACGTCGGGTACGGACGCGCCGGAGCTGACCCCGACCGTGCCGACGCCGCCGAGCCATCGCGGGTCGGCGTCGGCGGCCCGGTCCACCAGGTGGGCGGCGGGGGCGCCGGCGTGCAGCGCGACCTCGACCAGCCGCCGGGAGTTGGAGGAGTTGGCCGAGCCGACGACGATGACCAGGTCGCAGCGGGGGGCGATGCGGGTGATCGCCTCCTGGCGGTTCTGGCTGGCGTAGCAGATGTCGTCGCTCGGCGGGTCGGCCAGCTGGGGGAAACGGTCGCGCAGCTCGGCGACGGCGCCCATGGTCTCGTCGACCGAGAGGGTGGTCTGCGACAGCCAGGTCATGCGCGCCGCGCCGCTCGCGGTGACCTCGTGGGGCCTGGCCGGATCGACGACGTGGATGCGGCCGGGCGCCTCGCCGAGGGTGCCCTCGACCTCCTCGTGCTCGGCGTGGCCGATGAGCACGATCTCGTGGCCGGCCTCGGCCAGCCGCACCGCCTCCTTGTGCACCTTGGTGACCAGGGGGCAGGTGGCGTCGATCGTGCGCAGGCCGCGGCCCCCGGCCTCCTGCCGGACCGCGGGGGAGACGCCGTGGGCCGAGAAGATCACCAGCGCGCCGTCCGGCACCTCGTCGAGCTCGTCGACGAAGACCGCCCCGCGCTCGGTGAGGTCGGCCACCACGAACGTGTTGTGCACGATCTGCTTGCGCACGTAGACCGGTGGCCCGAAGCGCCGCAGCGCCTCCTCCACGGAGAAGATGGCCCGTTCGACGCCCGCGCAGTAACCGCGCGGGGCCGCGAGCAGTACGCGTCCCATCGGAGAGCCCCCTACTTGGTACGGTGCGCGAGCTGGTCGGCCAGGACGGACAGCGCACTGCCGGCCTCGGGCCCGATCGGCGCCCGGGCCAGGGCGGCCGTGGCCTCGCCCACGCGTTCGTCGATCATCGACTCGACCTGGTCGAGCGCGCCGGTGTCGATGAGGATGGTGCGCAGCCCGACAGCCTGCTCCTCGGTGAGCGCCGGGTTGCCGTGCCAGGCGCGCAGGTAGCCGAGCTGCGCGGGCGAGGCGTGGGCCATGGCGTGCGCGATCAGCACCGTGTGCTTGCCCTCGCGCAGGTCGTCGAGCGCCGACTTGCCGGTCTCGGCCGCCGAGCCGAACGTGCCCAGCACGTCGTCGCGCAGCTGGAACGCCTCGCCGAGCGGCACGCCGAACCGGGAGAAGGCGTCGAGCAGCTCGGGTGCGGCGCCGGCCAGGGCGCCGCCGATCTGCAACGGCCGCTCGACGGTGTACTTGGCCGTCTTGTAGCGGATCACCGTGAGCGCCTCCGGCACGCTCGCGCCGGCGCGGAGCTGGGCGAGGATGTCGAGGTACTGGCCGCTGATGACCTCGGTGCGCATGGCGTCGAAGAGGTGGTGGGCGGCGCGCAGGCGGACGGGCTCGACGCCGCACGACGACAGCAGGGTGTCGGACCAGGCCAGGCTGAGCGTGCCGAGCAGGATGCCGCCCGCGTGCCCGAACGCCTCCGCGGACGGACCGTCGTGGAGGTCGGCGAGGTTGCGGTGGATGGTCGCCCGGCCCCGGCGCAGCTCGCTGCCGTCCATGATGTCGTCGTGGATGAGCAGCCCGGCGTGGCACAGCTCCAGGGCCGCCGCGGCGCTGACGATCTCGTCGCAGTCGGCGCCGCCCGCGCCCCGCCAGCCCCAGTAGCACAGCAGGGGGCGGATGCGTTTGCCGCCGCCGAGGATGAACTCGGTCAGCAGCCGGTAGGCCGTCTGCACGTCGGGATCGGAGACAGGCGAACGCCATGTCTCAAGGAAGTCGGCGAGGCGTCGCTCGATCCGTGATCCGAGGTAGTGCTGAGTGAAGCTCACCGGCATCCGCTCGGCTCCTTCTGGTCGGGACGCACTACCAATAGTTACTACTTGAATACAGAGCGTGTAAAGTGTCTTGGGCCTTTCAACTATTCTTTTGGCTCACCGCAACACCGTCAGGGGATGTCATGACGACCCTGTTGCCGTACGTTTCCACTCCCCAAGACCTGCGCGCCCTGCCCGCCGAGCTGCTGCCCGGCCTCGCCCGCGAGATCCGCGACTTCCTGGTCGAGAAGGTGAGCGCCCGCGGCGGGCACCTCGGCTCCAATCTCGGCGTCGTCGAGCTCACGATCGCCCTCCACCGCGTCTTCGACTCGCCCGGCGACGCCATCGTCTTCGACACCGGGCACCAGGCGTACGTCCACAAGATCCTGACCGGGCGGCGCGACTCCTTCGACGCCCTGCGCTGCCGCGGCGGCCTCAGCGGCTATCCGAGCCGGGAGGAGTCCGTGCACGACCACGTCGACAACTCCCACGCCTCCGCCGCGCTCGCCTACGCCGACGGGCTGGCCAAGGCGCGCCTGCTGACCGGCGACGCCGGCCGGGCGGTGGTCGCCGTGGTCGGCGACGGCGCGCTCACCGGCGGGCCGGCCTGGGAGGCGCTCAACAACCTGGGCGCCGCCCGCCACCGGCCGGTCGTCGTCGTGCTCAACGACAACGGACGCTCCTACGCCCCCACCCACGGCGGCATCGCCGACCACCTCGCCCGCCTGCGCACGGCCGCCGACGTGACCGTCTTCGAGCAGCTCGGCCTGCGCTACCTGGGCCCGGTCGACGGCCACGACATCGCCGCGCTCGAAGCGGTCCTGCGCGCCGCCCGCGAGCTGCGCGCCCCCGTCGTGGTCCACTGCGTCACCCGCAAGGGCCGCGGCTACGACCCGGCCGAACGCGACCACGACGAGCACCTGCACGCGATCCCGGCCACCGACCCGGCCACCGGCCGTCCCCTCGCGGCCGGCGCCGCCACCTGGACCGACGCGTTCGCCCGCCACCTGTGCGTGCTCGGCGAGCGCCGCGACGACCTGGTGGCCGTCACCGCCGCGATGCCGGGGCCGACCGGGCTGGCCTGCTTCGGGCGGCGCTTCCCCGGCCGCATGTTCGACGTCGGCATCGCCGAGCAGCACGCGCTGGCCTCGGCGGCGGGCATGGCCATGGCGGGCCTGCACCCCGTGGTCGCCGTCTACGCGACGTTCCTCGGGCGCGCCCTCGACCAGGTGCTGATGGACGTCGCCCTGCACCGGCTGCCGGTGACGCTCGTGCTCGACCGGGCCGGGCTCACCGGCCCCGACGGGCCCAGCCACCACGGCATGTGGGACCTGGCGGCGCTGGCCATGGTGCCCGGCATGCGGGTGGCCGCGCCGCGCGACGCCCGCCGGCTGTGCGAGCTGCTGGAGGAGGCGGTCGAGCACCCCGGGCCCACGGCGCTGCGCTTCCCCAAGGCGGCCGCCGGTCCCGAGCTGCCGCGCGTGGGGCGGCTCGGCGACGTCGACGTGCTCTTCGCGGGCGGTCCCGACGTGCTGCTGGTGGCGGTCGGGCCGATGGCCGGGCCGTGCCTGGGCGCGGCGGCCATGTTGTCGGCCGCCGGGATCGGCGTGACCGTGGTCGACCCCCGCTGGGTGATCCCGGTCCCGGCCGGTCTGCGCGGGCCGGCCGGGGCCGCCCGGCTGGTGGTGACCGTCGAGGACGGCCTGGCCGCCTGCGGGGCCGGCGCACTGCTCCGGCAGGAGTGCGGGCCCCGGCAGCACATCGTCAACCTCGGTCTGCCGCGCGAGTTCGTCGCGCACGGGAGCCGGGCCGGGCTGCTCGCCGAGGCCGGGCTCACCGGTCAGGGCATCGCGCACACCGTTCGAAGGGAGCTGGACAGGTGGCCGCTGTAGATCTCGGACTGCCGGTGCGACATCGGGCGCGCAGGGCGTCCAGGCAGGTCATGGTGGGGTCCGTGCCGGTGGGGGGCGACGCGCCCGTCTCGGTGCAGTCGATGACGACGACGGTGACGGCCGACGTCAACGCCACGTTGCAGCAGATCGCCGAGCTGACGGCGGCGGGCTGCCAGATCGTCCGCGTCGCGGTGCCGACCCAGGACGACGCCGACGCGCTGCCGGAGATCGCGCGCAAGTCGCAGATCCCGGTCGTCGCCGACATCCACTTCCAGCCGCGGTACGTCTTCGCCGCCATCGAGGCGGGGTGCGCGGCGGTCCGGGTCAATCCCGGGAACATCAAGAAGTTCGATGACAAGGTGGGTGAGATCGCGCGGGCCGCGGCCGGCGCGGGGGTGTCGATCCGCATCGGGGTGAACGCCGGTTCGCTCGACCCCCGGCTGCTGGCCAAGCACGGCAGGGCCACGCCGGCCGCGCTGGTGGAGTCGGCGCTGTGGGAGTGCTCGCTGTTCGAGGAGCACGGCTTCCGCGACATCAAGCTCTCCGTCAAGCACCACGACCCGCAGGTGATGACGGCGGCCTACCGGATGCTGGCCCGCAGCTGCGACTACCCGCTGCACCTCGGCGTCACCGAGGCAGGACCGCTCATGCAGGGCACGATCAAGTCGGCGGTGGCGTTCGGGATCCTGCTCGACGAGGGCATCGGCGACACGATCCGCGTCTCGCTGTCGGCGCCGCCGGTGGAGGAGGTCAAGGTCGGGATCGGCATCCTGGAGTCGCTGGGGCTGCGGCGGCGCAGGCTGGAGATCGTCTCCTGCCCGTCGTGCGGGCGGGCCCAGGTCGACGTGTACGGGCTGGCCGAACGGGTCACCGCGGCGTTCGACGGGTTCCCCCACCCGCTGCGGGTGGCGGTGATGGGCTGCGTGGTCAACGGGCCGGGCGAGGCCAGGGAGGCGGACCTGGGCGTGGCCTCGGGCAACGGCAAGGGGCAGATCTTCGTCAGGGGCGAGGTGGTCCGCACCGTCCCCGAGTCGCGGATCGTGGAGACGCTGGTCGAGGAGGCCCTGCGGCTGGCCGCGGACGCGTCCTGACGGTCGTGGCAAGCGCATGGGCCGGGCGATGTCCCTGACGGAGGAGTGGGACATCGCCCGGCCGCGCGGTCCAGGTCGTGAGGGGGTATCTCCGCCCTGGACGTCTAGAGGGTCAGACGCGCTGCCAGAGGGCCGGCACGTTCGGCGGCTCCCAGCCGGGCTGGGCGGTGTGCCCCTGGAGGCAGCGGTAGGTCGAGCCGCCGTACGTCACCGTCGCGCCGGCCGCGTACGTCGTGCCCGCGGCCCACGTGCCGCCCGGGTTGTTGGTCGGGGTGACGGTCGGCGTGCTGGTCGGGCCGGGGCCGCCGCCCTGGGTGGCGAGGGTCAGGCCGTAGGCGGACAGGATCTCGTTGACCGGCTGGAAGTACGTCGTGCCGCCGGAGCTGCAGTTGCCCGAGCCGCCCGACGTCACGCCCTGGGCCTGGTCGCCGGAGATGAACGAGCCGCCGGAGTCGCCGGGCTCGGCGCAGACGTTGGTCCGCGTCACGCCGGAGACGGTGCCCTCCTGGTAGGTGACGCTGGTGTTGAGCTGCTGGACCGAGCCGCAGTGGTAGCCGGTGGTCGATCCGGCGCGGCAGACGGCCGAGCCCACCTGGGCCACGGTCGAGCCGCGGACGGGCAGGATGCCGGCGCTGTAGCCGTACACCACGCCGGTCGGGGTCCACTGGCCGTTGACCTCGACCCAGGAGTAGTCGTTGCCCGGGAAGGACGAGCCGCGGAACGTGCCCATGGCGACCCGGTTGGAGCCGGACGTGCTGGACCCGGCGGTGCCGCAGTGGCCGGCGCTGACGAAGCCGCCCTGCGAGCCGGCCTTGGTCACCGAGAAGCCGACGGAGCAGCGGGTGCCGGAGCCGATGTAGTAGGCGTCGCCGCCGCGGACGTCGTAGAACAGCGTGGGCTTCTCGGCCGAGCGCACGACCTGGACGGCGGAGGCGTCCGCGCCGCTGGCCCTCACCCAGGCGGCGGCCTTGGCGGGGTCGGAGCTGAGGACGACGACGGTGTTGTTGACGACGTCCACGTACCAGACGGGGGCGGTCTTCGGGGCCTTGGCCGACGCGGCGTCCAGCCTGGCCTTGACCCCGTCGAGGCTGCTCAGCGAGCGGGCCACCACGCGGGCCTGCACACCGGCCTTGGCGATGGCGGCCACCTGCGCCGGGTCGGTGGTGGCGGTGATCGGGGTGGAGGTGGGGCCGGTCACCCAGGAGCCGGCGTAGGAGGCGCCTAACTGGGCGCGCAGGGTGGGTTCGAGGCCGGCCGCGGCGGCCTCGTTGACCAGGCGGGCCTCGGCCTGCCGGCCGGTGATGCCGAGGTCCCGGCTCATGGCGTCGACCAGGCCCTGCGGGGGGGCGGCGACGGCTTCGGCGTTGCTGCGGGCGATGGAGTAGGGGGTCTCGTCCTGGGCCGTGGCGCCCTTCGCCGCGAAGGCCAGGGCCGGGACGCTGATCATGGTGACGGCGATCGCGATGCCCGCCGTCACGGTCTTCCTGGGGAGCATGTGCACGTCTCCTCGCGTACAGGGGGGTGTCTGCACGGTACGAGCCCGAATACGAGGAGTGGTCGTGTCAAAACACCCCTATCACCGTGTTATGGGGCAAACCGTTTGGAGCTCTATGTGGGGGTATGCGGGATTTGTGCCGTCCGAATCCCATCTGGAGGCGTCATGAAGGCCGTCACCTGGCACGGCAAGCGGGACGTACGGGTCGAGGAGGTCCCCGACCCGGCCATCAAGGAGCCCAACGACGCGGTGATCAGGGTGACCAGCTCCGGCATCTGCGGCTCCGACCTGCACCTGTACGAGGTGCTCGGGCCCTTCATGGCCGAGGGCGACATCCTCGGCCACGAGCCCATGGGCGTCGTCGAGGCCGTCGGAGCCGCCGTCACGGACATCAAACCCGGCGACCGCGTCGTCATCCCGTTCAACATCTCCTGCGGCCACTGCCACATGTGCGGCCTGGAGCTGTACGCGCAGTGCGAGACCACCCAGGTCAAGGAGCAGGGCATGGGCGCCGCGCTGTTCGGCTACACCAGGCTGTACGGCCAGGTGCCCGGCGGCCAGGCCGAGTACCTGCGCGTGCCCGAGGCCCAGTTCGGCCCGATCAAGGTGCCCGAGGGCCCGCCGGACGAGCGGTTCCTGTTCCTGTCCGACGTGCTGCCGACCGCCTGGCAGGCCGTGGACTACGCGGAGATCCCGGACGGCGGCAGCGTCACCGTCTTCGGCCTCGGCCCCATCGGCCAGATGTGCGCCCGCATCGCCCGCCACCTCGGCCACCGCGTGATCGGCGTGGACGGCGTCACCGAACGCCTGGAGATGGCCCGCCGCCACGGCATCGAGGTCGTGGACGGCAGCGAGACCTCCGACGTGCCCGGGGCGATCCGCGAGCTCACCTCCGGGCGCGGCACCGACTCGGTGATCGACGCCGTCGGCATGGAGGCGCACGGCTCACCGGCCGCCAAGATCGCCCAGACGCTCACCGGGCTGCTGCCCGACGTGGTGGCCGCGCCGCTGATGTCCCACGCGGGCGTCGACCGGCTGGCCGCGCTCAACCAGGCCATCGACACCGTCCGCCGGGGCGGCGTCATCTCCGTCATCGGCGTCTACGGCGGCATGACCGACCCGATGCCGATGCTGCGCATGTTCGACAAGGGCGTCACGCTGCGGATGGGCCAGGCCCACGTGCGGCGGTGGATCAACCGGCTCATGCCGCTGGTCACCGACGACTCCGACCCGCTCGGCGTCATGGACCTGACCACCCACCGCATGCGGCTGGAGGAGGCGCCGCAGGCGTACGAGATGTTCCAGAAGAAGGCGAACGGTGCGATAAAGATCGTGCTACAGCCCTGACCAGGGGTTTCACCCTCCGGAGCGCGGGCAGCGGTGCGGCATGAGAGTCGTGGTGGTCGGGGCTACCGGCAATGTCGGCACGAGCGTCGTACGCGCGCTCGCCGCGGATGACAACGTGACGTCGATCGTGGGCGTGGCCCGCCGGCTGCCGGGATGGCGCATCGACCGCACCGAGTGGCGGCAGGCCGACGTCGCCACCGGCGACCTGTCCCGCATCTTCGAGGGCGCCGACGCCGTCGTGCACCTCGCGTGGCTGTTCCAGCCCACCAGGGATCCGGCCGTGACCTGGCGGGCGAACGTGCTGGGCAGCATGCGGGTGTTCCGCGCGGTGGCCGAGGCGGGGGTGCCCGCGCTGGTCCACGCCTCCTCGGTCGGCGCGTACTCGCCGGGCCCCAAGGACCGGCCGGTGGACGAGAGCTGGCCCACGCACGGCTGGCCGGGCGCCGCGTACGGCCGGGAGAAGGCGTACGTCGAGCGGGTGCTCGACGTCTTCGAGCACGACCACCCGGCGATCCGCGTGGTGCGGATGCGGCCGGGGTTCATCTTCCAGCGGGCGGCGGCCACCGAGCAGCGCCGCCTGTTCGCCGGGCCGTTCCTGCCGCGCCGGCTGATCCGGCCCGGCCGCATTCCGTTCGTGCCCGACGTGCCCGGACTGCGGCTCCAGGTGCTGCACGCCGACGACGCGGCCGAGGCGTACCGGCTGGCGGTGACCAGGACGGTGTCGGGGGCCTTCAACCTGGCCGCCGAACCCGTGCTCGACCCCGCCGACCTGGCCAAGCTCCTCGGCACGCGGACGATACCGGTCACGCCCTGGCTGGCCAGGACGCTGATGTCGGCCGGCTGGCACCTGCGGCTGGTGCCCGCCTCGCCCGGCCTGCTCGAACTGGCGCTGCGCATTCCCGTCATGAAGACCGACAGGGCCAGGGACGTCCTGGGCTGGCGGCCGCGGCACTCCTCCTGGGACGCCATGCGCGAGCTGCTGGACGGCCTGCACGACGGCGCCGGCATGGAGACCCCGCCGCTCGCCCCCGACGGCGGCCCGCTGGGCCGGGTCAAGGAGCTGGCCACGGGGGTCGGCGCCCACCCCTGATCCGGAGGTGTAAGCCCGCCCGGCCGGGGAAGGGGACGGTTCTCTACGCAAGGTCCAGAGGCGTGGCCTGTGTGTCGTGACGACACGAAGGAGCGCCATGGCCCTTCTCCTGACCCAGGTCTTCACCCTCCACGACGTCACCAAGCTGCGCCGGGCGGTCGCCGAGCAGGCGGAGAGCAGCGGGCTGCGCGACGGGCGGCTCGACGACTTCGTGCTCGCCGTGCACGAGAGCGTGGTCAACGCCGTGGAGCACGCGGGCGGGCGCGGGCATCTGACGTTGTGGACGGTCGACGGCGTCATCCGCGCGGAGACGACGGACCAGGGGACGGGCATCCCGCAGGCGTACCTCGACGGGGACGTCCGGCCGTCCAGCCTCTCCTACACCGGTCGCGGCATCTACCTGATCCGGCGGTTGTGCGACGTCGTGGACGTCCGCACCGGCCCGGACGGCACCACGGTCCGGCTCACCATGCGCCTGCCGCACGCGTCGGTCTCCCCGAGTTCCATGAAGCGCATCCGGGTCACCGGCGGCGGCGGGCCGTCCGGGCACTTCCAGGTCTGAGCGCGGGCGCGCCCGACCGCCCTGCCACGGCCCCGGGTAGGCTCGGCAGGAGACGGAAGGGGCCACTACGTGAGCGGCGGAAACAATCCCCCCGAGATCATCTCTCCGGTCCGCCGCATCGGGCGGCGGGAGTTCGATTTCGAACGCCAGATCGCCATCATGGCCATCGTCAACAGGACCCCCAACTCCTTCCACGACCAGGGGCGCACGTACGAGCTCGACCGCGCGGTCGCGGCCTGCGCGCGGGCCGTCGAGGAGGGCGCCGACTGGGTGGACATCGGCGGGTTCGCCTTCAGCGCCGCCCAGGCCGCGATCGGCGTCGAGGAGGAGATCGAGCGGGTGGTCCCGGTGATCGCCGAGGTCAGGGCCGCGACCGACGCCGTCATCTCGGTCGACACCCACCGCCCCGAGGTCGCCAGGGCGGCCGTCGAGGCCGGCGCCGACGTCATCAACGACACCAACGGCCTGCGCGAGCCCGGCCTGGCCGAGGTCGCGGCCGAGACCGGCGCCAGCGTGGTCGTCACCCACAGCCTCGGCGGGCCCGGCCGGCGGGTCTTCCGCCCGAGTTACGACGACGTCGTCGCCGAGGTCGCCGGCTTCCTGCGCGAGCGGGTCGCCTTCGCGCTCAAGGCGGGCATCGCCCCCGACCGGATCATCATCGACCCGGGCCACGACCTGAACAAGAACACCTTCCACTCCCTGGAGCTGACCCGGCGGCTGGAGGAGATCACCGCCATCGGCTATCCCACCCTGGTCGCGCTGTCGAACAAGGACTTCATCGGCGAGACCATCGACCGCCCGCAGGGTGAGCGCAAGGAGGGGACGATCGCCGCGAACGTCGTCTCCATCCTCAAGGGCGCCCGGATCCTGCGGGTGCACGACGTCGCCGCGACGGTGGCGTCCGTGCGCATGACCGAGGCCGTGCTCGGCTGGCGCGGGCCGGTCGCGCCGAGCCACAACCTGGCGTGAGAGGAGCCGCGTCCGTGACCGACCGCAAGCCGGTGGGCATGCCGTTCGAGAGCTGGATCGACCGTCAGATCCGCGAGGCGGCCGAGCGTGGGGAGTTCGACGACCTGCCGGGCGCGGGCAAGCCGCTGCCCGGCCTCGACCGGCGGCACGACGAGATGTGGTGGATCAAGCAGAAGCTGGAGAGCGAGGGGCTGTCCATGCCGCTGCCCCCGACGCTGGCGCTGCGCAAGGAGGCCGAGGAGGCGCTGCGGCAGGCCCGCGGGGCCCGGTCCGAGACCGAGGTGCGGCAGATCCTCGAAGAGGTCAACGAGAAGATCCGCGAGGCGATCAGGAAGGGCCTGCCGGGGCCGCCGCTCAACCTGATGCCCTTCGACGTCGATCGCGTCGTGTCGGAGTGGCGCGAGAGCCGCTGACCCGCGCCCGGACGAGTCGCGCCGGTCGAGGGGAAGGGTCCCGGGTTCCTTCACCGGACGAGGGGCCCGGGTCAGGCGGGCCCCTCGTCCGGCGGCCGGGGGCCCCGGAGCCCCCGGCCGGCTCGGTGAGCTAGCTGACCGGCGGGTAGGCGTTCCTGACCAGCTCCTGGAACTGGGCGGAGAACCACTGGCCGGACAGCGGGGCGCCGCCGAGGGCGCCCGACATGTTGTTGCCGTTGAGGTTGTTGCCGGTGTAGGTCGGGTCGCACATCCGGTCGAACTTCTTGCCCTCGTCGTTCGGGATGTCGGTGCTGGCGCCGTCGGACTCGCCCGGCGGCTTGATCCAGACGTAGGCGTCGAAACCGGCCTCGGGGCTGGCCGTCGGCCGGGCGCCGAGGCCCGCGCCGCTCTGGTTGCACCAGTTGCCGGCGTGGATGCGCCGGTCGACGCGTGACTGGTTGACGAAGGTGTTCACGTCCGTCGAGGTGCTCGCGCCGCCCGGACGGGCGGTGCCGCCCCAGCCGTTGCGCGAGGTGTCGACCAGCATGCCGAGCCCGGACTTGAAGCCCTTGTTGACCAGCGCGGTGCGCAGCGCCGCGGCGAAGGTGGACTCGTCCACGTAGTAGTTCCAGTCGATCCACTTGGACTGGCGGACGGTCTGGCCGTTCACCAGGGTGTTGATCGTGAAGTACGGCTCCTTGGTGGCGGAGTAGTTGGCGGTGTTGACGATGAAGCCGTCCACGCTGTCCACGCCGGCCGTGGTGCCCGCGGCCATGTTGTAGAAGAGGTTCACGGCGGGGCCGAAGTTCGAGTCCCAGCCGAGCCAGGCGTGGTGGGCGGCGTCCACGTAGGTGTAGACGTTGGTGATGGCGTGCAGCTTGTTGAGCGCGTACCGGACGCCGTCCACGTAGCCGCCGGGCCCGTTGGCCTCGGCGCACTTCGGGAAGTTGCCGGTGTTGGTGATCAGGTTGGGCAGCGAGTCGGGCTCGATGATCGTGACGATGCGCAGGTTGGCGTACTTGGGGTCGCGCAGGATGTTCGCGATCACGTCGATGTACTCGGCCTTGTAGCGGTTGAAGCCGTTCTCGGCCATCAGCAGCTCGCCGTTGGAGGCCAGCGCCGAGCAGTCGCGGTTGGGCAGGTCGTAGATGACGAACTGCACGGTCAGCGGGGCCGAGCCGTTGAGCGCGTCCTGGGCCACGGCCTCGTCCAGGTGGGCCTGGAGGCCCATGGCCGAGGAGGAGCCGGCGATGGCCGCGATGCGGTCCAGCCACACGGCGGTGGAGGTGTTGGCGACGGCGGCGCCGCCGGGCTCGGCCGCGGCCTTGGCCTTCCACTGCGGGTTCACGTAGCCGGTCGCGCCGGCGTACGGGTTCTCGACGTGGCCGGTGGGCGGCTGGCCGTCGTCGTCGGCCTCGGTGGCGGTGACCGTCTTGCTGGTCAGGCCGGTGGCGGCGACCGTGAAGGGACGGGTCCCGTTGGTCGTGTCGGAGTCCTGGGCGGCGGCCAGGGTCACCGTCTGGGCGGTGTTCCAGTTGGCCGTGGTGAAGGTGAGGCTGCCGCCGCCGGAGACGGTCAGGTCGGCGTCGCCGCTGCCCGCCGTCGAGGTGACGGTCACGTTCGCGGACGGCTGCGCGGCCAGCTTGACCGTGTACGCCGCCGTCCCGCCCTCGGGCACGGTCACCGACGTGGGCGTCACGAGCAGCGCCTGCTCCACGACCGCGTCGTCGTCCACCTCGGTCGCGTTGACGGTGGCCGAGGTGACGCCGGTGCCGCCGACGGAGAAGGCCGCCGTGCCCGCGGTGGTGTCGGCGTCCTGGGCGGCGGCCAGGGTGACCGTCTGGGCGGTGTTCCAGTTGGCGGGCGTGAAGGTGAGCGAGCCGCCCGCGCTGACGGTCAGGTCGCTGTCACCGCTGGTCCGCTGGGTGGTGACGGTGACGTTCGAGGAGGGGGCGGAGGACAGCTTGGCGGTGAAGGAGGCGGTGCCGCCCTCGTTGACCGCGACCGAGCTGGCGGAGGTGACCACCGCGGGGGTGGTGGGGGTGACGCCGCCGCAGGTCACGCCGTTCACGGTGAAGGAGGTGGGCGGGTTGTTGCTGCCCGTCCAGGTGCCGTTGAAGCCCATGGTGGTGGAGGCGCCGGTGGCCAGGCTGCCGTTGTAGGGCATGTTCGTCGCGGTGACGTGGGTGCCCGACTGCGTCCAGTTGGCGCTCCAGCCGGTCGGGGTGTACTGCTGGCCGGTGCCGGGGAAGTCGAAGCCCAGCGTCCACGAGGTGATCGGGTCGCCGGTGTTCTTCAACGTGATGTTCGCGGTGAAACCGCCCTGACCGGGGCTGCTCGTCCACGAGTTGGCGGAGTAGGTCACGTCGCAGTTCACCGCGGCGCTGGCGGCCGTGGTCTGGCCGACGACGAGCCCGAGGGCCGCGACGCTCGCGGCGGTCATGGTCACGGCCCATCGGCGTGGGCCGCTGTGGAGTCTCACTAGCGATCATCTCCAGAACGTCAGTTGGCTGGGAGCGCTCCCATAGTGAGACGCCCTCCCGGCCCTGTAAATGAGGGCGGCCGTGCGGCGGGCGTTCCCGGGCCGCATGCTCGCCGAATGCCCCGTAACGTGGATGAAACTTTCATCATCGGCAGCCTGGTGAGAGGAAACGCGGGGGCCGGCGGATGGGCGATCCGTTGACATACGCCGCCGGTCACCCACAATCCCCCTTGGGAGCGCTCCCACACCCCCTACTCCCATGGAGATCCCTTGAAACACAGACCTCCTTCCCGTCTTTCCCGCCTGTCGAGGCGGCTCGCCGCAGCCGCGACGCTCGTGCTCGCGGCGGGCACGACCACGACCCTCGCGGCGCTGCCCGCGCACGCCGCCGTCGCCTGCGACGTGACGTACACCGCCAACCAGTGGACGAGCGGCCCAGGCCAGGGCGGGTTCACCGCCAACCTGACCCTGAAGAACACCGGCGACCCGATCACCTCGTGGACGCTCGGCTTCGACTTCCCGACCGCGGGCCAGAAGTACACGCCCACCGGCTGGAGCGCCAACTGGACGCAGTCGGGCACCCACGTCACCGCGACCAACATGCCCTACAACGGCAGCCTGGCCACCGGCGCCTCGACGACGCTCGGCTTCAACGGCACCTGGACGGACAGCAACCCGAGCCCGACCTCGTTCACCGTGAACGGCGTGACCTGCGGCGGCGCCAACACCCCGCCCACGGTCGCGCTGACCTCGCCCACCGCCGGCCAGACGTTCACCGCCCCGGCCACCGTGGCCATCGCCGCGAACGCCGCCGACAGCGACGGCACGGTCTCCAAGGTCGACTTCTACCAGGGCTCCACGCTGCTCGGCACCGACACCTCGGCGCCGTACGGCTACACCTGGCAGAACGTGGCCGCGGGCAGCTACTCGATCACCGCGAAGGCCACCGACAACGGGGGCGCGACCACGACCTCGGCCCCCGTCGGGATCACCGTCTCGCAGAACACCGGGCCCGCCCTCGTGGTGAGCCCGACCACGATCTCCGTGCCGGAGAAGGGCACCGCGGGCTTCGGCGTGAAGCTCTCGCAGGCGCCCGCCGCGAACGTGACCGTCACCACCGCCCGCACCAGCGGCGACGCCGACCTGACCGTCGGCTCCGGCGGCTCGCTCACCTTCACCCCGGCCAACTGGAACACCGTCCAGAACGTCACCCTGGCGGCGGCGGACGACGCCGACACCACCAGCGGCACCGCCGAGTTCACGGTGAGCGCGACCGGCTACACCCCGGTCAAGGTCACCGCCAGCGAGGCGGACGACGACCTCGGCGGCGACAACGAGTACGTCAAGCGGTTCGTCGAGATGTACAACGAACTGCACGACCCGGCCAACGGGTACTTCTCGCCCGACGGCGTGCCGTACCACTCGGTGGAGACGTTCATGGTCGAGGCGCCCGACCACGGGCACGAGACCACGTCCGAGGCCTACAGCTACTACCTGTGGCTGGAGGCGACCTACGGGCAGGTGACCGGCGACTGGGCGAAGTTCAACAACGCCTGGGCCTCGATGGAGAAGTACATCATCCCCTCGACCGCCGACCAGCCGACGAACTCCTTCTACAACCCCGCCAAGCCGGCCACGTACGCCGGTGAGTGGAACGACATCAAGCAGTACCCGACGCAGCTCGACTCCGGGGTGTCCGTGGGCTCGGACCCGCTGGCCAACGAGCTGAAGAGCGCGTACAACACCAGTGACGTCTACGGCATGCACTGGCTGCTCGACGTCGACAACACCTACGGCTTCGGCCACTGCGGCGACGGCACGAGCAAGAACACCTACATCAACACCTACCAGCGCGGCCCGGAGGAGTCGGTCTTCGAGACCATCCCGCAGCCGTCCTGCGACACCTTCAAGTTCGGCGGCCCCAACGGCTACCTCGACCTGTTCACCAAGGACAGCAACTACGCCAAGCAGTGGAAGTACACCAACGCGCCCGACGCCGACGCGCGGGCCGTCCAGGCGGCGTACTGGGCGCAGACGTGGGCCAAGCAGCAGGGCAAGGAGTCGCAGATCTCCGCGTCGGTCGCCAAGGCCGCCAAGATGGGCGACTACCTGCGGTACGCGATGTACGACAAGTACTTCAAGAAGCCCGGCTGCACCAGCACCTCGTGTGCCGCGGGCACCGGCAAGGACGCCTCCAACTACCTGCTGTCCTGGTACTACGCCTGGGGCGGCGCGAGCGACACCAGCGCGGGCTGGGCCTGGCGCATCGGCTCCAGCCACAACCACTCCGGCTACCAGAACCCGCTCGCGGCCTGGGCGCTGGCCAACGTGGCCGAGCTGAAGCCCAAGAGCGGCACCGGCGCGGCCGACTGGAGCACCAGTCTGACCCGTCAGCTGCAGTTCTACACCTGGCTCCAGTCGGCCGAGGGCGCCATCGCGGGCGGCGCGACCAACAGCTGGGAGGGCCACTACGCCACCCCGCCGGCCGGGCTGCCGAAGTTCCACGGCATGACCTACGACTGGCAGCCCGTCTACCACGACCCGCCGTCCAACCAGTGGTTCGGGTTCCAGGCGTGGACGATGGAGCGGGTGGCCGAGCTCTACTACGCCTCGGGCAACGCCGACGCCAAGGCGCTGCTGGACAAGTGGGTCACCTGGGCGATGGCCAACACCACGATCAACGCGGACGGCACGTACCAGATGCCGTCGACGCTCAAGTGGACCGGCCAGCCCGCCGGTGACTTCAGCGACCCGAACGGCATGCCGCCGCCCAACCCCGGCCTGCACGTGACGGTCGCCGACTACACCAACGACGTCGGCGTGGCCGGCTCGTACGCCAAGGCCCTGATGTACTACGCGGCCAAGGCGAACCACGCCGGGGCCAGGACCATGGCCAAGGCGCTGCTGGACGGCGTGTGGAAGAACCGCGACGCCAAGGGCGTGTCGGTGTCGGAGACCAAGACCGACTACAAGCGGCTGAACGACCCGGTCTACGTGCCCCCGGGCTGGACCGGCAAGATGCCGAACGGCGACACGATCAACTCCAGCTCGACGTTCATGTCGATCAGGTCCTTCTACAAGAACGACCCCGACTGGCCTGAGGTGAACGCCTACCTCCAGGGCACCGGGCCCGCGCCGACGTTCAACTACCACCGCTTCTGGGCGCAGGTGGACGTGGCCGTGGCCCTGGCCGAGTACGGGCGGCTCTTCCCGTGAGAAAGACGGCGATGATCGCCGCGGCGTCGCTGGTCCTGCCCCTGCTCGCAGGGGTGGGGCCGGTGGCCCACGCGGCCGCGCCCGCCTTCTCCTACGGTGAGGCGCTGCAGAAGTCGCTGTGGTTCTACGAGGCCCAGCAGTCGGGCGACCTGCCCGCCTGGAACCGCGTCTCCTGGCGCGGCGACTCGGGCCTGAACGACGGCAAGGACGCCGGGCTGGACCTGACCGGAGGCTGGTACGACGCGGGCGACCACGTCAAGTTCGGCTTCCCGATGGCCTTCTCGGCCACGATGCTGGCCTGGGGCGGCGTGGAGTACCGCGACGCCTACGCGGGCTCCGGCCAGCTCACCCACCTGCTGAACAACCTGAGGTTCGTCAACGACTACTTCGTCAAGGCCCACCCGTCGGCCAACGTGCTGTACGGGCAGGTCGGCAACGGCGGCACCGACCACGCCTGGTGGGGCCCGGCCGAGGCCATGCAGATGAACCGGCCCGCCTACAAGATCGACGCGTCCTGCGGCGGCTCGGACCTGGCGGGGGAGACGGCGGCGGCGATGGCGGCCTCGTCGATCGTCTTCCGTCCGACCGATCCGGCATATGCCGACAAGCTGGTGACGCACGCCAAGCAGCTGTACTCCTTCGCCGACACGGTCAGGAAGAAGTACAGCGACTGCATCAGCGACGCCCAGGGCTACTACAACTCCTGGAGCGGCTACAACGACGAGCTGGTCTGGGGGGCGATCTGGCTCTACCGGGCCACGAACGACGCCGCCTACCTGGCCAAGGCCGAGGCCGGTTACGACAACCTGGGCAACGAACCGCAGACCACGACGAAGTCGTACAAGTGGACGATCGCCTGGGACGACAAGTCGTACGGCGCGTACGTGCTGCTGCACAAGCTCACCGGCAAGCAGAAGTACCTGGACGACGCCGACCGCTGGCTCGACTGGTGGACGGTCGGCGTCAACGGCTCCAAGGTCAGGTACTCGCCGGGCGGCCAGGCCGTGCTGGACCGGTGGGGGTCGCTGCGGTACGCGGCCAACACCTCGTTCGTCGCGCTCGTGCACAGCGACTCGATCAGCGACCCGGCGCGCAAGGCCCGCTACCACGACTTCGCGGTCCGGCAGATCAACTACGCGCTCGGCGACAACCCGCGCAACTCCTCGTACCTGATCGGGTTCGGGGCCAACCCGCCGAAGAACCCGCACCACCGCACGGCGCACGGCTCGTGGACCGACCAGATCACCAACCCGGTCAACAGCCGCCACACGCTGTACGGCGCGCTGGTCGGCGGCCCGCCCGACCCCGACGACGTCTACGCCGACAAACGCGACGACTACGTCATGAACGAGGTCGCCACCGACTACAACGCCGGCTTCACCAGCGCCCTGGCCCGGCTCTACAAGGAGTACGGGGGAGCGCCCGCGGCGAACTTCCCGCCCGCCGAGACCCCGGACGGCCCGGAGATCTTCGTCGAGGCCGGCGTGAACGCCTCCGGCACGAACTTCACCGAGATCAAGGCCATCGTGCGCAACCAGTCGGCCTGGCCCGCCCGGGTCCTGTCGGACGGCTCGTTCCGCTACTACTTCACCCTCGACGGCTCGACGACCGCCTCGCAGATCAGCGTGTCGTCGGCCTACACGCAGTGCAAGGCCCCCACGCTCGGCGCGGCCGGCGGGAGCGTGCTCTACGTGGACATCGACTGCTCGGGGCAGGCCATCGCCCCGGCCGGGCAGTCGCAGCACCGCAGGGAGGTGCAGTTCAGGATCACCAGCGCGGGCGCCTGGAACCCGGCCGACGACTGGTCGTATCAGGGCATCCCGGCCACGCCGGGCGCGACGCCGGTGCAGACGAAGAACATCACCCTCTACAGCGGCGCCACCAAGATCTGGGGTGAGCCCCCGGGGCCGGAGGAGCAGGACACGACACCGCCCAGCAAGCCGGGCAGGCCCGCGGTCTCCGCGATCACGGGCACGGCGGCGAAGCTGAGCTGGACGGCCTCCACGGACAACGTGGGGGTGACCGGTTACGACGTCTACCTGGGGTCCGCCAAGGCGGGCACGGCCACCGGCACCTCGTACGACCTGAGCGGGCTCAGCCCGGCGACGGCGTACACGGTCTCGGTGGTGGCCAGGGACGCGGCGGGCAACAGCTCGACGCCGTCCGACGGCACGTCGTTCACGACCGCCGACCCGCCTCAGGGCGGCTGCGCGGCCACGTTCAAGGTCACCAGCTCCTGGGGTGGCGCGTACCAGGCCGAGGTGACCGTCAAGAACGCCGGCTCCGCGGCCATCACGGGCTGGACGGCCGCCTGGACGTCCGCGAACCAGATCACCCAGCTCTGGGGCGGAAGGCTCACCCAGACCGGCTCGTCCGTGTCCGTCAGGAACGAGGCGTGGAACGGCGGGCTCGCCGCCGGCGCCACGACCACGTTCGGCTTCATCGCCAACGGCGCCCCGTCCACCCCCGACCTCACCTGCACCCCCGCCTGAGCCTGCCGACCCCGCCCTCGCCCCGGCTGCCGAGCAGGGGCGAGGGCGGATCCACCGGCTCAGGGAAAGGCAGCACATGCGATCACTGTTCACCGCGCCGGCGCTCACCGCCGCGCTCGTGGCCGCCTCCTTGATCGTGCCGGGCACCGCGGCGCAGGCCGCCACCGGCATCCACGTGAGCGGCACGAAGATCCTGGAAGGCGACGGCCAGGAGTTCGTGATGCGCGGCACCAGCCACGCCCACACCTGGTACCCGGCCCAGACCAAGGCGTTCGCCGACATCAAGTCGCTGAAGGCCAACACCGTGCGCGTCGTGCTCAGCGGCGGCCGGTGGAGCGCCAACTCCGCCTCCGACGTGGCCGGCGTGGTCTCCCTGTGCAAGCAGAACAAGCTCATCTGCGTGCTGGAGGATCACGACACCACCGGGTACGGCGAGCAGAGCGGCGCGTACACGCTCGACCAGGCCGCCGACTACTGGATCAGCGTCAAGAGCGCCTTGGCCGGACAGGAGGACCACGTCGTCGTCAACATCGGCAACGAGCCGATCGGCAACAACGCCACCACGCCCGGCTGGGCCGAGGCCACCAAGGCCGCGATCGCCAAGCTGCGCGCCAACGGCATCCACCACGCGCTGATGGTGGACGCCCCCGCCTGGGGCCAGGACTGGCAGAACGTCATGCGGGACAACGCCGCGTCCGTCTTCGCCGCCGACCCCGACAAGAACACGATCTTCTCGGTGCACATGTACGGCGTCTACGACACCGCCGCCGAGATCACGTCGTACCTGGAGGCGTTCCGGACGGCCGGGCTGCCGCTGGTCATCGGCGAGTTCGGGTTCAATCACTCCGACGGCGACCCCGACGAGGACACGATCATGTCCCAGGCCGTGAGCCACGGCCTCGGCTACCTGGGCTGGTCATGGAGCGGCAACGGCGGCGGCGTCGAGTACCTCGACCAGGTCACCGGCTTCGACGTCAGCCGGCTCACCTCGTGGGGGCAGCGGCTGTTCAACGGCCCCAACGGCATCGCCGCCACGGCCAGGCAGGCGTCCGTCTACGGCGGCGGCGCCACCGACCCGACGCCGCCGAGCGCCCCCGGCGTCCCGGCGGTCTCGAACGTCACCTCGTCCGGCGCCACCCTGACCTGGCCGGCCGCCACCGACGACGTGGGCGTGACCGGCTACGACGTCTACACCTCGGCCGGCGTCCCGATCGGGACGACGGCCACCACCTCGATCACCCTGACCGGCCTGTCGCCCTCGACCGCCTACCAGGTGCACGTCAAGGCCAGGGACGCGGCGGGCAACCAGTCGGCCGCCTCGCCCACGGCCTCCTTCACCACCCTGGCCGGGGGCGGCGACGGCGGCTGCACGGCCGTGGGGACCGTCCAGAGCCGGTGGGGCAACGGGTACGTCCTGCAGCCCGTCACGGTGACCAACACCGGCACGACCGCCAGGAACGGCTGGACGGTGACGTTCACGCTGCCCGCGGGCCACACCGTGACCGGCTTCTGGAACGCCGCGGTGACGGTCAGCGGGCGGACCGTGACCGCGCGGAACCTGAGCTACAACGGCACGCTCGCGCCCGGCGCCGCCACCGGTTTCGGGATCCAGGCCGGTCGTCCGGACGGCGACGCGTCCGTCCCGTCCGGCTACACCTGCGCCGGCTAGAGAAGCCGGCTGGAGAAGCCGGTTGGAGAGGCCGGTTGGAGAAGGAGGAGGTGAGGCCGATCAACTGATCCTGCCCGCGACACCATCCCGCCCGGATGGGACGGACGCGGCCGGCGAACCCCCAGCCGGCCGCGTCCGTTTGCACCACCCACCGGCTCGGCCTTGCCCGGCGGTCAGCGGGGGTCCTGGGCGTGGGAGAAGCGTTCGCGGGCCGCGTCGATGGCGGCCTCGTCCGAGAAGTCGGCGAACGCCTCGTCGTGGTAGCGCGCGGGGATCAGCGCCCGGACCCGCTCCGGATATCCGGGCCCGGCGGCAGGAACCTTGACCTGCGGCGGCACGCCCAGCCGGACGGCGATGGGCCCCGAGGCCCGGACGGACATCGCCCAGTCGCGGCTCTCGCCGACGATCGCGCACAGGTGCCGCGCGTAGACCCAGCGCACCTCGGCCAGGCCGGCGGCGTCCGGCGGGTCCGTGCCGAACGGCTCCACCGCGCACACCACCCGAGCCTCGAACCCGTGCCCGTGGTCGTGGTGCTCTTGGGGCGTGGCCCGTTCGAGGATCAGCGTCACCTGGGCGGCGAGCTCCTGGTCGAGCCGCGCCGACTCCTGGTGGGCGGCGAACAGCGTCGCCCCGGCCAGCGCCAGGCCGGCCAGGGCGACGCCTGCCGCGATCTTCCCGCGACGTGGTCCGGTCACGGGCTCGTGCAGGTCAGCGCGGGCGCGGGGCTCGGGATCGAGCCGGTGGCGTTGAAGCCGAACGTGGTGGACGCGTTCGGCGCGAGCTGACCGTTGTAGGAGGCGTTCTTGACGGAGACGTTCGGCGGCTGGGCGGACAGCACGCCGTTCCAGGGCGCTCCTTCGAAGCCCTGGCCGCCGGAGTAGGTCCACTTGACCGTCCAGCCGTTCAGTGACGCCGTGCCGGTGTTCTTCACCGTCACCTCGCCCTGGAAGTGACCGGCCCAGCCGGTGTCGGTGGCCTTCCAGGTGGCGGTGCAGCCGCCGGGGGGCGGGGTCACCGTCGGGGTGACCGTCGGGGTGGACGTGGGCGTGCCTGAAGGCGTGCCGCCGCCGGGGCCGACGCCGGTGACCTGGCCGTTGCCGCCGTCGAAGACGACGTCGGAGCAGCTGTAGAAGTTCTCGTTGCTGTCGGAGCGGATCCAGTGGGTGTAGATGATGTGCCGCCCGGTCTTGCCGGAGGGGAGCTGGGCGTTCCAGTAGTAGTAGTTGAGCCCGCCGGGGCCGCCGCTGGCGGGCGGGTTGGTGACGCTGCCGAACGACTCCAGGTCCGACCACTTGAGCGGGCCGTCGGGGTTCCAGCCGTTCTTGGTGACGTAGTAGACGAAGGTGCCGGGGTGCTGGGCCCAGTTGCTGTGCCGCATCTGGATGCTCGCGCCCGACGTCAGGTGGGTCAGCGGCCAGTCGGAGCGGACGGCGTTGTAGGCGGTGAAGTCGTAGGGGCCGCCGGTGCCGCCGCTGCAGAGCTGGCCGTCGGGGATGAAGCCGCTGGTACGCCCGGCGCCGTCGGAACGCAGCACGGCGAACCAGTTGTAGAGCGGGGTCGCGCCGCTCTGGGCGACGGCCGCCGCGCAGGCCGGGTTGTAGGACTGGATCTGGCCGTTCTCGCGCAGGCCGTCCTGCCAGCACAGGAAGGTTCTGGCGCCGGGGAACATGGACACGCCGTGTGCCTGCGCCTGTGGCGGCGCGATCAGGACGGTGGCCAGCAGGACCAGGGCGGCGGTGAGCGCCGCCGTTCGAAAGTGTTTCATGGGGATTCCTTCGTGCAGGGGAACACAGGAACGCCCACGATCAGCCCGCCCGGCCAGCGCATTGAACCATGGGCGGCGCCGTCCCGACAACGCGGTGTGAAACTTTCAGCCGATCTTGGTCAGTGCCTGGCCCGGCGGGCGCGAGGGGCGCCGATCCCGGCGTGCCCCTCAGCCGGGTTCCATGGCCCGGTCGATCACCTTGAGCCTGGCCTCCAGCTCCGCCCGGCAGGCGGGGGCCAGGCGGCCCTCCCTGGCCCGGTCGGCGACCTTGCGCCGCACCTCGGCCGTGCCGGTGACCGCGGGGCCGCGGACCAGCGAGTCGAGCACCTGCTTGAGGTCGAGCACCACGTCCGCGTCGGTCGCGTCGCACGGTTCGCCGTCTTCGAGCGAGTCGTGGAAGCCGTCCACGGCCTGCTCGACGGTGACCGGCCCGGCCGGTGAGCTCCGCAACGCCCGGGAGGCCGACGCCGCGGCGGAGGGCGTGACGGGCGGCGTGACTGACGGCGCGACGGATGGCGTGACCTGCGGCGACAGCACCGGCTCCGGCTCGGACCGCTGGAACCACAGCAGCACGGTGAGCGCCAGCAGCGCCGACCCGGCCACCGTCAGCCCGCGCCGCACCTGCCGGGCGATCCCGGCCGTGCCGAGCGCCGAGGTCAGTGCGGCGACGATCTCCTCGGCCGTGGGCCGCTCCTCGGGCAGGTGCGCCAGGCAGCTCTGGCAGAGCGAGGCGACGCCGTGCGGCACGCCGGTCACCCGGGGCGGGGGATCGGTCCGGCGCGCCGCCTCGATCTCCTCCCACGTCGTCTCCGGGTACGGGGTGCGCCCGGTGAGCATGGCGAACAGCAGCACGCCCAGGGCGTACACGTCCACGGCCGGGTGGGTGGGGGCGCCGAGGAGGCGTTCGGGGGCGACGTAGGGCGGGGTGCCGCGGTCGTCGTCGGGGTCGCCGGCCCAGGCCGCGATGCCGAAGTCGAGCAACTTGGGGCCGTCGGCGGTGAGCAGCACGTTCTCGGCGGTGACGTCCCGGTGGACCAGGCCGCGGGCGTGCCCGGCCATCAGCACGCGGGCCAGCCGCAGGGCGATGGCCGCCGCCTCGGTCCACGGCAGCGGCCCCTCGGCGATGCGCTCGGCCAGCGGGGTGCCGTCGAGCAGGGGCATCACCACGTACGCGGCCACGCCGCCCTTCGCGGTGACGGTCTCGCCGTAGTCGTAGATCTCGATCGAGTCCCGGTGGATGAACCGGGCCGCGGCGCGGGCCTCGCTGCGCACCCGGACGCGTTCGCCGTGGTCGGTGTGCAGCGAGGCGGTCAGCACCTTGACCGCGACCAGCCGCTGCAACGACTGGTCGAAGGCACGCCAGATGACCGACATGCCGCCGTGGGCCAGCGGGTCCAGCAGCAGGTACCGCCGGGCCAGCACGTCCCCCGGCTCAAGCTGACTCACGGATGACCAGTTCCGTGGGGAGGACGGGGTCGATCCCCGTCGCCCCGGTCAGGAGCAGGCGGGTGGCGACCGTGGCGAGCTCCTCGACGGGCTGGCGGATGGTGGTCAGCGCCGGGACGGTGTGCCGGGCCACGGGGGCGTCGTCGAAGCCGATCACGGCGACGTCCGCGGGCACCTTGCGGCCGGCCCGGCGCAGGGCCTGGATCGCGCCGGCCGCCATCAGGTCGGAGGCGACGAAGACGGCGTCGAGGCCGGGCGCGTGGCGTAACAACCACTGCATGGCGTGCGTGCCCGAGGCCGCGGTGAAGTCGCCGTAGGCCACGGGCACGTCGGGGGCGCCGGCCGACTGCAGGGTGCGGACGAGCCCTTCGAGCCGGTCGCGGGCGGCGGGCAGGGAGGGCGGGCCGCCGATGGCCGCCACGTTCCTGCGGCCCTGTAACAGCAGGTGCTCGGCCGCCTGCCGGCCGCCGTCGAGGTTGTCCACGTCGGCGTAGGGCAGCTTGAGGTCGTGGGGCGGCCGGCCGATGTTGCGGACCGGGATGCCGGCCGTGGACAGCTTGATGGCCAGCGGATGGCGTTCGCGCGCGCCGACGATGAGGACGGCGCCCGACAGCGCGGGCAGCGTGGAGGAGGTGGGCGTCACGGTCGTCACCATCAGGTGGGTGCCGTGCTCGGCGATCACCGCTCCGGCGGCGGACAGGAGCCTGGCGTAGTAGGGCTCGGAGAACAGGCGGGGGAGATGGTCGCAGATCACCGCCGTGACGCCGTCGGTCAGCGTCTTGGCGGCGCTGCCCCTGGGCGCGCGTTGTCGGACGTAGCCCATGCGGGAGACGGCGTCGTAGACTTGCCGGCGGGTCGAGGTACTGACCCGCACCGAGCCCGTGAGGACTCGAGATGCGGTCGCGGGGGAAACCCCTGCAGCGGCCGCCACCTGTGCCAGTGTGGGCTGCTCGGTCATGGAGCACCTCGCGGAAAGATCCTGGGAGCGCTCCCACGTTACCAATGTTTCGCCGCTGTTAATAGGGCCTTCGCAGGGGGTGCGTCCGGGTGTGCGGACGCCCGCCGAATCTGCTCAGGTGGGGGCGGTGGTCACCGCCAGAGGTTTTCCCGCCGCAGGTCGATCACGCCATATTGACCATCCGTTAGGGGTATCCGGGACGCGCCGGATACCCCTGGACGTCCGTCTCTAGCGCCTGCCGCGGCCGCGGCCGTGACCGTTGCCGTCGCCGTTCTGGTAACCCTGGCCGGGGCCGAAGTCGCCGTCGGGGTTGACGTCGGTGAGGCCCTGGTCCCTGTTGTCGTCGGGCTCCTGCCTGCGGGGGGCGCAGCCCTGGCCGCAGCCGCCGAAGCGGGAGGAGTCGACCGGGGTGAAGGCCGTCGCCGGGGTGCCCTTGAGCGCGGCCTTCATGGTGGCGTTCCAGATCGGGCCGGGGATGGAGGCGCCGAAGACCGAGGGGTAGTACCGGCCGCCGATGGTGATGCCGTTCAGCTTGTGGGTCGTCGAGCCGCGCGGGTCGCCGATGCTGACCGCGCCGGCCAGGTCGGGGGTGAACCCGGCGAACCAGGCGGTGGCCTGGTCGTCGGTGGTGCCGGTCTTGCCCGCCGCCGGCCGGCCGATGCCGCCGACCCCTCGCATCGTGCCCTTGGTGAAGACGCCGGACAGGATGTTCGCCGCCGCGTCGGCGACCTCGGGGTCGAACGCCTGCGTGCACTTGGGCTTGTACTCGGTCACCTTGCCGTTGCGGTCGGTGATCTGGGTGATGGCCGTCGGCGGGCAGTACTTGCCGCGCGCGCCGATCGCCGCGTAGGCCGTGGCCACGGTCACCGGGTCCATCTCGTTGATGCCGAGCGTGAACGTCTCGAACTCCTGGAGCTTGCCGCCGTCGGAGCGCTTGATGCCGAGCGACTTGGCGGTCTCGACCACCTTGCAGAGGCCGACCTTCTGCTCCAGCGTCATGAAGAACGTGTTCACCGAGCCCCAGGTGCCGGTGGCCAGCGACTTGAAGCCGCCGCCGCCCTCGTCGTTGGTGACGGTGTGACTCGGGTCGCCGACGTTCTGGCCCTTGCAGTTCTTGAACGCCCAGTAGTTGGGGGCGGTGTAGCCGCTGCCCACGTTGAAACCGTCGTTGATCTTCATGCCCTGCTTGAGCGCGGTGAGCAGGGTGAACGTCTTGAACGTCGAGCCGGCCTGGAAGCCGACGCCGCCGCCGTGCACCGCGTCGGCCACCACGTTGTACGACATCTCGTGCTTGCGCCTGGAGTTGCCGTACTTGCGGCTGGCGGCCATGGCCTTGATCTCGCCCGTGCCCGGCTTGACCAGGGCCTCGGAGGCGACCGGGTTGTCGGAGGCGAAGACGTGCTTCTTGATGGCCTCCTCGGCGGCCTTCTGCATCTTCGGGTCGATCGTGGTCTTGATCGTCAGGCCGCCCCGGTTGAGGAACTGGGTGCGGGCCTTGCTGGTCTTGCCGAAGGCCGGGTTGCTGAGGATCTCGTTGCGCACGTACATGCAGAAGTACGGGTACGGGCTGGCGCCGCAGCCGCCGGGCAGCGGGGTGCCCTTGTAGCCGAGCTTCTTGGACTTGGCCTCGTCGTGCTGCTCAGGCGTGATCTTCTTGAGTTCGAGCATCCTGTCGAGCACCACGTTGCGCCGTTGGAGCAGCCGCGCCTGGGCCTGCTTGCCCAGGTTGGGGTCGGTGCTGTTCGGGTCCTGGACGGCGCCGGCCAGCGCGGCCGCCTGGGGCAGCGTCAGCTCGGCGGCCGACACCCCGAAGAAGCGCTTGGCCGCCGCCTCGATCCCGTACGCGCCGGCGCCGAAGTAGGCGATGTTGAGGTACTTGCCGAGAATCTCGTCCTTGCTGTACTTCTCCTCGACCGCCATCGCGTACCGCAGTTCCTTGAGCTTGCGCGCGTAGCTGGCCTCAAGGGCGGCGTTCTTCTCCTTCTTGGTGACGGCCGAGTTGAGCAGCACCTGCTTGACGTACTGCTGGGTGATGGAGGAGCCGCCCTGGGCGATGCCGCCCGAAGTGAGGTTCTTGGCCAGGGCTCGCGCGGTGCCTTCGATGTCGATCGCGCCGTGCTGGTAGAAGCGGAAGTCCTCGATGGAGATGATGGCCGTCTTCATGATGTCGGCCACCTGGTCGAGCGAGACGTTCTCGCGGTACTCCTCGTAGAACTGGGCGATCTGGTTGCCCTTGGCGTCGAGGACCGTCGTCTTCTCGGCGAGCGGCGGTTCTTTGAGGTCTTCCGGTTTGATGTTCAGTTCCTCGGACGCCGAGACGAACATCGCTCCGGTGCCGCCGACCGCCGGCAACGCGATGGCCGCGGCCACCACTCCCGCGGCCATCGCAGCCCCGGTCAGGCGCACGATGCTCGACATTCGGGAACCCATGCGGAAAAACCTCCCCATCTCGGCTTTTGGGTGCATCCTAAACCCGCCCATGACCTGCTCTCTGTAAAAAGACGAAGCGCGCGCCGGCGGTGGATGCCTCTACCCCGGGTGAGACGCCGAAGCACGGGATTTGGTTCGCCGGGTTTCCCGTCGAATTCGTTTCCTGGGGGTCTGCGGGGATAGGGCGTGGTCATGACTTCTCACCGAGTGTTGCCACGCGAGCAGGCGCGGGTCCGTGAGCCGGTCACCGCTCCCCGCCGGAGGCCGGTCCTGGACGACACCCTGACGCTGCTGCTCGACCCGTACCGCTTCATCGGCGACCGGGCGCGGCGGCTCGGCTCCGACGTCTTCGAGACGCGGCTGCTGCTCCAGCCGACCGTCTGCATGACCGGCGCGCAGGCCGCCGAGGTCTTCTACGACCCCGAGCTGTTCGTCCGGGACGGCGCCGCGCCCCGGCGGCTCCAGGCGACGCTGTTCGGCAGGAACGGCGTGCAGGCCCTCGACGGCGAGACCCACCGGGCGCGCAAGGCCATGTTCATGTCGCTGATGGGCCGGGAGGGCCGCGACCGGCTGGCGGAGCTGGCCGGCCGGCGCTGGCGCGAGCGCATCCGCGCCTGGCAGGGCATGCCGCGGGTCGTCCTGTACGAGGAGGTCAGCAGGCTGCTGTGCCAGGCGGTCTGCGACTGGACGGGCGTGCCGCTGCCGCCCGCGCGGGTGCCCGAGGTCACCGCCACCCTCCAGGCGGCCATCGAGGGCGCGGGCGGGCTCGGCCCCCGCTACCTGCGCGGCCGGTACGCCCGGATCAAGGGCGACCTGTGGCTGTCCGGCCTGATCCGCTTCGCCCGCGACGACCCCGGCCGCTTCGCCGGCACGGTGACCGGCCTGATCGCGGGCTACCGCGACCCCGACGGCGCCCTGCTGCCGGCCAGGACCGCGGCCGTCGAGCTGCACAACGTGCTGCGGCCCACGGTGGCGGTGGCCAGGTTCGTGACGTTCGCGGCCATGGCCCTGCACGCCCACCCGGAGTACTACGAGCGCGTCCGCGAGGGCGACGAGCAGTTCGTCGAGCACTTCGTCCAGGAGGTACGCCGGTTCTATCCGTTCTTCCCGTTCGTCGCCGCCAAGGTGGCCAAGCCCTTCACCTGGCACGGCGAGCACTTCCCGCAGGGCCGGCGGGCACTGCTCGACCTGTACGGCATCGACCACGACCCGCGCCTGTGGGACCGTCCAGGCGAGTTCCGCCCGGAACGGTTCGCCGAATGGGACGGCGGCGAGTACGACTTCGTCCCCCAGGGCGGCGGCGACCACTACGAAGGGCATCGGTGCCCCGGCGAGTGGATCACCGTGGACCTGATGAAGCTGGCGGTGACCGCGCTGACCCGCTGGATGACCTACGGCGTGCCGGCCCAGGACCTGCGCATGCCGTCGTGGCGCGCTCCGGCCGTCCCCAACAGCCGTTTCGTCATCGACCAGGTCGAGGCCGTCTGAGATTCGGGCAGCGCCGGGCAAAGAAGCGTGTTGCCGCGCGGGTGCGCGCGCGAGGGTCTGGCAACGTTCACCGGGGCGATTCTTCCTGGCCTTGGTGGAGGGTTTCATGCGTCGTGTCGTGGACGACGAGGAGCAGGTCGATCAACTGGTCTCGGCCGCCAGGGCGTACTGGGGGGACAGCGCGGGCGACACGGGTTGCGTGGTGGCCGAGGCGTTCGACGAGGACGTCCGGGCGGTCGTGCGCACCGTCATGGTCGCCAAGGCCGTGTGCGGGCTGCTGTCGGCCCGGCTGGTCGTGCTCACCGACCCGCGGTGGCGGCCGCTGGCCGAGGCATTCGGGGCCGCCGCCGATCTCGGGCCGCCCGACGCGCTGGTCACCAGCCGGATCGATCCCGGCGTGCGCACCGACATCCCGGTCGTGCACGTGCACGGCACCGGGTCGCTGCAGGCGTACGCGCTCTTCCCGGGTGAGACGCCCGTCTCCTTCGGCGAGGAGCTGCCCGGCCGGGTCGCGGAGTTCTTCGAGCGCCAGATCTGGCCCAACAGGGAGGCGATCCGGCCGAGCGCCGAGCGTACGGCCTGGCGGGCCAAGGAGGGCTACCAGGTCCGCACCGACACCGAACGCCGCCAGCTCCGCCTCTACGGCTGCTCCCGGCTGCGCCTGGACCCCGGCCGGCCCACCGTCACGGTGTTCGGCCACATGCCGGGCCGCGACACCGAGCTGTTCGAGGAGGCCGAGCGGTACGCGGCCGGCGAGGATTCGGCCAACTGGCTGTTCCTCGACCGCCTGCGCTCCGGCCTGCTGTCGCCGAACATCCTGTGGAGCATGACCGACGTCGCCGTCACGTTCGGCGGCAGCGACCTGGCCGCCTTCGGCGTCCCCGTCATCCAGGCCGGCTGGTCGGAGGGCGCCGCCTGCGGGGCCACCCACCTCGCGCGCACGCCGGAGGAGCTGCGCGACCGGCTCGGCGAGGCCGTCGCCGTGCACGGCAAGGCGGAGACGGTCCTCGGCCCGGAGCAGCGCGAGCGCGCCCGCCTGTGGTTGTGGCTGCGCCGCTGCGGCGCCGACGTGCCGACCCAGGTCCTGCCGCGCTGGGAGCTCGGCCCCGACTACCCGCGGGCCCTGGCGGTCGCCCTGCGGCACGCCGAGCCCGACGGCGACCCGCTCTTCGAGGCGGTGCGCCGCATGTGGGAGCGCCGCGACCCCGTGCTCACCCGATTCGACTTCCAGGACCTGGCCAAGACCACACTGACCCCCGCGAGGAGCGCCCGATGACCGGAACAGGACCCATCACAGAGCTCGACCCGGTGATCCTGCCCGCGATCCCGCCCGTGCACGTGACCAGCGGGCGGTTCCCCGCCCTGCAGGTGATCGACCGGCTGCACCGGGGCAGCCAGATCGTGGGCAGGTTCGAGACGTCCGGGCTGGTCGGCTTCAAGGTGTCCGCGCAGGGACGGCCGCTGCGGGTGCAGATGTCGCTGTCCATGGACGAGCGGTCGGTCAGCGGCTGGCACACCGGCAGGACGGGCCCCGACTTCACGACGCCCCGGTGCGTCCAGATCCGTTCCCAGGGACGCCTGCGCCAGTGCGTGCTGTTGCGCGGCCGCAACCCGCACGCCCGCGTGGCCTTCGACCTGACCCCCGAGGAGATCCCGGACGACGGGCTGATCTGCGTCGAGGCCCTGGACATCATGGAGGGCGACGGCGTCTGCGACGAGGTGCGCACGTTCCTGTCCGGCCGGGTCCAGGAAGACGGGGTGGCCGGGCTGCGGCTGAACAAGATCGTGTTCGAGGAGCCGCCCGAGGTCGACTACGACCCCGACACGCTCGACGGCTCCCGCTGCGAGCTGTCCTCGCTGATCAGCGGCGGCGGCCTGGCCAACGTCAACCGGCAGGGCGTGCGCGTCCTGCGGTCGGGCATGTTCGTGGTCAACCCGGTGCTGCGCGACACGTTCGGGGCCAGCGGGCGGATCACGCTCCGGCTGGGCACGAAGGCGGAGGCGGCCAGCATGATCCCGGCGACCTGGCGGCGGGTCAACAGCGAGCTGCGCTGGCTGCGGCACGCCACCAGGAAGCTCCTCGGCACGGCGGCCCCCACGGTGGAGCGCGTCTACAGCCTCAGGGACGGCGTGGCCGGGCCCTTCGGGCAGACCGTCCACGGGAACGTCACCGAGCTCGTCCTGCCGAGCCCGACGGTCTCGCCGTTCCTCGTGGTGATCGAGCGGGTGCCGGGCGTCCTGCCGACGCTGGAGTCGGGCACCTCGGACTAGCGGGAGCTCCGGCTCCCTCGACCCGCGTGACCTGCGACAGCCGGTGACAGCCCGCCGTTCTGGCGGGAAAACTGGTGATCAGCGGTGATAACGCCACTCTGAGGGCAGTTGTCATGGGTGGGCGGGAACGGTTTGAGCATCGAGACGACCCGGCATCAGCAGTGCACGGTCATGCGCGCCACGGGCGAGCTCGACCACGCGGGACGGGTCAGCTTCAGCGCCCACATCAACGCGGTGTGGGACTGGTCGCCCGGACCCGTCCTCGTCTTCGACCTGGGCGACCTGGTCTTCTACGACTCCTCCGCCATCGGCGTGCTGGCCACGGCGATCCAGCGGATGGAGGCGGAGCCGGGCGGCCGGATCATCGTGGTCAGCCCGTCCGACCACCTGCTGTCGGTGCTGCGGCTGACGGACCTGCTCTCCCACGTCGAGCTGCGCGGCAGCGTCGAGGAGACCGTGGCGGAGCTGACGGTGGGCGCCGTCCGGCCGCCCGTCCCCCCGACATGGTCCGGGGGGACGTCGGACGTCGCCTACAACCCGTAGGTCTCCAGCAGCCGCAGCCAGATCTCGCTCACGGTCGGGAACGACGGCACGGCGTGCCAGAGCCGGTCGAGCGGCACCTCGCCGGTGACCGCGATCGTGGCGGCGTGCAGCAGCTCGCCGACGCCGGGACCGGCGAAGGTGACGCCGAGCAGCACCTTCCTGTCCTCGTCCACCACCGCCTTGGCGCGGCCGCGGTAGCCGTCGCCCAGCAGGTACGCGCCCGAGACCGAGCCGAGGTCGTACTCGACCGCGCGCACCCGGAAGCCGGCCTTCCTGGCCTCGGCCTCCGTACGGCCGACCGCGCAGACCTGCGGGTCGGTGAAGACCACCTGCGGCGCGCCGAAGCCGTCGGCGACGTCGCGCATGGCGGGCAGGTCGTCGCCGTGCGCCCGCGCGGCTATCACGTCGCCGCAGATCCTGGCCTGGTACTTGCCCATGTGGGTGAGCAGCGCGCGGCCGTTGACGTCGCCGACGGCGTAGAGCCAGCCGCCCGGCACGCCGGTGGCCCGCATGCTGTCGTCGACCTCGACGGGCGCGTCGTCGGGCAGGCCGACCGTGTCCAGCCCGATCCCACGGGTGGCGACCTTGCGGCCGGTGGCCACCAGCAGCTCGTCGGCCTCCAGCGGCGGGCCCTCCGACAGGTGCACGGTCACCTTGCCGCCCGGCTCGGGCCGCTCGACCCTGACCACGTCGGTGTGCAGGCGCACGTCGATGCCCGCCTCGCCGAACGACCGGGCCACCAGCTCGCCCGCGAACGGCTCGATCCGGCCGAGCAGCCCGCCGCCGCGGACCAGCACGGTCGTCTGCCGCGCGCCCAGCCCGTGCATGGCCTGCGCCATCTCGCAGGCGACCACGCCGCCGCCGATCACCACCAGGCGTTCGGGCACCTTGGTCGCGGCGGTGACCTCGTGGCTGGTCCACGGCTTCGCCTCGGCCATGCCCGGCACCGGCGGGACCGCCGCCGTGCTGCCGGTGGCCAGCACGACCGCCTGCCGGGCCGTGAGCACCCGCTCGCCGCCGTCGGGGGTCGTGACGACCACCCGCCGCTCGCCGTCGAGCCGCCCCCTGCCGCGGACGAACTCCGCCGGCACGCCCTCGACCCAGCTCACCTGCCCGGAGTCGTCGTAGCGTGAGACCGCCTCGTCGCGCCGGGCGAGCACCGCGGCCACGTCGATCGGCCCCAGCGAGAGCCCGGGCACCCGGGACACCTCGCCGGCCAGGTCGACCGGGCGCAGCAGCGCCTTGCTCGGGATGCACGCCCAGTAGGAGCACTCGCCGCCGGCCAGCCGCTCCTCGACGATCGCGGCGCTCAACCCGCCGCGGACCGCCCGCTCGACGACGTTCTCGCCCGCCGGGCCGGCCCCGATCACGATGACGTCGAACTCCTCAGCCACGCTGCCTCCCCACACTCGTCCTCGATTCGCACTCTTTCATGCCCTGCTCGCGCCACCCGAGGTGGCCACGGGCGTGAACCCTTTCGGCCCGCGACGGAGAGACCGGGTAGATGCCCGCGCCGTCCGGGGGAGCCCGCTCGGCACTCCCATGAAGGAGCTTCCCCATGCCGGCGCCGTCTCCTGTGTTCGTGCTGCCCGGAAACGCCCTGGGGCGGCATCGGGCGCTGCTGGTCGCGCTGGTGCCCGCCGTCGCGCTGCGGCTGCTCGCGATGGCGGGGTACCGGCCCGCGCTGTGGTTCTGGGCGGACTCGTTCTCCTACCTGGAGGCCGCGGCCGACCCCGTGCCCGGGACGTTCCGGCCGCTCGGGTACTCGCTCTTCCTGGCCGTGCTCGGGCCCGGGAAGAGCCTGGCGCTGGTGGCCGCCGTGCAGCACGCGTCCGGGCTGGCGCTCGCCGTGGCCGTCTACGCCCTGCTGCGGCGGCGCGGCCTGCCCGGCTGGGGCGGGACGGCCGCCGTCGCGCCGCTGCTGTACGACGAGTTCCTGATCCTGCTGGAACACATGATCATGGCGGACGCGCTGTTCACCGTGCTGGTCACGGCCGGGATCCTGGCGCTGTCGGACCGGCTCACCCCGGCCACGGCGGCTGCCGGCGGCGTGCTGCTCGGCCTGGCCGCCGTCACCCGCACGATCGGGGTGGCCGTCCTCGTGGTGGCCGCCGCCTGCCTGCTGCTGCGCCGTCCCGGGCCGCGCGCGCTGCTCTGTCTGGTCCTGGCGGGCGCGGCGCCGCTGCTCGGGTACGCCTCCTGGATGTGGGCCACCAGCGGCACCTTCGGCCTGACCAAGGCCGACGGCCTGTTCCTGTGGGCCCGCACGACGACCTTCGCCGACTGCGCGGTCATCAGGCCGGAGCCCGAGCTGGCCCCCCTCTGCCCGCGGACGCCGGTGGCCGGGCGGCCCTCTCCCGCCCACTGGATGTGGGGGGCGACCCTGGCGGCCGTCCCCGGCGACCGGAACGCGCTGGCCGGCCGCTTCGCCCGCGAGGCCGTCCTCGCCCAGCCCGGCGACTACCTGGCCGCCGTCGGGCGCGACCTGCGGTGGCTGCTGCGCTGGGAGCGCACCACGGCCAGGAAGGCGTCCGACAGGAGGATCAATCCGTACTGGTTCCCCTACGAGGAGCGCCCGCTGCGCGCGTCCGTACGGCGGATCGCCGGGGCGTACGAGGGCGGGCCGGCGGACACGCGGATCGTCGAGCCCTACGCGGGCTGGCTGCGGGCCTACCAGCGCTTCGGCTACCTGCCGTACCCGGTGCTGCTGGCGCTGCTCGGGGGCGCGCTCGCGGTGGCGGCCGTACGGCGGCGGCCGGACGCGCTGCTGCCCGGCGTGGCCGCCGCCGTGCTGGTCGTGGCGCCGTCCTTCCTGAGCGGGTACGACGTGCGGTACGTCGTACCGGCTCTCCCGCTGGCCTGCCTGGCCGCCGGGCTGGCACCGGGACGTCCGCCGGAGGTCGGGAGACGTTCACCTGCGGGGCCTAGCGTTCGCGCATGACTCCTTACCCCACGTCGGTGGTGTACCGGGCGGCGTCCGAGGGTTATCACACCTTCCGCATCCCGGCGGTCGTGGCGACCGGGGCCGGGACGCTCCTCGCCTTCGCCGAGGGGCGGCGCGGGTCCGCCGGCGACTCGGGGCACATCGACCTGGTGCTCAGGCGGTCGGCCGACGGCGGGCTGACGTGGGGTCCCCTTCAGGTGGTCGCCACCGAGCCGCGCCGCGGCACCGTGGGCAACCCCGCGCCCGTGGTGCTGGACGACGGCCGGATCCTGCTCGTCACGGTCCGGCAGGGCCCGTCGGCGACGGAGGAGGAGATCAGGCGGGGTCAGGTGCAGGCGGCGGAAGGGCGGCGGGTGTTCGTCCAGGTCAGCTCGGACGACGGGGTCACCTGGCCGGCCCCGCGCGAGATCACCGCCCAGGTCAAGCGCCCCGAGTGGCGCTGGTACGCCACCGGCCCCGGGCACGCCGTCCGGCTCCGGAGCGGGCGCGTCGTGGTGCCGGGCAACCACTCCCTGCCCCCGTCCGGCTCGGACGACGGCACCGAGGGCCGCTACAACGGCGGCCACGCGCTGCTCAGCGACGACGGCGGCGGTACCTGGCGCATCGGCTACGTGGACGACAACCCCGACGGCTATGTCAACGTCAACGAGACCACCGCGACCGAGCTGCCCGACGGCCGCCTCTACCTCAACGCCAGGACGGACTCCGCCGCGCCGGGCACCCGCGCCGACGCCTGCTCCTCCGACGGCGGCCAGCGGCTCGACCTGCCCTTCCGCCCACAGGCCGGGCTGGTGGGGCCGGTGGTGGAGGGCAGCGTGCTGTGGTGCGAGCCGCCCGGCGTGCTGCTGTTCTCCGGCCCGGCCGCGCCCGACGCGCGGGCCCTGATGACGGTACGGGCGAGCACCGACGCCGGGGTCACCTGGCATCCCGTGCACACCGTGTCGGGCCTGCCCGCCGCCTACTCCGACCTGGTCAGGGTGGACGGCGACACGGTGGGGCTGCTCTTCGAGACCGGCGACTTCGGGCCGTACGAGAGCATCGTCTTCCGGCGCGTCCCGGTCGCCGAGCTCGACCCCCGCCGGGCGTAGCCGCCCGTTCCTTTCCCACAGCTCTGTGCTGACACAGGGCTGTGCTGACTACGCTGAGACGACCACTGTGCGACCGCGTGTACGGAGTGTTCCGTATTACGCGCTAGCATTCCGATCAGCGGAACAGGCGAGGGAGAGTTCAGTGGCTGAGACCCAGTCCCCTGTGGGGAGCGTCGATCGTGCCCTGCTGATCCTGCAGGAGATCGGAAGACACAGCAGGGGTGTGACGCTCGACGAGCTGGCCACCAGGCTGCGGCTGCCGAAGAGCTCGCTGCACCGCCTGCTCGGGGCGTTGAAGCACCGGGGCTTCGCGGCCCAGCCGGAGCCGAGCGGGCCGTACTTCCTCGGCACCGAGATGCTGGCCACGGCCTTCCGGTTCTACGAGACGATGGACCTGCGCACGCTCGTCCGGCCGCTGCTGCTGCGGCTGAGCGAGGAGTTCTCCGAGACCGTGCACATGGCCATGCTCGACGGCGGCGAGGTCGTCTACCTGGACAAGGTCGAGGCGGTGCGGTCGATCACCATGACCTCGGTGGTCGGCGGGCGCAACGCGGCCCACTGCACGGGCGTGGGCAAGGCGCTGCTGGCCTGGACGTACCCGACGGACGAGTCGGTCAAGGCGTGGGCCGAACGCTACGGGCCGCTGGCCGCCAGGACCAGGAACACGATCACGAACCCCGCCAAGCTGGCCACCCACCTCGACCAGGTCAGGCAGCAGGGGTACGCGCTCGACCTGGAGGAGAACGAGCCGGGCGTGCGGTGCGTGGCGGCGCCGGTCTTCCTGGGCAAGACCGCGCCGGTGGCGGCGGTGAGCGTGACCGCCATCAAGGACCGCATGTCGGTCGCCCGCCTCGAAGAGGTCGGCCTCGGCCTCCGCCGCGCCATCTCCGCCCAGGTCTGACCCCCACCCACAAGCCCCCGCCCCCTGCCGCGATGGCCCCAGCCCCCGTATCGGGCGGTGGCGCCGGCTCCTCCCCCCTCTCCCCAAAGGGACCTCAACCGGCTACGGTCGGAAAGAACGCGGAATAGCGTTCCGTATCACGGACCAAAGGACACATGGGCATGAAGCTGGAGAAGGTCCCCCCGTCCCCCGTGCCGCCCTCGCGGAGGGCCCGAGGTGGGACGCCGCCACGGGCACCCTGCTGTGGGTCGACATCCCCGCCGGCCACGTCCACCGGCTCGACCCGGCCGGCGACGAGCGGGAGACCATCGAGCTGGGCCAGCCGGTCGGCGTCGCCGTGCCGCACGCCTCCGGCGGCCTCATGCTGGCACTCAGGGACGGCTTCGCCCGCCACGCGGACGGCCGCACCGAACTGGTCGCCCGGCCGTCCGAGCCTGAGGGCAACCGGATGAACGACGGCGCATGCGACCGCGCGGGCCGCTTCTTCGCCGGCACCAAGGCCGAGGACGACACCCCCGGCGCGGGCTCGCTCTACCGCCTGGCCCAGGACCGTACGTGCGACAAGGTGCTGGACGGCGTCACGATCTCGAACGGCGTCGGCTGGAGCCCCGACGAGCGCCTGATGTACTACGTGGACACCGCGACCGACCGGATCGACGTCTTCGACTACGACCCGGCGACCGGCACGCTCGACGGCCGCCGGCAGTTCGCCGCACTCCCGAGCCCCGACGGCCTGACCGTGGACGCCGCCGGCCACGTGTGGGTCGCGCTGTGGGGCGGCGCGGCGGTCGTGCGGCTGCGGCCGGACGGGCGTACGGACCTCACCGTGGAGGTCCCCGCGGCCAACGTGACGAGCTGCGCCTTCGGCGGCCCCGACCTCGACGTGCTGTACGTGACCACCGCCTGGGACGGCGGCGCCGGCGGGGAGCTGTGGCGCTGCCGCACCCCCCACACCGGCCTGCCCGCCAACCCCTACCGCGGCCTCACCCCTTGACCGCCCCGGTCAGCGCCTGCACGAACCGGCGCTGGCCGAACAGGAACACGGCCAGCACCGGCAGCGTGGTCAGCACCGTGCCCGCCATGATCGCGGGCCAGTCGGCCCGGTGCTGGCCCTGGAACGTGGTCAGCCCGGCCTGCACGGTGTAGTTCGCCTCGGAGTTGATCACCACCAGCGGCCAGAAGAGGTCGTTCCAGGCGGTGATGAACGTGATCACGGCGAGCGCCGCCAACGCCGGCTTGGCGACCGGCAGCACCACCCGGAAGAACAGCGCGACCCGCGAGCACCCGTCGATCCGCGCCGCCTCCTCCAGCTCCCTCGGGAAGGACTGGAAGAACGACGTCATCAGATAGATCCCGACCGACGAGCTGAGCTGCGGGATGACCAGCGCCCCGAGCGTGTCCACCAGCCCGGCCTGGCTGAACATCAGGAACGTCGGGATCACGGTGAGCTGGAACGGGATCAGCGCGGTCGCGATGATCAGGACCAGCGTCAGCCGGGAGCCGATGAACCGGATCCGGGCGAAGGCGTACCCGGCCATGCTGCAGAGCACGACCTGGGCCGCCACGATGGCGCTCGACACCAGCACGCTGTTGAGGAACCAGCGGGGGAACTCGGAGCGCTCCATGACCGTGCGGTAGCCGCCGAGGTCGATGCCCTCCGGCAGGATCGGCGGCGGGAACCTGTTCAGCTCGGCCTGCGTCATGACCGAGCTGAGCACCAGCCACACGAACGGCAGCAGCGTCACCACCGACATCGGCGCGAGCACCAGGTGCCACTTGCTGGGCAGGCGTCGTCTCATCGCACGGCCCCTCTCCGCCGCGCGACCACCAGGCCCGCGGCGATCAGCAGCAGAGTCCCGGCGAACAGCGTGTACGCCACGGCCGCGCCGTACCCGGCGGCCGAGTAGCGGAAGGCGAGCTGCCAGACGTAGTAGACGATGGTCACGGTCGCGCTGGCCGGGCCGCCCTGGGTGGTGGTCATGACGAGGTCGAAGAACTGCAGCGCGTCGATCACGCCCCAGACCGCGAGGAAGACCGTGATCGGCCGTACGGACGGGACGATGATGTGCCGGAACGTGGCCCACCGCCCCGCGCCGTCGATGGAGGCCGCCTCCAGCACCGCCTTGTCGATCTCCTGGATGGCCGCCAGGTAGATCACCACGGCGAAGCCGAACCGGGTCCAGAAGAAGATCAGCGTGAGCACGTACATGGCCTGTGACGGGCTGCTCAGGAAGCCCTGGAGCGGCAGGCCGAGCCGGCCGAGCACACCGTTCATCAAGCCGAAGTCGCGGTCGAAGATGTAGCCCATGAGCAGGCCGGCCGAGGTGGCCGAGGCCACGTACGGAACCAGGAAGGCGGTCCGGTAGAAGCCGATGCCGCGCACCTTCCTGTTCAGCAGCACCGCCACCACCAGGCCGAAGACCAGCGAGGCGGGGATGTAGAGCACCAGCAGCAGTCCGGTGTTGCGCACCGCCTGGAAGAACACCGGGTCCTGGAACAGCGCCCGGTAGTTGTCCAGGCCGACGTTCTCGGGCGTCTTCATCAGGTCGGAGTCGGTGAACGACAGCGCCAGCGCCCACGCCATCGGCACCAGCGCGAACCCGAGGATGATCAGCGTGGCGGGGCCCGCGAACGACCAGCCCGCGACGTGGTCGCCGAGCCCGCGCGTCTTCCTGGCGTGCCGGGCGGCGGGCGCGCCGACGGCGGCGCTGCTCATGAACCCGGCACCGCCAGCACCGCGTCGGACCTGGCCGCGGCCTCGTCCAGGGCGGTCTTGGCGTCGGCTTTGCCCAGCAGCGCCTGCGCGATGGCCTCGGCGACGAAGGACGACACGCGGGGGTACTTGGTGGTGGGCGGCCGGACCCGCTTGGCGTTGGCCAGGTTCTCGGAGATCACCTCGATGCCCGGATATTTCCGCAGATAGTCCTGGTAACCGGACAGCTTGGTGATCGACTCCCTGATGGGCAGCGAGCCCGTGTCGCTCATCCACACGAGCTGCTGCTCCGCGGCCGTCAGCCAGCTCAGGAACGTGGTCGCCGCCTTGACGCGGCGCTCGTCGTGCTCGAACACCACCCAGTTGTCCGGGCCGGAGACGGTCTCGTGGTTGCCGTTGGTGCCGGGCAGCCGCGCGACGCCGTAGTCGACCTTGGCCGCCTGGAGGTCGGGCAGGACCCAGGGGCCGGACAGGAACATGGCCAGCCGTCCGGACTCGAACAGCTTCTGGCCCTTCTCGGCCGGGCTGGAGTCGAGGTAGACCGACTTGTCGTCCACGGCCATGCTCCGGACCAGGCCGAGCGCCTGCTGCCCGGCCGCGGAGTTGAACGCCGACTTCTTGTGGTCGGGGGTGAGGATGTCGCCGCCCGCCTGCCACAGCAGCGGCCAGAGCCCCCAGACGGCCTCCTCGCCGCCGCTGATCGCCCAGGTCGTGCCGAAGACGCCCTTCTGCGCGTCGGTGGTCTTCCTGGCGATGTCGCGGAAGTCGTCCCAGGTCCAGTCGGGGCCGGGGGCCTTGACGCCCGCCTTGGCCAGCAGCTTCTTGTTGTAGAGGACCACCATGTTGTCCACGACGGCGGGGAAGCCGATGACCTTGCCCTGGACGGTGACCGCCTCGCGCTCGTTGGCCCAGAAGTCGTCCCAGCCGACGGCCGGGTCCTTGACCAGGGAGGTGAGGTCGGCGGTCTTGGGGTTCCTGGCCACGTTGGGGGCCCAGGAGCCGTACAGGTAGGCGATGTCGGGGTAGGCGTCCGAGGTGAGGGCGGCAGTGATCTTGGGTAGCATGCCGTCTGCGGTCGCGCCGCCGGACTCGGTGCTGACCTTGATGTCGGGGTGACTCTGGTTGAACCGGGCGACCAGTTTCTCGATCGACTTCGCCGAGGTGTCCTCCTGGCCGTGCCAGATGGTGATCTCGACCGGGCCGTCCGCCCGTTCCTGTCCGCCGCCGCCGCAGCTCGCCGCGGCCAGAGCCAGGGCGACGACGGCCAGCGTCGTACGGGGCCTCATCGGGCGGTCTCACGGATGTGGTGAATGAGTCGTGCCATGGGGTTCCCTCCACAGAGCACGGCGGGCGTGGCGGCCCGCTGCGTGCGGCGAGTATAGTCACGCATCCACGATGCAGACTAGAGTTCCACCAGACGGAATGAGGGGCGCGAACGTGCGAACCATGACTCTCTTAGCCCGGCTGGCCGCGGTCGCGGCCCTGAGCTGCGCGCCGCTCGCGGCGCTCGCCGCACCGGCCACGGCCCAGACGGCGGAGACGGCGCAGACGGGGGAGACCGCGCAGGCGGGGCCATGGCGGCCGCCGCTGCAGAGCCGCTGGCAGTACCAGCTCCAGGGCAACGCCAAGTACGCCGCCACCGGCGGCGTCAACGTCGACATCTGCGTGGTCCCCCAGTCGGGCGGCGCCTGCGTCCGGCCGGCGGTGTTCGACGTCGACCTCTACGCCGACGGCGACGTGGTGGGCAACAACACCACGCTCAACACCGCGGCGGTGAAGGCCGTCCACGCCCGCGGCGCGAAGGCCGTCTGCTACGTCGACGCCGGCTCGATCGAGGAGTACCGGCCCGACTACCAGCAGTTCGTCGCCTGGCACAAGAGCCACGGCAACTCCCTGCTCGGCAAGCCGTTCAGCGCGGAGTTCCCCAACGAGCGCTGGGCCAACATCAACAACGACCAGGGCCAGCGGGACTTCCTGCTGAAGATGATGGAGGCCCGGGTCGACAAGTGCGTCCAGGCGGGCTTCGACGGGGTCGAGTTCGACGTCGTCAACGCCCACGAAGAGGGCAAGTCGGTCACCGGCTGGACCGTCAGCCCCGCCACCCAGCTCGTCTACAACAAGGCGCTGGCCGACCTGGCCCACCGCAAGGGCCTGTCCGCGGCGCTCAAGAACGACCTCAGCCAGGCGGCCGAGCTGGTGTCCAGCTTCGACTACGCCGTCAACGAGGAGTGCTTCCAGTACGACGAGTGCGGCGAGCTGAGCGTCTTCGTCAAGGCGGGCAAGCCGGTGTTCCAGGTCGAGTACAAGACGGCGCCCTCGTCCTTCTGCCCCAAGGCGGCCAAGCTCGGCATCAACGCGATCAAGAAGGCCGTGGACTACTCGCTGAAGGACACGCCGTACAAGCCGTGCAAGTGACAGGGGCCCCGCCCGTCACGGGCTGGGGCCTCGGCGGAGGTGTCACGGTCGTCCGGCCGTGACACCCCCACCTGATGTGGTCACAGAACGCAGTCCGAAATCCCCGAGGTAGTCCTGTGATTCCGCGTAACGGAATACCAGTGCAGGATGCGGAACCAGTGCTATTTTCTGATGACCGAACGCAGGTCACCCCAGGTCTGCGCGTCGCGGCACGTTGAGGAAGGACGGCGTCATGCGCGGACTGGCCGGGAAGCGGGTGCTGATCAGCGGGGGCAGCAGCGGCATCGGAGCCGCCACCGCCCGCAGGTTCCTGGAGGAGGGCTCCCGGGTGGTGCTCACCGGGCTGGACGGCGACGAGGTCGAGCGCACCGTCGCCGAGCTCGCGCCGCTCGGCGAGGTGGACGGGCTGACCGGCGACGTCAGCTCGGAGGACGACGTCGCACGGCTGGTCGCGGCCGCGATCGAGGCCATGGGCGGCGTGGACGTGCTGATCAACAACGCCGGAACGGCCTGGCGGGAGCCGTTCCTGGAGATCACCCCCGCCCACTGGGACCGGATCATCTCGGTGAACCTGCGCGGCATGTTCCTGATGGCCCAGACCGTCGCCCGCCACCTGGTGGACCGGGGGACGGGCGGCGTGATACTCAACATGTCCTCGACCAACGGCCTCGGCGGCGAGGCCGACTACGCCCACTACAACGCCTCCAAGGGCGGCGTGCTGCTGCTGACCAAGACCATGGCCGTCGAGCTCGGCAGGCACGGCATCCGGGTCAACGCCCTGTGCCCCGGCTACATCCGCACCCCGCTGAACGCCTCGATCTCGTCGGGGCTCGCCGACGACTTCGTCTCGGCCTACGAACGCGACCACATCCCGCTGGGCCGGGCCGGGCTCGCCGAGGAGGTCGCCGCCGCCTACGCCTTCCTCGCCTCGGACGACGCCGCGTTCGTCCACGGCACCGAGCTGGTGATCGACGGCGGCCAGCTAGCGATCATGTGAGGCGCCGGGGCGCGGCACCTTCATGGCGATGATCAGGCCGCGCCCGGAGTCGTCGCCGGGACGCAGGCGGGACAGCTCGACGGTGAGCCGCGTCGGCCGGCCCCGGCCGTTGACCACGTCGAGCGCGACCCTCCTGGCTCCGGCACGGGCCGTGCCCCCGGCCGGCGTGTCGCGCACGAGCGGGACGATCCGCTCCACCGGCAACCCCGTGCCCAGCGAGGCCAGCGGACGGCCCACCGCCTCCCCGGCCCGCACCCCCCACAACTCCTCGGCCCCCGCCCCCCAGATGAGCACCCGCATGTCGGCGTCGAGCACCACCGCCGCGTCGCCCAGCCCGTGGACCAGCGAGGCGGTGATCCGGCCGACCTCGTCGAGCTCGGCCGTGCGGGCGACCAGCGCGTCGTTGGCGCGGCGCAGCTCGGCGGCGCGGGCGGTGAGCGCGTCGTTGGCGTGGCGCAGCTCGGCGTTGGCCGAGCGCAGCTCGTCGTTCGCGCGTTGCAGGTCGGCGTTGGCCGAACGCAACCGGCCGACGATCGCGGACCAGCGGCCGGGCGGCGGCAGGTTCTCCTGGCGGTCGGGGGTGATGGGCGTCTCTTGCGGCCGCAGCCGGCGGGTGCCGTGATGCTGCTCGGAGCGGGGGTCGCGGGCCCGGCGGAAGCAGGCCAGGTGGCGGCTGACCGGCCTGGGCGGGCCGGTCTGCTCGTAGATCTCGACGCCGGTCCCGGCCAGGGCGTCGGGCATCGTGCTGAACAGGGGGATCGCGGTGCCGCCGTGCTCGGTCATGAGCGCGATGAGGCGGCACAGCGCGGGCTGGGCCTCGGCGACGGCCAGGTGGCCGCCCTTCTCCTGCATGGCCCGGTGGGTGATCGCGAGCTGTTCGAGGCCGTTCAGGTCGCAGAACCAGAGGTCGCCCGCCGCGACGATCACGTGTTTCACCCGCGAGCGCGGCAGGGGGTCGAGGAAGGCGGCCAGGATGGGGCGGGTCGTCGAGTCGAGCTCGCCCGCCAGGGCGATCACCAGGGTGGTGTCGCCCACGGGCACGAGCCGTACTGAGAGCTGCATCATCGGATTCGCTCCTTCCCTGAACTCTGCGTGATCGAAGATCGACGCGCAGCAGGGTCCGGCTGCATGCCCCATACTCCTCCTCCTTCGGGAAAAGAGCCAGGCGCTCACCGTGCGTGAGCGAGGGTCCAGGAGGCTCCCTGGGTGAGGGGGTTGGGCAGCGTCGTCCAGCTGTCGCCGGGCGGGGCGCCCGCGAGCTGGGCGAGCAGGTGGGCCTTCACCCGGATCCGCTCGCCGAACAGGGCCGCGCGGTCGGCGCGCACGTCGGCGGTGTCGGGGAGCGCGTCGAAGGCCCGCCGCGCGGCCCGCGCCACGACGGCCCACAGGCGTGACTCGGCGGCACGGTCGCCCTCTCCGAGAAGGGAGACCAGACTGCCGAACGTGGTGCCGACGAGCGAGCCGAACAGCTTGGCGTGCAGGATGCCGGGGTCGTCGCTGAGCAGCCGGGGGCTCACCGGCGGCGTCCCGAAGCCGTTGCGGGCCAGCCGGGCCGGGCTGATCCGGACGTCGGCCAGGTCGCGGTAGACCAGCTCGACCGGGCGGCCCCGCCGGTCCAGCACGACCAGCAGGTTCTGGCCGTGGGCCTCCAGCGCGACCCCGAGGGCCAGCAGGCCGAGCGCCGCCGCCGTCGCCACGCCGGCGAAGGCCGCCAGCCACTCGCCGGCCTCCTCGCCACGCGGCGCGTCCCACTGGGCTGGGGCGGTGAGGGCGGCGACGGGCAGCACGGTGTGGCCGGGCACGCGGGGCGTCGGATCGCGCAGCATGACGGACAGGTCGGCGGTGTGCTCGCCGCGCACGGCCCCCGCGGCCCCGGACAGGTAGCGGGCGATGCGCGGACGGCCGCCGAGCCGCGCCGACAGGGCGGTGAGCAGGTCCGACAGGGGGACGCAGTCGCGGACCGAGCCGGGGGAGATGTCCCTCACGCCGGAGGTCATCCTGGTGGTGAACGCCGTCTTGAGGTGCGGGCCGCCGTCCAGGGGCGCGAGGGTCCGTACGGACATCAGGGGATGGCACGGCAACGCCCCGATCGCGTACGGGCGCACCCCCAGCCCGGCCAGCACGTGCCGGGTCTGCCAGGGGTGGACGGGCAGCAGCAGCCGGTCGCCGTCCATGAGCGAGCCCGGCCACGGCCCGGTGACCAGGCATTCGGCGGCGGGCACCGCGACCAGGTCGAGCGCGACGACGGGCCGGTGCTCCGGCATGTACGCCAGTTGCTCGGCCACCGACACCCCCGGCCGGTTGCGGCAGCCCGGATGGTAGGGATGGCCGTCCACCACGCTCTGCTCGTACCGTTCCGGTCCCGGCTCGCGCAGCGGGGAGGCCGCGCCCGCCCGGGACAACGCCAGGGAGGCGACGCTGTTGTCCAGGTCGGCGACCAGCCCCTGCGCGCCGGGCAGGCCGAGCGCCGCCAGCAGCTCGGCCGGGTCCGGGTACGGGACGCCGTCCAGCCGCAGCACCGGCTCGTCGGCCAGGTCGTAGGGCAGCCGGGCCCGTCCGGTCAGCTCGCGCCCGTCCGAGAGCCGTACGCACAGGTCGCCGCCCACGGCGACCGGCTCGGCGAGACCGGGCAGAGGCTCGCAGAGCAGCCCCCGCCACAGCCGTCCCATGACGGCGGCCCGCGCCCCCGGCAGGGCCGCGGCGTAGCCGGGCGTGAGGTCCGGGCGCACGGCGGCCAGCTCCCTCGCGAACCGCGCCGCAGAATGCCGCATGAACCCCCCCGATGTCAGGAACATGCCCAGGTGAGAACCCTGTGGACACTGATCGGTACAAAAGGGTAGGACAGGTCGCCATGGCATATATCGACGGCCTCCTCCCGCCGGCCGGTCCGGCACCCGAGGCGCAAGACCACCAGGCCGCGGACGGGGCCACGGCCCTCGCGGTGACGGCCCTGCTCAACTGCCTGCTCCGCGAGGTGGCCGAACCCGCGGCCGCCGAGGACGACGTGTGGGTGCTGCCCGCGACCGGGCAGGTCCTGCACGTCCGCCCCGGACGGTACCCCGGCGCCCCCGCCCTGCGCACCCCCGACGGCCCGCGCCCGCTCTCCCTGGCCGGCCTGGTGGCGCTCACCGAGGACGAGCTGCGGACGCGCACCGGCCACGCCAACCCGTCCCTGGCCAAGGAGATCATGGAGAGCAGGGACGTCATGGCCGCGCTGCTGTCGGCCCAGCGCGCCACCACGCCGCCCGCCGACCTGTACCTGCGCTCGGAGCAGGCGCTCGTCGCCGGTCACCGCTACCACCCGGCCCCCAAGGCGCGCGGCGGATCGGGCCCGGACGCCTGGCTGCCCTACTCGCCGGAGGCGCGCGCGAGCTTCGCGCTGCCGCTGCTCGGGGTGCCCGCCGAGGCGCTGGTCGAGCAGGGCGACGCGAGCGCGCTCGACCGGCTCGGCCCGCCCGCCCCCGACGGCCTGACGCTGCTTCCCGCCCACCCCTGGCAGGTGGAGCTGCTGGGCGGGCTGAAGGAGCTGCGCCACCTCGGCGTCACACCCGCGCGGGCGGTGGCGACGGCCTCGATCCGCACGGTGTACCTGCCGGAGGCGGACCTGTTCTGCAAGTTCAGCCTGGACGTGCGGATCACCAACGACATCCGCCGCCTGTGGCTGCACGACCTGCGCTGGCTGGGCCTGATCGACGACCTGCTGGGCGTGGCGTTCGACGACCTGCCCGCGCACCGGCCGCGGCCCGCCGTCCTCGGCGACCGCGGCTACCGCAGCCTGGAGCTGGACGGGGACGGCGGCGAGGCGCTGGCGGTGATCGTCCGCGACGGCCTGGGCGGGCACCTGCGGCCGGGGCTGACGGCGCTGCTGGCCGCCGGGGTCAGCGAGGGCTTCCCCGGCAACCCGCTGGACGGCCTCGACGCCGCCGAGGCGCTCGGATGGTGGCGGCGCTACCTCGACCACGTCGTGCCACCGGTGCTGCACGCCTACTTCCGCCACGGCGTGGTGCTCGAATGCCACCTGCAGAACGTGCTCATCGGCGTGGACGAGCGGGGCCTGCCCGGCCAGGCGATCTTCCGCGACCACGAGGGCGTCAAGCTGACCGCGGACCGCCACAGCCTGCCCGGCGCCCGCACGCCCGTCGTGAGCCCCGCCTACGGCTGGGAACGGCTGCTGTACTGCCTGGTCGTCAACAACCTCTGCGAGATCGCCGGAGCCGTGGCCGAGCGGCACCCGGAGCTGCGGGCCGAGCTGTGGGCCGAGGCGAGATCGGTGTTCGCCGGCTGCGCCGAGGACCACGGCGAGCCCGAGGAGCTGCGGGAGCTGCTGGCCGGCGCGTACGTGCCCGCCAAGGCCAACCTGCTGCTGCGCTGGCTGGAGGCGGACGGCGCCGACATGCGCTGCGTGCCGACGCCCAGCCCTTTGCGACTCTTTACGCCATAAGCTATCCTCGCCGAGGACAACAGTTTACGGTGTATGGAATTCACGGAGGCTCCCGGTGACCACGGCGACGCTGCACGACGGAAGCACCATCGAGACAGAGGTCCACGGCTCGGGCCCGGTCCTGCTCCTGGCCGTCAACCCCAAGCCGATCGAGGGCGAGGCGGCCGAGGAGATGCGGAAGTGGGGGGCCGACCCCGCGCTGGGCCGCTCGCTCATCGACGGCCTGTCCGACGGCTTCCGCGTCGTGGCCTTCGACTACGAGGGCCACGTCCTGGCCCATCCCAAGCCGGACACGCTCACCCCCGACAACGTGGCGGCCGACATGCTGGCGGTGGCCGACGCGGTGGGGGCCGACCGGTTCGCCTACTACGGCTACTCCTGGCTGGCGCTCAGCGGGCTCCAGCTCGCCCTGCGCACCGACCGGCTCTCGGCGCTGGTCATGGGTGGCTACCCGCCGCTCGGCGGGCCCTACTCCGAGATGCTGAAGGTCACCGAGGCCACGTACCGGATGGCCGTCGCGCCGAAGACCGCCACGCCGCCGGCCACGGGGACGGGCGAGCCGGGCGACTGGTCCTCGACCGAGGTGACGCTGAGCGAGGGCCAGGCCAGGCAGTTCGCCACCCTGTACCGGGCGCTGCGCGGGTTCGACGACAGCCAGGTGCGCCTGTCCTGTCCCCGCCTGTGCTTCGTCGGCTCCGCCGACGAGATCGTCTACGACGAGCGGTGGGGCGGCGCCCGCGTCAGCATCGCCGGCCCGGTGCTCCGCGAGCGGGCCGCCATCGAGGCGCTGGGCTGGGACGTCGAGGTGCTCGACGGGCTCGACCACGCCGGGGCCATGCAGGCCGCGAACGTGCTGCCCATCCTGCGGCCCTGGCTGGAGAGGGCGCTGTTTCTCCCGGCCTGAGCTGGGCAGATGCCCGGCGGATCGGGGAACGGGGGGAACATGGCGAAGGGGAACGGCCGCGACGGCGTTCAGCCGGTCGATCAGCCCATCGGGAAGCTGGAACTCGTGCACGCCTTCGAGTCCGGCCCGATGCCGACCGGCGTCACGGTCTCCCGTGCCGGCCGGATATTCGTGAACTTCCCCAAATGGGGTGACGACGTTCCGGCGACCGTGGTCGAGCTGCGGGACGGCAAGGCCGTCCCCTATCCCGACCAGGAGTGGAACGCCGAGGCCGACGAGCCGTCGAAGTGGCTGGTCTCGGTGCAGAGCGTGGTCGTCGATCCCCTGGACCGGCTGTGGATCCTCGACACCGGCAGCCCGATGTTCCGGCCCACCAGGAAGGGCGGGCCGAAGCTCGTCTGCGTGGATCTGGAGACCGACACCGTGGTCAAGGTCATCATGTTCGACCGCGGTGTCGCCCTGGAGACGTCCTATCTCAACGACGTGCGGTTCGACCTGCGCAAAGGCGTCGCCTACCTCACCGACTCCGCCGACAAGGGGCCCAACGGGATCATCGTGGTCGATCTGGCCAGCGGGCAGGCGTGGCGCCGGCTGCACGACCACCCGAGCACCAAGGCGGCGCGGCCGCCGGACTTCGTGCCGGTCGTGGAGGGCCGGCCGTTCATGGAACGGCCGCAGGACGGGCCGCCGTCGCCCGTCCTGATGGGGTCGGACGGCATCGCGCTCCCGGCCGGCGGCGAGCGGCTCTGGTACTGCCCGCTGCTCTCCCGCCGCTGGTACAGCGTGTCCACGGACGCCCTGGTAGACCGCACGCTGGACGACGCCGAAGTGGCAGCGACGGTCAGGGACGAGGGCGACAAGGGCGGCTCGGCCGACGGCCTGGAGGCCGACGACGCCGGGCGCATCTACCTGACCGACTGGGAGCACAACGCGGTGCTGCGCCGGACGCCCGACGGCACGATCGACACCCTGGTGCACGACGCCCGCCTGCTGTGGCCGGACACGCTGTCGGTGGCCGACGGCCACCTGTACGTGACCGCCAACCAGCTGCACCGGCAGGCCAGGTTCCAGGAGGGGCAGGACCGGCGGCGGTACCCGTACGCGCTGTTCCGGGTGCCGATCGACGCCGGACCGGTCCGTCTGGTCTAGCGCCGCGGGCGCGCAGGGTCCGGGTCATGGTTTGCCGCCTTCGTCGACGCGGTATGCCCGCTACGTAGAGGTACTGATCGGATACCGATCGACGCCATCGCTGAACCTCTGCAATGGCCACTTGGGGGGCTTAAGGCCGATGAATGCCGCTAAATACGACTGGTTTCCTGACGGCGTGACCGTCCTGGGGGCGTCATGTCGCTGAACGCACGCATCGGCAGGATCGAGAGCCTGCTCGAACGGGCCGAACCGCCCGCCGTCGAGCTGGCCCAGGCCCTGCTCGACCTCTACGGCGAGGGCCTGACGCGGATCATGGCAGCGGCCGACGACGACCTGGCCGCCCGGCTGGCCGCCGACGACGTGGTCGCACACCTGCTGCTGCTGCACGACCTCCACCCGATCGACGTGCGGACCCGGGTCGAGGACGCGCTGCGCGGCACCGCCGCCGAGGTGATCGCCGTCGAGGGCGACCTGGTACGCCTGCGGCTCCCGGACGACGACGGGAGCTCGGCGGACGCGGTCCGCCGGGCCGTGCGCGACGCGGCCCCCGAGGTCGAGCAGGTCGAGATCGTCCGGTCGGCGCCCGGCGTGGGGGCCGGCAGATGGACCACGTGAGGCGCATCGCCCGCGCCGTCCTCTACGGGGGCTACCTGCTGTGGCCCAGCCGCCACTCCGCCCCGCCCGACCGGCGGCGCTGGAACTTCGGCGGCGTGCACCCCGAGTCCTACGGCCGGGCGCACGAGGGCAACCCGTGGCTGACCCAGACCCAGTGCCTGCTGGAGGCCGGCGGCGACGACGTCGTGGACGTGCACGTGCGCTTCCTGCACCTGGTCACCTGCGAGGTGGCCGTGCGGCGCGAGGGCGAGCTGGTCCGCGTGCCCGAGCTGACCGTCGGCGGCGCCCGCCACCTGCCCAGGGAGGAGGCCAAGGAGCGCGAGGTGGCCGAGACCGGGCTGCGCCTGGCCGACCTGCTGGCCTGCCCGACCGGCATGGAGATCCACGTGCCGCCGGGCCAGCGGGCCGAATGGCTCGACGGCGAGGGCGTGCTGCTGCGCGGCTGGGAGGCGCTGAGCGGCCGGGCCGAGGTGTTCGCCGAGCGGCTGCGCGAGGGCCTGTTCCGGCTCACCGTCCGGGTGGCGAACACCAGCCCGTGGCAGGGCGACTCGCGCGCGGAGGCCATGAAGCACACCCTGATCTCCGCGCACACGGTCGTGAGCTCGCCGGGCGGCCGGTTCGTCTCGCTGACGGAGCCGCCCGACGGGCTGCGCGCGCTCGCCGCGGGCTGCCACAACATCGGCACCTGGCCGGTGCTGGTGGGCGAGGAGGGCGACCGGCACACGATGTTGTCGGCCCCGGTCATCCTCTACGACCATCCCAAGGTCGCGCCTCAGAGCGGCACGTTCGACGCCACGGAGATCGACCAGCTCCTCGACCACTGCGCCGCGCTCACCCCGGAAGAGCTCATGCGCCTGCACGGCACCATGCGGGAGACGTGACATGGACACTCGGTACCCCACGGAACGGCCGGCCCCGGCCGAGGCGATCGTCGACGGCGTGCGGCTGGCCCCGGGCAGCCGGGTGCGCCTGCGCCCGAAGAGCCGCGCCGACATCCTCGACCTCGCGCTCGACGGCCGCCTGGCGGTGATCGAGAGCGTCGAGCGGGACGACGTCGGCGGCTTCCACGTCGGCGTCACGCTCGCCGGCGATCCGCTGCGCGACCTGGGCGAGTCCAGGCTGCCGTGCCACCGGTTCTTCTACTCGGCCGAGGAGCTCGAACCCGTCGGAGGGGGCTGCCGCCCGCGCGTCCTGGTGGCCGGGATCGGCAACGTCTTCCTCGGCGACGACGGCTTCGGCGTCGAGGTCGTGCGCCGCCTGGCCGACGACGACCTGCCCGCCGACGTGCTCGACTTCGGCAGCCGCGGCCTCGACCTGGCCTACGCGCTCCAGCGCGACTACGAGGCCGCGATCCTCGTGGACGCCGCGCCGCGCGGCGAGCCGCCGGGCACGCTCACCCTGCTCGAACCGGACATGCTCGAACCGGACATGCCCGGCCCGGGCGGCCCCGGCGGCATCGGGGCCGAGAGCCACGGCCTCGACCCGGTCAAGGTGCTGCGCATGGCCCGCGAGCTCGGCCGGGTGCCCGCGCGGGTGCTCGTGCTGTGCTGCGAGCCGGCCCGGCTGGTCACCGACGACGTGCTGGTGGAGCTGAGCGAGCCGGTGCGCGGGGCGGTCGAGGAGGCGGTGCGCATGGTGCGCTCGCTGGTCATGGACGTGCTGGCGGAACGGGCCTGACCCCGTCCGGCGGAACGGGCGTGGCACCGTCCGGGGCGCCCGGCACCGAGCGCATGCGGCCGATGATGGCGGTCGTCGAGCGGTCGGGCAGGTAGTCCAGCACCAGCACCTCGCCGCCGAGCGAGCGCACCAGCGGCGCCTCCGGCAGCATCTCCGGGGTGTAGTCGCCGCCCTTGACGTAGATCTCCGGCCTGATGAGCCTGAGCAGGCGTTCCGGGGTGTCCTCGTCGAACTCGGTCACGTAGTCCACGTCGTTCAGGGCGGCCAGCACCGACATGCGGTCCTCGCACGGGTTGAGCGGGCGTCCAGGGCCCTTGAGCCGGGTGACGCTGGCGTCGCTGTTGACCGCGACCACGAGCACGTCCCCGAGCTGCCCGGCCTGCTCCAGGTAGCTGACGTGGCCCCGGTGCAGCACGTCGAAGCAGCCGTTGGTGAACACGATCCGCTCGCCCCTGCGCCGGTGCTCGTCCAGGAGCTGGGCCAGGCGCTCGGCCGCCTGCACGGTGCCCTCCTGGCGGCGCAGGGCGCGCAGCAGCTCGTAGCGGGTGCAGATGGACGTGCCGGAACGGCGTACGACCACCCCGGCCGCGGCCTGGCCCGCCTCGGCGGCCTCCTCCGGCGTCGCGCCGGCGGCCAGCCAGAGCGAGAAGGCCGCGGTGTAGGTGTCGCCCGCGCCGGTCGCCATGTGCTGCGGCGCGGGCCGGGCGTAGGTCCGGTACGGCGGGCAGCCGGCCCGGTGCAGCAGCGTGCCCTCGCCGTCCAGGGTGGTCACCACGATCCCGGCCCCGGTGGCGGCCAGGATCTGCGCGGAGCGCGCCATCAGGTACGCCGGTCGATCGGCCGCGGCGTCCACCTCGCCGAGCAGGCCCACCACCTCGGCGTAGTTGGGCAGCACCGCCGCCGGCGCGCACTCGACCCAGGGCGCGACCGCGTGCGCGTCCACCACGAGCAGCGGCAGCCCGGCCAGCGCCCGGCGCACCGCCGGGGTGAACACGCCGCCGCCGTAGTCGCAGGCCACGACGACGTCCGCGCCGGCCACGGCCGCGGAGACGCGGGCCAGCAGCGCGCGTTCGGCCTCGGGCGGGATGACGTCGAGGTCCTCCTCGTCGTAGCGGGCGGTGAGCTGGCCGCTGGTGACCAGCCGCCGCTTGTGCGCGGTCCGCCGCCCCGGCACCGCCTGCAGGTCCGTCTCCACGCCGAGCAGCCGCAACGCCTGGACGAGCTGGTCGCCGCAGGCGTCGTCGCCCACGACGCCGACGAGCCGGACGCGCGCCCCCAGCGCCGCCAGGTTGGCCGCGGTGTTGCCGGCGCCGCCCGGCGCGTCCTCGACCGCCTCCAGGCTCATCACGGGCACCGGCGCCTCCTGGGCCAGCCGCTTGGCCGAGCCGTGCAGCCACGAGTCGAGCATGACGTCGCCGACGACGACCGCGCTGACCGTCTCTTCCCTCAGGGTGCCCATAGAGGGCGAGTACCTGTAAAAGCCCAGCTCAAACGCATACCAGCTCAAATAGGTTAGTCCGAAACCGAAGTTATGGGCCATCCCTGCCGGGTAGCCCGGCCGCTATGTACGGCCCTTCGGACACCGGGCTGCCGCCCAGGCGGGCCTGCCGCCTGGAGCTGCCGACCACTGTCGCGGACAGGAGCGCGGAATGCTACGACTACATGCCGGGGACCCCATGACGGCCCGGCCGGGCCTGGTCGAGGGCGTGCGGAGCATCGCCGTCCTACGGGCCAACGCGATCGGCGACTACCTGGTCGCGTTGCCGGCCATAGAGGCGATCAAGCTGGCCTACCCCGACGCCCGGCTCACCCTGCTCGGCACGCCGTGGCACGCCGAGTTCCTGTCCGGGCGGCCGGGACCGGTGGACGACGTGGTGGCGCTGCCGCCGATCACGGGGGTCTCGACGTCGGAGACCGGCTACCCGGTGCCCGGCGGGGCCCGCGCCGAGCTGCGGGAACGGGCGTTCGACCTGGCGGTGCAGATTCACGGCGGCGGGCGCTTCTCCAACCCGTTCGTGCGCTCGCTCGGGGCGCGGGTGACCGCCGGGCTGCGCTCCCCGGACGCCGAGGAGCTGGACCGGTGGGTGCCCTACACGTACTTCCAGCACGAGACGCTGCGTTTCCTCCAGGTCGCCGAGCTGGTCGGCGGGGTCGCCGAGCGGCTCGAACCGCTGGTGGCCGTCACCGCCCGCGACCGGGCGGAGCTGGCCGAGTCGTTCGGCGAGCCGCCGTCCGGGCTGGTCGCGCTGCATCCGGGGGCGACGGACCCGCGGCGGCGCTGGCCCCCCGAACGTTTCGCCGAGGTGGCCGACCGGCTGGCCCGGCCCGTCGCGGTGACCGGGAGCTGGGCCGAGAAGGACCTGGTGGAGGCGACGGTCGCGGCGATGCGCGGGCGGGCGCACCCGGTGCTCCCCGTCGTCGGGACGCTCACCCTCGGCGGCCTGGCCGCCCTGTACGAGCGCTGCGCCCTGGTGGTCGCCAACGACACCGGCCCGCGCCACCTCGCCGCGGCCGTCGGCACGCCCACGGTCGCCGTCTACTCGTGCGTCAACGTCATCAACGCCGGGCCGCTCAGCAGGACCGCGCACCGGCCGCTGATCTCCTGGACCACCCGGTGCCCGACCTGCGGCGCGAGCGGCGTGGACGCGGAGGCCGAACGCTGCGAGCACGACGGGACGTGGGTCACCGACGTCTCGGTGGACGACGTGACAGAACAGGCCGAAGACCTACTGAAGGGATATCGCGATGACTGACCAGGCCGTACTGGACGAACTGCAGGAAGCCCTGGACGAGGCGTTCCAGGGACGGGACCGGGTGGCGATGCGCGAGGTGTACGCGCGGGTCTCCGCGCACGTGCACATCCCCGCCGACATGCTGGCCCATCTCAACGAGGTGCCCGAGGGCAGCTACTCCAGGGAGGAGATGGCCGAGGCGATCAACGACGTCATCAGGCGGCGCGGCGAGCAGGACAGTCTGGGCCTGCTGAGCATCCCGCGGCAGCGGCCGGTGGAGGAGACCGCCGCCGCCGAGCGGGCCGTCGCCGACGACACGCCGCTCGAATACCTCAACCCGCCCCAGAACCCGCCGGACGACGGCCAGGCCCCGGAGTTCCGCGAACCGTAGAGGCTCTTCGAACTAGACCGTTCGTTCTTGAATGTGGTAGCTTCGCCGCGTGGCACGCAGCAAGGAGTTCGATCCCGAGGTCGCGCTCGACCGGGCGCTCGACCTGTTCTGGGAGCGCGGTTACGAGGCGACCTCGATGGCCGACCTGGTGGAGCGGCTGGGGCTGGCGCGGGCCAGCATCTACGGCACCTTCGGCGGCAAGCGGGAGCTCTACGTCAAGGCGCTGGAGCGCTACCTGGCCCGGCGCAACGTGGTCGAGCCGCTGGCCCAGCCGGGGCCCGCGGTGCCGGCCGTGCGCGCCTTCCTCGACGCCTACGTGGCCGAGATCCTCGCCGACGAGCTGCGGCGCGGCTGCATGGTCGTCAACACGGCCGTGGAGTTCGCCTCGCGCGACGCCGAGCTGGCCCGCCGGGTGACGGCGAGCTGGGCCGAGCTGGAGACCGCGCTCGCCGCCGCGCTGGTGCGCGCCCGCGCCCAGGGGGAGATCCCCGAGTCGAAGGACCCCTACGCGCTGGCCCGGTTCCTGCTCGTGCTGCTCCAGGGCCTGCGCGTGCTCGGGCGGGCCGACCCGGACCCGCGCCGCCTGCGCGACGCGGTCGAACAGGCCATGATTGCCGTGCAAATTTGAGACCGATCGTTCTAGGAGCTTGTCGTGTTCGAAGGAAAAGTCGTGCTTGTCACCGGGGCCACCGGGGTCGTGGGCCGGGCCGCCGCGCTGGCGTACGCCAGGAAGGGCGCGTCCGTGCTGGCCGCCGGGCGGGACACCGCGCGGCTCGGCGCGGTGGTCAAGGAGATCGAGGCGGCGGGCGGCCGGGCCACCGGCTTCACCGCGGACGTCACCGACTCGGCCTCCGTCGCCGCCATGGTGGAGGCCGCCGTCACCCGTTACGGCGGGCTCGACGTGGCGCTGAACGCCGCCGGCGTCTTCGGCATGCTGGCCCCGGTGGCCGACTACGACGAGGACACCTGGGACACCGTGCTCGCGGTGAACCTCAAGGGCGTGTTCCTGTCGATGAAGCACGAGATCGCCTACATGCGCGAGCACGGCGGCGGCGTGATCGTCAACGTGGCCAGCAACCTCGGCGCCCACTGGCGGCTGCCCGGGGCCGCCGCCTACGCCGCCTCGAAGGCCGCGGTGAGCCACCTGACCCGCACCGCCGCCCGCGACCACATCGCCGACGGCGTCCGCGTCAACGCCGTCAGCCCCGGCCCCATCGACTCGCCCATGTCCACGCGTCCCGGCGAGACGCCGGCCGAGCGCGACGAGCGCATGCGGCACGCCCTGCCCATCGGCCGCGTCGCCACCCCGGAGGAGATCGCCGCCGCCGCGCTGTGGCTGTCCTCGCCGGAGTCCAGCTTCGTCGTCGGCCAGGACCACGTGATCGACGGCGGCGCCACGGCCTGACTCAGCCGACGGTCACGGGCGGCCGGGTCTCCTTCATGGCCAGCACCGCCACCAGGCTGATCAGCCCGACCCCCGCCATGTACGCCGACACCGACAACGACGTGCCGGTCGCCTCGTGCAGGGCGGTCGCGACCAGCGGGGCGAACCCGCCGCCGAGCAGCGCGCCGACCGCGTACGAGAAGGAGACCCCGCTGTAGCGGTAGCGGGGCTCGAACATCTCGGCGAACAGCGCCGACTGCGGCCCGTACGTCGCGGCGAGCCCCACGTTGAGCACCACCACGGCGACCACCATCAGCGCCGCCACCCTGGTGTCCACCAGCAGGAAGAACGGCACGGCCCAGACCACGAGGAGCACCGAGCCGGCCAGGTAGACCGGCTTGCGGCCGATCCGGTCGGACCAGATCGCCGTGGCCACGATCCCGGCCAGCCAGGTCAGGCTGCCGACGATCACCACCACGAGCATGAGGTTCCTGCTGACCTTCAGCACCTGGGTGCCGTAGGACAGCAGGTAGGCGAGGAACACGTAGCCGATCGCGGTGTTGGCGACGAAGCTGGCCGAGGCGAGCAGCAGCGCCCGCGGCCGCTCGCGGAAGACGTCGAGGACGGGCCGCCTGCTGCGGGCCTGCTCGGCGGACAGCGCCCGGAACACCGGCGTCTCGGTCACCCGCAGCCTGATGAACAGCCCGACCGCGACCAGCACGATGCTGAACAGGAACGGCAGCCGCCAGCCCCAGCTCGCGAACTGCGCCTCCGACAGCCCGGCCGTCACCGCGACGTACACCAGTTGCGCCAGGATCAGCCCGGCGGGCACGCCCACCTGGGAGTACAGCCCGTAGCGGCCGCGCTTGCCGGGCGGGGCGTGCTCGACGGCGAGCAGCGCCGCGCCGCCCCACTCGCCGCCGGCGCTGAGCCCCTGGAGCAGCCGCAGGACCAGCAGCAGGATCGGGGCCGCCACCCCGATCCGGTCGTAGGTGGGCAGCAGCCCGACGCCGACCGTGGCCGCGCCCATCAGCAAAAGGGACGCGACCAGCATCGCCTTGCGCCCGAGCCGGTCGCCGAAGTGCCCCCACACCAGGCCGCCCACGGGCCGGGCCAGGAACCCGACGCCGAGCGTGGCGAACGCGGCCAGGGTGCCCGACGCGGGCGAGAGCGGGGAGAAGAACTGGGAGCCGAAGACCAGCGCGGCGGCCGTGGAGTAGATGAAGTAGTCGTACCACTCGATCGTGGTGCCGACCGCGCTCGCCATGGCGACGCGACGGAGTTGGGCGGGGTCCGGCTCTGCTGCCTCGTGGGTCATGGCGCCTCCCTCGACGCCAGAGTAGATCTTCCTCCGCCCGCTTCCCAGTGGGCCGGGGCAGGCGTCCCTAGAACGCCACCCCGCACCGCAGGATCACGTTCGCGTACGGCGTGGCCTCTCCGGTGCGGACGGCCAGCCGCACCCCCGCCGACAGCCGCTTCAGCTCCTCGTGCGGCACGTACGCCAGCCCCGGCAGCCGGGCGGCGAGCAGCTCGGCGCAGCCGGGGTTGCCCGCGCGCACCTCCTCGGCCGCCGTGGCCCCCTCGACGACGAGCTCGGCGAGCAGCCCGTCGAGCACGTCGGCGAAGGCCGGGATGCCCGGCAGGAAGGCCAGGTCGACCACCCGCACGCCGGGCGGCACGGGCATCCCGCTGTCACAGACCAGCACCTGGTCGGTGTGGCCGAGCCGGGCCATGGCCCCCGCCAGCTCGGCGTTCAGAATCCCCGCGCGTTTCACTGGAAGTCCGCGACGTTCTCCTTGGTCGCCACCTTGACGGGCACGGCCACCGTCTTGTCGATGGTCTCGCCCTTGGCGGCCTTGACCGCGGCCTGCACCGCCTGCTGGCCGAGCAGCGACGGCTGCTGGGCGACGCTGGCGGCCAGCGTGCCCGCCTGCACCGCCTTCAGGCCGTCGGGGGTGCCGTCGAAGCCGACGACCTTGACCTGCTGGCCCGCCTTGGCGCCCAGGGCCTTGATCGCGCCCAGCGCCATCTCGTCGTTCTCGGCGAAGACGCCGGTGATGCCGGGGTTCGACTGGAGCATGTTGGTCATGACGTCCAGGCCCTTGGTGCGGTCGAAGTCGGCCGGCTGCTTGGCCACGACCTTGATGTTCGGGTACGCGGCGATGCCCTCGGCGAAGCCCTGGCCCCGGTCGCGCGAGGCGGACGTGCCCGCCGTGCCCTGCAGCACGACCACGCTGCCCTTCTCGCCGAGCTGCTTGGCCAGCTCCTGGGCGGCCAGCTTGCCGCCGGCCACGTTGTCGGAGGCCACGGTCTGGGCCACCTCCGCGCCGTTGACGCCGCGGTCGGCCGCGATCACCGGGATCTTGACCCGGTCCGCCGCCTTGACCGCCGGGGCCGCCGCGTCGGAGTCCACCGGGTTGACGATGATCGCCTTCATGTTCTGGCTGGTGAAGTTCTGGACCTGGTTCACCTGCTGGGAGGCGTCGTTCTGGGCGTCGGTGACGGTCAGCGTGACGCCCTCCTTCTTGGCCTCCGCCTCCGCGCCGCTGCGCAGCTGCACGAAGTAGGGGTTGTTCAGGGTCGACACCGACATGCCGATCTTGATGTCCCCGCCCCCCGAGGACGTGCCACCGGAGCCCCCGTCGCCGGAGGAGCCGCAGGCGGCCAGGCCGAGCGTGAGCGCGGCGCCGGCCATGACAATCGCGGGAATCCGCATGATCTTTACTTCCTTTTCCTAGTTCGTTCCCCTGCGCCGCAGGGTGTCGACGAGGACCGCGAGCGCGATCACCACGCCGATCACGACCTGCTGCCAGAACGCCGAGACGGACAGCAGGTTCAGCCCGTTGCGCAGCACGGCGAGGATGAGCGCGCCGACGAAGGTGCCGAGCGCCCTGCCCTTGCCGCCGGACAGGCTCGCGCCGCCGATGACGACGGCCGCGATCGCGTCCAGTTCGTAGCCCGCCGCGGCCTGCGGCTGCGCCGAGGCCAGCCGGCTGGCCAGGACGATGCCGGCCACCGCCGCGAAGACGCCGGACAGCGCGTACGTGATGAGCTTCTGCCGGTTGACCTTGATGCCGGACAGCCGGGCGGCCTCCTCGTTGCCGCCGATGGCGTACATGGCCCGGCCCGGGTACGTGCGGTTGAGCACCACGGCCGCGATCACGCCCATGACCAGCATCACCAGCACCGGGATCGGCAGGTAGTCGCCGAGCGTGTCGCCCAGGTGCGAGACCGAGTCGGGCATCGCGATCGGGCTGCCCTGCGAGATGACCAGCGCCAGACCGCGGGCGATGCCCAGCATGGCCAGCGTGGCGATGAACGGCGGCAGCTTGCCGTACGCGATCAGGGCGGCGTTGACCAGGCCGCACACGACGCCGACGGCCAGCGAGACCACGACGGCGACCGGCCACGGCAGCCCGGCGCTGGTGGCCGTCCAGGCCAGCACGATCGCCGACAGCGCGGCGACCGAGCCGACGGACAGGTCGATGCCGCCGGTGACGATCACGAACGTGGCACCGAAGGCCAGGATCGCGGTGACGGCCGCCTGGACGCCGACGTTGAGCAGGTTCGTCACGCTGAGGAAGTCGGAGGACAACAACGACAGCGCCACGACCAGCACGACGAGCGCGGCGAGCGCGCCGTTCTCGGCGAACCAGGCCGCGGCGGGCGACCGGCGGCCGGTGAGCTTGTTCGGAACGGTGCTACTTGGCACGGGGACCCTCCACATCCGTGACCGCGAGGGCCATGACGTCGTCTTGCGTGGCCCCGGCCGCGGGCAGCTCGCCGACGAGCCTGCCGCGGGCCATGACCAGAATGCGGTCGCTCATGCCGAGCACCTCCGGCAGATCGCTGGAGATCATGAGCACGGCGTGCCCGGAGGCGGTGAGCGCATTGATGAGCTGGTAGATCTCGACCTTGGCCCCGACGTCGATGCCGCGGGTCGGCTCGTCGAGGATGAGCACGCCCGCGTCGGCGACCAGCCACTTGCCGATGACGACCTTCTGCTGGTTGCCGCCGGACAGCGTGCGGACCTCCTGGTCCAGGCCGGTCATCCGGATGCCGAGCTGCTCGGCCACCTTCCCGGCGGCCCTGCGCTGGCCGGCGCGGTCGACGAAGCCGGCGCGGGTGGCGGCGCGCATGGTGACCAGGCCCAGGTTCTCGGCGACGTCCGCGCCGAGCACCAGGCCCTGGCCCTTGCGGTCCTCGGGGACCAGGCCGAGCCCGGCCTCCATGGCGGCGTGCACGTCGCCGGGCGCCAGGCGGGTGCCACGGACGACCACCTCGCCGGTGTCGTAGCGGTCGGCGCCGAAGACGGCCCGCGCGACCTCGGTGCGGCCCGCGCCGACCAGTCCGGCGACCCCGACCACCTCGCCCGCGCGCACCTCGAACGAGACGTCGTCGAAGACGCCCCTGCGGCCGAGGCCGGAGACCTTGAGCAGGGCCTCGCCGCGTTCGGCGGCCTGCCGCGGGAACTGCTGGTCGATCGGGCGGCCCACCATGAGCCTGACCAGCTCGTCCTGGGCGGTGTCGGCGGGGATCTCGGTGACGGACCTGCCGTCGCGCAGCACGGTCACCCGGTCGCCGATCTCGGCGATCTCCTCCAGGTGGTGGGTGATGAACACGATCGAGACGCCCTCGTCGCGGAGCTGGCGGACGATCGTGAACAACTTGGCGACCTCGCCGGAGGTGAGCACGGCGGTGGGCTCGTCCATGATGAGCACGCGGGCGTCGAGCGCGAGCGCCTTGGCGATCTCCACCATCTGCATGCGGGCGATGCCGAGCCGGGAGATCGGCGTCGCCGGGTCGACGTCCACGCCGACGCGGTCGAGCAGTGCCTTGGCCTGCCGTTCCATGCGCTTCTTGTCCACCAGCCCGAAGCGGCGCGGCGGGCGGCCGAGCGCCAGGTTCTCCGCGACGGTGAGCTGGGGGACCAGGTTGAACTCCTGGTAGATGGTGGCGATGCCGAGCCGCTGGGCGTCGCCCGCCGACCGGATGTCCACCGGCTGCCCGTCGACGGTGACGTGCCCGCCGTCCGGCCGGTACGCGCCCGACAGGATCTTGATCAGCGTGCTCTTGCCCGCGCCGTTCTCGCCGAGCAGGACGTGCACCTCACCGGCGCGCAGGCTCAGATCGACGCCGTCGAGTGCCACGACGCCGGGGAAGACCTTGCGCAGGCCCTCGGCCTTGAGTATCTCCGCGGTCACTCCATGATCCCTTTCCGCTCGCATGATCGGCGAATCACCAGGCGCGCCGGCAGGACGTGCGAGTCGGCCGCCTGCCCGCTCTGGATCCGGCCGATCACGAGCCGCACGGCCAGGCGCCCCATCTCGGCCGTCGGCTGGGCGATGGCGGTGATCGGCGGGGCGGTGTGCTTGAACCAGGTCACGTCGTCGAAGGAGGCGACGGCCACGTCGGCGGGGATGCGCAGGCCCCTGGCCTGGATCTCCTCCAGACCGCCGAGCGTCATCAGGTTGTCGCCGAAGAAGATCGCCTCGGGCGGCTCGGGCAGGTCGAGCAGCTCGGCGGTGATGCGCCGGCCGCTGCCCTCGCGGAAGTCGCCGGGGCGCACGTACTCGGGGCGCACCTCCAGGCCCTCGGCGGCCATCGCGGCGGCGAAGGCGGCCGTGCGCTCGCGGCCGGTGGACAGGGTGGCCGGGCCGGAGGCCAGGGCGATCCGCCGGTGGCCCTGCTCGCGCAGGTGGCGGACCAGCTCGGCGATGGCGGCGGCGCCGTCGGAACGCACGGAGGGCACGTCGAGGCCGGAGATCGTGCGGTCGAGGAACACCACCGGGCGGCCGGCCTCGGCCAGCTGCTGCACCAGCGGGGTGACCTCGGCGGTCGGGCAGATCAGCAGCCCGTCGACGCGCTGCTCCAGCAGCGTGCGGACGTAGTGGTCCTGCTGGTCGGCGCGCTCGTCGGCGTTGCCCATGACGACCGTGAAGCCCTCGCGCCTGGCCTCGTCCTCGACGCTCCTGGCCAGCTCGGTGAAGAACGGGTTCAGGACGTCGCCGATGATCAGGCCGATCGTCCTGGTCGCGGTGGTGCGCAGGGAGCGGGCGACGGCGTTCGGCACGTAGTTGAGCGCGCTCATCGCGTCGTAAACTCGGCGCCGGGTCTCCTCGTTGACCGAGGGGTTGTCGTTGAGCACGCGGGAGACCGTGGCGACGGAGACACCGGCCTGCGCGGCGACGTCCTTGATCCTTGCCATCGTTCCTCCGTGTAATCGATTACACGCCAGCTTATGAAATCGATTACATGATTGGCAAAGTGAAATGGCTCACACCCCTGGGGGAGAGGGTGTGAGCCGGCTTTCGATGGCTCGGGCCTTTCCGGACCTGCCCGGACCGCGCCCGGACCGCCGGGTCCGGGCCCGGGCCCGTCAGACCTTGCTGATGCGGACCGCGTCGGCGATGACGAGGCCCGTGCCGGCCGTCCACCGGCTGACGCCGACGACGTTGTAGGTGCCGGCGTTCAGCGAGAAGGTGCCGATGCTGCGCCAGCCTCCGCCGCCGGAGCGCTGGTCCACGTAGACGGTCTGGTTGCCGCCCGAGGCCGCCACGATGTACGGCGCCGAGCTGTTGTAACCGGGATCGGACGGGTACCAGACCTCCACCTTGTACGTGCCCGCGCTGGGGATCGCGGCCTGGTACCAGGCGGGGTCGCTGGCGGCGACCGGGTCGGAGAAGCGGTAGTCGGCGCCGTACCGCTGGCTGGAGTAGGCGGAGGTGCCCCAGTTGCCGCTGGCGGTGAACTGGCCGGAGGTGGCGTTGTCCACCGTGGTGGACCACGAGGGCGTGCCGCCGCCGGTCACGTAGTTCATGTACGTGGTCCAGTTCCAGTACGGCCCCGGATCGGTGTGGTCGGCCCCGGGGACCTCGTTGTGCCCGATGATGTGGGCGCGGTCCTTCGGGATGCCGTACTTGTCGCAGATGGCCTTGGTCAGGGCCGCCGACGCGCGGTACATGGCGTCGGTGAACCACGAGGACTCGCTGACGTAGCCCTCGTGCTCGATGCCGATCGACCTGGTGTTGTACGTCCAGTTGCCGGCGTGCCAGGCGATGTCCTTCTCGCGCACCATCTGGGTGATGGCGCCGTTGGACGACTTCACGACGTAGTGCGCCGAGACCTGCGCGGCCGAGTTCTGGAACCAGGAGATCGTCCCGGCGTACGAGCCCTGCGTCACGTGGATGACCACGCGGTCGATCGCGTAGCTCGACGGCCGGCTGGAGGCGGTGTAGTTGCTGGAGCTGGCCGGGACCCAGGCGGCCGGGCCGTAGTCGGTGCTGAGCACGCCGACGTCGCCTTGGGCGCTCAGGTCGCGGGCCTTGGCGTAGTCGCCGCGGTCGGCGGTGACCTCCTGGGGCTTGACCGTCACGCCCCGGGCCGTGATGCCGAGGCCGAGCTGCTCGTAGACCGAGTCGGCGTACAGCCGGGCGATCTCCGGAGAGGAGGCGTTGCCGTACTTGGCGACGGCCTGGTACCAGCGGCCGGCGTCCTTGCGGCCGGCGTCGTCGAGGCCGAGCTCGTCGGCGTAGGAGCGGAGCAGGGCGGCGCCGCCGAGGATGTTGGCGGCGTTGTCGGAGCGCAGTTTCTCGACCGGCAGGCCGGCGAGCTGGGCGGCCTTCTCCAGCGCGTGGGTCGTGGGGTTGCTGACCAGGTGCATCAGGCCGTAGCCGCCGCTGGCGCTGGGCTTGCCCTGGTGGTCGTCGAGGTGGGTCTCGGCGTAGGCGAGCGCGACCAGCAGATCGCGGGGTACGTCGCTGGCCGAGGCGGCCTTGGCGAACGCGGCCGGCAGCGCGGGCTCCCGGGCGGCCTGGGCGGCGGGCTGGCCCGCGGTGATCAGGGCGACGGTCAGGGCAGACGTGGCGAGGGCAGCTAATCGCGTGCGGGCGAGAATCATGGGGATGCTCCTCGTTGGGGGGTGACGGGTGGAACGCGGGCGCGGGTCCGCGGCCCGCGTTTGGCCGCCGAATGCGGCCCAACGTATGTCACCTCTGACACAATGTCGATAATTGACATTACAGACGTGTTAGGTGAAACTTTCCGCCCGCCGACCGGAGGGCAGCCGGAAAGTTGGGCCCCTGAAAACTATTGCGCTCCGCGATCAGGGGACTGAAACTTCCTTTCGTGACCGCGCTCCTGCGTACCGTCCTGGCGGCGCTCACCGCCGCCGTCGTCACCGCTGTCGTCGCCGCCGTGGCTCCCGTCCCCGCCTCCGCAGCCCCCACCTCCTCTTCCGCAGCGGCCGCCTGCGCGACCGATCCCGCGACGCCCAAGCGGCAGCTCCGGGCGATGTGGATCTCCTCGGTCGCCAACATCGACTGGCCGAGCCGTACCGGGCTCAGCGTCTCCGCCCAGCAGGCCGAGTTCCGGGCCTGGCTCGACCTGGCCGTCGCCAAGCGCATGAACGCCGTGATCGTGCAGGTCAGGCCGACGGCGGACGCGTTCTGGCCGTCGCCGTACGAGCCGTGGTCGCAATGGCTGACCGGCGCCCAGGGGACGAACCCCGGCTACGACCCGCTGGCGTTCATGGTCGGCGAGGCCCACGCGCGGAACCTGGAGTTCCACGCCTGGTTCAACCCGTACCGGGTGGCCAACAACGACGACCCGACCAAGCTGATCTCCACGCACCCCGCGCGGCAGCACCCCGACTGGCGCTTCGCCTACGGCGGGAAGCTCTACTACAACCCGGGCATCCCGGCGGTCCGCGACTTCATCGAGGACGCGATCATGGACGCCGTCACCCGCTACGACGTGGACGGCGTGCACCTCGACGACTACTTCTACCCCTATCCCGTCAGCGGCCAGGCCATCCCGGACTCGGCCGCCTACGCCCAGTACGGCGGCGCGTTCCCGAACATCGCCGACTGGCGGCGGGACAACGTCAACCTGCTCGTCCGCGAGCTCGGCCAGCGCATCCACACCGCCAAGTCGTGGGTGTCGTTCGGGATCAGCCCGTTCGGGATCTGGCGCAACTCCTCGACCGACCCGCTCGGCTCGCGCACCTCCGGCCTCCAGTCCTACGACGCGATCTACGCCGACAGCCGGCAGTGGGTCAAGCAGGGCTGGATCGACTACCTGGCGCCGCAGATCTACTGGCACATCGGGTTCTCGACGGCCGCCTACGAGGTGCTCACCGCGTGGTGGTCGGACGTCGTGCGCGGCACCGGCGTGCAACTCGTCGTGGGGCAGGCCGCGTACCGGGCCGGCGCCTCGGGCCAGGAGGCCGCCTGGCAGGACCCGGCCGAGCTGAGCGACCACCTGTACGACAACAGGAAACATCCCGAGATCGCCGGTGACGTGTACTTCAGCGCCAAGGACGTCAAGGCCGACCGGATCGGGGCGATCACCAAGCTGGTCGCCGACCACTACGCCAAGCCCGCCCTGCTGCCCGCCCGGGGCTCGGGGGCCGCGCCCGCCGCGCCCGCGATCACCGCGGCCACCGCCGGCTCGAACGGCGTCCAGCTCACCTGGACCGGCTCCGGCACGGCGTACGCGGTCTACCGCGTGGCCGGCACCCCGCCCTCGGCCGATCCGTGCTTCTTCGCCGACGCCCGCAACCTGATCGGCACGACCCGGCAGAAGTCCTACACCGACCCGGGCGGCGGGGCGTCCACCTACTACGTGACCGCGCTGAGCAGGACCCACCAGGAGAGCGCGCCGAGCGAGGGCCGGTCGGCGGGCGGCACGGGCGGCTTCAGCGTCGTGATCGACAACGCCGACGCCGGTTTCACGGCCTCCTCCTCCTGGGGCACCTCCAGCTACTCCACCCAGGCCAACGGTGCCGACTACCGCTTCGCCGACCCGGTCGCGGCCAGCGACCCGGCCTGGTTCCGGGCGGCGATCCCGAGCGCGGGCAGCTATCGGGTGGAGGTCTGGTACCCGGCCAACGCGGGCTACAACGGCTCCGCGCCGCACATCGTGGCGGCCTCGGGCGGCAACCAGACGGTCAACGTCGACCAGCGCGCCGGCGGCGGGGCGTGGCGGGTGCTGGGGACGTACACGCTGGCGGCCGGGACGTACAACGTGGTCGGGGTGAGCCGGTGGACCTCGGCGACCGGCTACGTGATCGCCGACGCCGTGCGCATCACCAAGGTCTGACCCTTCAGGAGCGGGCCTTCGCCCAGGCGGGGCTGTCGATGAAGTGGTTGTCGAAGCGGTCCTGCGAGGCCAGCAGCTCTTCGAGCGTGGCCTCGCCGGTCTTGAGCCGGGCCAGCAGGCGGAAGTACTCGAACCGCTCGACGCCCGGCGTGATGACGATCAGCAGGTCGGCCTCGGCGCCCGGGGCCGCGGCGAAGGCGTGGGCCACGTGGGGCGGGACGACGGCGACGTCGCCCTGCTCCAGGGTGATCACCTCATCGCCGGCCAGCACCTGCGCCCGGCCGTCGAGGACGTAGAACATCTCGGAGGCGGTGGTGTGGGTGTGCGGCACGGCGCCGTCGGCGCCCGCGCCGAGCGTGATGCGCACGGTGCTCAGGGCGCCGCCGGTGGCGCTGGAGTCGAGCAGCATGCGGCCGGTGCTGGGCGGGCCGCCGATGGCCTCGGCGTCGACGGAGCGGATGACGGCGGTGCTGCGGGGGTCGATGAGCGACATGGTGTTATCCGTTCTCGGAGAGGGCGCCGCGGAGTGCTGTCTCCACGAGGCGTTCGGCGTAGGCGCGGCCGACGGGCAGGCCGGTGATCAGGACGCGGTAGTACAGGGCCCCGGCAAGCTGGTCGAACAGGGCCTCCACGTCGAGGTCGGCGCGTAGCTGGCCGCGGTCCCTGGCCCGTTCGAGCAGGGCGCGGGCCAGGGTGTTGCGGCGGGCGTACATCTGCCGCTCCAGCTCGCCGACGTCGGCGTGGCGGGCGGCGGCGGCCACGAGCTCGGCCACCGTGCCCGCCGACCCGTCGTCGTCGCCGGGCGCGCGGCCGGCCGCGCGCATCCGGTTGAGCCCGGCCGCGATCTTCTCCAGGTACGCGGGCAGGTCGCGGCGGATGTCGCCGGTGTCGGTGATCTCGTCGTGGTCCTGGAGCCGGTTGACGACGGCCAGGGCCAGGTGGTCCTTGGTCGGCCAGCGGCGGTAGAGCGTGGTCTTGGCGATGCCGGCCCGCTCGGCGACCTCGTCGGGGGACAGGCCGGCGTAGCCGCGCGCGAGCAGCAGCTCGGTGGCGGCCCTGAGCACACCCTCGTCGACGTCACTCCTGCGCGGCCGTCCCACCATGCCCTGCCTCCTTTTCGCTACCTGGGTAGCGTAATCCCGGAGGACGGCATTTCGCAACCCAAGTATCGAAACTCCGCTACCGGCGCAGCAACGCCCACACGACCCGCTCCCCGGCCCTGTCCTGGTAGGTCCCCCACAGTCCGGTGGTCAGCTCGTGCACCAGCCGGAGTCCGCGTCCCGACTCGTCCGCGTCCGCCGGCACGCGGGGACGCGGAACCAGGCCGTTCCGGCCCGGATCGGTCACGGCCAGCCGCCAGAACCCCGCCTCCGGGGCGAGGGACAGCCGGACCCACTGCGCCGCCGCGTGCTGCACCGCGTTCGTGACCAGCTCCGAGGCGATCAGCCGCAGGTCGTCCAGGGCTTGGTGGTCCGCCCCCAGCCATGCCGCCAGTTCGGTGCGCGCCAGCCGGGGCAGCATCGCCGGGTCGTCGAGCTCGCCGACCGTCCACACCTTGACGCCCGCGTGCAGGGAACTGGGGCGTGGGCCGAGTACGCCAGACGCCTGCGTGCCTTCCGTACGGACCAGGGCTTGAGCCAGGAGCGTCTGGCGGACCGGCTGGCCTACAGCGAGAGCGCGGTCGGGCACGTGGAACGTCTCCTGCGCAAGCCGAGCGAGGACTTCACCCGCGAAGTGGAGAAGGCCCTCGGCCTCAAGGGCCAGTTGACGGAGCTGCTGCCGCAGATCCACGGCGCGCTGGGCCCGCGCTGGTTCCGCGAATGGCCCAAGGTGGAGGCGGCGGCCCACACCATCAGGACGTCCGAGCCCCTGCTGATCCCCGGCCTGCTCCAGACGGAGAGCTACGCCAGACATGTCTTCCTGGGAGAGCCGGGGGCCGTGCAGCGGGAGGCCGAGGAGGCCGTGCGGTTCCGGCTGCACCGGCAATCCGTGTTCGGTCGCGAAACCCCGCCGATCTACTCCGCTCTCGTGGACGAGAGCGTCCTCCACCGGCCTGTCGGCGGACCGGAGGTGATGAGAGAACAGCTCGCCAAGCTGCTCGGCGTGCTCAACCCGCCCTACGTCACGCTGCGGGTCGTCCCGTTGAAGGCGGGGCTCACCGTCGGATGCCTCGGCGCCTTCGAGGTGGCCACACTCCTGGACGGTGGGCCTGATCACGCCTATCTGGAGAGTGCCGAGGAAGGCCGGGTGGCCAATCGCGCCAGCACCGTGCAAGCGCTTATCGTGCGATGGGAGGCCCTGTCCGGCATGGCGTATCCCGTGGACAGGAGCCGCGAGATCATCCGTGAGGCGATGGAGAGCTATGAGTGAGGCGAGTGGTCTCCGTGCGGGCGTTTGGGTCAAGGCGACGGCGTCGGGGGGAAACGGCGGGAGCTGTGTCGAGGTGATGCGGCGGGCGGATGACGGCGTGCTCGTCCGGGACACCAAGGACCGGGGTGAAGGCCCGATCCTGGCCTTCACCCGGGACGAATGGCTGGCCTTTCTCGACGGGGCCGCCAAGGGGGAGTTCGACCTGCCCTGTCAGGAGGCGTAGATCACCGAGAGGAAGCGGAGGAGCAGGGCTTCCCGGGTCTCGGCGGGCAGGGCGTCCAGGACGGCGTTGACCGTGGCCATCCCCGGCTGGCCCGCGCCCGGACGCAGGTCCACGCCCACCGAGGCGGCCAGTTCGGCGAAGGTCGCGTCGTCCAGGGCGTCCAGGTCCAGGTCGGCGATCAGTTCGACCAGGCCGTCCGGCACCACGGCCGGGCCGCGCAGCCGGGCCGCCTCCGCCGCGTCGGCGATCACCCCGAGCATCGCCTCCACGCCGTTCAGCGTCACGCCGGTGACCGTGACGTGCAGGTTCGCGGGGATCCCTGCGTAGGAGAGCTGTGGTTGCAGGAACCAGCCGCGCTCGCGGGCCGCGTCGGCCAGCACGAACACGTCGAGGTCGTCCCCGGCGAAGGCCACCAGCGACGACTCGGGCGCGCCCAGGACCCGCAGGCCGGGGATCGCGGCGATGCCCTCCCTGAGCCGGGCCGCCGCCTTGAGGGTGGCGCGGCCGAGCTCCACGTACCCCTCCCGGCCGAGCGCCTGGAGCGTGGCCCACGCGCCGCCGAGCGGCCCGGCCGACCTGGAGCTCTGCACGGTGGCGTTGATGATCGTGTAGCCGGGCCAGGCGGCCGAGGCGAAGTACGCCTTGCGCCGCGTCGCCGGGTCGGCGAACAGCACCACCGAGGCGCCCTTCGGCGCGTAGCCGAACTTGTGCAGGTCGCAGGAGAGCGAGGTGACCCCCGGCACCGACAGGTCGAACGGCGGCACGTCGGCCCCCGCCTCCCGCAGCCAGGGCAGCAGCCAGCCGCCCACGCACGCGTCCACGTGGCAGGCCACGCCCGCCTCGGCGGCCACGGCGGCGACCTCCGCGACCGGGTCGATCACGCCCTGCGGGTACGACGGCGCCGAGACCACCACCAGGACCGTGTCCTCGTCGATCGCCGCCGCGACGTCCGCCACCCGCACCTTGTACGTCTCCAGGTCCACCGGCACGGCCTTGACCCGCAGGCCCAGGTAGTGGGCCGCCTTGTGGAAGGCCGGATGGGCGGTCACCGGCAGCACGAGGTTGGCGCCGGGACGCCCGGCCGCGTCCCGCGCCGCCTTGACCGCCAGCATGATCGACTCGGTGCCGCCGCTGGTGAAGACGCCGTGGCCGCCGCCGAGCAGGTCGGCGACCGCGCCCACGACCTGCTTCTCCATCTCGACGATGCTCGGGAACGCCGTCGGGTCCAGGCAGTTGACCTCCAGCATCTCGGCGTACGCGCGGGCCGCCGCCTCGTGCACCTCGGGCCGGCCGGTGTCGTAGACGTACGCGGTCACCTGCCCGCCCCGCACCGGCAGGTCGTGCTGCTTCATCCTGGCCACCTCGGACAGCAGGTCCTCGGCGGTTCTTCCGGACAGGGGGAGGGTCACACGTTCTCCTTGGCGGGGACGACGGCGGGGTCGAGGGCGAGCCGGCCGTAGCGGACGACGAACGGCAGGCTGATCAGCATGAGCAGGGCGGGCAGCGCGGTGAAGCCGAGCAGCAGCCCGGTCAGCGCGCCGGCCGGCTGGGCGACGGGCGACTCCACGGGCGCGGAGACGAACCCCGACAGCGCCAGGACCAGCGCGAACAGGCCGGGGCCGAGCGCGAGCCCGGCGGTCTCGCCGGCCGTCCACAGGCCGGTGAACGCGCCGGCCTGGGCGTGGCCGGTACGGGCGGCGTCGGCGTGCACGGTGTCGGGCAGCAGCGACAGCGGCAGCAGTTGCAGCGCGGCGTAGCAGACCCCGGCCAGCGCGGTCAGCGCCAGCGTGGCGGCCAGGCTGCCCGCCGCGATGGCGGGGACCAGGGCGAGCGCCACGACGGCGAACCCGGCCGAGGCGGCCAGGTAGCAGCGCACGGTCCCGTACGCGCGGGCCAGCCGGGCCCACGCCGGCACGGCGAGCATGCTCGGGCCGACCAGGCACACGAACATCACCGAGGTCAGCCCGTAGTCGCCCAGCCGGTACGAGGCCACGTACGGGGCGCCCGCCAGCATCACCGCCACCCCGAGCGCCTGCGTGACGAACGCCGCCAGCAGCGCGAAGAACGGCCGGTTGCCCCGGGCCAGCCGGAAGGCCGCCGCCGGGCCGAGCTGCCGGGGCCCCGGACGCGACGACACCCACCGCGTGGCCAGCGTGGCGGCCACCAGGGCGGCGGCCATGACCAGCCCGATCGCGACGCCCATGACCGCGTACCCCGGCCGGCCGCCGCCCGCCAGGTCGACCACGGCGGGGGCCAGGCCGCCCGCGACCAGGATGCCGACGGTCAGGCAGACCACCCGCCACGACATGATCCTGGTCCGCTCGGCCGGGCTCGCCGACATCTCGGCCGGCAGCGCCACGTACGGCACCTGGAAACTCGCGAAGGCGGTCGCGGCCAGCAGGAACGCCACCCCGGACCACGCGGCCCCGCCGACGCCGCCCGTGACGCCGCCGGGCACGGCGAACATCAGCGCGAACGCCACCGGCAGCGTGGCCGCGCCCACCGCCAGCAGCCGCGTCCGGCGGCCGGTGCGCACGGCCTCGCGGTCGCTGGCGGCGCCGACGAGCGGGTTGAGCAGCACGTCCCAGATCTTCGGCGCGACCAGGACGGCGCCCGCGACGGCGGCGGGCACGCCGAGCATGTCGGTCAGGTAGTAGAGCAGCAGCAGGCCGGGGACGGCGGAGAACACGCCGGTGCCGACCGAGCCGACGCCGTAGCCGAGCAGCCGTCCGTGACCGAGCCGGCCGATGTCCGCCGCGGTCATCGCGGGTCGCCGGGCAGGGGGTTTCCGGAGGCGCCAGGCAGAGGGCTTTCGGGGGTGTCGGGCAGGAGGGTTCGGGGGTCGCCGGGGAGGGCGAGGGTGCGGTGGAGGGTGAGGTGGAGGTGGGCGCGGAAGCGGCGCAGCGCGGCCCGGTCGCCCGCGCCCCTGCGGCGGCCGTCGGCGTCGAGCACGCCGCCCTTGGCGAAGCCGTGGATCGACCAGATGACCGTCCACATGGCGTACTCCAGGTCGACCGTGCCGTCGATCACGCCGGCCTCGACCGCCGGGCGCAGCGCGCCGGTGACGGCGGAGACCAGGGGCTGGACGTACTGGCGTTCCAGCTCGGTGATGTCGCTGGCGTCGGAGAGCCAGCGGTGCATCCACAGCGCGGGGATCTCCGGGTTGTCGGCGCAGAAGTCGAGGTAGTCGTCCACCAGGCGGTGGATGGAGGCGACCGGGTCGTCACCGGGCAGATGGGCGAGCGCCTTGTCCAGCGCCGCCTTCTCCGCCCGGTGCGCACGTTCCATGACGGCCAGGTACAGCTCCCGCTTGCCGCCCACGTGGTAGTTGACGGTGGCGATGTTCATCCCCGCGGCGTCGGCGATCTGGCGCGTCGAGGTGCCGTCGTAGCCGAGCGCGGCGAAGAGCTGGGTGGCCGCCTTGAGGATCACGGCCGGCTGTCCGCTGTCGGCAGGTCTCATACGACCGACCGTAGTTCCGTCCCGCCCCCTTGGTCAATCGCTTGATGGAGAGGGTTACGGTCAGTCCGGAGCCCAGTACTTGACGAGGACCTTGTCCAGGTGCGCCACCACCGGCTTCCACGTGCGGGGCAGCGTGTACCGCGTGGCGTGGTGGCCCTTGTGGGTCAGCGTGTACTTGAGGAAGTCCGCGCCCTGCGGCGGGCGTTCGGACCGGCCGATCCGCAGCTCCTTCAGATAGCCGCGCAGCTGACGGTGTTCCCTGGCCGTGAGGCACTTGGTCACCACCGGGCCGGTGCGGCGGCTGAGCCGGAAGCAGCCGTCGGTGTAGACCGTCACGCGGTTCAGCAGCCCCGCGAAGCCGCCCTCCTCGCGCAGGTCGACCAGCACCTTCCGCTGCGTGGTCACCGCCTCGGCGGGCAGCGCGGAGGCCGTGACGGCCAGCGCGAGCGCCGGCAGAAGCACGATTCGCCAGATCTTCATACCTCTATGACGTACGGGAGCCCCGAACGGCTCACTTCCCGAGCCCCGCGTCGCGGGCGCGGACGATGGCCTCGGCGCGGTCGGCGACGTGCAGCTTGGCGAAGATGTTGGAGACGTTGTTGCGCACGGTCTTCGGCGACAGGAACAGGGCCGAGGCGATCTGCGCGTTCGAGCGGCCGGCCGCCACCAGCGACAGGATCTCCCGCTCGCGCGGCGTGAGCTGCGGGAAGACCGGGTCGCCGGAGGCCGCGGCGGCCCCCTGGAAGAACTCGGCGACGCGCAGCGCCACCGCCGGGCCGAAGATCGCCTCGCCGTGCGCGACCGCGGTGATCGCCCGGACGATCTCGCCCTGGCCCGCGCCCTTGAGCAGGTAGCCGCGGGCCCCCGCGCGCATCGCGGCGAACAGCGTGGCGTCCTCCTCCGACATGGTCAGCACGACGACGGCGACGTGCGGGCTGTCGGCCACGATCCGCCTGGTGGCCTCGATGCCGTCGAGCCCCGGCATGCGGACGTCCATCACCACGACGTCCGGCTGGAGGTCGGCGGCGCGCTCGACCGCCTCGGGGCCGTCGGCGGCGGTGCCGGCCACCTCGATGCCCGGGATCGAGCCGAGCAGCAGCGCGAGCCCGTCGCGGTAGACGGGATGGTCGTCGGCCAGCAGAACCCTGATCGGCTCCTGGTCAGACATCGGCGGCCTCCACCCGCATCGGCTCCCGGCTAGACATCGGCGGCCTCCACCCGCATCGGCAGCCGGGCCAGGACCAGGGTGCCGCCGCCGGGCGGGCAGCTCACCCGGCAGTCGCCGCCCAGCTCGGCGGCGCGCTCGCGCAGCGAGAGCATGCCCACGCCCGCCGCCACGTCGGGGCCGATGCCCGAGCCGTCGTCGCGTACCGCCACCTCAAGCGCCCCCTCCCGCGCGGTGAGCGTGATGTCGCAGCGGGCCGCGCCCGCGTGCCTGGCCACGTTGGCCAGCGCTTCGGACACGATACGGTAGGCCGCCACCTCCACCGCCGCGGGCAGCGCGCCCTGCGCTCCCAGCGGGCCGTCGCCGGTGACGCGGACGTCCAGGGCCGCGGTGCGGAACCGGCCGGCCTGCTGCTCGATCGCGCGCAGCAGGCCCAGCTCGTCGAGCGCGGGCGGGCGCAGGTCGTGGACCAGCCTGCGCACGTCCGCCAGCACCCCGCCGACCTCGGCGGCCGTCTGCTCCAGGATGCGGTCGGCCTGCTCGGGCGCGCCGGCGGCCAGGTTGCGGGCCGCCTCGATGCGCAGCGCCACCGCGCCCAGGCTCGGGCCGAGCCCGTCGTGCAGGTCGCGCCGGAGCCTGCGGCGCTCCTCCTCGCGGGCCAGCACCAGCCGGGCGCGGATGCGCTGCAGGTCGGTGCTCAGCTCGACGGCCCGCGCCGCGGCGGCGGCCTGGCGGACCAGGTCGCCGAGCAGCCGCTGGTCCCGCTCGGTCAGATCGGTGCGGCACAGCACCAGCCGCCCCACGGTCTCGCCCCGGTAGGCAACGGGCAGCGACACCGACGGCCCGCGCGGCGACCCGTGCTCCACCACGGACCGTTCGCCGCCCGGCCGCTCGATCTCCACCCGCACGTAGGCCAGCCGGAACGCCTCCGCCAGCGTCGTGGCCACCGCGAGCAGCTGCTCGTCCGGGTCCGTGGCCAGCTCCAGCCGCTCGGCCAGCGTCGAGACCGCGGCGTACGGGTCGTCCCTGGAGCCGCGCACCAGCCGGCGCACCGCCCGCCAGAGCCAGGTGCGCAGCGGGGCGTACAGGACGGCGACGATCGCGATGGCGGCCAGGGCCGAGTCCCGTTCCCCGAGGACGCTGCCCACCAGCGTGAACACCACCACGTCCATGAGCACCACGAGCGCGGCGAGCAGGCCGTAGGCCACGGTGGCCGACAGCAGCCGGTCGATGTCGTACAGGCGGTACTTGGTCACCGCCACCACCACGGCCGCGGCGGTGAACGCGATGGCCAGCGTCAGCAGCGCCGCCGGGATCTGCGGGGACAACGACAGCGGCAGCAGGAGCACGATCATGTCCACCAGCGCGGCCCACATCAGCCAGCGGATCTGGGCCCGCCGCTCGGCGTCGGCGACCACGTACCTGCGCACCATCGACGCGAACGGCACCACCAGGCTCACCAGGACGGACGCGTACGCCAGCGCCAGCGCCGGCTCCCAGAACCCGTACGGCAGGTCCACGGACAGGAAGTCGAGGCCCAGCCGCGCGATCTCCGGCGGCATCGCCCGGTCGTGGTAGCGCTCCATCACCGCCGTCGGCGCGGTCACCAGCAGGGCCGTGAGCAGCCCGGTCAGCACGAGGCTCGTCACCGACAACGCCCGCCACACCCGCCCCGGCGGCAGCCGGCCGTCCGGGAACAGCAGGATCAGCAGCGGCAGCCCGAGCAGCAGCGACGCCCCGAACCGCGAGTAGGACCAGTACGCCGCCGCGGCCCCCGGCAGGCCGGGCGAGACGTAGGCGGCGTACGTCGCCCAGCTTCCCGTGAGCCCGTCCAGCAACCACAGCAGCCCGAACACCGCCAGGACCCAGGCCACCGGATGCCGCGGCAGCCGGCGCAGCAGCAGCGCGCCCGGGACGAGCTGCGCGAGCCCGGTCAGCGCGGCCGGCCACCCGGGCTCCAGCTCCGACGTCGGCGGCAACCGCACGTCCCCGGCGGCGACGTCCAGCGCCACGGTGGCGACCGCGATCCCGGCCCCGGCCACGGCCACCCCGACGGCCCACCAGCCGCGCGCCGCGGCGGAGGACGTCGCTGCCGCCGGAAGGACGGAAGGTCCGGTTTGTGTCACGGGACGTATTACACCCGACGCCGTGTCCTCATGTCCCGGGACAGGAGTCCCGTCGGAGGCGGGACCGGCGGCTCTGCCGGCCCGGGGCGGCCCGCCGGAAGCCTGGAGGCACGACATCCCCGCAAGATCACCGCAAGGAGAAAGGACCTCCCGTGGACGGCAAGATCACCACCACCCCGGCCAGGGCCCGCACCGACGTGCCCGCCACCCCGCCCCCATCCGCAGGCCCCGCCATCGCCCCGGCCGCCGTCCGCAGGCTCGGCCTCGCCCTCAGCGCCGGCACGCTCGCCTGGACCGCCAGCATCTTCGTCTACGGCACGCAGGCCCAGGGGTTCGGCGAGCGGGTCGGCGACCTGACCGGGCTGCTCTTCCAGCTCGGCCTCTTCGCCCTGCTCGCCGTGCAGATCCGGACCCGCGCGACGGGCACGTCCGGCTTCGCCAGGATGATGCTCAAGGTCGAGCTGGTGCTGCTCGGGGTGGCGAGTGTCTGGTCCCTGCTGCACGGCGTCCTGCCCGACGACCTCCAGGACGGGCCGGTGATGCAGGTGCTCGACGTGTTCTGGCCGGTGTCCATGCTGGGCATGATGGCCATCGGCATCAAGATCGCCTTCGCCGGGCGCTGGCGCGGGGCGCTGCGGTGGTGGCCGCTCGTCGCCGAGAGCTGGGCCGTGGTGACGGTGCCGGCGTACGTGGTGTTCGGCGAGTCGATCTCGAACTGGATCGGCGGCTTCCACCTGATCGTCGGGTACGCCACCCTCGGCGCGCTGCTCGCGCTGCGTCCGAGCCTGACCTCCTAGGCCGGCGGCGTGAGCGGCAGGACGGCGGTCACCTCGGTGCCGCCGCCCGCCCGGGGGCCGATCGCGCAGGTGCCGCCGATCTCGGCCGCCCGCTCGCGCATCGACGTCAGGCCCACGCCCGGCGACGGCTCGTCGGGCAGGCCGGTGCCGTCGTCGGCGACCGACACCCGCAGCTCCCCGGCCTCCCGCCGTAACGTGACCAGCACCGACGTGGCCTGGGCGTGGCGGCGCACGTTCGTCAGCGCCTCCTGGGCGATCCGGTACGCGGCCGTCTCCACCGCCGCCGGCAACCCGTCGAGCAGCCCTTCGGAACCGTCGGCGGCCGGAGGCACCGTGACCTCGACCCGGGGGCCCGGGGCCTGGCCGAAGGCGCGCAGGGCGCCGGCCAGGCCCAGCTCGTCCAGCACCGGCGGGCGCAGGCCGTCCACCAGCTCGCGCACCGACATCAGCGTGCCGGTCATCTCCTCGCGCACCCGGACCAGCAGCTCCTCCACCGACTCGGGGTCGCGCTCCAGCCGCCGCCGCGCCTCGTCCAGGGTCATCGTCACGCTGGTCAGCGTGGGGCCGAGCCCGTCGTGCAGCTCCCTGCCCAGCCGGCGCCGCTCCTCGTCGCGGGTGGCGCTGATCCGCTCGTGGGAGTCCCGCAGGTCGGTGCTCAGCCGTACGGCGTGCGCCAGCTCGGCCAGGTGCTTGGCCATGACGTCCAGCGGCTCGCGGCCCGGCCGCGCCCCGGCGATCCGCAGCCGCCCGACCGGCTCGCCGTGCCAGGTCAGCTCGACGGACCGCGATCGGGCGCCCAGCTCGCCGTCCACGAACGACAGCGCGGGCTCGCCCGGCACCTCCACGCCCACCCCCCGGGCGACCAGCGACGTGCGCACGACGGAGATCGCCTCGGCCAGCGCCCCCGCCGGGTCCCCGGCCCGCTGCACGGTACGGCTGAGCAGGTCGGCCGCCCGGTACGGGTCGCGTTCCACGTTGAACAGCCGGTCCACCGAGCGCTGGAGGCGCAGGCGCACGGGATGGAAGGCCGCGCCGGTGACCATCGCGGAGGCGAGCCCCGCCGCCGCGCCGTAGCCGTCCGCCAGGCTGTTGGACGCCCAGATGAGCGCCGAGTACGTGAGGCCGGCCCCGACCGCGAGCGTGCCGTACACCAGCGTGCGGTTGAGGATGAGCCGGATGCCGTAGAGCTGGTGGCGCAGCACGGCGGCGATGATCGCGATGGGGATGCCCGCGGCCAGGAAGACCCGTACGGCGATGATGAAGGTGTCCTGGTTGCCCGCGCTGGCGATCCAGTAGACGACGAAGATCACCATGGCGTGGAAGTACCAGGTGATCTGGCGGCGCACCTCGGGCGTCGCCGCCCGGTACCTGAAGCCCAGCGAGACCACGCCGAGCAGGCACAGCAGGATCATCGGGGGCCCGATCCACGACTCCACGACCTCGGGGACCCTGCCCAGCGCCGCCACCCCGAACGGGTTGCCCACCGGCACCCCGAGCTCGAACGACGGGTCGGGGGACAGGCCGAGCAGCAGCGAGTGCCCGGCCATGAGCACCAGGTTGCCGTAGAGCACCGGCCGCCAGCGCCTCGACGGCAGCCGTCCGTCCGGGAAGAGCAGCGGCATGATGCCCGTGAACGTGGGCACCGGCAGCAGCCACAGCCAGATGGCCGGCCAGGCGACGTAGGGCAGGAGCGGGCCGGGCGCGTGGAAGTACATCCAGCCGGTCAGCGCGAACAGCAGCGAGTACGCCGACCAGACGACGCCCGTCGCCCACATGAGCCAGGGGACCAGCAGCCGGGGCCGCCGGCTGATCAGGAACGCGCCGGCGAGCGGGAACATCAGCCCGATCGGGTCGAGCCCCTGCGTCTCGGCCAGCCCGCCGAGCTGCGCCGCCAGCACCGCCGCCGTCACCACGGCCGCGAGCGAGGCCCCGGCAGCCGTCCACACCACCGCCAGCACGAGCCGCCGCCGCACCCGCGTGCGGCCGGGCCCGTCCGCGCCGGGACCGGGATCGTCGTGGTCGTCAGGGGTCATCGTGGCTCCTTGACCGGCAGTTCCGCGACGACCTCGGTGCCGCCGCCGGGGCGGACGTCCAGCCGGCAGACGCCGCCCACCTCCTCGGCCCGCCCGCGCATCAGGGCGGCCCCCTGGCGGCGCTGCTCGGGCAGCCCGATCCCGTCGTCGGACACCGTCAGCCGGAGCCCGTCGCGCCGCTCCACCCTGATCAGGGCGGTGGTGGCGCGGGCGTGCCGGCGCACGTTCGCCACCGCCTCATGCGCGATCTTGTACGCCGCCACCTCCACCGCGGCCGGCAGGTCGGCCAGCGAGCCCGAGACCACCACGTCCACCCTCGGGCCGGGCGCGTCGGCGAGCAGCCGTAAGGCGCCCTCCAGGCCGAGCTCGTCCAGCCCGGCGCCGTCGAGCGCGGGCGGGCGCAGGCCGTACACCAGGTCGCGGACGTCCACGATGGCCTCGGTCATCTGCCTGCGTGCCGTGCTGAGCAGGGGCTCGACCGAGCCGGGGTCGCTGGCCAGGCTGAGCCGGGCCTGGTCGACGCTCATCGCCAGGTTCGTCAGCGCCGGTCCGAGGCCGTCGTGCAGGTTGCGGCGGAGTTCGCGGCGTTCCTCCTCGCGGGTGACCATCATGCGCTCGCGCGAGCGTTGCAGGTCGGCGCTGAGCCGTACGGCGTGGGCCACCTCGGCGAGCTGCCTGGCCAGCATGTCCAGCAGCGCCCGGTCGCGCGGCTCGCCGCTGACCGACAGCCAGCCCATCGACTTGCCGTGCCAGACCAGGCGTTCGACCGAAGGGGCCGGGCCCATCTCGCCCGCGACGACGCTGCGCACCCGTCCGCCGGGCAGGACGACCTCCACCGCGACGCCGGGCGCACCCAGGGCCAGCCGGACGGCGTGGGCCGCCGACGCCAGGGCCTCGGCCGGCCCCCTGGCCTCCTGCACGCTCCGGCTCACCCGGTCGGCCAGCCGGTACGGGTCGCGCTCCCACCGGAACAGCCGGTCCGCCGCGCTCTGCAGGCGCACCCGTACGGGCTGGAACAGCGCGCCCGCGGCCAGCGCGGCGATCAGGTCGGACCATGAGCCGAGCAGGGCGTCGAGCGCGCCGACCCCGAAGTAGACGGCGCCGACCACGGCGGTCAGCGCGAGGTAGACCAGGGCGCGGTTGAGCAGGAGGAGGGTCCGCTCGCGTCCGCGCAGCCCGGACAGGACCGCTGCCTTGACGAGCAGCGGTCTGACCGCTCTGAGCAGCACCCGCCGGGCTTTTTTCGCCATATGTCGGGCACATCATAAGTGGCGGAACCGCTATCGCAGAGAGTCCACCGGCTGCATCTTCGCCGCCCGCAGCGCCGGATAGAGCCCGGCCAGCAACCCCACCACCGCCCCGGCCACCGGCGCGGCCAGCGCGAGCCGCGCGTCGAGGAGCGGCGTCCACTCCCTGGCGGCCGAGACGGCGACCACGGCGACCACGCCGAGGCTCGTGCCGATCACGCCGCCGGCCAGCCCGACCAGCGTCGACTCCAGCAGGAACTGCGCGGCCACGTGCCGCCGCGCCGCGCCGAGCGCCCGGCGCAGCCCGATCTCGGGCACCCGTTCCAGCACCGTGACGAGCGTGACGTTGGCGATGCCGACCGCGCCCACGACGAGCGAGACCAGGCCGAGGATCAGGAACAGCGCGTTGACGTCGTCCTGGGCGGCGTCGCGGGCCCGGGTGGGGCCGGGCGGCGCGACCACCTGGAGCAGGTCCTCGTTGCCGGGGCTGAGCGCGACCGGCGTCTGGCCCGCGACCAGCGCGGTGGCGCCCAGGCCGGTGTTGACCAGCACCCTGGTGACCGTCCGCAGCCCGAACCGGGCCCCGGCGGTCGGCGGCACGAACACGGCCGCGCCCAGGTCGCGCTCCCGGCGCAGCCCGCCGAGCACGCCGATCACCGTGTACGCGTGGCTGCCGATGAAGACCGCGGGCGCCCCGTCGAGCCGGGTGATCCCGAGCAGCCTGGCCGCCTGGTCGCCGAGCACCGCCACCCGGTCGCCGCGCCGGACGTGCCCGGCGTCGTAGAACCTGCCGCGCAGCATCGTGCCGCGCAGGGCTCCGGGAAGGCCGGTGGTCGCGGCGACCACGGGCAGCGACTGCGTGGTGATGCGCGCCGGATCGACGATGTCGTTGGAGCGCACGGACAGGTTCGCGGTGTCCTCGCTCTCCGACAGCGCGGCGGCCGACTCCACGCCGCGCAGCCTGGTCAGCCGGTCGACCGCGTCCCAGGTCACCAGGGGGGCGCCCGGCGTGCCGGGCACCTCGACGGTGATGGCCGTGGCCACCAGCGCGTCGAAGTGGCCCACGACCTGGTTGCCCGCGGTGGCGGCCACGCCGAGCGTCACGACGAGGGTGGTGATGCCGAGCACGGTGCCGAGCGTGGTGAGCGCCGTGCGCAGCGGCCGGGCCAGCAGGCCGGCGACGGCCTCGCCGGCCAGGTCGCGCAGGTCCATCACTCCTCCACCAGGACGCCGTCGGTGATCCGCACCCGCCGCTCGGCGCGCGCGCCGACCTCCTGCTCGTGCGTGATGACCACGATGGTCAGGCCCTGCCGCCGCAGCTCGTCGAACAGGTCGAGCACCGCCTCGGTGTTGCGGCTGTCGAGGTTGCCCGTCGGCTCGTCGCACAGCAGCAGCGACGGGGAGCCCATGAGGGCCCTGGCGATGGCCGTGCGCTGACGTTCGCCCCCGGACAGCCGGCCGGGCGCGAACGCCGTGCGGTGTCCGAGGCCGACGCGGTCGAGCGCCGCCAGGGCCCGCTCCCGCCTGCCCTTGCGCGGCCGCCGGGTGTAGAGCTCGGCGAGCATCACGTTCTCCACCACAGTGCGGTGGGCGAGCAGGTGGAAGGACTGGAAGACGAAGCCGATCCGGTCGCCGCGCAACCTGGTCCTGACGCCGTCGGGGAGCGTGGTGGTCTCGACGCCGTCGAGGCGGTAGCTGCCGGAGTCCGGCCGGTCGAGCAGGCCGAGCACGTTGAGCAGCGTGGACTTCCCGGACCCGGACGGGCCCATGACGGCCACGTGGTCGCCGCGGCCCACCCGCAGCGAGACGCCGTCGAGCGCGCGGACCGGCGGCTGCGCGGCGTACAGCCGGCACACGCCCGTCAGCTCGATGACCGGCTCGGCCCGCCGCTCAGGCATCGCCGACCACCACCCGGTCCCCTTCCTTGAGATCGCCGGTGACCTCGACGTTCCCGTCGGCCGACAGGCCGGTGCGGACCTCGACGTCCCTCGTCCGGTCGGTGGTGTACTCGACCCGGACCCGGGCCCTGCCGTCGGCCGAGGTGATCACGGCCGCCACGGGCACCACCAGCACCGGGTCCTTCGTCGCCCCCACGGTGATCCGCGCCGTCACCGCGGTCCCGGCCTTGAGCCTCTTGGCCGGGCCCGGCGTGATCAGGACGGGCTGCGCCCCGCCTTCGGCCGTCGCGGAGCCCGGCACCCTCGCCTTGTCGCCCACGGCGGTCAGCCGGGCCGGGTACGACCGGCCGGTGTCCAGCTCGACGGTCGCGGGCATGCCCGCCCGCAGCAGCTCCGACTCCGCCGCCTCGACCGACGCCGTGACCGCGAACGACGAACTCGTCACGGTGGCGACCTCGCCCTCGACGCGCTGCCCCGCCTTCACCGACACCTTGCGCACGCGGGCCGGCAGCTTCGGCAGGAACACCACCTCGCCGGGCGGGATCGAGACCCCGTACGTGCGGGAGTACTCGGTGAGCATCTCCTCGGCCGCCGCCACGTCCGCGCGGGCGCCGGTCACCTTGAGCCGGGCGGGGGAGAGCTGCCTGGCCTGGCGCAGCGCCTGCTCGGCGGTCGCCAGCGTCTCCTGGGCGGTGCGCACGGCCGCGCGCAGCTGCTCGACCCGGGCCGCGCGGGCCTGCTCGGCCTCCTTGACGATCAGGTCGCGGGCCTCCTGGGCGGCCGACAGGTCGGCGCGGGCGTTGGCCACCCGCAGCTCCAGCAGCCGCGTGTCGGCGGGCGAGGCCGTGGGCTGGGGAGCGGGCGTGCCGGTGGGGGCCGCAGTGGGGGCAGCGGTGGCGGCATCGGTGGCGGCATCGGTGGCGGCATCGGTGGCGGCCGCCGTGGGCGCGCTCGTGGGGCGGGTGCGGGCGGCGGCGAGGGCCTGCTCGGCCTCCAGCAGCCGCTCCTCGGCCGCCCGCACCGCCGAGTCGGCGGCCGACAGCCGGGCCTCGTCGGCCGGCGGCAGCTCCTGGGACCGGGCCTCGGCCAGGGCGCGGCGGGCCGCCGTGAGCCCGGTCCTGGCGTTCTTCAGCCTGAGCTTGAGCGGCAGCACGTCACGTCCCCGGTCGAGCGCCTGCTGCTCGGCCGCCAGGGTCTCCTTGGCGGTCCGTACGGCCTTGCGCAGGGTCTCGTAGGTCTGCCGGTCGGCGAGGGCGGGCCGCTGGGCCTGGTACCCCTTGGCCGCGTAGAGCCGGGTGAGCGCGGCGACCGTGGCCCGGTCGAAGACGCCGGTGGACGGCGCGCGGTGCCCCAGCCTGCGCAGCGCCCGCTGCAACTGGGTGACGTCGTCGCCCTCGCTGCCCGGCGTGATCGTGCGGTGCATCGGCACCGAGCCGCGCAGGACGAACACCGGCCGGCCGTTGACCTCCATCAGCACCCCGCCCTCGGCGATCCGGCCGGGACGCGGCGCCCTGGTGGCCCGCTGCAGCTCGGACGCGCCGCCGACGGCCCCGGCCAGGCCGACCGGCAGCGGCGAGCCGTATTCGAGGGTGCCGTTGACCACCACGGTGCTGACCAGCCTGCGCCGCTCGACGGCGGCGGTGACCAGGGACGGTGTGGGCGCGGCGCGCCTGCTCGCCTCGTCGGCCGGCGAGCGCAGCCGGGTGCTCACCGCCCACCCGGCCAGGGCGACGAGCACGACCCCGGCGAGCACGACGGCCGCAAGCCTGCGTGGGGATCTCATGAGGACGTCAGAACGCGAACCGGTCGTTGATCTTCCGCTGGACGGCGGTCTCCTTCGGCGTGTAGGCCGCGTAGAAGTCCTTGCCGCACTCCAGGTCGTCCAGCGCCGCCTTGACCTCCTGGACGAGGTACGGCTTGGCGGCGTCGGGGGTCAGGTCCGGCATGTGGAACTGCTCGGTGTCCTTGGTCATCTTCGGCGGGTCGGGCATGCTCTTCTGCTGCTGACGGCCCAGCTTGTCCTGCCGGCGCATGAACTCCCGCTCCCCGCGCTGGTTGAGCGCCGACGGCTTGGCGTCGGTCACCGAGTAGCCCTTGCCCTTGAGGCAGGTGGCCATGGGGCCGGCCAGCTCGACCAGCTCGGGGTCACCGTCCAGTTCGGTGGCCTTCGCGCGCCTGTGGGCGATGGCCATCTGGGAGAAGTAGTCGATGTTCGACTTCAGGGTGAGGCCGAGGACCTGCTTGGCGGCCGTGACGACGCAGGCGTCCTTGGCCTTGTGGTAGGCGGTGAGCTGGGCGGTGGAGAGGTCTGCCTGGATCTTCATGTTGGGGTCCGGGTCGTTCTTGCCGCCGGGGCCTTCCAGCTCCCCGGGGTAGGCCTGTAGGGCGAAAACGCCGAATCCGTATTTGGCGCGATATTTCTTCATCGCCTGGTAGTCGCCGGAGGCGCGCTTGCGCTCGTCCTCGCTCTTGGCCTCGGGCTTCACGTACGGCATGTACGTGAAGCCCTTCTGCTTCATGCAGTCGGCCTTGGCCGCCTCGAACTGGTGCTTCTTGTCCTTGGCGGCGGCGGCCTGCGACGGCTGGGCGGTCTCGGCGCCGCCGGTCGGCTCGGCGGCGCCCCCGCAGCCGCAGAGCACGGCCGCCGAGAGCGACATGGCGATGGCCAGGCGGGATCTCTTGAGCATGGCGGAGACCATACTCCGTTCAACGGAGTATGGTCAATCCAGGCAATGCCGCCGCTGGCGGAAGGGCGCGAAGGCGGCCCCCACGACCAGCAGCGCGAGCACCCCCCAATACGCCAGGTGCTGCCGGGTCAGGGCGTCGGAGTGCAGCACCGGCTCGCCCGACGCCGTCGCCAGGTAGATCGCCGCCGCCAGCGTCCACCGGTGGTCGCGGGCCAGGTAGGCGCTCCCCGCCGCCAGCCCGAACGCCGCCGCCTCCACGACCAGCCTGCTCAGGCTGAGCGGGAACCTCGTGGAGTCCTCCATCCACTCGGGGCCCGCCCAGCTCGCCGCGACGACCGCCGCCCACCACCACCACGACCTCGTGCGCGGCGCCCGCCGCAGCACGAGCAGGCCGGCCAGCGCCACCGCGTAGGCGCCCGCCACCAGGTAGGGGTCGCTGTCCATGAACAACGGCCGGACCTGGAGGAACGTCGGATAGACCGGCAACAGCGTCGTGTCGAACAGTTGCCACCCGCCGGCCAGCGCCACCGCCTTGGCCCCGGTGAGCAGCGTCAGCGCCGCCGCCGTGCGCAGCCGTCCGCGAGCGGTCGCCAGCAGCGTGAGCGCCGACAGCAGCGTCCAGAGCGGCAGCGTGCCGGCGTAGGGCAGCAGGGCGGCCAGGTTCGCCGCCGCGATGGCGGTGACGGCGAGGTGCACGCCGTCCTGCCAGGGGCTGCCGCTCGCCAGGTGGACGATCCGGCTGCGCACCCCGCCCCTGAGCAGCCCCCACGCCTCGCGCGGCACCGGGACGCGCCGCCCCGGCGCGGCCGATTCGAGCAGCACGTCGAGCAGCTCGTCACCGTGGGCCGCGCGGTACGTCCTGGGATAGGCGAGCAGGAGCCTGCGGTAACGCCGTTCGAGCGCGGACGCGGCTCGCGCGGACCCGACGGCCGTCATCCGGCCGACGGCCGCAGGACGAGCGAGGCGGCCGCCTGCATGCGTCTCGCCTCCGCCTCCACCAGCGCCTGGCCCTCGTCGGTGATCCGGAAGTAGCGCCGGTTGCGCCCGTTGACCGTCTCCTCACGGTCGACGGTGATGACGCCCCGCTCGTTGAGGCGTTCCAGGATGCCGTAGAGCGTGCCGACGGAGGGCTGGACCCGGCCGCCGGACAGCTCCTTGACCGACTTGCTGATCGCGTGGCCGTGCAGCGGGCCGGCGCGCAGCGCGGCGAGCACGAAGTACATCGGCTCGCTGACTTCTGAGGTTCCCCTGGGCATGGGGGAGACAGTATTCCGTTCAACGGAGTGTGGGCAACGCGGGCGGACCCCGGAAGGGCCGCCCGCGTCGCGCGTCATCGGCAGCGGTCACCGTCGAGGCGGAAGACCTCCGGAGCCGGGTTGGGGCCCGAGTCGTGCGTGCCGACGAAACCGAACGTCACGGATTCGCCGGGCCTGATCCGGCCGTTGTAGCCGAGGCTCCGCGCCGTCACCGCCGCTCCGGACTGGGCGAGCTCGGCCCCCCAGCCCTCCTTGATCCGCTGGCCGCCGGGGAACGACCAGCTCAGGGTCCAGCCGTTCACGCTCTCCCGGCCGGTGTTCTCGATCACGATCTGGCTGGTGAAGCCGCCGGGCCATGAGCCGTGCGCCGAGTAGCGCACCCGGCAGGCGGACCGCCCGCCCTTGTCCGCCAGGAACGCCGAGACCCACGCCAGCGGCGAGTTCCAGTTGATGGTCAGCTCGTTGGTGGACCAGGACTCGATGTCGTCGACGTAGCAGAACTGCGGCTTGCAGCCGCGCAGCAGCCGCTGGGCGACCGGGTCCTGGATGGCGGAGTTGGGGCCGCCGGCCAGCGAGCCGCGCGGCGGGTGGGGCAGCGCGTGGTCGAGCTGGTGGGCGTACCAGCGGCTGTGCTGGTTCTGGGCGGAGACCTCGCCGTAGCCGGTGACGTAGGAGATGTTGAGCGCGTTGCGGCCGAGCAGGTAGTCCATGCCCTCCCGTACGGCGGCCCGGTACTTCTCCTCGCCGGTCAGGTCGTAGGCGGTGGCCAGGACGACCAGGTTGTTGAGGACCAGGTTGTTGGAGCCCCAGTCGAAGTCCGCCGGCGCGTACGGCAGCCCGTACGGGTGCGCCCGCTGCACCGCCAGGTACTTGTCGGCCCCCTCGACGACCGACTGCCGCACCTTGTCCCGGCCCGGCAGCGCGTTGGGCACGGTCGCCAGGCCCAGCCGGCCGAGCTGGGCGGTGTTGCCCCAGTCGAAGCCGCGCTCGCGCCAGATGTCGCCGGTGTGGTGCGGCGAGGCCAGCACGAAGTCCGCGAACTCCTTCTCGCCCGTCGTGAGGTAGAGCTCGGCCGCCGCCCAGTAGAACTCGTCGGTCACGTCGGCGTCGTCGTAGGCGCCGCCGCCCACGCCGTCGGCGGGGCTGGCGTACCGGGCCGGGTTCGCCTTCGCGGCCGTCCACGCCTTGCGCGCCGCCTTGAGGTTCCGCGCCGCGAACGCCGCGTCGTAGGGCGCGAACAGCCGGGCCGCCTGCGCCGCCGTCGCGGCCAGGTTGAGCGTCGCGGCCGTGGACGGCGGGTGCAGCTCGCGCTTCTGCGGGTCGAGGTGCGGCAGCAGCGGCAGGCCGGTCCAGTTCTGGTCGTGCACCTTGTGGTGGGCCATTCCCGCGTCCGGCTGGCCGTCCGGCACCTGCATGCTCAGGATGAACTCCTGCTCCCAGCGGGCCTCGTCCAGCACGTCGGGCACGCCGTTGCCGCTCTCGGGGATCTTGAGCTGGCCGTCGGTGAAGGCGGCCCGGTCGCGCTCGTAGGCCGCCATCAGCTGGTGGACCGCGATGCCGCCGTTGACGACGTACTTGCCGTGGTCGCCGGCGTCGTACCAGCCGCCCTTGACGTTCAGGGTGTAGTCGCAGCCGCCCGCCTGGCAGGGCACGTCCGTGTCGCCCTGGTTGGGGGACGTGCCCGCGTGGCCGGCCGGGCGTCCGTAGCCGGGGCGCAGGCTGTCGAGGATCTCGATGCCGCTGCGCTGGGTGTAGTAGAACTTCAGCGCGTCCGTGGGGAGGGAGTCGTACACGTCCGCGCCGATGTCGAACGGCCTGCTGGTCTCGCCGTCGGCGGTCAGCGTGTAGCCCTGGCCGGGCTTGGCGTAGGAGCCGAAGTCGATGGTGTGCACGTTCTGGCCGGAGCTGGCGTCCATGCCCTTGGGGACGGTACGTCCGTTCGCGACCCTTTCCTGCGCGGCGTTCCGCAGCTCCCAGTCCAGGGGCGTGGTGGCCTCGGTGACCAGGGTGGCCTTCTTCGGGCCCGAGGGCAGGTAGCCGACCATGTTCACGCGGACGCGCGGGCCCGTGTCCGGCTCGTAGACCTCGGGTTCGGCGCCGCCCTTCAGCGACACGTCGTCCATGCAGAACCTCCAGGGCTCGGCGCTGCCGCCCAGCTGGAACGCCACCTGGGCGTTCGGCAGCGAGACCGGGGCGGTGAAGGTGTAGGAGTAGTCGTTGCCCGAGACGCTCAGCTCCGGGGCGGCCGACAGGTACTGCGTCCACGGGTCCACGGGGAGCTGGATCAGGGCCTTGCCGACCTTGGCGGGGGTGGCGGAGGCCGAGAACCTGTAGGCGTAGGTGTCGCCGGCGACCAGGGGGACGCCGTCCTGGCCGATGATGACGTCCCAGGGGTTGGCGGTGCCGCCGGGGACGTCGGCGCACAGCCTGCCGCCGTCGATGGTCAGGGTGGTGTTGCCGGTGCTCCACCAGGGGGCGGTGCCGGCGTCGAAGGTGCCGTTCACGATCTGCTCGGGTCCCTCGTCGGCGGCGCGGGCGGACGCGGCGGGGGACAGGGCGACCATGGTGAGGAGGGCCAGCAGCGCGGCCCGGCATCGGGTCATGGAGGTCCTTCGGGAAGGTTGGGAGCGCTCCCAATGGAGCGAACCCGATCCTCCTTGCCCACCGCTGCCCCGTCAACGGCTGCACCCGATCGGCCCCGAAGACCCTGAAACTTTCACGGCCGGGGCCGCTGCACCTGCCGGGGGATCGGGGCAGCTCTGCCAGCTACGGGCCGGGGGATCGTGGCGGCCTCGCCTGTCACGGGGCGGGGATCGTGACAGCCCTGCCTCACGGGCCGGGATCGTGACAACCCCGCCTGTCACGAGCCGGGGGAGCGTGACAGGCCGGATGTCAGGTGGTGGAGGAGGTCGGTGGCCCTGCGGTGGTCGTAGGCGGCGGCCAGGCGGTCGGCGGCGGCCACTGCCTGTTCGGCGGCCCGGACGGCGGCCCGTCTCCTGCCCGCGGCGGCCAGCGCCAGGGCGCGCGCCCACCCGATCCTGGCCGCCGCGCCGGGGTTGCGGGCCAGGTAGCGGGTCAGGTGGGCGTGGAGGCGGCGGGCGGTCGCGCGGTCCACGTGGTCGCGTACGTGCCACAGCAGCTCCGCCAGCCCCGACCAGCACTCCAGCATGCCGGGCTGCGCCGACGGCAACCCGTCCGCCAGCGCGAGCGCCCGACCCAGCGCCTCCCGCACCTCAGCGACGGCAACCGCCACCATAACCTCCGGGGTCGCCGCCCCCTCCGGGACGTGCGCTGTCGCCGCCCCTTCCGGGACCTTCGGGGCCGTCGCACCTTCCGGGGGCGTCGCGCTCACCGGGGCCGCTGCGCTCGGCGCGGCCGGGGACGCGAGGGTGGCGGGGGTGGCGGGGGTGGCGGGGGTGGCACAAGTCGTCGCAGGCCGGTGGGGAGGGGTGGTCAGGCGGGTGGTGGCGGTCAGGAGGCGTAGGGACTGGATGGTGTGCAGGGACGGGCTGTCATGGAGGCCGAGCCGGGCGGCGAGGGCGCGCCGCCGTTCCACGGACGCGCGGGCCGCCGCCAGCACCTCGCCGATCCGCTCGGCGGGCACGTCGTCGAGCCGCAGCAGCGCCTCCGCGCGGCCCGCCAGGCACCAGTGGCGGCCGATGTCGTCCCCGCCGACGCGTCCGACCGACAGCTCCTCGGTCTCGGCGAACAGCTCCGCCGCCTCGGCGAACTTCCCCTCCCACAGGGCGGTCTCGGCCAGCATGCCCGCGCAGTTCTCCGCCATCCGGGGGTCCAGCGTCCGGGCCCGTCCCTCGGCGAACGACCGGCGGGCCGCCCCGAAGGCGCCCGAGTGGAGCTGGTCCAGCCCGCGCGCCAGCCGTGCCCGGCTGGCCGCCTCCGTCGGGTGGGGGACGCCGTGCAGCGCCCGGTCGGCGAGTCGGCCGTAGCGGGCGGCGAGTCCATGGCGGCCCGCGATCCGGGCGATCGTCGCGAAGTTCGCGTACGCCTCGGCCCGCAGAGCGGGGTCCGGCGCGCGTTCGGCGGCGTTGAGCTGGCGAAGCGAGGCCACCAGCATCGTCGGCAGGTCCTGCTGGTGGTAGGCGAGCCGGGCCAGCAACGTGAGCGCCTGGGCGGCCTCCGCGCCGGCTGCGTCCGTCCGCCGCGGCGGCACCAGGCGATGGACGACCTGCCGCACAGCGGCGCCCAGCACACCCACGACAGGCCCGGCCCGCCGGACGGCGGCCGGCGTGCTCACGACGGTCCAGGTCGGGCCGGTGGGGAGTGGGTCGCCGAGGGTGGTCAGTGCGGCTCTGGCCAGGTGGGCCGCCTCCCCCTCCCGGGCCAGCTGGTACGCGCTGACCCCCGCCATCCGCAACCACCGCGCCCGCAGGCACGGCACGTCCACGCCGCTCTCCAGCCGCCGCCCCACGACGGCCGCCGACTCCTCGTACAGGCGTAACCGCAGGCACAACGTCCAGTAGTGGTCGAGGAAGGCGGGGGCGCCCGAGGCGGCCCAGGCTGTCCTGATGTTGTCCAGGTCGGCGCCGAGCACCCGGACGGCCTCGGTGTCCGACGCGTCCTGGAGCGCCGCGGCGTGCCGGTCGAGCAGGCGGGCGAAGCAGACGGCGTGCCGCCTCCGCACCGCGTCGCGGGTGGCCGGGTCCTCGGCCAGGCGGGCGGCGGCGAACTGCTGGACGAGCGGGTGGACCGCGTACCGTCCGGCCGGGGTGAGGTGCAGCATGCTCTGGTCGACCAGGCGGACCAGCACCCGCGCGGTCGTGTCGGCGACCTCCAGCGCGTGCGGCAGCGTGCAGCCGCCGCCGAACACCGACAGCGCCGCCAGCGCCGCCCGCTCCGGCGGCCCGAGCAGGCTCCAGGACGTCTCGAAGACCGTCCTCATGCACGCGTGCCGCGGACGGACGGCGGGACCGCCGGCCGTGAGGAGCTCCAGGTCCACGCCGAGCCGCCGGGCCAGCTCCGCGCACGGGACGGCGCGCAGCAGCCCGGCCGCCAGCTCGATGGCCAGAGGGAAGCCGCAGGTGGCGGCGCAGATCGCGGCCACCATGGCGGCTTCGGCGTCGGGGTCGAAGGACGGCTGCGCCTGCACCGCCCTGGCCGCGAACAGCGCCTCGGCGGCCGGCCCCGGCAGCCCCGCCACCTCGACGGCCACCTGGCCGGGCAGGTCGGGACGCCGCCGGCTGGTCGCCAGGACCCGTACGCCGGGCGCGGCGCGCAGGATCTCGCCCACGACCGCGTCGAAGCCGGGAAGGTGCTCCAGGTTGTCCAGGACGAGGAGGAGCCGGCGTCCGGCGAGGGCGGACAGCAGGAGGTCGAGGGCGGGACGCGGCGGCGAGAGGTCCACGCCGAGGCGGCGGGCCAGCGTGGTGACGGCGGCCTCGGGACGTACGCCCACGAACGAGACGAACGCCACCTCCCGGCCGTCGCGAACGGCGGCGGCCGCGACGGCCAACCGGGTCTTGCCGACCCCTCCGGGCCCGACCAGCGTCACCAGCCGCCGCCCCGCCACCAGCGCGCGCACCCGCCGGACCTCCTCCGCGCGCCCGACCAGCGCGGAACCGGGAACGGGCAGGGCCGCCCGCCCCGCCCCGGCCGTCGCGGCGGTGGTGCGGGGCAGGGCCGCCCGCCCGGCCCCGGCCGTCGCGGCGGCGGTGCGGCGGGGGAGCAGGTCGCGGCGCAGGGCCTGGGTCTCCGGGGCGGGGGCGACGCCCAGTTCGGCGGCCAGGCGGTGGCGCAGGTCGTCGTAGCAGGCCAGCGCCGCCGCCCGGTTCCCCGCCCCGGCCAGGGACGCCATCAGCAGCCGATGCGCCTCCTCGTCGAACGGGTCCAGCGCCGCCACGATCCGCGCCAGCCGCACCACCTGCGCGGAACCGTCGGCCCCGGCCTGGGTGAGCAGGCCGCGCAGCAGCGTGCGCACCCGGCCGCGCTCCTCCGCGAGCCAGCCCGCGAAGGCGGGGGCGTCGACGCAGACGCCGTCCAGGAACTCCCCGCGCCACAGGCGCAGCGCCTGCTGGACCGTCGAGGCCGCCATGAGCTGCCGGTGGTCCACGAAGCAGCCGTCCTGGTCGCCGAGGAAGCGCACGTGGTCGCGGGTGATGTCGAGCCAGCCGCCCACCTCCCTGCGCAGCTCCGACAGGGCCAGCCGCAGGCTGCCGCGCGCGTTGGCGTCCGGGCGCTCGCCCCACAGCAGCGCGGCCAGCTCCGGCCGCGACCGCGGCCCGGTCGTGGTGGCGAGGTAGCACAGCAGCGCCCTGGACTTGGCCGCACGCAGGGCCACCGGCGCGCCCCCGACGGCCAGGTCGGGCGGCCCGAGCAGCAGCAGGGTCAGCGACTCTCCCATGGCGGACGACAGTAGGCGCGCCCGCCCGGACAGACCGCGCCAAAAGCCACAGACAGCGCGTGTTCCGCGCCACTGACCTGTGCTCTCACGATGTGCTCACGACGCCGTCCGCACTCTGGGACCGGCTTCGCGAGAGCCGCGAGGCACGGACCGAAGGACACGACAGCATGCACGCTCACCGACTGATCGCCACGCTCGCCCTGGCCGCCGGCGTCGCCGCCCCCACGGCCCTGACCGCGGTCCCGGCCGCCGCCACGACCGCCGCCACGACCGCCGCCACGACCGCCGCCACGACCGCTTCCTGCGTCATCACCCTGTACGACATCGACGCCAACAACGTGGCCGAACGCGACGGCAAGGACGAGCTCCGCTTCAAGGTCGACGGGAACCTGTTCCCCAAGTTCAGCGCGAACTACTTCTCGATGAAGACCGGCGGCGACGGCGACCCGGCCGACTTCGAGTACCCGTCCACGCTCCTGGTGGGCAGCGAGGACGTCAAGTTCGACCTGCGCGAGGTCACCCCGCCGATCGTGGGCGAGGGCGACAGCCTGGGCAAGGCCACCGCGCACGGCTCGGTCTGCGCGGGCCTGGCCGTCGGCGCGGACACGACCGAGACGACCATCGTCGAGGGCACCGACGAGACGGACTACACCTACACCGTCCGGCTCAAGCTGACCAGGCAGTGACCCAGGTGGCCTGACCTGCGCAGGGCCCCGCCGCACGCCGGCGGGGCCTTCACTGACGACGGATGTTCTGGGAGGGTTTCGAACGTGGTCCCTGCCCTCACCCTGGCCGGGTGCGTCGCGCACGAGTTGCTCGAACGCCAGACCGCCAAGCTGGCCAGGCAGCTCGTCCGCGGCTTCGCCGAGGAGATCCCGCTCTACCGGCGGCTGCCGAGGGAGGAGCTCGACGGCGAGATCACCGTCATCACCGAGCACAACCTGCGGCTGATCGCCCGCATGTTCCGCGACCGCCGCCCGCCCACCAGGGCCGAGCTGGCCCCGCTGCGCTCGTCGGCGGCCCGCCGGGCCCAGGAGGGCGTGCCGCTGGAGGCCCTGCTGGCCGCCTACCACCTGGGCGCGCGCAAGGTGTGGGAGCACCTGTTCGCCGCGGCCACGCCCGCCGACTTCGAGGACGTGCTGGCGGCCAACCGCCTGATCCTGCTCTACACGGAGTCGGTGACGGCCGCCGTGTGCACCGCGTACCTGGAGGAGCGCGAGGGGATGCTCAGCCACGAGCAGCACGCGCTGCACGCCGCCGTGTCCGCGCTGCTCGGCGGCGACCGGGCGGCCCTGGCCGGGGTCCGGCTGGCCCCGCGCTACCTGGTGCTGGCGCTCGCCGTGGGCCGGCATCCCGACGAGGAGAGCGACGAGCCGGGCGGGTCGATCGCGGGCCGCCGCAAGCTCCACCGGATCAGGACGGCGCTCCAGCGGGGCGCGGCCGAGCCGGTGCTGTCGGTGCTGGACACGACGGGCGGCCTGGTGTTCGTGCCGATCATCGGCGAGGACCCCGACTGGTACGAGGTCGGCGAGACGGCCGCCGCGATGGCCAAGGCGGCCGGGGTGCCGGTGTGGGCGGCGGCCGAGATCGCCGCGCCGCCCGGGGTGCCGGAGGCGGTCAAGCTGGCCGAGGAGGTCCTGGAGGTGGTGCGGGTCTTCGAGCAGCCGCCGGGCGCCTACCGGCTGGCCGACGTGCTGCTGGAGTACCAGCTCACCCGGCCGAGCCAGGCCACCGCCGTGCTCGCCGGGCTGCTCGACCCGCTGCTCGACAACCCCGACCTGCTCAGGACGCTCACGGTCTACCTGGACACCGGCCTCGACCGCCGCCGTACGGCCGAGCTGCTGCACGTGCACCCCAACACGGTCGACTACCGCCTGCGCAGGGCCGTCAGCCTGACCGGCCTCGACCCCGTGGACCCGGCCCACCTGCAACGCATCGGCGCCGCGCTGGCCGCCAGGCGCCAGCACCGCAAGTGAACGGGAGCCGCCCCCGGGCGGGGACGGCTCCCGTCGCGCGATTCGGAGCGTTCAGACCCCGGACACCGCGGCGGTCACCACGGTGGCGAAGTTTCGCATCCCGAGACCGTTGGGGTGGAACGGGGCGGCGGGCGAGGCCGGCACGTACGGCTCGATCCAGCGCACGCCGGGAGCCTTGCACGGGTCGTGGCCCACGCTCGGCGTCTGCAGGTCGACGAACGACACGCCAGCGGCGGCGGCCTGCTCGGCCAGCATCTGGTTGAAGTACTGGAGCGTGGCGCGGATGTAGTTGGCGTCGGCCTTGATGATCGGGACGGTCGGGTAGCAGCCGTTCGGCGGGGCGTAGGTGGCGTAGCCGACCATGAAGATCCGGGCACGCGGGGCGCGGGCGCGGATGTCGGTCACCAGTGTGGTCAGCTTGGGCCGCAGCGCGTCGGTCTTGACCCGCCAGGAGTCCTGGCCGTTGACGACGTAGTCGTCGTTGCAGGCGTCGCCGATGGGCGGCGGCAGCAGGTTGAGGCAGTCCTCGATGAAGCCGGTCAGGCCGACGTCGTTGGCGCCGATCTGCACCGTGACCAGGGTGGTGTCCGAGCTGAGCGCGTCGAGCTGGGGCGCGACGCTGCCGAGGTCGGTGCCCTGGGAGTTGTACATGTCGCGGGTCTTGGCGCCGGAGCAGGTGACGTCCCTGAAGGTGGCGGCGCCGATTGCCTGGGCGGTCAGATGGGCGTAGTTGTGGTCGGAACGCCAGCACCCGAGGTCGGGCACGACCTGGTTGGGCACCAGGGGACCCGACGCGGCGGAGTCGCCGAGCGCCACGTACACCTCGCCCTGGGCGGCGTGTGCGGGCGGCACGACGCCGAGCGCCAGGGCGGTCGCGGAGAGCAGGACGAGCAACCGTCGGACCATGGAGGACTCCTTCGGCGGAGGTGGGGGGTGCGATGGCCGTGCCGGTCAGCGACTCCGGTGACGGAGGCCGGGCCGGTCAGCGGCCCCGGTGGGGTGAAGCCGTGCTGGTCAGCGGCGGAAGGGCCCGGTCACCTCGTACGTGATCCCCCCGGTCCCGGCGGTCTCGCCGCTGGTGCCGCGCTGGGAGGAGAAGTAGAGCCGGGTGCCGTCGGGGGAGAACGCGGGGCCGGTGATCTCCGACTTGGCCTGGCCGTCCAGGCGCATGACGGGGGCGACCACGCCGTCGGGGGTGATGATGTTGATCTCCATGTTGCCGCCGTCCTCGGCCACGTACAGGTCGCCGGACGGGCGGCCGGTGATGTTGTCGACGCCGTCGAGGGTGCCGCCGCCCTCGTAGACGGCGGTGACCGTCTGCCGGGCGGTGTCGTAGGCCCAGACCTTGCGGTCGCCCTTGGCGGTGAAGTAGCAGATCCCGGCGGCGTAGTGGCAGCCCTCGCCGCCGCTGAAGTGCCGGGCCGCGGAGACCTGGTGCCTGGTCTGGGTGTCGAAGACGCCGGGCGTCGCGTCGGGCACGGGCCGCCACTCGACGCTGTCGCCGCCGATCCCGCAGAGCACGTCGAGCCGGCCGCTGGACAGGTCGCCCCAGGTGGTGGGGGTGAAGCGGTAGAAGCAGCCGTCGCCCTCGTCCTCGGTCAGGTAGACGACCTTGTGGTCGGGGTCGCAGGCCGCGGCCTCGTGCTTGAACTTGCCCATCGCGGGGCGCTGCTGGGCGGAGCGGTTGCCGTACGGGTCGGTCTCGTAGACCTTGCCGCGGAAGATCTCCTCGCAGGACAGCCAGGTGCCCCACGGGGTCGCGCCGCCCGCGCAGTTGAGGTTCGTGCCGCTCAGGATCCGGTACGCCCGGTCGATCGAGCCGTCGGCCCTGAACCTGATCGCCGAGGTCCCGCCCACGAGCGGCACCTCGGAGTTGGACACGTAGATCCAGCCGGAGCCGTCGGCGAAGCACGCGCCGCCGTCAGGAGCGGGGTGCCACAGCGTGCCGCCGACGACCCGGCCCGACCTGGCCACCACCCGGCCGGTGAAACCGGCGGGCAGCGCCATGCCGTTGGCGTCCGGGGCGCCGAGCGGCCCGTACGGGCTCACGCCCGCGCCCGCCGCGGAGGCGACGGCGTCGTGCCACATCGCCCCGGAGAACGCGACCGCCGCGGAGACGGTCCTGATGAACGTACGACGGCGCATCATCACTCCACGTGGCTCGCGTCGTTCGAGGTCGTTTGAATTCGCAGACATGACGATGAGCCCTGCTCGTCCTTCTGTGAACTGGACAGGGCGGTAAATCCGGACGGTCAAATCTGTGACGCCTCACAAATCTGGGCGGCATTCCGCGAAGCCGATTGACGGCGGCCCCGGCGCGATCCACCATGGCCCGGACCCCCGGCCTCGATCAGCCCCCGAGGTGCCCGTGCGCGTGCTTCCCCGTCTCCTCACCGTCCTCGCCCTGGCCTGCGCGTCGCTCGCGGCCCCGACGGCGTCACCGGCCTCGGCGGTCCCCGAACCGTCCGGCTGCGACCCGATCGATCCGGCGGCCTGCCTGCTGCCGTTCCCGAACGACTGGTTCACCGTCGCCGACCGGGGCACCGACACGGGCAGCCGGGTGGCCTTCGCGGCCGGGTCCATGCCGGTCTCGGTCGCCGGCGTGCCGATCGCGCCCGCCGAGTGGAACAGGAACGACGGCTTCTCGCCGGGCTCGATGCTGCTGGCCAGGGTGCCGGGGCTCGACCTGGCCAGGACGGGCGCCGCGCCCATCACCGACATCGGCAGGTCGCTGGACCGGGACGCGCCCGTCGTGCTGCTGGACACCGTGACGGGGGAGCGGTGGCCGTACTGGGCCGAGCTCGACGCGAACGCGCCGGCCGACCGCCAGGCCCTGATCGTGCGCCCGGCCCGCAACCTGAGCGAGGGCCACCGGTACGCCGTCGCCCTGCGCGACCTCCGCGACGCCGCCGGCGCCCCGATCCCGCCGAGCCCCGCCTTCACCGCGGTCGCCGGGCGGCCCCTGCCGCCGGACCACGAGCTGCACGACCGTCAGCGCCGCCTCCAGCCCGCGCTGTCCGCGCTGCGCCGCGCCGGTATCGGCACCCGCGGCCTCTACCTGGCCTGGGACTTCACCGTCGCCAGTGCGCGCGGCCTGGCCGGTCCCGCGCTGGCCATGCGCGACGACGCCCTGCGCACGCTGCGCGGCCGCGCGCCCGCCTTCGAGGTCACCTCGGTCACCGACCTCACCCCCGAACAGGACGCCCAGATCGCCCGCCGGGTCGAGGGCACCTTCCGTGTGCCGAGCTACCTCGACCGGCCCGGCGGCCCGCCCGGGTCGGCGCTCAACCGCGGCCCGGACGGCCTGCCGGCCCGCCTGCCCGGCAACGAGCAGGTGGCGCCCTTCCGCTGCGAGATCCCCCGCGTCGCCTTCGACCGCCCCGCCCGGCCCTCCCTGTACGGCCACGGCCTGCTCGGCAGGCACTCCGAGGTGGGCGCGTCGAACGTGAAGACCATGGCGCAGGAGCACGGCTTCCTCTTCTGCGCCACCAAGTGGATCGGCATGGCCGACGAGGACATCCCGAACGTCGTCTCCGTCTTCACCGACATCTCCCGGTTCGGCACGATCCCCGACCGCACGTTGCAGGGCTTCCTCGACTTCATGTTCCTGGGCCGCGCCATGACCGCCCCGGACGGCTTCGCCGCCCACCCCGCCTTCCGCACCGCCGCCGGCCGCCCGCTGATCGACCCGCGCCACGGCCTGGTGTACGACGGCAACAGCCAGGGCGGCATCCTGGGCGGCGCGCTGGTCGCGCTGTCGAAGGACATCGAGCGCGGCGTGCTCGGCGTGACCGGCATGAACTACAGCACCCTGTTCAACCGCAGCGCCGACGCCGCCCCCTTCCAGGCCGCCTTCGACCGGGCCTACCCCGACAAGCTGGACCAGCAGCTCATCCTGGCGCTCATGCAGATGTTGTGGGACCGCGGCGAGGCCGACGGCTACGCCGCCCACCTGACCGACCGCCCCTACCCGGGGACGCCGCGGCACCGGGTGCTCATGCACGTGGCCTTCGGCGACCACCAGGTGGCCACGGTCACCGCCGAGGTCGAGGCCCGCACCGTCGGCGCCCGGCTGCTGACCCCGGCCCTCGCCCCGGGACGCAGCCCGGACGTCGTGCCGTTCTGGGGCATCCCCGGCATCCGCGGCCGGGCCCACCCCGGCTCGGCCCTGGTGATGTGGGACAGCGGCGCCCCCGCGCCGCCGCTCACCAACACCCCGCCCACGCAGGGCGAGGACCCGCACGAGAAGCCGCGCAGGACCGCGGCCGCCCAGCTGCAGAAGTCGGTGTTCCTCAAGACCGGCGTGGTCGCCGACGTCTGCGAGGGGCCCTGCGTCACGCGGTGACGCCGGGCCGCCACTGCGTCATCCGGTGACGCCGGGCCGCCGCTGCGTCATCCGGTGGCGCCGGGCCGCCGCTGCGTCATCCGGTGGCGCCCGGCCGCCACATCGGCCAGAACAGGGCGCCGTCGGGCAGCGCGAACGGCTCCTCGGCCTGGTAGCCGTGCCTGGCGTACAGGTCGCGGCTGCGGGCGCTGCTGGCCTCCAGGTAGGCGGGCGCGCCGTCCAGCAGGGCGTGGTGGCGGCGCAGCAGCGCCGATCCGAGCCCCCGGCCCTGGTGGTCCGGGTGCACGGCCAGGAACGCCAGGTGGTGGTACGGCGGCTCCGGGTGGTGCCGTTCGAACAGCTCGTCCAGCACCCGGAAGCGGTCGGCCCACCTGCCGGTGGCGGCGGCCAGGCGGCGGTCGTAGTCGGGCGGCTCGGGCAGCGGCGCGTCGGCGGTGTGCGTCAGCCAGACCGCGACCGCGCGGCCCTCGTCGAGCAGGTCCACCTCGCCGTGCTCGATGGCGTGCGAGACCAGGATCAGGAAGTCGGCCACCATGATCTCGTGCCGCCCGGCCGGCTCGGGCACCAGGTACGACACCGCGGGCAGCCGCGCGAAGGCGGTCGCGATCAGCTCGGCGACCGCGCCGGCGTCCTCGGCCGTCGCCAGGCGGACGTCGTGCGCCGCCACGTCCTGCGCGCGCCTCAACGGACGGCCTCCGGCGTGGCGGCGGCCTTGGCGCCCATGCCCACCAGCGAGTACACGCTCGGCTGTCCCGTGCGCAGGACCAGCGCCCAGCCCACGCCGACCAGGGCGGCCACCGCGTACACGACCGGCAGGATCCAGGCGAGCGGATCGCCCTCGGGCACCCCGAGCAGCGTCGCGAAGTTGTCCAGCGCGAGCCACACCATCACCGCCAGCGCCAGCGCGGCGGGCACGGGGGCCAGGAACCGCCGCGCGAGGCTCTCGCCGCTCGGCTGCCGGGCGAAGAAGGCGACGATCGCGACCGAGGTCACGAACACCAGCAGCAGCACCCCGAACCCGCCGAACGAGCCGCCGTAGAAGAAGAGCTGCACCAGCGGGTCGAGCCCCAGGACCGCGTAGACCACGATGACGATCAGCCCGAGCACGGTCTGCGCGATCGAGCCCGACCGGGGCGCGCCGCTGCGCGGCCGGGTGCGGCCGAAGAAGGCGGGCAGCACCCGCTCGCGGCCGAGCGCGAAGAAGTACCGGGCGGTGGTGTTGTGGAAGGAGATCATGGCGGCGAACACGCTGGTGACGAAGAGCACCCGGGCGATGTCCACGACCGCGCCGCCGAGGTGCTGGTTCGCGATGACGAAGATCGTCTCGGCCTGGTCGCGGCGCGCGGCGGCGACGATGTCCGCCGGTCCCGTGGCGACCGTCATCGCCCACGACGACAGCGCGTACAGACCCGCGATGATCGCCACCGACGCGTACGTGGCCAGCGGCACGGTACGCCGCGGATCCCGGCTCTCCTCCGAGAACACCACCGACGACTCGAACCCGACGAACCCGAGCGTCGCGATGACCAGCAGCGCCCCCACCCCCGGCACGAACAGCGCCGCGGGCGACAGCGTCTCGGCCGAGAACCCCGACCGCGCCGGGTTGACCAGGTCCGCCAGGTCGAACAGCAGGATGACCGCCACCTCGGCGGTGAGCAGGACGGCCAGCAGCCGCCCGTTGACGTCCACCCGCATCAGCCCGAGTACGCCCACCAGCGCCCAGGCGACCAGCGAGATGGCCCACCAGGGCGGCGCGCCGCCGAACCAGCGTTCGAGCAGCGGGGTGGCCGCCGCGCCGAAGGCGCCGTACAGGCCGACCTGGAGGGCGTTGTAGGCGATCAGCGCCACCCAGGCCGCCGCGATGCCCGCCGGACGGCCGAGGCCCCGGCTGATGTAGGTGTAGAACGCGCCGGCGTTGGCCATGTGGCGGGCCATGGCCACGTACCCGACCGCGAACACCGCCAGCACCGCGCCCACGACCAGGAACGCGATCGGCAGCCCGGTGATGCCGGTGACGGCGTAGCCGGTGGTGATCACACCGGCGACGACGGTGAGCGGCGCGGCGGCCGACAGGACGAAGTAGACGACCGAGGGCGCGCCGAGCCGGTCGGCGGCCAGGGCGCCGGCGATCGGGTCGGGCGCGGCGCCGGATCTCGCGGAGGGCATCGCGTTCCTTTCTGGGGGGTTCAGGGGCGGTGTGGTCGGGTCGGCGGTCCGGGGCTCACGTCCGATAGGTCAGGACGGCGTCGCCGACGGCCGCGCTCACCTGGCGGCCGAGGTCGCTGAGCGGCTGGGGCATCGCGGCCAGCACCGTGGTCAGGTACTGGTGGGCGCCGCGCCGGTCGGCCGGGTCCTCGACGACGACGTCGGTCAGGTCGCAGGCCTCGGCCAGCGCCGCCAGCGCCATGTCGTGCGGGGTCAGCGGCTGCCACTTCACCAGCGCGAGCCGTAGCCGGGCGGAGGGCCACATGGCCCGGTTGAAGTCCGTGGAGAAATAGCGGAATTGTTTACGCTTGAGCAGCCGTGGGGATTCGCGGTCGAGCAGACCATTACCCATCAACCGGCTGGTTACTTCGGTGACCGAGCGTTGCGCGAGGTAGGCCAGCCAGGTCCGCACATCGGTGTGCTGCGGGGAATTACCTATTTCGGTCAGCACCTTTCCGGTCAGCTCGTCCGGGACCCGGCGCCGGTCGACCACCCGCAGCCGGACCCCCTCGACGGTGATCCGCTGCTCCAGCACCAGCTCCGCGAGCAGCGCCCCGGCCAGGCCGAGCGCCACGCCCGGGACGTGCAGCCGAGGCTTGCCCGAGCCCGTCGCGTCCCAGCAGACGAAGAAGAAATCATCGGCAAGCAAAAATCGGCCCGCTCACTATAGGAATTGGTGGATGACCGGTTCAGGAAGCAGCGTGTAGCCGCCAGCGGCAATTTGTACCAAAAACCCGCATCTCCGGGCTAGACCCTATTTATCGGGAAATAAAAAACACCGGCTTCATGGAGAAGCCGGTGCCGCCCGATCGGGCCCGTCAACCGATGGTCGCCGGGGTTTCGGATCGTCAGTTCGCGCAGTCCTGCTTGTCGAGGGCCAGGCCCATCTCGTAGATCTTGCCGCCGCGGAGCAGGAAGTAGTAGTGCGCCTTGGCGTTGCCCGGCACGGCGACGTACGGGAAGCCGCTCGCGGCCGTCCGCAGCTTGTTCGCGTACGCGCGCTTGAGCTGGGCGTTGGTCGAGCCGATGCCGATGCCCTGCGGCGTCTTGGCGCCCTTCGGGGCGAAGATGATCGCCACGCCCTGCTTCTTGGAGATGAAGAGGCCGACCGCGTCGCGGCCGGTCCGCTGGGCCTTGAGGTCCCAGCCGGAGCAGGTGGGGGAGTCGAGGCCGGGCTTGTGGACGATCTTCCCGGTGGCCTGGGCGGCCTTGGCGCTCATGCCCAGCGTGACCCCGCCGTATCCCTGGGGGCCGAAGACGGGGGCGGCGAGCGCGGGGGAGGCGATCCCGGCCAGCGCGACGCCCGCCGCGAGGGTCGCCGCCGCGATGATGTGCTTCGTCGTCATGCAGGGTTTGACTGCGCGCCCGGCGCACAAGTTCGCCCGGTTCGCGGGCGGCTGCGGGCTGACGTGTCCGTTACGCGGTTGAGGGATGGTCTTGTCCCGGGCCCGGGTACTGGTGCCGGTGATCACAGCCCAGGAGGCACCAGAGATGACGGATGTTCCTATCGTTGTCGGCATAAATCGTACTCAGGATGGTTCTGTTGCTGTCGCTGTGGGCGAGTCGGGCATGTACAGCCTGCAGAAGGAGCGCATCACCCGGCGCAGGCACCACTGGGGTCGTCTGGGCGACCTGCCGGACCTGTACCTGCCCGAGATGCCGCTGCTCAAGGAGTCCGTGGACCTCGTGGTCGAGGGATACGCCGCCGACACCGAGATCGAGCACAAAGACGCCTACGAGGAGGAGCTGCGCGAGACGCTGAGCCTCAAGGAGGACGCCCGGGTCGTCCTGGTCTCCCACCATCTCAGCCACCTCTACAGCGCGTTCCCGCCCTCGCCGTTCGACCGGGCGGCGGGCCTGGTGATCGGCGCGCAGGGCAGCCGGGTCAGGGACTTCACCGAGCCGGTCCGGCTGCCGAAGGGCACCCGCGACGACATGCTGGAGGTCGCCTCGTTCTACCGCTGCGAGCGCGGCGGCCCGGTCGAGTGCCTGGCCAAGCAGCTCTGGGACGGCGACTGGGCCCGGCCGACCGGCCTCGGCTGCTTCTACACCCTGCTGACCAGGCTGCTGTGGCCCGAGGGCGAGGGCAACGAGGCCAAGGTCATGGGCCTTGCCCCGTTCGGCGACGCGTACGTGTACGGCCTGCCCGACCTCGACGTACGCGGCCACGAGGTGTTCATCCCCGAGGAGTGGATCGAGACGTTCGCCCAGCGGGACGCCTACGTCTACGAGCCCGGCGGCGAACGCTTCTCCCGCGCGGCGGACCTGGCCGCGGCCGGCCAGCGGGTCTTCGAGAACGCCCTGGCCCAGGTGGTCGCCTGGCTGCACGGGCAGACCGGCCTGGACCAACTGGTCTACGCCGGCGGCACCGCGCTCAACGCCACGGCCAACGGCCGGATCGTCCGCGAGTCGCCGTTCCGCGAGGTGTTCATCCCGCCGAGCCCGCACGACGGCGGCACCGCCGTGGGCTGCGCCCTGTACGGGCTCATCGAATGCCTCGGCGTCGAGAGCAGCTTCCGCTGGACCGACGACTTCCTCGGCCCCGACCCGGACGAGACCGAGATCGCCGCCGCGGTGCGGAGCCTGCCGGACGGCCTGGTGGCCGAGCAGCCGGCGGACCTCGTCGGCGCGACCGTGTCGCTGCTGGAGAGCGGCCGGGTCGTGGGCCTGCACCAGGGCCGCAGCGAGTCGGGCCCGAGCGCGCTCGGCAACCGCAGCGTGCTCGCCGACCCGGCCAGGCCGGACGTGCAGGACTACGTCAACTTCGAGGTCAAGGGCCGCGAGTGGTTCCGCCCGCTCGCCGCGCTGGTGCTGGCCGAGCACGCCGAGCGCCTCTTCGGCGTCGACCGCCCGGCCCCGTTCCTGCAGTGCGTCGTGGACGTGCGCCCCGAGCACCGCGCGAGCCTGCCGGGCGTGACCCACGTGGACGGCACGGCGCGGATCCAGACCGTGGAGGAGCAGGCCACGCCGTTCCTGCACGCCCTGCTGACCGGGTGGCACGCGGCCACGGGCTCCCCGGTGCTGGTCAACGCCTCGCTCAACGGCCCCGGCGAGCCGCTGACCGAGACGCCCGAGCAGTCGATCGGCACCCTGCTCTCGACGAACCTGCACGCCCTGGTCATGCCGCCGTACCTGATCCGCAAGCGCGAGGAGCCGCCGGTGCCCGGCCTGAACTGGGACCGCGACTAGCATGCGCGTTCACCCAGCCGTCCCCGTGCTGCTGACCGCCCTGGCCGCGCTGTCGGCGGCCTGCGGCGGCGGCCCCGTGCGCACCACCCAGGGGGTGGTCGTGACCTCCGGCTCGCCGTCGCAGAGCACGCGGAACGCGCTGGCCGGGAAGGTCGTCGTGCTCGACCCCGGGCACAACGGCGGCAACGCCTCCCATCCCAAGGAGATCAGCCGCCCGGTCGACATCATCACCGGACGCAAACCCTGCAACACCACCGGCACCCAGACCGCCGCCGGCTACACCGAGCACGCCTTCACCTGGGACGTCGCGAACCGCCTGAAGCCGCTGCTCGAAGACATGGGCGCCAAGGTGGTGCTGACCAGGCCGGACGACACCGGCGTCGGCCCCTGCATCAACGAGCGGGCGGCCATCGGCAACAAGGCGCGGGCGGACGCCGTCCTGTCCATCCACGCCGACGGCGCGCCGCCGGCGGGCCACGGCTTCCACGTGATCCTGCCGGGCCTGGTGGCCGGGCACAACGACGCGATCATCCAGCCGTCCAGGAGGCTCGGCGTGGCCGTCCGGAACGCCTTCCGCGACGGCACCGGCCTGCCGTACGCCACCTACACCGGCGAGCAGGGCCTGCAGACGCGCACCGACCTGGGCGGGCTCAACCTGTCCACCCGCCCGGCGGTGTTCATCGAGTGCGGCAACATGGCCAACCCGGGCGACGCCGCCAAGATGTCCGACGGGGAGTTCCGCGGGGAGATGGCCGGCTCGCTGGCCGCCGGGCTCAAGCAGTTCCTGACCGGTTAGGCCCCGTAGGCGCGCAGGAAGACCTCGACGGCGGCGTCGGCGAGCCGGTCGAGCTCGGCCTCGGTGTGGTGCTCGCCGCCGCCCGCGAACATGACCCTGTTCACCGGGACCCACAGCAGCAGGCCGACGAAGTGGTCGGCGGCCAGCCGCGGGTCGTCCATGGGACGCAGGCCGTGCCCGGCCAGGCGGCCGAAGGCCGTGGACATGCTCTCCAGCGAACGCTCGAAGCCCTGCTCGTACCAGGTGCGGCCGAGGTCGGGGAAGCGGTCGGCCTCGGCGATGATCAGCCGTCGCAGCCGCAGCACGTCGGGCTGCATGATCGAGGCCAGGAACTCGTGGGCCAGCTTGCGCAGCCCCTTCTCCAGGTCGTCGTTGCCCTCCAGCGACTCGGTGATCAGCTTGGCCAGGCCCTCGATCTGCGCCGTGGTGTCGAGGATGATCGTGGTGAAGAGCTGTTCCTTGTCGCTGAAGTGCTTGTACACGGTCTGTTTCGAGACCGCGGCGATCGAGGCGACCTCGTCCATGCTCGCGCCCACGTAGCCGTTGCGCAGGAACACCGCGCGCGCCGCGTCCAGGATCTGCCTGCGCTTGCGGGCCGTCCGGCCGTCCTCGTCGGTCACCGTCGCGCCACCTTTTCGATCATGAGTTCGCATAGTACTGGACAGTTCCGTACTCATTTGAGTACTGTACCGTCCAGTTCCCGAAACGAACAGGAGTGACGACCTCATGAGCGACCTTCAGCAGCAGGTGCAGCAGACCGCCGACAAGCTGGTCGAGTCAGGCACCGAGCGCGGGTTGCAGGTGGCCGTCTACCGCGACGGCGTGCAGATCGTGGACGTGGTGGCGGGCGTGGCCGACCCGGAGACCGGCCGGCCGGTCACCTCCGACACCCCGTTCTACAACTTCTCCATCGGCAAGGGCGCGACCTCCACGGTCGCCCACATGCTGGCCGAGCGCGGCCTGTACGACTACGACACCCCGGTCGCCGACCTGTGGCCGGAGTTCGCCAGGAACGGCAAGGGCGGCGTGACCGTCCGCCACGTGCTGACCCACACGGCCGGCGTGCCCGGCGTGCCGCTCGACACGACGCCCGAGGACGTCTGCGACTGGGACAAGATGGTCGCCGCCCTGGAGAACGCCGAGCTGTGGTGGGAGCCGGGCACGAAGATGGGCTACCACGCCTACACCTTCGGCTTCCTCGTCGGCGAGATCGTCCGCAGGGCCACCGGCAAGCGCATCTCGCAGGTGCTGCTGGAGGAGGTCTCCGGCCCGCTGGGCGTGGCCCGCGAGCTCTACTTCGGCATGCCGCCGGCGGAGCAGCACCGCCTGGCCCGCCTGGAGGACGAGCCGATGGACCCGTCGGCGTTCGGGGACATGCCGGCCGACCTGCCGATGTTCAGGGCCGGGCCGATGGAGCTGATGCCCAATGCCGCCCTCGGCAGCAGGCCCGACTACCTGACCGCCGACATCCCGGCCGGCGGCAAGACCTCGGCCAGGGCGATCGCGCGCATGTACGCCGCCCTGCTCGGCGAGGTGGACGGCGTGCGGCTGATCTCGCCGGATCGGCTGCGTGAGGCGACCACGGTGGCCTACAGCGGCCCGGACGAGGTCTTCGGCATGCCCTCGACGTGGGGTCTCGGCTTCACCATCGGGCTTCCCGGCGGCTCGCCGCAGGAGAGCGCGACGGCGTTCGGCATCGGCGGGGCGGGCGGCAGCTACGCGTGGGCCGACACCGCGACCGGCACCGCCGTCGCCCTCACCAAGAACCGCCTCACCAACGACTTCGCCGCCGTCGGCGAACTGGCCGCCCTGGTCGCCCGGTCCTGACCGCCGGGCGCGGGGGCGTCGCCGCCTCCGCCGGGGCTCAGCCGTCGCGGCACAGGGGGCGGCCGCCGACCACGCAGGCGATGCCGTCGAGGTCGCAGCTCAGCAGGGTGCCGTCCATGCCGAGCACGAGCACGAGATCGCTCCTCGACCGGTGGGCCAGCATGATCCGGCCGACGACACCGTTGTCCAAGACCACGGTCGGGCGGCTCGCAGCGCTGTCCATGTCCTGGCGACTCCTCTCGGGTTCCCAACAGGCCACGCGCGCCGGACCCGTCCCCACCAGGATGCACAGCCGCCGCCTCCGGCGCATCGGTCATCCGGCTCTACTTTCGTACGGATCCTGCGTTGTCGCCCTCCCGCCATGCTCGCAGAGGGCAGGGTGCGAGACTGACAACGGCAGGCGACGTGCAAGGAGGCCGGCGTGCGGACGTGGTTGACCGAGCGGTTCGGGCTGACGGTGCCCCTGGTGGGCGCGCCCATGGCCGGAGTGGGCGCGGGCCGGCTGGCCGCCGCCGTCTCCGCGGCCGGCGCGCTCGGCGTGATCGGGGTGTCCGCCGCCGCCCCCGCCTCCTGGATCGAGGCCGAGGCCGCCGTCGCCGCCGGGAGCGGGCGGCCGTACGGGATCGGGCTCATGGCCTGGGCGCTGCCCGGCAACCCGGCCCAGTTCGAGGCCGTGCTCGCGGCCCGGCCGCGGCTCGTCTCGGTGAGCTTCGGGCCGTACCAGTGGTACGTGGCGGAGCTGCGGCAGGCCGGCATCACGGTCGTCACGCAGGCGGGCACCACCGACGAGGCCCGCGCCGCCGAGCAGGCCGGCGTCGACGCGGTCGTGGCGCGCGGGGCCGAGGCGGGCGGCCACGGCCGGGCCGACGTCGGCACGCTGCCGCTGCTCCAGAGCGTGCTCGACGCCGTCCGCGTCCCGGTGCTGGCGGCGGGCGGCATCGCCACCGCGCGCGGGCTGGCCGCCGTGCTGGCGGCGGGGGCCGAGGGCGCGTGGGCCGGTACGGCGTTCATGGGCTGCGCGGAGACGGCCCTGCCGGAGACGGCGGCGGCCCGCGTGCTGGCCGCGGCCGAGACCGACACCGCCTACGGCCGCGTCTTCGACGTGGCCCAGCGCCTCGACTGGCCGGCCGAGTACGGCGGCCGGGCCCTGCGCAACACGTTCTTCGACCGCTGGGCCGGTCACGAGGAGGAGCTGGCGGCCGACGAGGAGGCCCCGGCGCGGATCGCCGCCGCCCGCCGCGACGGCGACTTCGACACCGCCTGCATCTACGCGGGCCAGGCCGTCGGGATGGTGCGCGAACGGCGCACGGCCGCCGACGTGGTGGCCGGTTTCGCCGAGGCGGACGCCCTGCTGCGCCGCTTCGCCCGGCCCGGCGGATGACGCCGCTTCTGGCCTGATGCATCCTCTTGTGCCATGACACATCAGACGCTCCCCCCAGCGCCCCCGGCACCCGCCGCGCCCTCCGTCGCCACGGCGCCGGAGACCGCGTCCGCCAGGGGCAGTGTGCTGGAGGTGATGGAGAAGATCGGCACGGTCGTCGTGCCGATCGCCGTCGCCGTGTACGCCCTGCTCTACCTGGGCTTCGAGAGCGTCTACGACACCTTCGGCATCACCCCTGAGCAGGCCGGGCTCACCCAGGCGAGCATCTTCGGCCACCTGGTGGCGACGCTCGTGCTGCTCTTCCTGACCCTGCTGCCGCTGCTCGGCCTGGTCGTGGGCGCCTGGTGGCTGCTCGACCGGATCACCCGCGGCGCCGCCGGACGCGTCCTCGACCGGGGGCGGGAACAGCCGTGGCTGGCCGCCGCGGTGGGCGCGGCGCTGTCGGGCGTCGCGTACTGGGGGCTGCTCGGCATCCTCGACGTCACCGGCACGCCGGTGCTGATCACGGTCGCGGTGGTCGGGCTGTTCTGCCTGCTGGTGCCGTACCGGTTGCTGCGGGCGCGGCCCACCGGACGGGCCGCGATGCGCGTGCTGACCGGCGCGCTGGTGGGGGTGGGCCTGGGGTTCGTGCTCGTCGGCTGGATGACGCAGGGGGCCGAGGCGGTGCACGACCGCGGCGAGGCCAACCTCGTGCTCCAGCTCACCGGGTTCTCCAACCAGTGGGCCGAGGTGCGCGACGACTCCGGCAAGCTCCTGTCGAAGGGGCAGCGCTGGCTGGTGCTCGGCCAGGACTCCGGCGCGTACGTGTTCTACGACTGCGCCACGGCCGGCACGATCCGCCGTCCGATCGACGCGACGGTGCTGAGCAGGATCGAGCTCGACCCCGAGTTCGACGACCCCCGCTCCTGCGGTTACGCGGCCAAATAGAACACGTTCCGGTAAGTTACCGATTAGTATGGCCACCGAACAGTGGCAGGCGAGGAAATGGGTCACCATGTCTGAGCTAGAACGTGTTCCGCCCGGCGTGGATCCGAACGTGCCGAGCTCCGCCCGGGTGTACGACTACCTGCTCGGCGGCAAGGACAACGTCGCCGTCGACCGCGCGGTCGCCGAGCGGCTGCTGGCCGTCGCGCCCGACGCCCGAGCCGTCGCCAGGGCCAACCGCCGCTTCCAGATCGAGGCCGTGCGCCACGTCGCCCGCCAGGGCGTGCGCCAGTTCATCGATCTCGGCACCGGCATCCCGACCTCGCCCAGCATCCACGAGACCGTCCGCGAGGTGAGCCCCGCCTGCCGGGTGGTCTACGTGGACCACGACCCGATGGTCCGCCTGCACGCCCAGGTGCTGCTCGCCGACCAGCCCGGCGTCGCCGGCATCCAGGGCGACCTGCGCCGGCCCGCCGACATACTCGCCGACCCGCACGTCACCGGCCTCATCGACTTCGACCAGCCGGTCTGCGTGCTGATGGTCGGCGTGCTGCACTTCGTCATGGACGCCGAGGACCCGCCCGGCATCGTCGCCGCCTTCAGGAAGCCCATGGCGCCCGGCAGCCATCTGGTGCTCTCCCACGCGATGGCCGAGAGCTCTCCCGAGGCCATCGCCCAGCTCCGCCTGGCCACCGCCGGCTCGCCCGCCCAGGGCGCGTTCCGCAGCCACGGCGAGGTGCTGCGGCTGTTCGACGGGTTCGAGCTGATCGGGCCCGGCCTGGTGCCCGTCCAGGACTGGCGGCTCACGGACGACGACCACGTCCCGCCGCTGGACGGCACGCCCCGGCTCCGGCTCGACGCGGGCGTGGGCCGGGTGCCCGTTCAGTAGTCCTTCAGCGCGATGTTGGTGGCGAACTTGTCGGTCACCTTCATCATCAGGCCGAGCAGGAAGCCGAACTTGAAGGTCCAGTTCCGCATGCGGATCCCGGCAGGGGAGCCGGGCGCCAGGAACGTGCCCGCGTTGTTGCCGCTCCTCGTGACCTTGGAGTAGCGGCGCATCTGGCGTTCGTACTCGGCGAAGGCCACGCGGTGGTCGCCGCCCGCCGCGGCCAGCTCCTCGGCCAGCACGTACGCCCCCACCAGGGCCAGCCCGCTGCCGAACCCGCCCAGCGTGCTGCCGTACGCCGCGTCGCCCAGCAGCGCCACCCGGCCGTGGACGTACCGGTCGATGCTCACCCGGCTGATCGAGTCGAGGTAGACGTCCTTGGCGCCGCGCACCGCGTCGAGGACCTGCGGGGTGCGCCAGCCCATGCCGGCGTAGGCCCGCTCCAGGATCGCCTTCTGCTGCTCGACGTCGTAACGGTCGTAGTCGAGCCGCTCGGAGGCGAAGACGAAGAACGCCGGCGCCTTCGGCCCGCCGACCGCGACCATCCTGCCGGGCTCGTTGTACATCTGGCCGTGCGGGCCGAAGTCGCGGTCCAGCTCCACCAGCGCGTAGTAGTGGCCGAGGAAGTCCACGCACTCGGACTCGGGGCCGAAGGCCAGCCTGCGGACGTTGGAGTGGATGCCGTCCGCGCCCACGACCAGGTCGAACGTGCGGGGGGCCGAGCGTTCGAAGGTGACGTGCACGCCGCCCGCGGCCTCGGTGAGCGAGGTGATGGAGTCGCCGAAGACGTACTCGCAGGTTGACGCGGTGCGCTCGTACAGCAGGCGGGCCAGGTCGCCGCGGCGGATCTCGATGTCGCCGCCGGTGAACTCGCCGGGCATGACTCCGAGCGTGCGGCCGTCGGCGTCCACGAAGTACTGGTCGGTGCCGCCGGTCTGGAGGCGGCGCACGTCGTCCAGGATGCCCATGCGGGTCAGGACGGTGTGGTGGGTCTCGCCCTTGAAGTCCACCGCCTGGCCGCCCTCGCGCAGGGCCGGCGCCTTCTCCACGACGGTGACGTTGCAGCCGTGGCGGGCCAGGCAGTGGGCCAGCGCGGGGCCGCCGATGCTGGCTCCGGAGATGAGTACGCGGGTGTTGTGCAGGTTGTCTCTCATGTCGGCAAGCCTCGCCGGGAGCGCTGACAGCCCGGCGACGACCGGCTGACAGTCCCCGGCGCGGCCGTCCCGGACTGTCAGGTGAGGATCGTGGACCGGGCCTCGTCCCTGGTCATCGCGGCGCCGCGGGCGTACAGGGCGGCGAAGCGCGCCGGGCCGAGCGCGGCCGTGGCGGCGGCGGCCGTCGCGGCCACGTCGTGGTCGCCGGTCACCGCCGTCCCGCGCAGCGCCACCCCCACGCCGAGCAGCAGCGCCGCCCGTTCCGGCGGGTCGTCGAGCAGGGCGGCCCCGGCCAGGCCCTCGACGGCGTCGGCCAGGTCGCTGTCGACCGGCGAGCGCAGCGCGACGGCCACCGCCTCCCGGTGCCGGGCCACGGCCTCGGCCGCCTCGCCCCTGGCCTGGGCCAGCCGGGCCAGCGCCGTGAGCACCTGCGGATCCGTGCTGCCGGCCAGCGGGGAGCCCGGAGCGGTGGCGGCCAGCGCGTCCCGCAGCCGTTCGGCGGCCTCGCCGAGATCCCCCTCGATCCTGGCCAGGTCGCCCAGCCTCACGTGCACGGCCGCCGTCAGCTCGGGCCGTCCAAGCTCGCGGGCCAGCTCACGGGCGCGCAGGCAGTCGGCCCTGGCCGCGGCCAGGTCGCCCGCGCGCAGCCGGGCGTCGGCTCGCCGGCACAGCACGTCCACCAGCTCGTCCAGCGCCCCGAGCTCGTCGAGCAGTTCGAGCGCCTGCGCCCACAGCTCCGTCGCCCGCGCCCACTCGCCGCGCCAGCCCGCGATGACCGCCAGCCAGTCGAGCCCCTGCGCCTTCCCCCAGCGCTCGCCCAGCGCGCCGAACTCCGCCAGCACGATCTCCAGCTCCCGCTCGGCCGCCACGATGCCGCCGTTCAGCAGCAGGAGCAGCGCTTCGCCGAGCCGGCCGAGCGCCCGGCTCCACGGGTCGCCGCCCAGCTCGCGCTGCCGTGGCCGTTCCACGTCGCGCTCGGGCGGCCCCGCGGTCATGCCCCACAATGCGGCGGCGAACGGATGCCGTACCGGCCGGTCCGGGTCCGTCGTGATCTCGGCGGCCCGCCTCCAGTGCGGCGACCCGGTGCCGGGGGCGGCGTGCAGGACGGCGAGCACGTACTCGTCGGTCAGGCCCGCCGGCGGCTCGGGGCCGAGCACGTCGAGCAGCCGCCGGGCCGGCTGGACGGCCTGGCCGCGCCGCCCGCTCAGATACCAGTACATGGCCAGGGCGGCGATCAGCCGCAGCGCGACCCGCTGGTCGTGCTCGACGCTCCAGCGCAGCGCGGCCTGGAGATCGGCGTCGTCGGCCCCCAGGCGGGCCAGCCATTCGAGCTGCTCGGCACGGTAGAGATGGGGTTCGGCGCGCTGGGCGTGCGCCAGGTGCCAGGCGGCGTGCGCGGCGCGCATCCGCTCCTCCTCGCCCGCCTCGGCCAGCCGCCCGGCGCAGAACAGCCGGACGGTGTCGAGCATGCGGTAGCGGTCGCCGGCGGTCTCCACCAGCGACTTGTCCACCAGATCGGCCAGCAGCACGGCGCTGTCCTCGCCGCACACCCGCTCGACCGCCTCCAGCCGGGCCCCGCCGGAGAACACCGAGAACCGCCTGGCCAGCACCTGCTCCTCGGCGTCCAGCAGGTCCCAGCTCCACTCCACCACCGCGTGCAGCGTCCGGTGCCGGGCGGCGGCCGTGCGGTCGCCGCGCGAGAGCAGCCGGAACCGGCCGTGCTCGGCCAGCCGCGCGGCGATCTCCGCCACGGGGAACGTGCGCACCCGGGCCGCGGCCAGTTCGATGGCCAGCGGCAGGCCGTCCAGAGCCGCGCAGATGCTCAGCGTCGCGTCGAGGTCCAGCTCCAGCCCCGGCCGTACGGCGGCGGCCCGGTCGGCGAACAGTCTGATCGCCGGGTAGGCGAGCGCGTCCCCGGCGGAAGTGCCCGGGGGCGGGGTGCCCAGCGGCGGCAGCGGCACCAGGTGCTCGCCGGTGATGCCCAGCGGCTCCCTGCTGGTGGCCAGGACGCGCACGCCGGGACAGCCGGCCAGGAGGCGGCGGGCCAGCGTGGCGGCCTCGGCGACGACGTGCTCGCAGTTGTCCAGGATGAGCAGCAGGTCCTGCTCGGCGAGGGCGGCGACCAGGCGCTCGGCGGGGTCGGCCAGGCCGGGGACGCCCGGACTGAGCGCCGACTCGCGCAGCCCGAGCGCGTTCAGCACCAGCAGCGGCACCTGTCCCTTCCCGGCCGCGGGCGACAGGTCGGCGAAGCACGCCTGCCGCTCCTGGTCGCGGGTGGCGGCCTCGACGGCCAGGCGGGTCTTGCCGGTGCCGCCGGGGCCGGTGATCGTGACCAGGCGCGCCCCGCGCAGCGCGGCCAGGCGCGCCAGCTCCTCCTCGCGGCCGACGAACGTGGTGAGCTGCGGCGGCGGCGCCGACCGCGTGGCGTGCGCGCGCCGCTGCTCGCCGCGCAGGATCGCCAGGTGCAGCGCCGCCAGCTCGGGCGAGGGGTCGGCGCCCAGCTCGTCGGCGAGCAGCCGCCGCCCCTCGTCGTAGACGGCCAGCGCCTCGGCCTGCCGTCCGGCCGCGTGCAGGGCGCGCATCAGCAGGGCGCGCGGGCGTTCCCGCAGGGGGTGGGCGGCGACCAGCTCGCGCAGCCCCGCCGCGGGCTCGGCCTCGGGCAGGTGCAGGTCGGCCTCGTACAGGTCCTCCCGGGCCGCGAGGCGCAGCTCCTCCAGCCGGTCGGCCTGCCCGGGCGCGTAGGCGGCCTCGCGCACGTCCGCGAGCGCCGGGCCGCGCCACAGATCCAGGCACTCCCTGAGGACGGCCGCCGCCGCCGCGTGCCGGCCCGCCGCGAGCAGCCGCCGGCCGTCGCGGGCCAGCCGCTCGAAGCGGTGGGCGTCGACGTCCTCGGGCGGGACCGCCAGCCGGTAGCCGGCGCCGTGGAACTCGATCAGGTCGGCGGGCAGGTTGCGGCGCAGCCGGGAGATCTGCGCCTGCACGGCGTTGGCCGCGCCGGCCGGCGGGCTCTCGCCGTACTGGGCGTCGATGAGCCGGTCGACGCCGACCGTCCGGCCCGCGTCCAGCAGCAGCAGGACGAGCAGGGCACGCGGTCGGGGACCGCCCACGGCGATCGGGTCGCCGTCGGCCGATCGCACCTCCAACGGGCCCAGGATGCCGAACTGCACGTGCCCGATTGTCCAGCATCGTGGCTGTTATCCGCACGTGGATGGGTGTGACCAGCGGTAACAGAAATGTCGGTATGCCTACCGATGAACATACGTATTTTCGAGCAGTCAACCAGCGCTTAGCGTCTGGCGGCAACAAGGCGAAACGGTCCGCTTGCTGTATCCGTCACCCTTTATCACCCCCCACATCCCCCTCACGCCCCGCGACCCAGGACACCCCTGACCGCGCGGCGGCCCGCGCACGCCCACAAGACGGCAACGGCCGGAGGGAGCCCGCCGAAAGGAGCACCACAGCGTGAAACCCAAAGCCTTACTCGCGGCGGTCGCCGGCCTGGCCACGGCCGCGACCCTGACGCTTCCCGCGTCACCCGCGAGTGCCGCCCCGCCCGGAGCCACCCCTGCCCAACAAGGCTCCAGCAGCAGCCGAGCGGCGGCAGACCCCGCCTCGCTCGCCGCGGCGGTCGCCGACAGGGCGGTCTCCAGCCAGCTCGACAACCTCAGCAGAGGCCCCGACGAGGCCTA
>NZ_JBEZGC010000007.1:0-4124 GCF_040649795.1 Nonomuraea sp. NPDC048881
TCGTTCGTCATCGAGCGGTCCGGCTCGACAGGCAGTTCGTTCATGGACAGCGACTCCACGGCGGTCTCGGACATCAAGCGTCTCTTCCTTGATCATCAGATCCGCCGTTAGTTTTACAGTCCCTTCGTGATTTGGGCTTCTGAATTCTGGGCAGTCGGCCGAGTTTCGGCTGCGGGTTCAGGGTGCCATGGGAACCTCGTCTGCCAGATGCGCGGCAATCGTCCTTGATCGATTCTCGGCTGGTTCGGGCCTTATGCGAGGCGAAGGCAGGGCGTAGGTACTGATCAGGCTCGATCATGGCTACGCCGCGAAGACGCGGGCGACGTCGCCGCCGCTGAGGGTGCTTTGGATCTCGGCTTCAGGGGGGCGGTACTGGGCGCGATTCGCGTCAACCGAGTCAGGGGCAGTGGGTTCGAGCAGGAGGTGTGTTTGTCGACTGTGTCGGCATCGACGTGCGCCGAAGGGAAAGTGTTCCGGCGTAGGGGAGCCGGGGCAGCGGGAGGGTTTCCGCTGGAGCCGCGTGATGTCGGTGCTGAGGCGTGCAAATGCATGTCTAGTTTCGGGGAGGTGCGGCTGAAGTCGTTGGCCGATGGCTTGATGGGGGGCAGCAGGCAGGGGGCGGCGCAAGCGGTATGGGGGCGTACTGAGGATGGACATGCTGGGGTGGGTTACAGGGTCTGTTTGGTCGTGATGGAGGCGTTGTCCCTGCGGGGCTTACGCGCTCGTGAAGCTTGGGTGTGAACATCGATGGTGGGTTTGTGTGGCATTGCACGACCCCAAAGGGGCGGCCCGCGCGGGCACAGGTGTAGGGGTTGGTGCTCGCGCGGGCCGGAATGGGGGAACTGGTAGGTGCCCGCGCGGGCAAAATGGAGGGGGATTCTAAGTGCCCGCGCGGGTGTCTATGGGATCCGGTATCGGATCGATCTGTCCTACTTGAACAGGTGGGTGTGGAGCTGTTCGCTGTTTCGGCTTGCTCAGGGTGAAGATTACTAGCCGGTGGCCTAGTTGTGGTAGCGAATTCTTATCTTGATGCTGGTGGAATGGCGAAGGTGGACGATCCGGGGCGAGTAGGGCCAGGTGTTTTTTGCGTCTTAGGTGCAATTGTCGCGGATTTCAGGGGTTGTCTGGTGGGATTTGAGTCTTTTGAGTGTTTCGGGGTGTGCGGGTTGATGGGTGGGTGATGCTCTGGGGGGAGGGTCTTCTTCGGTTTGTGATTCGCTAGGACCCGTGCCCATGTTCCGTCCTCGGTCCAGCGTTTGTAGCGTTCGTAGCAGGTTTGCCAGGGGCCGTAGCATCTTGGGATTTCTCGCCAGGTCGATCCGGTCTCAAGGCGCCGATTCCGTTCACTACTTGCCGGCGTCCACGCCAGGGGCGGCTAGGGCCCGCGGCGGACGGGAGTAGGGGGTGGTCCGGTCTCATGCTTTGTCAGTCGAGTCGCTACGTGTTGCCACGGCTCACTATTTAAGCGGGATCCGAGAGGAGTGGTAAGGGGGCTCCTTGGAGCGTTCTTTGGCTGGAAGTGTGTGAGCGGGGTGGGAACGATGAAAATGCCTGGGTATTTGGGTGAAAGGTCGCAGCCTATCAAGGCTGATATTGTTGGGGGTCTGATGGGTCGATAATGCCGCTTTATAGCATCTGGTGTGCGGTTGTAGAAGTTCCTCGGGGCTTGCTTGAAGTGAAACGGATAGAGCTGGCTGCGGGTGATGCGGTTTCTGCTGATGCATGATGGGGCTTGTCCTGATGAGGGCGTTACTGTTTAGATTGATGTGACTTTCCAGCGGGAGTAGAGCGTGCTGGCGTTGGTGTAGCGCGAGCTGGCTGGCGCTGGACCGGTTGGGAGTACGGGCGCTCGTCGTTGTGGTTCGCAGGTCAGAAGTCTGAATGCGCTCGGTGTGGACTTCGACTTAGGACGAGCTGTATTTCTGCTTCCAGTGCAAGTCCCTCAGAGGTCTCGAGGGTAGTCGGGAGTGGCCGCTGATGGTTGGCTCGTCTTCTAGGAGTTGGTTAAGGGGAAGGTCCATCGGCTCTGGGGAGTGTTGCGTGGCTTAAGGCATGTGCTGTGCGGGGCTGAATCTGTGGCGAGGGCAGGGCCTACGGGGCTGGGAGAGGGCGGGCTGAGGAGGGGAGGAGAGAGAGGTGACCTCTCGGTTCTCGTGGTGGGGGGCGACGAAAAGTAGATTTGTTCTATGAGTGATGTACGGGTGGTGTTTCGGAAGTACGGCGGGGCGTTGCACTGGAACCATCCGGGCACGGTGCTCGGAGACGATCAATACGGGGTTTGGGTGGCCGTGCCCGGCGGGACGGTTGCCCGCAAGGGGGATGGGCCGGCGATCACCTGGGATAACCACGCGATCATGCTGTTCCCGCGGGATGCCTGGTGGACGGCATCGTTCAATGCGGCACCGCATCGCACTGAGGTCTATGTGGATGTCACCACGGTTCCCGAGTGGCGGGATGACGAGGTCACCATGCTGGATCTCGATCTCGACGTGATCAGGAAGCGGGATGGGCGGCTCATTCTCGACGATGAGGACGAGTTCGCCGAGCATCAGGTGGTGCTGGGGTATCCGCCGGAGTTGATCGCCGGGGCGGAGGCGAGCGCGCGGTGGTTGATGGACGCGGTCGGGGCTCGTAGAGGGCCGTTCGGGGGAGCGCACGTGAAGTGGCTTGCGATGATGGAATGAGTGCCGTCGGTTCGGGTGGTGGGCGAAGTGGGGCGGCGAGTTCGGGCTTGCGCCGGCGGCTGACACGGCGGGGTGTGTCGGGTGGCGGCTGGCGTTGGTCAGGTAAGTGACCTTGGGGTCCGGACGGTGATGGTGATGGGTGGCGGGGGAGCGCCTGGTCTGTGGTGTGAATCTTGCGCCCGTTGAGGTGCGACGGGTTGCCTGTGTCATGGCGTGCTGTGGGAGAGCGGTTGTTGTGGCTTCCTTCGCTCGCGCTGGTAGGTGAGTGTTCGCCCGCCTACTGCTGCGCCAAGGCGGGCAATCGATGATCGTGGCAGGGCGGTCTGCGACCTTCGCCAGATGGCCGATCACGCTTGCTGGTCGATCGTCGCTTGGGGCTTCGGCTCGCAGGGCGAGCTGTCAGCGACCTCGTGCGGGCTCTCCGGTGTGAATCCGAGGGCTTGGAGATCGACGCGTGCCTGGTGCATCGCTGCTCTCTGCGACGGTGGCTCGTTTCGCGACAGAGGCATCGGCGGGTGAGGAGTGAGGCACCGCTGGGTTGGTGTCTGTCCGTCTGAGGGTGTGAGGTGCCGGGCCACAGGGCGGCGCTACTGATCAGGTGGTTCCGTGTTTCGGTGAGTTGTCGGCGGCTGCCCTGTTGGTGGTGAGGCTTGGGGCTGGGTGTGGGCTGCGCCGTTGGTGGTCTCTTGGGAGCTCAGGGCCCGCTGTTGGCTCGGTTCGGAACGGTGATCGGTCAGTGGTTCGTGGTCGGGCTTCGGGGGCTGGTGTAGGCCGTTGGAGTGCGGCTATTGGAGGAGGCGGAGCGCGGTTGCGATGGCGGAGAGGCGATGGGGGGACGCCAGGCCTGCGTGGTAGAGGTGGAATTCTGTGGCGCCGGCATCGGCGTACATCTTCAGTTGTTCGGCCAGGGCGGCTGCGTCGGCGGGGCGGGGTGGGAGGGTCAGGACGTAGGCGCCTACTCGTTGGCCGGGCGTGCAGAGGTTCGCCAGGGCTGTGAGGCGGGCGGCGTCGGTGCGGGTGTCGCCCCAGCAGTTGCCCACGAGGACGTTCAGGCTCGGGTCGCCCGAGGGGAGGGCGGCGAAGGCGCCGGTGGCCCATGGGTTCGGGTCGGCGTGCAGCGTGATGGGGATGTTCGGCGCTGTTCGCCGGGCGGCTGAGATGAGGCGGTGGCGGAGGGAGGCTGACAGTCTCACCCGGGTTGCTCTTACCTCGTCGGCGAGGGGGCCGAGGGCGAGGTCCATCGTGTCGATGGGGTGGTGGGGGGTGGGGTGGCCGGTGGTGTTCGAGGCGGTGGGGGTGCGGACTGTGGTGCTCTGAAATGACCGAGCAGCGCTTTCGGCCGTTACGCCCCGGCGGCCTGGCGCTGGGACCCCTGATGCTCGGGGCGCCGAATCTCGGGCTTCTGGGGCTCGGTTCTCTGAGGTGAGGGTCCGTGAGGGT
>NZ_JBEZGC010000007.1:4221-507744 GCF_040649795.1 Nonomuraea sp. NPDC048881
GGTGGGGTCTCTGAGGTGAGGGTCCGTGAGGGTGGGGTCTCTGAGGTGAGGGTCCGTGAGGGTGGGGTCTCTGAGGTGAGGGTCCGTGAGGGTGGGGTCTCTGAGGTGAGGGTCCGTGAGGGTGGGACCTCTGAGGCTTGGGTCCCTGAAGTGGGGGTCCCTGAAGTGGGGGTCCCTGAAGTGGGGGTCCCTGAGGGTGGGATTTCTGAGGTTGGCCGACCGGAAGCTGGCGTCTTTGAGGCTGACGTCTCCGAGGCTGAGAGCCCTGGAGCTGGGGTCTCCGCGGCCGAGGGCCACGGGGGTGGGGTGTCCAGGAGCGGGGTGCCGGGGCCTGCGGAGGGGGATTTCGGGGGGTGGGGGGCACGGGAGACGGCCTGTGCGCTGCTTGGAGCTGCGGGCGGTACGCCTTTCGCGCGTGTGGCCGCGGTGGTGTCGGTTGGGGACAAAGACGTCGCGGTGGTGTCGGTTGGGGACGAAGACGTCGCGGTGGTGTCGGCTTGGGACAAAGGGGTCGCGGTGGAGGCGGTTGGGGGAGGAGAGGTCGCGGTGGAGCTGGTTGAGGTGTCGGCAGCCGAAGGGGCGGTGGTCGGGGTTTCGGAGGCAGCGGCGGGGATGGTTGAGGCGGGTGGGGGGTTGGTCGGGAGGGGGAGGGTGGTGGAGGGGGGCTTGGCGGTGTCGATGGTGGTGCGGACTTGTGCGGCGGTTTCCGGGGGGTATTGAGGGGCGCAGGTGGTGCAGAAGCACAACGAGAGGAGGGCGGCGTCGGTGGGGGTCCAGTCGGCGCCGGACGTCTTCTCGTGCACGCCCTGATGCCCGAACCCCATCGGCCCGCACGCCTCCAGGATCAGGCCGTCCGGTTCGGCGAGGGTGAGGATCTCCGTGACGAGGGTCTCGCAGTACGCCAGGACGTCCTCATAGGCAGGGCAGAGCGCGTACGGGTACGGGTCGCCGAAGGCGTTGCGCACGACCACGTCGGGGAACCGGCTTCCGAGGTAGGAGTTGTGCGTGAGGACGGCCCAGGCATGGACCTTCAGGCCGGCCTGCCGCAGGGCCGTCTGGGCCTGGAGGTAGGCGTCCGGCGGGGTCCAGGTGGGGGCGGCGGGGACCAGGCGGGACCAGGCATGGGGGCGGATCGGCAGGTAGAAGGCGGGATGGGGGACGTCCAGGACGCGGTGTGCCGGGTGGTACGGCGTGGCGGCGCGGGTGGAGTGGTAGCCGGCGGCCAGGGCGATCGTGTCCACGCCCAGCTCGGCCAGGCGGGCGGGGGCGGCCGGGTCGCCGACGACGTCCCAGGGGTAGACGTAGGCGACGTTCACCAGCGGGGGATCTTCGCGGAGAAGGAAGGTTCGATGCGCCGCATGTAGGTCGTGTCGTCGCGGGCGCGGAGGCCGCAGGTCTCGTACTGCTCGTGCATGACCGCCAGCGCGTCGCGGTCCAGTTCGACGCCCAGGCCCGGGCCGGTGGGCACCGGTACGGCGCCGTCGACGAAGCGCAGGCTGCCGGGGAGCACCACGTCCTGGCCGTCCTGCCAGGGGGTGTGGGTGTCGCAGGCGAAGGTCAGGTTCGGGGTGGCGGCGGCCAGGTGGGTCATCGCGGCCAGGCTGATGCCGAGGTGGGAGTTGGAGTGCATCGACAGGTCCAGGCCGAAGGTGCCGCAGAGGGTGGCGATGTGCGCGGATCGTACGAGGCCGCCCCAGTAGTGGTGGTCCAGCAGGAGCACGCCGATCGCGCCGGCGGCGATGGCGGGCGGCAGGTGTGCGGGGGTGACGACGCACATGTTCGTGGCGAGCGGCATCGGGACGGCCCTGGCTACCTCGGCCATGCCCGCGATGCCCGGCGTGGGGTCCTCCAGGTACTGGAGGGCGCCGTCGAGTTCGCGGCCGACGCGGATGGACGTCTCGACGGTCCAGGCGGCGTTGGGGTCCAGGCGGAGGGGGACGCCGGGGAACGCCTCGTGCAGGGCGCGGATGCCGGCGATCTCCTGGTCGGGCGGCAGGACGCCGCCCTTCAGCTTGATCGAGGAGAAGCCGTGCTCCTTGATCAGGAGGGTGGCCTGCGCCACCAGGGCCGCCTCGTCGAGGGCCGGGCCGAAGCGGTCGGGGTCCGCGCCGGGGTGGCCCGCCCACTTGTAGAACAGGTACGCGCTGTAGGGGACGGCGTCGCGGACGCGCCCGCCGAGCAGGTCCACGACGGGCACGCCGGCCGCTTTGCCGCGGATGTCCAGACAGGCCACCTCGAAGGGGGAGAAGACCCGGTCGACGCTCTTCTCCTTGGTGGCGACGCCGGTCAGTCCGTGCAGGTCGGTGACGACGTCGCCGACGGTGGCCGCGATGCGCGCGTACATCTCGTTGGTCGCGTGGACGTCGAGCCCGAGCAGGACCTGCGCGCACTCGCGGACCTTGGTGAGGTGGCCGAGGTCGCCGTAGGTCTCGCCCAGTCCGGAGATGCCCTCGTCCGTGACGATCTCGACGATGGTCCGCAGGGCCCACGGCTCGTGCACGCCGGCGGCGTTGAGGAGGGGCGGGTCCCGGAAGGCGACGGGGGTGACGTGGATCTGCCGGATAATCATTTCAGAACCGCCGTCCATATATGTGAACAATGGCCAGATTTGTGGACAGGTTGCCGCAACTGTAAGAATCGGGCGGAGAAAGTGTCAAGACTCCGAAGGGCCACTCGATGATCTACGGATACGACCCCAGGACCGGTGAGACCGTGGGCGGCGGCCTGCCCGAGACCGACGGCGCCGGGGTCGACTTGATCGTCTCCGCGGCGACGGCGGCCGGGGCCGCGTGGCGCGCCACCCCGGCGGACGAGCGGGCGGCGGCGCTGGAGGCCGTCGCCGACGCGCTCACCGCGCACGTGGACGAACTGTGGCAACTCGCCGACCGGGAGACCGCGCTCGGAGAGGCGCGGCTGCGGGGCGAGGTGGCGCGTACGGCCGGCCAGTTCCGGCTTTTCGCCCAGGTCGTCAGGGACGGCGGCTATCTGGAGGCCGTCATCGACCACGCGGACCCGGCGCTCACGCCGCCGCGGCCGGACGTGCGGCGGATGAACCATCCGCGGCCCGGGGTCGTCGCGGTGTTCGCGGCGAGCAACTTCCCGTTCGCGTTCTCGGTGGCCGGCGGGGACACCGCCTCGGCACTGGCCGCGGGGTGTGCCGTGGTGGTCAAGGCGCATCCGGGGCATCCGCACACGTCCGAGCGGGTGGCGAAGATCGTACGGAACGCCCTGCCCTATCCGGACCTGCTCGGGTTGGTGCAGGGGATGCAGGCGGGTGCCGACCTGGTACGCCACCCGCGGGTGGTCGCGGCCGGGTTCACCGGGTCGGTGGCGGGCGGCAAGGCGATCCAGAAGCTGATCGACGAGCGGGAGACGCCCATCCCCTTCTACGGCGAGCTGGGCAGCGTCAACCCCGTCGTGGTGCTGCCGTCGGCGCCGGCGCAGGAGGTGGCGAGCGGGTTCGCGGCGTCGCTGACGCTGGGGGTCGGGCAGTTCTGCACGAACCCGGGGGTCGTGTTCGTGCCCGAGGACGACGAGTTGCGCAAGGCGCTGGTCGCGGCGGTGGAGGGCACGAGCGGCGGCCCCATGCTGGCCGAGCGGATCAGGGACGGGTATCTGGGCGGGCTCGGCCGGCTCGGCGAGCTGACCCTGCTGGCGGAGGGGAAGCCGGGGGAGGGGGCCTGGGCGGTGGCGCCCAAGGTGTTCACGACCGATCTGGAGTCGTTCGGCGAGCGGCTGCCGGGGATCGCGGAGGAGTGCTTCGGACCGGCGGCTGTTGTAGTGACCTATCGGGAAATTTCCGAGCTGAGGAGGGTGCTGGAGCGGCTGGAGGGGTCGCTCACGGCGACCGTTCACGGCGGTGATCCGGACGAGGCCGAGGCGATCGTCGAGGTGCTCGGCCGGAAGGCGGGGCGGCTGATCTGGAACGGATGGCCGACCGGGGTGGCGGTCTGCTGGGCGATGCACCACGGTGGACCGTGGCCCGCGTCGACGTCGGCGTACACGTCGGTGGGGGCGACGGCGATCGGGCGGTGGGTGGCGCCGGTCGCGTACCAGGACTGGCCGGAGGCGCTGCTCCCGGACGAGCTCAAGGACGCCAACCCCCTCGGGATCCCGCGCCGGGTGGACGGCCGCCCGCGGACGGCGTGACAGGCCGCCCACGGCCCTGGAAAGCGGGCCCACCAGGCGCTTCTCGAAGCCAGGAGCGGGTCAGGGCGTGGCCAGTTCGAGGCCCCTCGCGATGAGGTGGCGCAGGATGGCCAGATGGTCGGGGGCCGGGTCCGTCAGGGGGGCGCGGACGCCGCCGACGTCCAGCCCCTGCATCCGTACGCCTGCCTTGACCAGCGAAACCGCGTACCCCGGCACCAGGTCCCGCAGCTCCACCAGCGGCAGGTAGAACCCGGTGAGCAGCCGCCGCACGAGCAGGTCGTCCCCGCGGGTCACCGCCTGGTGGAAGGCCAGCGCGATCTCGGGCGCGAAGGCGAACACGGCGCTGGAGTACAGGTTCACCCCGAGCCCCCGGTAGGCGGGCACGGTCAGCTCGGCGGTGGGCAGTCCGTTGAAGAACGTGAACTCCCCGGCGGGCGCGGCCGCCCGGACGGTCAGGATGATGCGCTGGAGAAGGTCGAGGTCGCCCAGCCCGTCCTTGAAGCCGATCACGTTCGGCAGGGCGGCGAGCTCGGCCACGGCGGCGGGGGAGAAGCGCGCGTTCCCCCGCTGGTAGATGACGACCGGCAGGTCGGTGGCCGCCGCGACCTCCCGCACGTACCGCACCAGCCCCGCGGGCGGGGCGCTGACCAGGTACGGCGGCAGCAGCAGCAACCCGTCGGCCCCGCTGTCGGCGGCGGCCCGCGCGGTGGCCCTGGCGGTGGGCAGCGGCCCGCCCGCCCCGCCGAACACCGGCACGCGCCCGCCCGCCGCCGCCACCGACGTGGCCATGACCTTGGCGTGGTCGGCGAGGTCGAGGGCGTTGTACTCACCGGTGCCGCAGGCGGCGAACACTGCTCCCGCCCCGGCCGCGACCCCGGCGGAGACGTGCTCGGCCAGCACCGGCTCCGAGACGGCGCCGTCGCCGTCGAAGGGGGTCACGGGAAAGAAGAGAACACCATCCAGCCGCATCGGCAGTCCTTCCAACGAGGGGTCTAGCGGATGCCCTCCCTGCGCAGAGTGGCAGCCAGCTTGCGGGTGTGCTTGATCACCGCTTCGGTGACGCGCTCGATCTCGGCGGGCGGCGACGCGGCCGGCATCGAGCAGCTGATCGCGTCGGTGGCCGGGATGCGGTAGTCGACCGCCACGGCCACGCAGGCCACGCCGGGGGTGCCCTGCTCGCGTTCGAGGGCCCAGCCGCGGGTGCGGACCTGGTCGAGCTCGTCGGTCAGCTTGGTCAGGTCGGTGATGGTGTGCTCGGTCAGCGCCCGCAGCGGGTCGGGCAGCAGGGCCACGACCTCGTCGTCGGTGAGCTGGGCGAGCAGCACCTGGCCGAGCGCGGTGACGTGGGCGGGCAGCCGCCGGCCCACCCTGGGGATCACGTGACCGGCCTCGCGCGACTCGCGGGTGGCCAGGTAGAGGACGTGGGCCTCGTCCCTGCGGGCGAAGTGCACGGTCTGGCCGATCTCGTCCCGCAGGTCCTCCAGGGTCTCCTGGGCGAAGCGCAGGGCCGGGTCCTTGTCGAGGTAGGCGGTGCCGGTCAGCAGGGCGTGCGGCCCGATCCCGAACGCCGACCTGGTCGTGTCGGTCTCGACCCAGTTGAGCTCGACGAGGGTGCGCATGAGGGCATGGAGGCTGCTGCGCGGGAAGCCGGTGCGCCGCTGAAGCTCCGACAGCGTCATGGGGGCGGCGGACTCCGCCAGGGTCTCCAGGATGCGTACGGTCCGCTCGGCGGACTTGACCAGCTGTGGCTCCATACTCGTCCCATCTCGGCGGCGGCTTCAGGGTGTCAGGATATGGGATCCCGTCCAGATACATGGACATCAACCCTTGATCGCGCCACTTGTCAGACCCCGCATGAACTGCCGCTGGAACGCCAGGAACACGATGATCGACGGCAGCAGCGCCAGCAGCGAGGCCGCGAGCAGCACGCCGATGCCGACCTCCTCGTCGGAGCGGAGCGAGCGCAGGGCGATGGGCAGGGTCCAGGTGCTGGAGTCCGTCGAGACGATCAGCGGCAGCAGGTACTGGTCCCAGATCATGGTGAAGCCGAAGACGCCGATCACGCCGAGCGCCGGCCGGCACAGCGGCACGATGATCGTCGCGAAGACGCGCAGCTCGCCCGCGCCGTCGATGCGGGCCGCCTCCTCCAGTTCGACCGGCACCTCCTTCATGAACTCCGTCATGACCAGGATCGAGAAGCCCCAGGCGCCGACGGGCAGGATCATCCCGGCGTACGTGCCGATCAGGTTGAGGTGCAGGACGGGCAGGTCGGCGAGGACGAGCGACAGCGGGATCGCGATGATCTCCTCGGGCAGCATCATCGTGGCCAGCATGAGCAGCATCACGACGGTCATGCCGCGGAACCGCTTGCGCGCCAGCGAGTACGCCGCGAACACGCTCACCAGCAGTTGCAGCAGCAGCCCGAACCCCACGACGACGAAGGAGTTGACCAGGTACAGGTAGACGTTCTTCTCCCCGGCCTGGACGAAGTTCTCCAGCGTGAGGTCGTCCGGCCACAACGAGAAGGACGTCGGGTCGAGCGTCCTGCTGAACGCGCTGACCAGCAGCCCCACCAGCGGCCCGGTGAACACCAGGACCATCGCCGAGTAGAGCGCGACCTTCCCGAGGGTGGCCGCCGGCCCCTTGCGCGCCTCCAGGCCCAGGGCGCTGTCGAACCTCATGTCGCCTGCCTCCTGCGCAGCGTCTGCACGACCAGGGTGAGCGCCAGCGTGGCCAGGAAGAGCACGATCCCGCCCGCGGCGGCCACCCCCAGCTCGTTCTTCTGGAAGCCGAGCTTGTAGATCAGCGTCATCAGCACCTCCGACGAGCCGTTGGGGCCGCCGTTGGTCAGGACGTAGACCTCGACGAACACCCGCAGCCCGCGGATGGCGGCCAGCGTGAACAGGATCCAGAACACCGGCCGCAACGCCGGCAACGTGATGTGCCGCAGCCGGTGCCGGGTGGCGGCGCCGTCGACGGCGGCGGCCTCGTACAGGCTGCGGTCCACGCCGACCAGACCGGCCAGGAAGATCATCATGTCGTACGGCGTCCCACGCCAGACGCTCATCATCATGATCGACCAGAGCGAGGAGTCCTCGCTGCCCAGCCACGGCTGCGGATCGACGCCCACCCAGCCGATGACGACGTTGAGCAGGCCGGTGTCGCCCGGATGGAACATGATCCGCCACACCTCGGCCACCGCCGCCATCGTGGTGACGACCGGGAGGAAGGCCGCGGTCCTGACGAACCACAGGTAGCGGGCGGGCCCCTCGATGAGCAGCGCGAGCACGAGCCCGAGCAGGAGCGAGCCGACCGTGGTGCCGAGCGCCAGCACGAGACTGTGCCAGGCGGCCGAGACGAACGCGTCGTCGGCGATGATCGTGCGGTAGTTGCCGAGTCCGACCCATTCGTCGGAGGCGTACTGGACCTTGTTGAAGCTCTTCCACAGGCCGAGGGCCATCGGGATGAACTTGAAGTAGAGGAACAACAGCAGGGCGGGCGCGAGGAACAGCCAGGCGACCAGCGTTCCGCGCCGCCGCGCCCGCCCGGCGCGGCGGCGCGGGGCGGCCGTTGTCGCCGGCGTCCCCGTGACGGTCGCGGTCATGACGCTTTCTGGCTCTGCAGTTCCTGGTTGAGCCTGGCGGTCAGCTCGGCCATCTTGGCCTTGACGTCGGCGCCGCAGTCGGCCCACACCGTGTTGATGACGTCGGCCGAGTCCTGCCGGATGGGCGCCCAGTTGGGCACCGGCGGCGCGTAGACGGCGTGCTCGTAGGACTCCTGGAACACCTTCCAGCGCGGGTCCTGCCGCTCGGCGGCCAGGTCGACGCCCTTGTTCACGGGCAGACGGACGATCGCGCCGTTGGCGTCCTTGTTCATGCCGATCCGCTGGCCTTCGGGGGAGATCGCGAACTCGGCGAACTTCTTCTGGGCGTCGGCCAGGTCCGAGCCGACCATGAGGTAGACGTTCTCGCCCTCGCCGAGAGTGCCGGGGCCGCCGGACGGGCCCTTGGGCACCGGCAGCACCTCGATCCTGTCGGTCCCGACGCTCTTGACGAACCGGGCCAGCACGTACGGCCCGACCAGGTAGATGCCGCCCTGTCCCTTCTCGAACACCTCGTGCGTGACGGTGGTGTCGTTGCTCACCGCGCCCGGATTGACCGTCTTGCTCTTGCAGAACTGGTCCTGGAGGAACTGGACGGCCTCGACGGTCCTGGGATCGTCCGTCATCGCGGCGAACTTGCCGGGTCCGGTGGGCTTCACGAAGTCGCCGCCGTTGGCGTAGACGAGGGAGGAGGCGTACCAGGAGGCGTAGCCGCGTTTGGTGCCGGCCGGGATCACGAAGCCCGCGGTGTCCTTTTGCCCGTTGCCGTCCGGGTCCTTCTCGGTGAAGGCGCGCGCGAGCGCGGCCAGGTCGGCCCAGGTCGCCGGCGGTCGCATGCCGATCTTCTCCCGCCAGTCCTTGCGCACGATCAGGGCGAAGGCCTGCGCGGAGAAGGGGGCGCCGTAGAACTTGCCGTCGGAGCCGGTGGCCGCCTTCCAGGCCAGGTCGGAGAGCTGGTCGCCGCCGGCCAGCCGGCCCTTGTCGACCTCCTGCAGCCAGCCCTGCGAATGCATGTTGCCGAGTTGGGCGGTGTCGTTGATGACGATGTCGGGAAGCGCCTTCTGGGCGGCCTGCTGGTTGAGTTTCGTCTCGAAGTCGTCGAAGAGCGCGACGACTTTGGTCCTGACCCCGGTGGCCTTGGTGAAGGCGTCGGCGAGTTTCACCGCCGTCTTCGCGGAATCGGAGTCGGGCGGTTGCCTGATCCAGATCTCCAGCGTGTCGTTCTTGCTCGATCCCCCGGAACCGCAGCCCGTCAGCGTTGCGGCCAGGGCCGCGGCGAGCACGACCCCCAGCAAACGGCGTGACATCAGACCGCCTCCCGTTCACATACGTGGACACGTGTCGTGTGTATGAACTTGTTCCTGTGAAGGTAACTAGCGCGAGACAAGGCGGTCAATATTCAAGTATGTGAATTTGAATCAGAATTGTGTACAACGGTGGGCATGCGCATTCTGATGACCGGCGCCGCGGGAAAAGTCGGCACGCTGCTCCGTCCGCGGCTCGCCCGTCCAGGCCGTACGCTGCGGCTCTCCGACCTCCGGCCGGTCGAGCCGGGCCCGGGCGAGGAATGGGCGGGCGCCGACCTGGCCGACCGCGCGGCCGTGGCCGAGGCCATGAAGGGCGTGGACGCCGTCCTCCACCTGGGCGGCCAGAGCCGCGAGCACCCGTGGGAGGACATCGTGCACGCCAACGTCAACGGCACCCAGGTCCTCATGGAGGCCGCCAGGAACGAGGGCGTCCGGCACCTGGTGCTTATGGGCAGCCACCACGCGGCCGGCTTCCACACCAGGCCGCGGGACGGCTCCGACCTGCCCGACTACGCCTTCCCGCGGCCCGACACCTTCTACGGCGTCAGCAAGGTCGTCATGGAGGCCCTGGGCAGCCTGTACCACGACCGGTTCGGCATGAACGTGACCGTGATCAGGCTCGGCACCTGCAACGAGGGCTCGGCCGACACCCGCGGCCTGGCCACCTGGATCTCGCCCGGCGACCTCGCCCGCCTGGTGGAGGCCGCGCTGGTCGCGCCCGGCTACCACGTCGTCTGGGGCGTGTCCGGCAACGCCCGCCGGTGGTGGTCGCTGGAGGAGGCCCGCCGCCTCGGCTACGAGCCCCGCGACGACTCCGAGCCGCAGGCCGCCGCCCTCGTCGCCGAACAGGGCGAGCCCGACCTGTCGGACCTGGTGCACGACCGCGCCGGCGGGATGTTCACGCTCAACGAACTCGGCGGCTCCTGGTAGGCAAACGGTTGCAGAAACCTTGACGCCGGGACCGCCGAAGGTCAAGGCTTGGCTCTGGCAACCGTTTGCAAGGAGGACGGCCATGACGGTGACGATCAAAGACGTCGCCCGCGCCTGCGGCGTGCACGTCTCGACCGTCTCGCGCACGTTCTCGGCGCCGCACCTGGTCAATCCTGCCACGCGGAACCGGGTGCTGGCCGCCGCCGACGACCTCGGCTACCGGCCCAACAGGGCGGCCAGGGCGCTGACGACCGGCCGCACGTTCAACCTCGGCCTCATCGTCGCCGACATCGCCAACCCCTTCTTCCCGCCGCTGATCAAGGCCGCGCAGGCGCAGGCGCGGGGGCGTGACTACCACGTCTTCGTGGCCGACACCGACGAGGATCCGCGGGTCGAGGAGGAGCTGATCCGCACGTTCGCCAAGCAGGTGGACGGCGTGCTGCTGTGCAGCCCCCGGCTGTCCAACCGGATGATCGAACGCCTGGCGGAGGACGTGCCGTTCGTGCTGGTCAACCGGCGGATCAAGGGCATGCCCGCGGTGCTGATGGACGTCGGCAAGGGCGCCAGGCTCGCGCTGGAGCACCTGGCCGGGCTCGGCCACCGCAGGATCGCCCTGCTGTCCGGCCCGCCCGGCTCGTGGACCAGCAACGAGATGCAGGCCGCCGCGGCCGAGATGCCGGGCCTCGACCTGCTGTTCTTCGGCCCCAACCAGCCCACCGAGTCCGGCGGCCTGGCGGTGGCGCCGGAGGTGGCCGCCTGCGGGGCGACCGGCGTGCTGGCCTACAACGACCTCGTCGCGCTGGGCCTCATCGAAGGGCTCACCGCGATGGACGTCGAGGTGCCGGGCCGGATCAGCGTGATCGGGTTCGACGACATCCTGCCGGGGCGGCTCGGCCGGCCCAAGCTCACCACGGTGGCGATGCCCGCCGCGGTGGCCGGCCGGATGGCGGTCGATCTGCTGCTGCAGTCAGAGGGCGAGGGCGCGGTGATCAACCTGGACACCGACCTCATCGTCCGCGAGTCCACGGGAAAGGCCAACTCATGATCTTCGGAACGCTGCCGTCGGGGGAGACCGTCGAGCGCGTGGAGCTGTCGTCCGGACGGCTGCGCGCCGAGGTGCTGACCTACGGCGCCGTCCTGCGCTCGCTGGCGGTCTCCGGCCTCGACGTCGTGCTCGGCCTGGACACGCTGGAGGACTACCGCACCCGCAGCCGCTACTTCGGCGCCGTGGTCGGCCGCTACGGCAACCGCATCGCCGGCGGCTGCTTCACCCTCGACGGCCGCGAGCACCGCCTGCCCGTCAACCACGCCCCCAACAGCCTGCACGGCGGCACCGAGGGCTTCGACGGCAAGGTATGGACGATCACCGCCCGCACCCCCGCCTCCGTCACCCTCGAACTGACCAGCCCCGACGGCGACCAGGGCTACCCCGGCACGCTCACCGCCGCGGTCACCTACACCCTGGAGGACGACGCCCTCCGCCTCGACTACGCCGCCGAGACCGACGCGCCCACCGTGCTCAACCTCACCAACCACTCCTACTTCAACCTGACCGGCGGCGGCGACGTGCTCGGCCACCTGGTCAGGCTGGAGGCCGCCCACTACCTCCCGGTGGACGACGGCAAGATCCCCACCGGGGAGCTCGCGCCGGTCAAGGGCACCCCCTTCGACTTCACCGAGCCGCACGCGGTGGGCGAGCGGATGGGCGGCGCCTACGACCACTGCTACGTGCTCGACGGCGACATCGAGGTCAGCGCGGGCGGCCTGACCATGCGGGTGACCACCACCGAGCCGGGCGTGCAGTTCTACACGGGCGGCATGCTCGACGGGGTGGCCACGCCGTACGGGCCCTTCGCCGGGTTGTGCCTGGAGACCCAGCACTTCCCCGACTCGCCGAACCAGCCGCACTTCCCCTCCACCGTGCTGCGGCCCGGCGAGCGCCACACCTCCTCGACCACCTACCGCTTCACGGCCTGACCCCGCGCAGCTCCGTCGCGGCCTTGATGACCAGCAGCGCCACGTCGTCCTGCGACGGCTCCTGGGCGAACGTCTCGACCGCGTGCCGCACGCGTTCGGCCACCGCGTGGGCGCTCAGTCCGCGGCAGGTGGACAGCAGCGCCGACAGGCCGTCGTCGTCGTCGAGCAGCCGGTCGCCGTCGCGCCGCTCGGTCACGCCGTCGGTGACGCACAGCAGCACCTCCTCCGGCGCCAGCTCGAACGTCTCGACGTAGAACCTGGCGCCGGCCTCGACGCCGAGCAGCAGTTGCGGCGCGGCCACCGTGTCGACCGCGCCGTCGGCGCGCAGCAGCAGCGGCGGCGGGTGCCCGGCGGACGCGATCGTGCACAGCGCGCCGCCCTGGGGCAGCGGGATCAGCTCGCCGCACAGCAGGCTCAGGAAACGGCCGTCGTCGCCCTCCTCCAGCAGGGCCTGGTTGAGCCGGTCGAGGATGTCGGCCACCGTGTAGTGCTCCTTGGCCAGCAGCCGGACGGCGTGCCGGGCCAGGCCGGTCACCGCGGCCGCCTCGGGGCCGCTGCCGCACACGTCGCCGAGGGCGAAGCACCAGTGGTCGGAGACGGTGAACAGGTCGTAGAAGTCGCCGCCCACGTCGGCGCCCTCCTCGGCCGGCTCGTAGACGACCGCCGACTCCAGGCCCGGCATGGGGGCCACGCGCATGGGCAGCAGGCTGCGCTGCAACACCCGGGAGGTGGTCGCCTGGCGGGCGTACAGCATGGCGGTGTGCAGGTTGAGCGCGACCAGCCGGCACAGGTCGGCCAGCAGGTCGGCCAGCTCCAGCGGCAGGGTCGGCTCGGCGCGGCCGATCACCAGCGCGCCGTGCGACCTGCCCTGCGTGAGCAGCGGGAACGACAGCACCGTCTCTGGGCCGACCGGCCAGCTCACCTCGTTGAGCGCGGTGCGCGGGATCGCCGGCAGCGACCTGCGCAGGTTGGCGTTGTAGCGCTCCTCGCTGTGCCAGACGTGCGCCAGCCTGGTCATGCCCGCCAGATCGGTCAGGTAGACCGCCGCCCACGTCGCGATCTTGGGCACGACGAGCTGCGCGGTCAGCGCGGCGATCAGCTCCTCGTCGTGCACCCCGGCCAGCAGCTCGCCCGCCTCGGCCAGGAACGACAGGCGGCCCCGGTGGGCGCGTTCGCGCTCGGCCAGCCGCTCGCGCTGCACCGGCACGGCCACCTGGTCGGCGATGTGCTGCAGGCTGACCGTGAGCTCCTGGTCGAAGCGGCCCGGCTGGGCCGCGGTCACCACGATGTAGCCGGTCACCTCGCCGCCCACGCTCATCGGCGCGCACGCCAGCGACCTGGCCCGCAGCTGCTGGGCCAGCTCGACGTCGCCGGCCAGCAGGTCGTCGATCATCGACGGCGTCCTGCCGTCGGGGCCGAACACGCCCGCGGCCAGCACGCCGACCAGCCCCGCCGTCGCGCCCGCGCCCGCCGCCACGCCGAACCGGTCGCCGCCCTCGGCGGCCAGCAGCACGTACGCCGCGTCGCCGCCGCTGCTGGTCTGGACGATCCGCGCGATGGTGTCCAGCAGCTCCGCGAACGGCATGTCCCGGTCGAGCAGGTCCTTGATCCGCCGCCCGGCCTCCCTGCGCAGCGGCGCGGCCGGCGGCGTCAGCACGTAGCGGTGGTCGCCGGCCACCATCATCCAGATCGACCGCCGGTCCTGCGACCCGCCGCGGCTGCGCACGTGGGAGACGTAGACGGGGATCAGCCGGCCGTCGAGGTGGCGCATGCGCGCCTCGCCCCGCCAGCGGCCCAGGGACAGGGTGCCGGCCAGGGACATCGCGTACGGGCCGTGGCCGCGCCAGGCCACCAGGTCGGCCAGCGGCCTGCCGACGGCCTGCTCGGACGTCCAGCCCAGCAGGTGCTCGGCCTCGGAGTTCCACGACTGCACGGTCCCGTCGCCGTCGGCGAGCAGCACCCCGACGTGCAGCCCCTCGATGGGCGCGGCCACGGTGGCGGGCGCCAGGCCCGGCGTGCCGACCATGACCTCCTGGTGGTCGGGCCCGTCGGTCAGCTCCATGCGGACCCACACCCGTTTGGCGGTCCTGGTGTAGGTGACGCCCCAGGCGTCGGCCAGCATGGCGGCCAGCGCCAGCCCGCGCCCGGACGTGCGCGCGGGGTCGGTGGACATGGCCTCGGGGGTCGGGACCGTCCTGCCGGGCCGGTGGTCGTCGACCTCGATCTCCAGCCTGGCCGGGCTCGCCGCGACGTCGAGGCGGCAGGTCAGCTCGATGCCGGTGCCCGCGTGCAGCACGGCGTTGGTGACGAGCTCGCTGGTCAGCAGCACCGCGTCCTCCGTCAGGTGGCCCAGGCGCCACTCGCCGAGCACCTGGCGGATGAAGCGGCGCGCGTGCGCCGGGGCGTGCGGAGTGCCGTCGAAGGCTGTGCTCGACACTCTGGTCGTGTCCACTGTGCGTCCTAGAACATCACTCGTTGTGGCAGTTCGGTCACAGTCAGAGTGTCAGATGGGTGCCGTTGATACCTCCGGTTGTGAAGAAGGTGCTCCCGGCCGCCGCTCGTCGGGCAGCACCTGGGTCACCATGCCGAGGTCGATCGCGTAATAGACGCCGGTCGCCGCCTCCGAGACCACGGCCACCAGCACCACGACGGCCACGCTCGCGGTCGCCGCCTTGAGCAGCGGCATGGCGGCGACGATCCAGCCGAGCGCGACCAAGGGGACGGAACCGGCCGTTGCCGGCAGGAGCAGGCCGGCCAGGCCGGTGAGTGAGCCGCCGAGGATCCAGGGGCGGCGGAATGGCTGCCCGCATGTGGCCGGAGGATGAACCCCGCGGCGCCTTTAAGGTGTTCACGTGCCACGACAAGCCCGCTACCGGGAGATCGCCCAAGCCCTCGGCAGGTCCATCGAGTCGGGCGAGCTGGCGCCGGGCGAGCGCCTGCCGACCGAGGACGCGCTGGCCGAGCGCTACGGCGTCCACCGGCTGACCGCCCGCCAGGCGATGGTGGAGCTGCGCAAGGCCGGCCTGGTCGAGACCCGGCAGGGGCTCGGGAGCTTCGTCAGGCGGGCGCCGCGCCGGATCGAGGTCTCCGTCGACCCCGAGACGCGTCGGCACCGCCCTTCGGACATCGCGGGCATGGCGGGCGTGTTCGGCGGCGGCGAGCGGGTCGTGGAGCGCGCGGAGGCGGCGCATCCGGTGGCGGCCGGTCACCTGCGGCTGCCCGGCGGCGTCGTGCACGAGATCACCACCCTGCTCCGCAACGCCGAGCGGCCCTGCGTGCTCAGCCGCTACCGCCTGGCCCCCGAGCTGGCCGGGCTGCGCCTCGACGCCAGGGCGGGCGTGCTCGCCGCGCTGGAGGCCGCCGGGCACGCCTACCGCTACGCCTGGCACGCCATCTCGGCCGAGCCCGCCGACCTGCACGACCAGAGCATGCTGGAGATGCAGGCGGGCGAGGCGGTGCTGGTGCGGGAGGGGCTGCTCACGCACGACGGGCAGCCCCTGTGTCACGTCGAGCGGCGCTGCCGCGGCGACATGATCTCGTTCGTCACCCGATATGACTGAGCAGGACCTCGGTGTCCGGCTCGTGGACCGGCGGCGCGGCCGACAGCGGCACGAGCGTGGCGAGCGCCCCTGACGGGCCGAGGTCCACGCGGGTGAACGCCTGCAGCGGCCGCGCCCGCGCGGCCTCCCCGACCGCCTCCGCCGGCAGCCGGTGCGAGGCCGCCGAGCCGTGCAGCGGCCCCTCGGGCACGACGTGGACGTCGGTGAGATGGATCAGCGGGTACGTCATGACGGCGGACGACGCACGACGCCACTGAACGTGATCGGCCATCTATATGAATAGAGTAGGACATTTCGGGCGCACGGCGCGTCTCCGCGCGTGCGACGCCGTCTCCGACGTACCTTTGGCATCATGGCCACCCGTACGCCGAAAAGCGCATCGAAGGGGCCGGCGAAGCGGTCGACCTCGCCTCGATCGACCCCCGCGAAGCGGCCGGCCACGGCGGCGGGGCGACCGAGGGCGAAGGCCGCGAGCTCCGGCCGCAAGTCCTCCGTGACCCATCCCGACCCGATCAGCTGGGTCTTCACGATGATCGGCAAGCTGATCGTCGGGCTGTGGATGCTGCTCGCCAACGGCATCGGCAGCACCGCCCGCGCGCTCGGCAAGAACGCCCGCGAGCTCGACCCCGCACACCGGCGCGACGGCGTGGGCCTGTCGGTGCTGGCCGGCGCGATCGTGCTGGCCTCGATGACCTGGCGCAACCCCGAGGGCACGGTCTCCGGCGTCGTGAACACCGTCGTGCACGCCGTGTTCGGCTCGCTGGCCTGGGCGCTGCCGCTGCTGCTCGGCCTGCTGGCCTGGCGCTACCTGCGCCACCCCGACCAGAACGCCGACACCGGCCGCATGGTCATCGGGTGGAGCGCGCTCATGGTCGGCGTGCTCGGCGTCATCCACGTGGCCAACGACACCCCCTACCCGGCGGGCCAGGGGCAGGGCATGGACAAGGTGTCGGCCGCCGGCGGCATGATCGGGTTCATCGTGTCGGCGCCGCCGATGAGCATCCTGCCGTCCTGGATCACGATCCCGCTGCTGCTGCTGCTGTCCGGGTTCGGCGTGCTGGTGATCACCGCCACGCCCGTCCACCGCATCCCCGAGCGACTGTCGGAGCTGCGGCACATGTTGTTCGAGCGGCACGCCGAGCCGCTCGCGCCGCGCGAGCCCGCCAAGCGCCGGCCGCGGTCCAAGAAGGCGGAGGGCGAGGGCGTCGAGACGGTCAAGCCGTACGACACCCCGGTCATCGCCGAGAAGGACAAGCTGGCCGACCACTCGCCGGAGATCGTGCCAGGGCTCGTCGACGGGCCCGCGGACGAGGAGCCGTCCGTGCCCGAGCGCAGGCCGGAGCCGCCGGAGCCCACGCCCGCGCCGCGCAAGGTCGAGCAGCTCGTGCTGTCGCCGCAGGCGGGGCCGTACAGCCTGCCCGACCTGCAGTTCCTCAAGCCAGGCACCGCGCCCAAGCCGCAGACCAAGGCCAACACGACCGTGGTCAACGCGCTGACCAGCGTGCTGGAGCAGTTCTCCATCGACGCGCAGGTGATCGGCTTCACCCGCGGCCCGACGGTCACCCGCTACGAGATCGAGCTGGGCCCGGCGGTCAAGGTGGAGAAGGTCACCGCCCTCACCAAGAACATCGCCTACGCCGTCAAGTCGGCCGACGTCCGGATCCTGTCTCCCATCCCCGGCAAGTCGGCGATCGGCGTCGAGATCCCCAACGCCGACAAGGACCTGGTCGCGCTCGGCGACGTGCTGCGCTCCCAGGTGGCCCAGGCCGACCACCACCCGATGATCGTGGGCCTGGGCAAGGACGTCGAGGGACGGACCATCGTCGCCAACCTCGCCAAGATGCCTCACCTGCTCATCGCGGGCGCGACCGGCGCCGGCAAGTCGGTCTGCGTCAACGGCCTCATCACCAGCATCCTCATGCGCTCCACCCCCGACGAGGTGCGCATGGTGCTGGTCGACCCCAAGCGCGTCGAGCTCAGCGTCTACGAGGGCATCCCGCACCTCATCACGCCCATCATCACCAACCCGAAGAAGGCCGCGGAAGCCCTGGAATGGGTCGTGGGCGAGATGGACCGCCGCTACGACGACCTGGCCGCCAGCGGGTTCCGGCACGTCGACGAGTTCAACAAGGCCGTGCGCGCGGGCAAGCTCGTGCCGCCGCCGGGCAGCGAGCGGGTCTACCAGCCCTACCCGTACCTGCTGGTGATCGTGGACGAGCTGGCCGACCTCATGATGGTGGCCCCGCGCGACGTCGAGGACTCGATCGTGCGCATCACGCAGCTCGCCCGCGCGGCCGGCATCCACCTGGTGATCGCCACCCAGCGGCCCTCGGTCGACGTCGTCACCGGCCTGATCAAGGCCAACGTGCCGTCCAGGCTGGCCTTCGCGGTGTCGTCGCTGACCGACTCGCGGGTCATCCTCGACCAGCCGGGCGCCGACAAGCTGGTCGGCCAGGGTGACGCGCTGTTCCTGCCGATGGGCGCGAGCAAGCCCATCCGGATCCAGAACGCGTTCGTCTCGGAGAAGGAGATCGCCGAGATCGTCACGCACTGCAAGGAGCAGATGCAGGTCGAGTACCGCGACGACGTGGCCGCCGCGCCGGTCAAGCGGGAGATCGACGAGGAGATCGGCGACGACCTCGACCTGCTGATCCAGGCCGCCGAGCTGATCGTGACCACCCAGTTCGGCTCGACCTCGATGTTGCAGCGCAAGCTGCGGGTCGGCTTCGCCAAGGCCGGACGGCTGATGGACCTGCTGGAGAGTCGCAACGTGGTGGGCCCCAGCGAAGGCTCCAAGGCCCGCGAAGTCCTGGTGAAACCGGACGATCTGCCCGGCCTGCTGGCCGACCTGCGTGGCGAATGACCCCAATGCACGGTTCCACGGCGATAACTGATTGAATATGAACCACTACGCACTGTCGTGGTGGGGAGGCGTTCGCTGTGCAGGAACAGAGCATCGGGGCCATGCTGGCAGCGGCCAGGCAGGCGGCGGGATTGACGGTCGCGCAGGTCAGCGCGGCGACCCGGATCAGAGAAACGATCATCAACCGGATCGAGCAGGAAGACTACGAACAGTGCGGGGGCGGGTTCTACGCCCGCGGTCACGTCAAGGCCATAGCCAAGGTCGTCGGGCTCGATCCCGAGGCCACGGTCCACCTGTTCGACCAGCAACACGGCGGGGCGCCGCAGCCCGTCCGCGCCGCCGCCGTGTTCCAGGCCGACCGCACGCTCGCCCTGCGCGAACGCCGGGGGCCCAACTGGACGATGGCGCTCGGCGTGGCGCTGGCCGTCGTGGTGGTGTTCGGCACGGTGCGCGTGCTCGGCGGCGCGAGCGACCAGGTGCGCACCGCCGACGTGCACGCCATCACGCCCAAGCCCAGCGTGCCGCCGAACACGCCCATCACCGAGGGGCCCAGGGCCGCGGCGGGCAAGGGCAAAGCGGGCAAAGGCATGGTCACCCTGAAGATCGAGGCTAGGCGTACGTCGTACGTGAACGTGCGCGACGGTCAGGGCCGGATGCTCTTCGCCGGGATGTTGAAGGCCGGAGACAGCTCGACCTGGCGGGCCGCCGAGAAGGTCAGCCTGCTCCTCGGTGACGCCGGAGCGGTGTCCTTGCAGGTCAACGGCAAGAAGGTGGACAAACTCGGGGGCCGGGGCGAGATGGTGACCCGCTCGTTCGGCCTCGACGCGTCGCCTCCGCGGTAGTCCGGCGGGGAGGCCGTGCATCAGGTGGTGGCCAACTCCCGATATCGTAGTGTTCACCATGTCATCCCGCCGAACCGCATCGCTGATCACCCTGGGCTGCGCGCGCAACGAGGTCGACTCCGAGGAGCTGGCCGCGCGACTAGAGGCTGCCGGCTGGCAGCTGGGCGACGACGACCCCGACGTCGTCGTCGTCAACACGTGTGGCTTCATTGACTCGGCCAAGAAAGACTCCATCGACACGCTGCTCGCCGCCGCCGACTCCGGGGCGAAGGTGGTGGCCGCGGGTTGCATGGCCGAGCGCTACGGCAACGAGCTGGCCGAGGCACTGCCCGAGGCGAGCGCCGTCATCTCCTTCGACGACTACACCGAGATCGGCGGCCGGCTCGACGACGTGCTGGCCGGGCGTCCGCTCAAGCCGCACACGCCGCGCGACCGCCGCACGCTGCTGCCCATCTCGCCGGTCGAGCGCGGCAGCGCGCCCAAGACCGGCATCCCCGGCCACGGCGAGCTGCCCGACGGGCTCGCGCCCGCCAGCGGCCCGCGCGTGCTGCGCAAACGCCTCGACGAGAGCCCGGTCGCCTCGCTCAAGCTGGCCTCCGGCTGCGACCGGCGCTGCACGTTCTGCGCCATCCCGGCCTTCCGCGGGGCCTACGTCTCGCGCAACCCCGACGAGCTGCTCGCCGAGGCCGACTGGCTGGCTCATCGCGGCGTGCGCGAGCTCGTCCTGGTCTCGGAGAACTCCACCTCCTACGGCAAGGACCTGGGCGACCTGCGGGCGCTGGAGAAGCTGCTGCCGCAGCTGGCCGCCGTGCCGGGCATCGACCGGGTGCGGGTCAGCTACCTGCAGCCCGCCGAGCTGCGGCCGGGGCTGATCGACGTCATCACCGCCACCGAGGGCGTGGCCGACTACTTCGACCTGTCCTTCCAGCACGCCAGCGGCGGCGTCCTGCGCCGGATGCGCCGCTTCGGCGACCCCGAGCGTTTCCTCGGCCTCCTGGAGAGCGTGCGCAAGGGCGCTCCCGAGGCGGGCGTGCGCTCCAACTTCATCGTGGGCTTCCCGGGCGAGACCGAGGAGGAGTTCGGCGAGCTGGTCGGCTTCCTGGAGCAGGCCAGGCTCGACGTGATCGGCGTGTTCGGCTACTCCGACGAAGACGGCACGGAGGCTGCCAACCTGCCGGGCAAGCTCGACCAGGAGGTCATCGACGAGCGCGTGCGCGTGCTCACCGAGCTGGCTGAGGAACTGACCGCCCAGCGCGCGGAGGAGCGCATCGGCACGGAGGTCGACGTGCTCATCGACGACGACCTGGGAGACGGCGGCTACGAGGGCCGGGCCGCCCACCAGGGCCCGGAGGTCGACGGCTCGGTGACGGTCCAGGGCATCGGCCTGGTCAAGGGACAGATCGTGCGCGCGGTCGTGGTCGACGCCGAGGGGGTTGACCTGATCGCGCGCATCAAGGCCAGTCCATGACCAGGGACGAGCGCCGCGTGGTGAGCCCGTGGAACATCGCCAACGTCCTCACGGTCCTCCGGTTGGCGCTCGTCCCCTTCTTCGTCGCATGCCTGTTCCTGCCCGGCACCGGCTGGCGGCTGGCCGCCCTAGGGGTGTTCGGGGTCGCCTCGATCACCGACCATCTCGACGGCGAGCTGGCCCGCCGCTACGGGCTGATCACCGATTTCGGCAAGATCGCCGACCCGATCGCCGACAAGGCGCTCACCGGGGCGGCGCTGGTGTGCCTGTCGATCCTCGACGAGCTGCCGTGGTGGGTCACGATCGTGATCCTGGGCCGCGAGCTGGGCATCACCCTGCTCCGGCTGGTCCTGCTGCGGCACGCGGTCATCCCGGCCAGCTACGGCGGCAAGGTCAAGACCGTGCTGCAGATCGCCGCCATCGTGCTCTACATCCTGCCGGGGGTGCCCGACCCGCTGCGATGGGTGGTGATGGGCGCGGCCCTGGTCGTGACCGTCGCGACGGGCGTCGACTATCTCGTACGGGCGGTCAAGCTGCGCCAGGTGGCCAGACGGGCGCGTGGGGAGTGATCTGAGCGATGGCGGACGTGGCCGAGGTCGTGGCCCTCCTGGTGCGGCAGGACGCCACCGTGGCGGTGGCCGAGTCGCTGACCGGCGGGCTCATCGGGGCCGCGTTCACGTCGGTCCCTGGGGCGTCCAAGGCGTTCCGGGGCGGGGTGATCTCCTACGCCACCGATCTCAAGCGCGATCTGCTGGGCGTGCCCGGCGAGCTGCTGAGCCGCGAGGGGGCCGTGCATCCCGAGGTGGCCGCGGCGATGGCCGAAGGGGTCGCCCGGGTGTGCGGGGCGGCGTACGGGCTGGCCGTGACTGGTGTGGCCGGCCCAGAACCACAGGACGGAAAGCCCGTGGGCCTGGTGTACGCCGCGGTCCACGGCCCGGGCGGGGAGAACCTGGTGCGTGCGTTGAGCCTTGAGGGGTCGCGCGAACGTATCCGGGTAAGGACGGTGCACGAGGCAGTCGATCTCCTCGCAGGTGTGCTGAAGGCCAACAAAGGGGAACATTCCGGATGATTACCGTGTTACGTCCCGAGCGAACATGCGAAGCACGGTCTGACGCGGTGTCGGTGGATACGGGTACGGTGGAGCTGTGAGTGAGGTCCGTGAGCCAACTGCAAGCACCGAGCGCCCGGCAGGCGGGCCTGATGAGTCGCGCGACCAGGCACGAGCGGCAGACCCGGGGAGGCGACGCCCCATGATGACGGCGAGGAGTATGTACGAAGCCAAGAAGACCAATGTGCGGCACGATCCGATCGCGCGGGGCGTGGTGAAGACATCCACGCCGGGGAGGGAGCGACAGATGATTCTGCTGCGTCAGCTGCTCGGTGACGTGCTGAGGCGGTTGCGGGTGCGTCAGGGGCGCACGCTACGCGAGGTGTCCACGCTGGCGCGTGTCTCGCTCGGTTATCTTTCCGAGGTCGAGCGTGGCCAGAAGGAAGCCTCGTCCGAGCTGCTCGCGTCCATTTGCGGTGCCCTCGGTGTGCCGCTCTCGCAGGTGTTGCGTGAGGTTTCCGACCAGTTCGCGCTGGCGGAGCTCCAGGCCGCGCCTGTTCTGGCCGACATGCCCGAGCACGAGCGCCTGCCCCTTGCCGAGACGGTTCCCGGTTCGATCGGCGACACTGTCTTCCCCGAGGTCAAGGACATGGTGGCGGCCTAACGCGGCTGGCAGCCACCACACCACAGGATCAGCCTTTCCTGTGGCTGTGCCCCCATCTCCCCGCGGCTGATGCGCGTGCCGCATCGGCGACAGGGTCTCCCTGCCCTGCCGTAGACCCAGGTCTGGTTCGCCGGGCGGCGATCACCTGTGGTCACCGTGCCGCCATGTCCCTTGTTGGCCTCCAGCAGCCGGTGGGCCAGCGTGACGAGCCCGTCGAGATCCTCGATCTCCCCGACCTTCCGCCACGGCCAGATCCCGCGCAGGAACAGGGTCTCGGCGCGATAGATCGTGCCGATCCCCGCCAGGTTGCGCTGATCGAGCAGCGCTTCGCCGATCGTCCTGTCCGGTGCCGCTCGTAGCCTTCGCACGGCCTCGCCCGGATCCCAGTCGGCGCCCAGCAGGTCCGGCCCCAGGTGCCCCACCAGGCGCTCCTCGTCGGCGGTCGTGACCAGGTCGACCATGCCGAGCTTGATCCCCACCGCCTGCCACTCCTCGTTGGCCAGGATCAGCCGCACCTGGTCGCCGCCGGCCGTGCGCCGGCCCGCGGGCATGACCCGCCAGCTTCCGTCCATGCGCAGGTGGGTGTGCACGGTCAGGCCGCCCTCGACCCGGGTCAGCAGATGTTTGCCCCTGGAGACGGTGGTGAGCACCGCCCGGCCTCTCAGGTCCGCGGTGGCGTGCCGTGGGACGCGGAAGTCCGACCTGGTCAGCACGCGGCCGTCGAGCGCGCCGCGCAGGCGCGCCGCGGTGCGGTAGACGGCGTCTCCCTCGGGCATCCCTCCAGTCTAGGTACCCGCCTCCCGGCCGGGACGGCGGCCATGGGCCCGAGGGCGCCGGCCGCCAGGCCCGGCCGGGAGGCGTCAGTCCCAGGCGGCGGGGTCGGCGGCGAGCTGGCGGACGCGCTCGGGAAGGCTGCCCGAGGCGACCTGTTCGAGCGTGACCTCCTCCAGGATGGCCCGCTCGGTGGCGCGCAACGCGATCCACACCTGCTGCAACGACTCGGCCGGACCCCGGTAGCCGACGTGTTCGGGACGCTCGCCCCGCACGTTGGCCAGCGGCCCGTCGACGGCCCTGATCACGTCGGCGAGCGAGATGTTCGCGGCGGGCCGGGCCAGCACGTAGCCGCCCTCGGGACCCCGCTGGCCGCGCACCAGGCCGGCGCGGCGCATCTGGAGCAGGATGTTCTCCAGGTATTTGGGAGGCATGTCCTGTTCCTTGGCGAGCTCACCCACGGTAGTCGGACCCGCGCCGGCTGCGGCGAGTTCAGCGGCGGCACGGAGGGCGTAGTCGACACGAGCGGAAAGGCGCATGTTCTCGATTATCCCTCCTGGTCAACACTGGTTAGGCGCAAGGTCGTCAGAACGGGCAGGTGATCCGAATACGGCAACCGCGGCGCCTGCGCAGAAACCGCGGTCAATCCCTTGGTGAGCAGGACGTGGTCGATGCGCTCCTTGGGGGCGTCGGCGGGCGAGGTCGGCGGGTCCCCGAACGCGGTCAGCGGGTCGCTCAGCCCGGCCGCCTTCAGCACCTCCATGGCCGGATCGGTGGGCCGCGTGTTGAGGTCGCCGGCCAGGACCACCGGTCGCCTCACCTGCTCCCCGGCTCCGGCCGCGCTGTGCCCGGCCTCGTCGGCGTCCCGGCCGGCGGCCAGGGCGCGGGCGATCGCGGCGACCTCGGGCGCCTGGCCCTCGGGAGCCTGCAGATGGGTGTTGACGATGCCCACCTCCCTGCCGCCGACCTCCAGGACGACCGTCTGGGCCTGCGCCCCCGTCGGGTAGTCGTGGGAGCCCAGCGGGTGGGAGTGCACCTGCTTGACCGGGAGGTTGGTGAGCAGCGCGTCGCCCCACACCTGGTCGGCGGCGGGCGCGAAGTGGTAGCGCATGCCGAGGCGGCGGGCGATCCTGGCCAGGTCGTCGTGGCCGCCGTTGAGCAGCCAGCCGCGGTCCACCTCGCTGAGCAGCACGACGTCGGGCTTCTGGGCGGCGGCCCACGCGCCGATCTTGTCGAGCGACAGGCGGCCGTCCAGGCCGTAGCCCATGCGGATGTTGTAGGCGATCAGGGTGAAGGTGTCGCCCTGCTTGGCCCGTACGGGCGGCGCGGACGGCGCCCCGAGGGTGACGAGCCCCACCAGCAGCACGGCGGCCGCCGGCGGCAGCCAGCTGAGGCGGATCGGCCCGGCTGGCGGCGGCGAGTGCCGGACCAGAGCCGTGATCACGCTGAGGGCGGCCACCAGCACTGCCACCGCCACGAGGATCTGGCCGTTGGGGAAGCCGAGGTTCATGTCGTAGGCCGCGTAGTAGACGAACAGCCCGACGAAGAAGACCAGCCCGCCCCCGAGCACGGCCACGCCAGGACGTCGCCCGGCGGGATAGTCGGGCCGCGCGGTTCCGGCGAGCAGGGCGCCGAGCCAGCCGATCAGCAGCACGGCGACGTAGGGCGCCGACAGTGTGAAGAGCACCGTGAAGGCCACCAGCAGGACGCCGATCATGAGATCGAAGACCGGCGACAGCGGCGGGCGGGCGGCCTGCACAACGGCCATGACCAGGACAGCGGCGAGCAGGCCGGTGCCCACCAGCATCTGCCACAGGTCGGTCGGGCTCTGTTCCGGCTTGGCCCAGCCCGTGGCGGCGACGCCGGTCAGCAGCATCGCCGGGCCGAGCAGGAACCACGTCAGCGCGGGCGCGCGGTCCACCTCGGCGACCGGCGGGCGGAGGAGGCTCAGGAAGGCGGCGCAGACGCAGAGCACCGCCAGCCACGGGACCAGGCCGTCGCGCCAGACCAGGTCCACGCCGTCCAGCAGCAGGTGGACGACCAGCGACAGGCTCAGTCCGCCCATGACGCCGATCGGGACCGCCCGGCGCGGGACGGTGTGGGCGCAGCCGTACAGGAACACCAGGCCCGCGGTGACGCCGGCGGAGGCGACGTAGAGCTGGCTCACGCCCGCCTGCAGCAGGATCCTGGTGAGGACCAGCGCCGCGGCGCCGCCGAGCAGAGCGTGGCGCGGCTTGGCTAACAGCGCCAGGAAAGGCAGGATGAACCAGGCGGCGGCGTAGAGGCCCATCAGCTCCGGCGGCGTCTCGCCCGCCCGGCCGAACAGGGTGATCAACGACGGGAGGAAGACTCTCAACACGTCCAGCAGCAGCACGAGGCCCAGCGCGAGCATGATCGCCGGGCCGCGGGGGATTGTCATGAGGCATCCTCGTGTTCGGCTCCGATGATATGCAAGAGCTGGGACGCTAAACTTCCAACAACCTTTTCGAATTGACGGTGGGAATCAGCGTGGAGCGTCGTCCTGGTGTGCCCAGACTTCTCCGGGAGATCAACGATCGGGCCGCACTGGAGCTGTTGCTGGCCACCGGCCCCATGACGAGGGGGCAGATCGGCGACCTGACCGGTCTGTCCAAGGTCACCGCCTCCCAGACGCTCGCGCGGCTGGAGGAACGCGGCCTGGTCGAGGTGGTGGGCGCGCAGGCGGGCGGCAGGGGGCCGAACGCGGCGCTCTACTCGGTCATCCCCTCCAGCGCGTACGTGGCCGGTCTGGAGGTCGGGCCCGAGCTCATCTCCACCGCCGTCGCCGACATCCACGGCCGCACCATCGCCGAGGTCACCGTCGATCCCGGCGGCCACGACGACCCGGTGGCCGCCGTGCACGGCGCGATCGTCAAGGCGTGCCGCAGCGCGAAGGTCAGCCTGGCCAAGCTGCGCGGCGTGGTGATCGGCACCCCGGGCGTGGTCGATCCGCGCAGCGGCGACGTGCGCTTCTCCTTCGACCTGCCGGGCTGGCACGAGGGCATCCACGAGGCGCTCGCCGGCGACCTGCGGCGCGAGGTGACGATCGAGAACGACGTGAACCTGGCCGCCATCGCCGAGTACGCCGACGGCGCGGCCAAGGGCGTCGACGACTTCGTGCTGGTGTGGGCGAGCCGGGGCCTCGGCATGGCCGTCATGCTGGGCGGCAAGCTCCACCGGGGGCGTTCGGGCAGCGCGGGGGAGATCGGCTACCTGCCGGTGCCCGGCGTGCCGCTGCCGGAGGACATCCGCACCAAGCCGGGCCGGCTGCCGTCGCTGGCGGGCGGCCTGCAGTCGCTGGTGAGCGCCGAGGCGGTGGCCGAGCTGGCCCGCGGCTACGGTTTCACGGCCGAGAGCGCCGGCGAGTGCGTCGAGGTCGCGGTGGCGGCCGGGCCCCGCGGTGAGCCGATGCTCGACGAGATCGCCCACCGGCTGGCGCTGGGCGTGGCGGCGGTCTGCGTGATCCTCGACCCGGGGCTGGTCGTGCTGGCCGGGGAGGTGGGCCACGCCGGGGGATCCGCGCTGACCTCCAGGGTGGAGGAGGCCGTGGCGCGGATCTGCCCGGTGCGGCCGCAGGTGGTCACCACGGCGGTCGCCCACGCCAACCCGGTGCTGCGCGGCGCGGTGCTGGCCGCCCTGGACCAGGCGCGCGAAGAGCTCCTCACGCCCTGATCCGGCGGGCCCGGGCTGTTCGCCTCAGGCGGTGATCAGTTCCACGGCGGCCTGGGCGTTGGCCCTGGCCGCCCCGTACGTGGCGATGTAGGCGGCGCTGTCGGGCCGCCAGACGGGCAGGCCCATCTCGATCACCGTCGCGTCCTGGCGGGCCGCCACCAGAGCGGAGACCAGTTCCTGGCTCGCCTGGTAGCGGTGGGCGTCCTTCACCACGATGACCAGCGACCGGTTCGCGGCCTTGGCCAGCAGGGCGGGGACGTCGGCGGCCGCGGGCTCGACACGGACGATCTCGGCGTCCGGCAGCCACGGGCCGACCCCCCATGGCACGTTCCCCACGGCGATCGTGGGCGGGGTGTCCACCTCGATCACCAGGGGTTCCACCAGAGGTTCCGTCTCGCCGGTCAGCCGCACGGCGCGGCGGGCGGCGTGCAGGCCGACCCCGTTCTGCTCGGCCGCGATCACCTCGGGCGTGCCGAACCAGGCCCTCAGCGCCCCCACGCGGTCGGCCGCCTCCTCCAGCCTGGCGGCCGGCAGGCGTCCCTCGGTCACCGCGGCCACGATCTCCCCGATGACCCGCTGGACGTCGTCCTCGCCGGGGATCGGGCCGAGGCAGATCAGGTCCGCCCCGGCCGCGAGCGTGAGCACGGCGCCGTTGGCCAGCCCGACGCTCTTGGTGATCGCGTGCATGTCCAGCGCGTCCGTGATCACCACGCCGTCGTAGCCGAGCTCGCCCCTGAGGAGCCCGGTCAGAGCGGCGGGTGACAGGGTGGCCGGAGTGTCCCCGGTCACCACCGGAACCGCCACGTGAGCGGTCATCACGGTCTTGGCGCCGGCCTCGATGGCCGCCCGGAACGGCGCGAGCTCGCGGGCGCGCAGCACGTCCAGGCCGACGTCCACGACGGGCACGGCCAGGTGGGAGTCCACCCGGGTGGCGCCGTGGCCGGGGAAGTGCTTGACGCAGGCGGCCACGTTCACCGACTGCAGCCCGTTGACCGCCGCGACCGTGTGCCTGGCCACCAGCGCCGGGTCGGCGCCGAAGGACCTGGTCCCGATCACCGGGTTGTCGGCCTCGGTGTTGACGTCCGCGCTCGGCGCGAGGTCCACGTTGATGCCGCACGCGGCCAGCTCGGACCCGATCGCCGCGTAGACCCGGCAGGTCAGGTCCATGTCGTCGACCGCCCCCAGCGCCGCGTTCCCGGGGTACGGGCTGCCGACGTGGTAGGCCAGCCTGGTGACGTCCCCGCCCTCCTCGTCGAGCGAGATGACGGGCTCGGCCGAGGCGCGCAACGTCGTGGTGAGCGACCTGACCTGGTCGGGACCGGCGACGTTGAACCCGAAGAGCGTCACGCCGCCCAGGCCGTTGTCCAGCTCACGCAGCACCCAGTCGGGCGCCGTGGTGCCCTGGAAGGCGACGAGCAGCGTGCCGGCCGCGAGGCGACGCAGCCCCCGATCACTCTGACTCATGGCTCCTCATCACTTGAATGAAGGCACGATCGGGTACGGCCCGGACCAGCCGAGCCGTACGAGGATCAGTGCCTGTTACCCCTTCACGGCCCCGGCGGTGAGACCGGCGACCATGCGGCGTTGTACCAGCAGGAAGAAGACGACCACCGGAAGGGTCATCAGGGTGGAACCGGCCATGATCGCGCCCCAGTCGACGCCCTTCTGGCCGAAGAAGTACTGCAGGGCGACCGGCATCGTGTAGCCCTCGGAACCCGACATCAGGTAGAGGGCGAACACCAGATCGTTCCAGGCGGTGATGAACGAGAAGATGCTCGTGGCCACCAACCCCGGCGCGACCAGCGGGAACAGCACCTTCCAGAACGTGGTCAGGCGGCTCGCGCCGTCGATCCAGGCCGCCTCCTCCAGCGTCCGCGGCACCGCGGCCACGAACGTGCGCAACATCCAGATGCCGAACGGCAGCGTCAGCGCGACCTGGGTGATGATCAGCCCGATGAGCTGGTCACCGAGGCCGACCCGCTTGACCATCATGTACAGCGGGATGAGCAGGCCCTCGGCCGGCAACATCTGCACGATCAGCAGGATGACCAGGAACGTGCCACGCCCCTTGAAGCGGAAGCGGGCGATGGCCGTGGCCGACAGCAGCGCGAAGACCGAGCCGATGAGCACGGTGCCGAGCGCCACGATCGCGCTGTTGCGCATGTAGAGCCAGATGGAGTTGTTCGCCACGCCCTCGGTCAGCACCCGCGCGAAGTGGTCGAAGGTGAAGTGCGTCGGGAACGGGATGAACTCCGTCGTGAAGATCTGGTCGTTCTCCTTGAAGCCGGTGGAGACCATCCAGTAGACGGGGAAGACCGCGTAGAGGAAGACCAGCACACCGGCCGTGTTCAGGAGGATCTTCCCGAGCTTCTTGCGGGCCAGCGCGTTCACATCTCCTCCTGCTTCACGATCTGCCGGACGTACGCGACGGTGATGATGAGCAGGATGATCGTCAGCACGATGGAGATCGCCGCGCCCGTGCCCAGCTTCTGCGGGGGCTTGAACGCCTCCGCGACCGCGTACATCGACAGGTTGAAACCGTCGCGGTTGGTCGGGCCGTTCATCAGCACGTAGAGCTGGCTGAAGACCTTGAAGTCCCAGATGATCGACAGGATCGTCAGGACGGCGAAGACCGGCTTGAGCAGCGGCAGGGTGATCTTCCTGAACGTCCGCCACGCCCCCGAGCCGTCGACCTTGGCCGCCTCGTACAGCTCGGACGGGATGCCCTTGAGCCCCGCCAGCACCGAGACCGCGATGAACGGGAACCCGGCCCACACCACGCACACGATCAGCGCGACGTAGAGCGGGAAGGTGTCGTTGAGCCACGGGGTGCCCGTCCAGTCCTGCTGGCCGGCGGGTGGCGCGGCCAGCCAGTCGGGCAGCAGGTTGAGCAGCCAGTTCACGATGCCGGACTCGGCGTCGAAGAGCGAGCGCCAGATGACGCCCTGCGCGACCGGCGGCACGGCCCAGGCGAACATGCACCCGATGACCACGAACAGGGACATCTTCTTGCCGAGCTTGTTCAGCAGCACGCCGACCGCGGTGCCCACGATCAACGTGAGGCTGACGGCGACGAAGGCGAACACCACGGTGTTGCGCAGAGCCGACCAGAAGATGTCGTTGGAGAGGACCTTGTTGAAGTTGTCCAGGCCCACCCATTCGGCCGGCTTGCTCCCCCTGATCTGCGCGAGCCCGACCTTCTGGAAGGCCATCACGCCGAGCTGGAACATCGGGTACAGCAGCAGTCCCGCGATGACCAGCAGACCGGGGATGAGCAGCACGTACGGGATGCTCCACGTGGGCATCCCGGTGGCCTTGACGGGCCCGCCGCCCTTCTTACGGCGGCGCCCCGGGGCGGGGGACGAGCCCCTGCCCCGGGTGACCGTAGTCGTGTTCGCCATCGTTACTGGTTCAGGATCTCTTCGAGTTCCTTGTTGGCGTCAGCGAGAGCCGTGGTGGTGTCCTTCTTGCCCTCGATGACGGCGCGCGCCGCGTTCTGCAGCACGGCCTTGGTGGCGTCGGCCTCGGCCCAGTTCGGGTCGGCCGGGAACGCCTTGGCCTTGGCGAAGGCCTGGGCGAACGGGCCCTGCGCCGGGTCCTCGTTCAGCGCCGCCAGGGTGTCGGGGTAGACCGGCAGCAGGCCGCCTTCCTTGGCGTAGCGGTCGGCCCAGGTCTTGCTGGTGGCGAGCTTGAGGTACTCCTTGCCGAGGTCGGCCTCCTTGGTGCCGCCCCACAGCGCGATGTCGTTGCCGCCGAAGAAGGACGGGGCCAGGCCGCCGGTCTTGGCGGGCAGCGGGAAGAAGCCGAGCTTGTCGCCCTTCAGCTTGCCCTTCGAGTCCTCCTCGATGCCGGGCAGGTCCCAGCCGGCGGTGAGGTACATCGCCACCTTGTTGTTGGCGAAGCGCTTGCGGATGTCGACGGTGTTCAGCGTCAGGTTCGCCTTGCTGGACAGGCCGCCGGTGACCAGGCCGGTGTAGGTCTCGAAGCCCTTCTGGAAGCCGGGGTCGGTCAGCTTGCCGACCCACTTGTCGCCCTCCTTGACGGCGAACTCGCCGCCCTCGGACCAGGCGAACGCGGCCAGCAGGTGGTTGGCGTCGGAGCCGCCGTTGAAGGCGAAGCCGTCGACGCCGGCGCCCTTCTCCTTCTGGATCTTCTTGGCCGCGGCGACGAGCTCGTCCCAGGTCTTGGGAACCTCGATCTTCAGGTCGGCGAACCAGTCCTTGCGGTAGAGCACCGCGCGGGCGCCGGCGCCCCACGGGATGCCGTAGATCTCGCCGTCGACCGTCTCGTAGCCGTAGAGGTTCTCGGGGATCTGGGCCCGGTCGCCCTCACGCGCGATGTCGGTGATAGGGGTGAGCGCGTCCTGGCTCTGCCACATCGGGACCTGGTCGTTGCCGATCTCGGTCACGTCCGGGCCGGTGCCGGTCGCGGCGGCGGCGAACTTGTCCGCCACCTGCGGCCACGGGATCCACTCAAGCTTGACCTCGGCGCCGGTCTGCTTCTTGAACTCGGCGTTGAGCTCTTCCATGTACTTGGCGGCGGCAGGGTTGCTGTCGCCCAGACGCCACACGCTGAGCGTCTTGCCCGCGAACTTCGGGCCACTGGAAGCGGGGGCGGCCGCGCTGGACGACGGCTTCGGCTCCTCGCTTGACCCACAGGCGGCCAGGCCCAGGGCCAGGGCGGCCGTGGTGACCGTAGTGGCTGTGATCTTCGCGATCCTCACAGGGTTCTCCCTTCCCGGGTGCTGGCCTACGGTCCGCACCAGGCTGATCGTCAAATGCCGAACGACGCTGTTAAACTAACAAGAAACTTTCTTAAAAGAAACGCTCGTTAGCCATTCGTGACGAGAGGGGTGCGGTAATGAGTCGAAGCCCGGGGATCCCTCGGTTGCTGCGCAGGTTGAACGACCGCTCGGCACTTGAACTCCTCCTCGCGGACGGTCCGCTGACCCGCGCCGAACTGGGGGAGCGAACAGGGCTATCCAAGGTAACCGCAGGTCAGCTGCTCGCTCGACTCGAAGAACGGGGCCTGGTGGAGGTCGCGGGCGAGCGCGCCGGCGGCCGCGGCCCGCACGCCGCCCTGTACGCGGTGGTTCCGTCGAGCGCGTACGTCGCCGGGCTGGAGGTGCTGCCCGACAGCCTCACTGTCGGTGTGGCGGACATCACAGGTAAAATCGTTGTCGAGGTGACGGTCAACCCGTCCGACGCCCGCGATCCGGTGAAGGCGGTCCACTCGGCAGTCCAGCGGGCCTGCGCCACGGCCAGCGTCGAGCTCTCCCAGCTCCGCTCGTTCGTCATCGGCACCCGGGGCGTCGTCGATCCCCGCAGCGGCGATGTGCGCTGGTCCTACGACCTGCCCGACTGGCACGTCGGCGTGCTGGCCAGCCTGCGCCAGACCCTCGGCGGCTCGGTGACGATAGAGAACGACGTCAACCTGGTCGCCCTGGCCGAGAGCCGCTACGGCGCCGCCGTCGGCCACGACGACTTCGTGGTCATCTGGGCCGGCGTCGGCCAGGGCCTCGGCGTCATGCTCGGCGGCCGGCTGCACCGGGGGATCACCGGCGGCGCGGGCGAGATCGGCTGGCTGCCAGTGCCGGGAGAGCCGCTGCCGTCCGACGTCTCGCAGCCGCAGTCGGGCTCGTTCCAGCGCCTGGTGGGCCACGACGCCCTGCGCGGCCTGGCCGGCGAGCACGGCGTGATCGGCTACACCGTGCCAGACCTGGTCCGCAACGGCGACGAGGACTACCTGGACGAGGTGGCGGGCCGCCTGGCCGTGGGCGCGGCGGCCGTGGCCGTCGTGCTCGACCCCGGGCTGATCGTGCTCAGCGGCGACGTCGGCCGGGCCGGCGGCGAGCGGCTGGCCGCCAAGGTCGAGGAGGCCGTGGCCCGCGTGTGCCCGAGCCAGCCGACCGTGGTGACCACCAGGGTGACCGGCAACGCGGTGCTGCGCGGGGCCATGGTCGCGGCCCTGGAGCAGGCCCGGGAGCAGGTTTTCTCCGACACTGTGTGAGAATTTCTGCCCATGTGGCAGCTCGACACTGACGTAGTCCTCATCTCCGACCCGCGCGTCTCGGCGGTTCCCGTCCGGGAGTGCGGTGAGCCGCTGGCCGACGTGCGCGGGCGGCTGCGGGTCGACACGCGGCTGGCCGACGCCGACGGCGCGTACGCGCACCTGCGCGCGGGGCTGCTCGACCGGCTGGAGCGGGCCGAGAGCTCGTTGCCCGACGGCTTCCACCTGCTGATCGTCGAGGGATACCGGCCCATCGCTACGCAGCGGCGTATTTTCGAGGGGTACCGCGAGGAGCTCCTCACCACTTATCCCGACATGTCGCCTGACGAGTCCTTTATCGCGGCCAGTCGGTATGTCTCCCCTGTTGAGGTCGCCCCCCACACTGCCGGCGCCGCTGTCGACCTGACCCTGTGCGCCCCCGACGGCACCGAGTACGACATGGGCACCCAGGTCAACGACAACCCCGAGGAGAGCGGCGGCGCCTGCTACACGGCCGCCACCGGCATCCCGGCGCAGGCCCGCGCCCACCGCGAGATCCTGGCCGCCGCCCTGGAGCCCGTGGGCCTGGTCAACTACCCGACCGAGTGGTGGCACTGGTCGTACGGCGACCGCTACTGGGCCATGTCCACCGGCGCCCCTGCCGCCCTGTACGGTCCTGCCCCCTTCTAGCCAGGTTTTCCCCCGGCGGCGGCACGGGCACAACCTGTGGCGGAGGCTCTTCGGACTCCCCCAGCGAGGTGTGCATGGTTCCGTTGATCGGGATCGAAGAGGAATACCTCGTCGTCGATCCCCGCACCCGCCACGTGTCCCCCCGGGCGGCCGAGGTCCTGGCCGCCGCGACGGACATGCTCGACGTGGCCCACGAGATCACCCGTTTCCAGGTGGAGGCCCGTACGCCGCCCTCCGCCGACCTCAGTGAGCTGGGCTCCCAGCTCCGGGCAGCACGGAAGGAGGTGTCCGAGGCGGCCCGGTCCTGCGGCCTGGCGGTCGTGGCCAGCGGCATCCCGGTGCTCGGCAACGTCATGCCGCCGCCGCTCACCGACGACCACCGCTATCAGCAGGGCAAGGAGCTCTACCGGGCGTTGCAGGACGAGATCAGCATCTGCGCGCTGCACGTGCACGTCGACGTACCGGACGAGGAGATCGCCGTCTACGTCGGCAACCATCTCAGACCCTGGCTGCCGACGCTGATCGCGCTGGCCGCCAACTCGCCGTTCTTCGTGGGCCGCGACACCGGCTACGCGTCCTGGCGGGTGATCAGCTGGGGGCGGTGGCCGGTGTCCGGGGCGCCGCCGTACTTCCCGACGTTCGGCGACTACGAACTGGCGCTGCGTGCGCTGTCGGAGTCGGGCGCGCTGATGGACCCCAAGACGGTCTTCTGGGACACCCGTCCGTCGCCGAGGCTGCCGACGGTCGAGATCAGAGTGGCCGACGTGCCGCTCGACGTGAGTGACAGCCTGACGATCATCGGCCTGATCCGGGCCCTGGTCGTGACCGCGTTGCGGGAGGTGGCGCGCGGCGACCGCGGGCTGCCGATCCCGTCGGAGGTGCTGCGGGCCGCCTACTGGCGGGCCGCCCGGGACGGCCTGGTCGGCGACAGCCTCGACGTGCGGCACGGAACGCTCGTGCCCGCCACGGTGATGGCCCGCCGCCTGTTCGGCCACGTGAGCGCTGCGCTGGCCGAGGCCGGCGACCTGACCTTCATCGAAGAGGGCCTGGAACGGCTGCTGAGCAAGGGCTCCGGGGCGGTGCGCCAGCGGCGCGTGCACGCCCGGGGCAACGACCTGACCGACGTGGTCGATGACCTGATCGAGGCCACCGTCGCCTGAACCGCCCGTTCGACGCAGCTTCACCGCAGCGCGAGCACCGCCGCCACGCCGAGGCCGAAGGTCACGACGACGCCGCGCAGCACGTTCGGCGGCATGAGCCGGGCCACGCGGGTGCCGAGGAAGCCACCCGCCAGGCTGGCCGGCGCCACCACCGCCACGGCCTGCCACTCCACCGGGCCGAACAGCGCGAACGCCACCACCGACACCGTACTGACGACCAGCGACAACGCGGCCCGTACGGCGTTGACCCGGTGCAGGTCGTCGTGCAGGAACATGCCGAGCACGGCCAGCAGCAGCACGCCCATCCCGCCGTTGAAGTAGGCGCCGTAGCAGCCGCCCAGGAACACCCCGGCGTACACCAGCCTGCTCGGAGGCTGCCCGGCCGCGCCGCCGAAGCGGTCCTTGAGCCACGGCTGGGCCAGCAGCGCGAGGCTGGCGAAGGTCACCAGCCACGGCACCAGCGAGTCGAACAGCCGGCCCGGCGTGAGCAGCAGCAGCGAACAGCCCGCCACGGAGCCCGCCACGGTGGCGGCCGACAGCGCCGTCACCCTGCGCCGCTGCCCGCGCAGCTCGGCGCGGTAGCCGACGACGCCGCCCAGGTAGCCGGGCCACAGGGCCACCGCGTTGGTCACCGACGCGGTGACGCCCGGGTAGCCGAACGCCACCAGCGCCGGGAAGGAGATCAGCGTGCCGCCCCCGGCCAGCGCGTTGACCGCCCCCGCCAGCAACCCGGCCCCCACCAGAAAAACCAGCTCCCCAACCGTCACCACCCCACCCCCAGCCGCGACGCGCGATCGGTGGTGGTCCCCGCCGTGGGTCGGGGCGTGCGGTCGGTGGTGGTTCTCGCGTTCAGGCGGGACGTGCGGTCGGTGGTGGTCCCGGCCTTGGGGCGGGACGTGCGGTCGGGGGGCGTCCTCGCGTTCAGGCGGGGCGTGCGGTTGCCGGTCATCGGCCCGCCGCGTAGCCCTGGGCGCCGCGGGGGTTGGCGGCGGCCCGCAGGAAGGCGCCGTCGCGGGCCACCGCGCTGAGCCTGCCGAGCGACCACGGGCCCTCGACCTCGACCTCGTGACCGCGCCGCCGCAGCTCGGCCACCACCCCCGGGTCCAGCCGCTCCTCGACGTGCAACACCCCGGGACGCGAGCCACGCGGGAAGAACGAGCTGGGGAAGTGCGCGGAATGGAACATGGGCGCCTCGATCGCCTCCTGGAGGTTCAGCCGCCCGTGCACGACGGCCAGGAAGAAGTTGACACTCCACTGGTCTTGCTGGTCGCCGCCCGGCGTGCCGAACGCCAGCCACGGCCTGCCGTCCCGGGTGGCGAACGACGGCGACAGCGTGGTGCGCGGGCGCGCGCCGGGCCGCAGCGAGGCGGGCAGCCCCTCCTGCAGCCAGAACATCTGCGCCCTGGTGCCCAGGCAGAAGCCGAGCTCGGGGATCGTGGGGGAGCTCTGCAGCCAGCCGCCGCTGGGCGTGGCCGAGACCATGTTCCCGAACCGGTCCACGACGTCCACGTGACAGGTGTCGCCCCGCACCGCGCCGTCCGGCGTCACCGTCTGCTCACCGGCGCCGGTCAGAGTGCGCGGGCGGCCGGTCGGCGGTGCGTCGTGGCGGGCGACCGTCGGCTCGCCGATGCCCGGACGAACGGGCGCCGGAATCGCGGGGGAGAGGGCCGCCGTGCCGGGCGGGAGGACCGGCAGCCGCGGCTCCCGGCCGCCGGGCGCGCCCGGCCGCAGCTCCAGGCTGGCCTCGGTCCCGATCAGCCGCCGCCGCTCTTCGTTGTACGCCGCGCTCAGCAGGTCCGCCATGGGGACGTCCGCGTCGCCGTACCAGGCTTCGCGGTCGGCGAAGGCGAGCTTGGCCGCCTCGGTCACCACGTGCACGTAGTCGGCGTTCAGGAAGCCGGCGGCGTCGAGGTCGAACCCGGACAGCAGGGCGAGCTGCTGCAGGAAGACCGGCCCCTGCCCCCAAGGTCCCGTCTTGTACACGGTGTGCCCGCGGTAGTCGAAGCTCACCGGCTCCTCGACCGTGGCGGACCAGCGGGCCAGGTCGTCCCCGGTGAGCAGGCCGCCGTGGACCTCGCCCGAGCTGTCCCGCCAGGCGGTGCCGGTGCTGAAATCGGCGACGGCCTCGGCGACGAAACCCTCGTACCAGGCATGCCGGGCGGCGGCGAGCTGACCTTCGCGGGTGGCCGAGGCGTCCTCGGCCTCGGCGACCAGCCTGCGGTAGGTCGCCGCGAGCACCGGGTTGGTTAGCCTCGAACCCGGTGCGGGCACCCGGCCGTCCGGCAGCCAGGTGGCCGCCGACGTGGGCCAGTCGTGCCTGAACAGCTCCTCGACCGTGCCGATCGTGGCGGCGATCCGGTCGAGCACCGGCACGCCGCGCTCGGCGTAGTGGATCGCCGGGGCCAGCACCTCGGCCAGCGACCAGGTGCCCCAGCGCTCCAGCAGCAACATCCAGCCGCCGAACGCGCCCGGCACCGTCGCGGCCAGCAGACCCGTGCCGGGGACGACGTCCAGCCCCATCGCGGCGAAGCGCTCGACGGTCGCGGCGGCGGGGGCCACGCCCTGGCCGCACACCGCCGAGACCTTCTGCTCCTCCTCGCTCCACAGCAGGATCGGCACCTCGCCGCCGGGGCCGTTCAGGTGCGGTTCGGCGACCTGGAGCACGAACCCGGCCGTCACCGCCGCGTCGAAGGCGTTGCCGCCGCGCTCCAGCACGCCCATCCCGGCCGCCGAGGCCAGCCAGTGGGTGCTGGCGACCATGCCGAAGTCGCCCGTCAGCTCGGGTCTGGTGGTGAACAACGGTCTCTCCTCCGGGGGGACGGTTCAGGAGACTGTATACAATCCGTGCGTCTCACCCGTGCTGCGGGGTACCGGTTGCCGCCTGTCTAGTCGATCGGCTGGTTCGCCGTACGGGGCACGGCCGCGAGGAACGACCGGCGGGCGGCGGCGACGTGCGCGACCGCCCTGGCCTGGGCCTCGTCCTCGTCGCCCGCCGCGATGGCCTCGCACAGGCTCAGGTGTTCCGTCCAGGAGTGCGGCCCCCGGGCGGCGGCGGTCTGGCTGAAGACCCACTGCGCCCGCAGCACCATGGGCCTCATCATCAGGTTGAGGTAGGAGTTGCCCGCCGCCTCGCCCACGGCCAGGTGGAAGGCGGTGTTGAGCTCGGCCACCTCCGCCGGTCGCCCGGCCTCCACGGCCTCCCTGGCCGCGTCGAGGATCCGGCGCAGCCGCGCGACGGCCTCGGGGCTGCGTTTGCGCGCCGCCAGCCGGGCGGCCAGGCCCTCGACCGCCATGCGCACGTCGAAGAGCTCCTCGCCCTCCTCGGCCGTCAGCCGCGCGACCGTCGCGCCGACCCGCGGGACGACCTCGACGAACCCCTCGGCCGCCAGCACCCGGATGGACTCGCGCACGGGGTTGCGCGACACGCCGAGCAGCGCAGCCAGCCGATCCTCGACCAGCCGCTCTCCCTGCGCCAGCTCACCGGACAGGATGCGACGACGCAGCTCCTCGGTGACCTCGCCCAGCAGCGTCGTACGCCCCGCGCCCCGCATCACATCAGCCATATGGCCGCCCATCGTATACAAATCCGCGGGCGGCCGACCGCCACCACCACCGACTGGTCAGGCGCGTAGGCGCAGCCCCCGGGGGGTCGGATGGAACCCGGCCGCCTCCAGGGCGGCCGCCAGCGGCGATTCCACGATGGACGTGCCGTCGGCCCGCTCCACCGTCAGCTTGCCGAGCGCCCCGTCGCGTACGGCCAGCGCCAGCGCGTCGACCGCCGGTTGCAGCCGCTCGTCGTCGGCGAACGACAACAACGTCTTGCCGCCCCGCTCCACGTACAGGACGAGGTAGCCGTCCACGAGCACGACCAGCGCGCCCGCCTTCCTGCCCGGCTTGTGCCCGACGTCGCCGGGACGTTGCGGCCAGGGCAGCGCGGCCCCGTACGGACTGGCCGGGTCGGCGGCGGCCAGCACCACGGCCCGCCGCCCGGCCCCGCTCCGGCCGCCTTGACCAGGCATCCCGGCCTCGCCGCCCTGGCCGAACCCGCCGCCTCCGGGCCGTGAGCTCCGGCCACCCTCTCCACCACCGAACCCCCCGCCGGGGGGACCGAACCCCCCGCCGCCGGGCCGGCCGGTCTCCCAGGCGGGGATCTCGGGCGGCGAACCAAAGCCCTCGCCCGGCCCACCGCCGGTCGGTGCGACGCTCGGGGTCATGGCGCGCATCCGGTCGACCGCGCCCGCCAGCGCGAACTGCGCACCCCCCAGCCCTTCGACGAAGTACCCCCGGCGGCACCGCCCGCTCTCCTCATAGGCGCGAAGCACCTGGTAGACGGGCGTGAACCCGCCGGGCAGCCGTTCGGAGGTCACCGCCCCGCGCGTCACCACGCCGTGCCGTTCGAGCAGCACCTCGGCCTGCGCGTGCGCCCGCTGCGTCGCGTCGTCGGCCGGACCGGGCAGCAGCCACCACCGCCCGGCCACGGTCGGCGGCCCGCTCCTCGACGGCAGCACGGCCCGGCGCCGCCGCGTCGTGGCGGGCCGGTGCGCCGGACGCCCGGTGCCCAGCGTGGCCCGCAGCGGCGCGAGCGTGTCGCCGGAGACCCGGCCCGACCACACCAGATCCCACAACGCCGAGACCAGCGTCGCGTCGTCGAGCGCCCCGCCCTGGGCCCCGAGCTGGTCGGAGATGCCGCGGAAGAACAGCGCGCCCCCGCCGCCCAGCAGGTCGAGCACGCGCTCGTGCAGCGGGGTCATCGTGATCTCGGCCGGGTCGGGCAGCAGCAGCGGCGCGGTGTCGGCGAAGTAGAGCGACACCCATCCGTCGCCGCCGGGCAACGACCCCTGCCCCACCCACATCACCTCGCCCGACGAGGTCAGCTCGTCGAGCAGCGCCGGATGGTAGCCGGGCACCCGCGAGGGCAGCACCAGCGTCTCCAACGCGGACGCCGGCACCGCGGCCCCCTGGAGCTGCTCGACGGATCGCACCAGCGCGTCCATGGCCCGGGCCGCCCCCGCCCGTGAACCGTCGGACGACGTGCCAGAACCGGTGATGCCGTGCCAGGCGGGCAGGAAGCGGGCCAGCGTCTCGGGCGCGACCGGCTCGACCTCTTTGCGCAGCCGGGCCAGCGACCTGCGGCGCAACATCCGCAGCACCCCGGCGTCGCACCACTCCTCGCCTCGGCCGCCCGGCCGGAACTCGCCGTTCACCACGCGCCCCGAGGCGGCCAGCCGCCGCAGCGCGTCGGTCACCACGGCCGCGCCGAGCCCGAACCTGGCGGCGGCGGTGCCTGCGTGGAAGGGCCCGCGGGTGCGGGCGTGCCGGGCCACCAGGTCGGCCAGCGGGTCGGGCACCGGCTCCAGGAACACGTGCGGCACCCCCACGGGCAGCGGCACGCCGAGCGCGTCGCGCAGCCGGGCGGCGTCCTCCACGGCCGCCCACTGCTCCTCGCCCGCGATGCGCACGCGGATGGCCCGGCGCGCGCGTTCGAGCTCCTCCAGCCAGGACGGGTCGCCGCCGCGCACGCTCACGTCGGGCGTCAGCAGCGGCCCGTGCGAACGCAGCAGGTCGGCCAGGTCTTCGGCGTCGCGCAGCGGCCGGTCGAGCCGGGCCAGCTCGCGCTCGCTGCTCACGATCACGTCGGGGTCGAGCAACTCGCGCAGATCGGCCTGGCCGAGCAGCTCGGCCAGCAGCGTGGTGTCCAGCGCCAGGGCCTGCGCGCGGCGTTCGGCCAGCGGCGCGTCGCCCTCGTACATGAACGCGCCGACGTAGTGGAACAGCAGCGACGCGGCGAACGGCGAGGCCTGCGACGTCTCGACCTCCACCACCCGGATCCGCCGGGCCGCGATGTCGCGCATGAGCTGGACCAGCCCCGGCACGTCGAACACGTCCTGGAGGCACTCGCGCATCGTCTCCAGCACGATCGGGAACGAGGCGTACTGGGAGGCCACGCCCAGCAGATGGGCGGCCCGCTGGCGCTGCTGCCACAGCGGGCTGCGCCGGCCCGGCACGCGGCGCGGCAGCAGCAGCGCCCGCCCCGCGCACTCCCTGAACCGGGAGGCGAACATCGCCGACCCGCCCAGCTCCTCGGTGACGATCTGCTCGATCTCCTCGGCGTCGAACGCCGCCACGTCGGTGGGCGGCTCGGCCAGCGTGTCGGGGATGCGCAGCACGATGCCGTCGTCGGAGTGCACGGCCTGCACGTCGATGCCGTAACGCTCGCGCAGCCGCCGGTTGATCGCCAGCGCCCAGGGCGCGTGCACCCGCGCGCCGTAGGGGGAGTGGATCACCACCCGCCAGTCGCCCAGCTCGTCGTGGAAGCGCTCGACCAGCAGAGTACGGTCGTCGGGCACGTAGCCCGTGGCCTCGCGCTGCTCGTCGAGGTAGGCCAGCAGGTTGCTCGCGGCGAACTCGTCGAGCCCCGCCTCCCTGATGCGGTCGGTGGAACCCTGTTTGGCCTGCTCCCGCAGGAACTGCCCGATCGCCCGGCCCAGCTCGGCCGGACGCCCGGCCGTGTCGCCGTGCCAGAACGGCAGCTTCCCCGGCTGGCCGGGAGCGGGCGAGACCAGCACCCGGTCGGCCGTGATGTCCTCGATCCGCCACGACGTCGCGCCCAGCACGAACACGTCGCCCACCCGCGACTCGTAGACCATCTCCTCGTCGAGCTCGCCCACCCGGGACGCCTTCTCACCCACGAGGAACACCCCGAACAGGCCGCGGTCGGGGATCGTGCCGCCGTTGGTCACGGCCAGCCGCTGCGCGCCGGGCCGCCCCTGGAGAGCGCCGGTGACGCGGTCCCAGACGATGCGCGGCCGCAGCTCGGCGAACTCCTCGCTCGGGTAGCGGCCGGCCAGCATGTCGAGCGTCGCCTCCAGCGCGCTGCGCGGCAGGGTGGCGTAGGGGGCGGCCCGCTTGACCACGGTCTCCAGCTCGTCGACGGTCCACTCGTCGAGCGCGGTCATGGCCACGATCTGCTGGGCCAGCACGTCGAGCGGGTTACGCGGGTAGCGCAACTCCTCGATCTGCCCGCCGCGCATGCGCTCGGCCACCACGGCCGTCTGGACGAGGTCGCCCCGGTACTTGGGGAAGATCACCCCTCGGGAGACCGCGCCCACCTGGTGGCCGGCCCGGCCGATGCGCTGCAGCCCGCTGGCCACGCTCGGCGGGGCCTCCACGCACGCCACCAGGTCGACCGCGCCCATGTCGATGCCCAGCTCCAGGCTGGAGGTGGCGACCACGGCGGGCAGCCGCCCCGACTTGAGCGCCTCCTCGATCTGGGCCCGCTCCTCCTTCGACACCGAGCCGTGATGGGCCCGGACGATCTCGCTCACCACGCCCTTGCTCGCCCCCGCCTGCGCCATCGTCTCGGCGGGCATGCGCCTGGACGGCGGGGGTTCCTGGTCGTCCGGCGACGGCTCCTGGCCCTGCGGCGGCGTCTCCCAGATCGACAGGTCGATCGCCTCCGGGCCCTGCCGCCGCGTGTAGGCCAGCTCGTTGAGCCGGGTGCACAGCCGCTCGGCCAGCCGCCTGGAGTTGGCGAACACGATCGTCGAGCTGTGGGACTCGATCAGGTCGAACAGGCGGTCTTCCACATGGGGCCAGATCGACCGGCTGGACGACGGCTCGACCTGCTCGGGATCGGGCGCCCCCGCCATCTCCGTCATGTCCTCGACCGGGACGACGACCTCGATCTCGATGCGCTTGTCGGACGGCGGCTGCACCACCGTCGCCGGACGCGTGCCGCCGAGGAAGGCCGCCACCTCGCTCACCGGCCGCACGGTCGCCGACAGCCCCACCCGCTGGGCCGGACGCTCCAGCAGCGCGTCGAGCCGCTCCAGGCTGAGCGCCAGATGGGCGCCGCGCTTGGTGGCCGCGACCGCGTGCACCTCGTCGACGATCACCGTCTCGACGTCGCGCAGCGCGTCGCGCGCCTGGCTGGTGAGCAGCAGGAACAGCGACTCGGGAGTGGTGATCAGGATGTCGGAGGGCTTGGCGGCGAACCGCCTGCGCTCCTCGGCCGGGGTGTCGCCGGAGCGGATCGCCACCGAGATCTCCGGCACCGGCAGCCCGAGCCGGCGCGCCGTCTGCCTGAGCCCGGCCAGCGGCGCGCGCAGGTTGCGCTCGACGTCGACGGCCAGCGCCTTGAGCGGCGACACGTAGAGCACGCGCGTGCCCGGCTTGTGCCCCTTCGCGACGCCTTCGCCCGGTGCCTGATCGGCCGCCCGCGCCGCGAGCCGGTCGAGCGACCACAGGAACGCCGCCAGCGTCTTGCCCGACCCCGTGGGGGCGACGACCAGCGTGTTGTCGCCGCGCGCGATCGACTCCCACGCGCCCTCCTGGGCTGCCGTGGGCGCCTGGAAGGCGCCGGCGAACCATTGCCTGGTCACCTGGGTGAAGTGGTCTAGCGAGCTCACCAGCACATACTGCCTCGCGCCACCGACAGAAAACGCATTCGAGCGGCGCCGGGTGGTTGAGCGGGGGGCAAGGCGGACATACAGCGACCGTGACCATTGATTATGCCGCCGTCGAGACCCGACGCGCACAGTTGAGAAGCCAGTACGCCTTACCGCACCGGCCGTCGAGCAGCGCCCGTGGCCTGCACCACGTGGCCATGTTGTCGTCCGATGTGGAGCGGACCATCAAGTTCTACCAGGAACTGCTGGAGTTCCCGCTGACGGAGATCATCGAGAACCGCGACTACAAGGGTTCGAGCCACTTCTTCTTCGACATCGGCAACGGCAACCTGCTCGCGTTCTTCGACTTCCCGGGGCTCGACCTCGGCCCGTACCAGGAGGTGCTCGGCGGGCTGCACCACGTGGCGATCTCCGTCGACCCCGCCACCTGGGAGCGGCTGCGCGGCAAGCTGGAGATGGCCGGCGTGCCGCACCAGATCGAGAGCGGCGCCTCCATCTACTTCAAGGACCCCGACGGCGCCCGCCTGGAGCTGCTCGCCGACCATCTCGGTGAGATGTACGGTGCGCGAGTTCTGTGACGGTTCGTCCCGGCTCAGCGCCGTGACGCCCTGCGCGTACGCGGGCTGCCCGCACGCGGCTCCCGCCTGATTCCCGCGTGCCGCTCCGATCGCTGTCCCTTCTCCTTCTGGACGGCCTGCCGCATCGCGAGTAACAGCCGGCGGCGCCGCGCCCTGTTGGCCTTGGTCCTGGCGGTCTTCGGGGGTGAAGACTTGGGGGTCTTTGGCATGCGGATGTCTTACCCACACCTGACGCGATTCCATACTTGGTCCATGCGCCTGACCGAGTTCTGGAGACGGATGAACGTCCATTTCGGCGAGACCTATGCCGAGTCGTGGGCCCGCGACTACGTGATCGCCCCGCTGGGCGGCCGTACCGTCATCCAGGCGCTGGCCGACGGCGAGAGCGCCAAGACCGTGTGGCGGGCCGTGTGCCAGGTGGAGGACGTCTCGCCCGGGCTGCGCTGAACCCGGGTCGGGGACGTTCCGTCCCGGGCTACGTCGAGCCCAGCGTCCGGCGAAGCGCGTCCGCCGTGGCCTCCAGGTCGTCCGCGCTGCCCTGGCCGCCCGGCGACCACAACAACGTCCAGCCCCCGCTGGAGGGGGTGGCGAAGATGATCGTCTGGCGGCGCGTGCGCGGATGCCACACCCACAGCACCGGATCGTCACCGCCGACCATGCGGCTGACCAGCCCCTGATGGGGCAGCAACTCGGCGAGCGCCTCCAGAAGGGTGCGTCGTTCCCCGGTGTAGCCACTCGCCACTTCGCCGCCTCCCAGCCAATCCCCTGCATGGGAGTCTCCCCAGCTCACGGCGTATGACAACACGTCGGCGGCAACCCGCGCGGGAGATCGCGAACGCCCTCGCCCCACGTGTCCCCGGTGCCCCCCTGGCCCCGGTGCCCGTGCTCTCCGCGTCGGTGGGGAGAGCGTCCGTGACGTCTCCCCACGCGGCGATCCGCATCCTTCGGGACGGTCCAGGTCCGCGTTCTCCGGGACGGTCCAGGTCCGCGTTCTTCGGGACGGGCCGGATTCGTGTTCTCCGGGACGGCCGGAGCCGCGTTTTCCCGGAGGGGTCAGATGTCGCTCGTCCGCGAGGGACAGGCGTTCGTCGGACCCGGACCCAGGCAGCCGCCCATGCGGGGGCACCCCGTCACCTCCGCCCGCCGCGCCCGATCCCACGGCCGTGACCCCCCGGGCAGACCCCACGGCCAATCGGCCGGCAACCACCATGAACGCGAGCGACGTCCGAGCATCGGCCTCGCCCTCCTCTGAACACGCCGCATGCATCCCAGCAGCGTGTTCGTGATGTGATCGAACAGCCGTTCGGCTACGATGAACCTGCCGAACCCGGCCACGCCTTCCCCGACCGTCTCAGAAAATGTCGGTGGCAGGCCGTAGCTTTCACTCGACTGATCGGACCACGACCCTCCAGAGGGAGCTCCCATGGCTATCAACGACCGCGAGAAGGCCCTCGAGACCGCGCTCGCTCAGATCGAGCGGCAGTTCGGCAAGGGCTCCGTCATGCGACTGGGCGACGACGCCCGAGCCCCCATCGAGGTGATCCCCACCGGGTCGATCTCCCTTGACGTGGCCCTCGGCATCGGCGGCCTCCCGCGTGGGCGCATCGTCGAGATCTACGGCCCCGAGTCCTCGGGCAAGACCACGGTCGCCCTGCACGCGGTGGCCAACGCCCAGCGGGCCGGCGGCATCGCGGCGTTCATCGACGCCGAACACGCCCTTGACCCCGAATACGCCAAGAAGCTGGGCGTCGACACCGACGCCCTGCTGGTCTCCCAGCCCGACACCGGTGAGCAGGCGCTCGAGATCGCCGACATGCTGATCAGGTCCGGCGCGGTCGACATCATCGTCATCGACTCGGTGGCCGCCCTGGTGCCCAAGGCCGAGATCGAGGGCGAGATGGGCGACAGTCACGTCGGCCTCCAGGCCCGCCTCATGTCCCAGGCCCTGCGCAAGGTCGCCGGCGCGCTCAACAGCACCGGCACCACCGCGATCTTCATCAACCAGCTCCGCGAGAAGATCGGCGTCATGTTCGGCAGCCCCGAGACCACGACCGGTGGTAAGGCGCTCAAGTTCTACGCCTCCGTCCGCATGGACATCCGCCGCATCGAGACCCTGAAGGACGGCACGGAGGCGGTCGGCAACCGCACCCGGGTCAAGGTCGTCAAGAACAAGATGGCCCCGCCCTTCCGCGTCGCCGACTTCGACATCCTCTACGGCGTGGGCATCTCCCGCGAGGGCGGCCTCATCGACATGGGCGTCGAGCACGGCTTCGTCCGCAAGTCGGGCGCCTGGTACACGTACGAGGGCGACCAGCTGGGCCAGGGCAAGGAGAACGCGCGCAACTTCCTGAAGAACCACCCCGACATGGCCAACGAGATCGAGAAGAAGATCAAGGACAAGCTCGGGGTCGGTCCGAAGCTCGACACGCCCGCCGAGCCCGCCGCCGCCGCCGTCCCGGCTCCCGCCGCCGCGCCCTCGGGTCGTGGCTCGAAGTCCACCCCCAAGCCGGGTGACGTCTGATCGGTCGGCGCATGAGTGACAGGGATCCGTCGCAGGCGCCCCGTTCCCAGGACTGGGGCGCATGGCCCGACCTCCCCGCCTCGGGGGAGCGCAGAAAGCGCGGACCCCGCGGCCCCCGGGCCACCCCCTCCGACCCGACGTCCACCTCCACCACCCCCGGGTCGCCGACCTGGGCCACCCCGGCCGAGTCGATGTCCGGGGCCACCACCCCCGAGCCGGTGACCCGGGCTACCGGCCGTCCGGCCTCGGGCAGGGGCTCACGTGGCGCCGACCTGGCCCGGTCGGCCGCGGACGGCTGGCCGTCGGTAGACGAATGGCACGAACAACGCGCCCGCCTCCGCGCCGCCGCCTCCGAGCCGACCACCCCCGACGACGACCACCCCCCGACCACCCACACCAGGGCAGATGACCCGGCTCCCCACGACGGGCTGGCCGACGCCGCCGATCCCGCCGGGGCCGCTGGCGTGGAGGGCATGGCCGTCCACGATCAGGCGGACGCTGCGGTCGTTCACCATGAAGCGGACGACGTGGTGGTTCGCGACGATGTGGACGACGTGGTCGTCCTTGCGCAGGTGGACGACGTGGTCGTACCTGCGCACGTGGACGACGAGGGTGTGTCGGGCTGGGGCACGGGCGGGCAGGCCGTTGTCGTGCCCCCGGCGTGGGGCCCCGGCCGGGAGATGGCCGCGCCGACCTTCCACTGGCCGGGCGACCCCCGCCCCCAGGCCGACGAGAAAGATACGGACTCGACTCGCGAAGCCGACAGGAGCCTGAGCAATAGGGCTGAGGTCGGGCTGGGCCAAGGGGCGCCCGTCGTCCCGAACGATGAGGCTGACGTCGGGCCGCGCAGAAGGGCGGGCGTTGCGCCGGAAGGTGACGCCGGTGTTGGGCTGGGCGAAGGGGCTGGCGTCACGCCGGGCAGTGAGGCCGATGTTGGGCTGGGCGGTGAAGCGGGTTTCGGGCTCAGGCCGCGCAGTGAGGTGTTCATGACGTGGCCGGGCACTGAGCATGGCGATCCGGCTGACCGGCCCTCTCCCGGCCGGCTCCACTCGGCCGCCCCCAGCGCTCAGGACGACGAAGCCGCCCCCGACGGCAGCCCGTCTGATCGCGGCCGAGCTGGTGGGCGAGGCAGTGCCCGGACCGGCGGCCGGGCCGGGGGACGGGGATCCCGAGGGCGCTCGGACGAGGGCGCCGACGCGCCGATCTTCGTCTGGCCAGGCGAGCGTAAGACCCCTGCCGACCGCAGCGGTGTCCCGGACTTGCTTGCCGAAGACGCCCGCACCGAACCGGCCCGTAAGGGCAGTTCCGGAAGGCGTAAGAAGAAGGCCCAGATCGACGAGGGATTCGCCGGAAGCTCCCCGGGCGAGCTGGGCGATCATGAAGGCGAGGGCGCTGCCGGGGATGCTGGGCGGCGCACGAGCAGGCGGAGGGCTCGGGACGGCGAGGGTTTCTCTGGAAGCCCTTCGGATGAGCTGAGTGGCCATGACGGCGAGGATGCTGCCGGCGTTGCTCCGCGGCGTACGAACGGGCACGGAGATCAGGAGAATGAGGAAAGCTCCGGGGCGCGGTCGGCTGGGCTGAGTGGTCAGGATGACGACGGGGTCGCTGAGGAGCGCCTGCGGGAACGGGAAGATCCGTACGAGCCGGGCGGCGTTGGCGGAAGGCCGGAGGGTGAGGCTTCCTCCGAGGAGAAGCGCGGCGCCGATGAGTGGCATTCTGAGGTGCTGGCCGGAAGCAGTTGGTTCGGCGATGAGCAGGACGCGGGTGGGAAGAAGCGTTCAGGCAAGGGGCGCCGGACAGGCGGCCGGGGCACTGGACGAGGGAGCGGCAGGGGGAGCGGACGCTTCGGGAGAGGCGCGACCGGCCGTGGCGGCCCGCCGTCCGACGGGTCGCCGTCTGACGGGCCAATGCACGACGGGCCAATGCACGACGGGTCATCGCATGGCGGGCCGTTGCCTGATGGGCCGGACGTCGGCAGTTCCGCTGCGGCGGCGCCCGCGGCGGACCCGGAGTCCGTTGCGCGGGCCATCTGTCTTCGGCTGCTCACCATGGCTCCCAAGACGCGGGCGCAGCTCGCCGAGGCCCTTCGTAAGCGGGACGTACCGGATGAGGCTGCCGGAAGGGTGCTTGATCGGTTTGTCGAGCTCGGGCTGATCAATGACGAGGCGTTCGCGGAGGCATGGGTCGATTCCCGGCACCATGGTCGGGGCCTCGCCAAGCGTGCGCTCGCGGCCGAGTTGCGCCATCGGGGTGTGGACACCGAGACCGTGAAGGAAGCCGTGGAGCGCCTGGACTCCGACCAGGAGGCCGAGACGGCCCGACGGCTGGTGGACCGTAAGCTCGCCTCCACCCGATCTCTCGACTCGCAGACCCGTACGCGGCGTCTGGCCGGCATGCTCGCCCGCAAGGGGTACTCGTCGGGGCTGGCGTACCGGGTGATCCGAGAGGCTCTCGAACAGGAGGGCATCGACCTGGAGGACGACTTCTCCTGATCCCCCAGCGGCCTCCACCAGGTCCGGAGCTCGTCACGCTCGGGGCTCAGAGAGATGGAGGGGCTGTGGGTCTGCCTCCGGGCCGGGCACTCTCTCGCTCGGGGCTTGTGGGAGGGGCTGGAGGTCTGCCGCCGGATTTCGGATTTCAGGGAAGCCGAAGGGGGCCGTCGGTCTGCCGCCGGGTTCTGAGCTCGGAGACCCAGGTGGTTGTGGGGGTGCTGCAGGGTTGGAGCTTCCCCGTGCTCAGGTTCAGAGAGATGGAGGGGCTGGGGCTGCCTCCGGGGCTGAACCCCTCTCCCATTCGGGGCTTGAGGGGGCTGGAGGGCTGACGCCGGGTTCGGAGCATAGGAAGGCCGAAAGGGTTGCGGGTCTGACGCCGGGTTTGGGGCTTCTCGCGCTCGGGCTCAGGCAGATGAAAGGTTGTGGGGCTGCCGGGCCGAAGCGTCTCGTGTTCAGGGGGCAGGGAGGCGGAGGGCGTGGGCTGCTGCCTGGATAGGCGCCCATAAGGATGGGGTTGGGGCGCGGAGGAGGCGGAAGGCGAGGCAGGGGGATCGCCTCAGAGCGCTGGTCCGTGGAGGCTTGGGGTGCTGAGTCACTGGAGGTTGGGGGATTGGCTTGGGGCTTGGGGCGGTGGGGTGGGGTTAGGGGAGTTGGTTGGTTTGGTGGAGGTGGTCGAAGATGAGTTGGTCGACCGGCGATACGCGGTTGCGGTCGGCGTAGGTCAGCCAGGTGATCTCTTCGATCTCGTTGCCGGGGGTCGGGACTCCGTGGTGCTCGGCGGTGTAGCAGGTCATCCATACGGTGACGCCGTCGGCGTGGCCGTGTGCCTGGGCGTGGAAGGTGCCCAGGTGGGTGGCGGTGGCCGGGATGATGGTGATGGAGAGTTCCTCGCGGATCAGCGTGTCGAGGTCGGTTTCGCCGGGCTCGCGTTTGCCGCCGGGGAGGTAGTAGGCGTTCTTGCCTCGTGAGCGGGTGCTGAGGATCTTGTTGTTGTCCAGGTGGATCCAGGCGATCTTGTCGATGAGGTTGTTCACCGTGTGCTCCTGTTGGGGCGGGCGAGCTGGGCGTCGGGCGTTCGAAGAGTTTCTCGCGGGCGGCGGGGGACGTAGGGCTGGGGTGCCCGTCGGAGGCCTACGGTTTCACGGCCGGTGGTCGCTGGGTGCTGGTTGTGGGGTTTGTCTGGGCTATGGGGGTTGGAGAGGTGCGGGTGGGGGACAAATGGGGGTGATCGTGGGTTATGTGGTTGATTGGGGAGATGCGGGCCTGTAAGACACGCTTGAGGACGCGTTTGCTTGCCCGTGACCTGTTCGACGCATAACCTCGACGGCAGTGAGGAGTTACTCCGCGCAGCGCGGATTGCCATACCGGTGAACGACGGACGAACGAGCTCGGTTGATCGAGGCAGGCGAGGTGTCGGCTATGGGGGCCGATGCCCGGTCCGCCTTGGCCTGACATCGGCCCTGGAGACGACGCCGACCGGGCTTTCCGTGGCGCGCACGTGACCCCTCCCGTTTTGGGTCCGCGTTATGAGGTGTTGACGACGCGAGGAGGGCGGGGCGCGCATGCAGCCGCTTGTCGTGGTGCTGATGGTGGCGGTGCTCGTGCTCGCGTTCGGGATGATCGTGGCGCTGCTCGTCGTCATACGCCGTACCTCTAGCGGTTTGCCCCGGAAGTCCGAGCCGAGCCCTGAGCAGGTGGAGGCCGTACACACGGAGCTTGAGGAGGCGCGGGAGCGGGCCAGGGAGATCCGCGCCAAGGCGGAGAGCGACGCCGAGGAGCTCCTGCGCAGGTCGGAGAGCGCCGTCGAGAGCGCCGCGCAGATGCGGCGGGAGGTCGAGGAGGAGAGCCGGATCCTGAAGTCCGAGCTCAAGGAGCTCCGGACCGATCTCGAACGCAGGGAGGCCAGGCTGGCCGAGCGCGAGCAGCGGCTCGACGAGGAGGCCAGGCGGCAGTCCGAGCGGGACAGGAAGCTGGCCGAGACCGAGGTCGAGCTGGCCGACCGGCGCGAGGAACTGCTCCAGGTCGAGGACGAGCGGCGGGTGATCCTGGAACGGGTCGCCGGGCTGACGGGCGAGCAGGCCAAGTCCGAGCTGGTCAAGGAGATCGAGAACCAGGCCAAGCGCGAGGCGGCGCTGATCATCAGGGAGATCGAGGGCGAGGCCCGCAAGGAGGGCGAGAAGCGGGCCACCAAGATCGTGACGCTGGCGGTCCAGCGGGTGGCGGCCGAGCAGACGGCGGAGTCGGTCGTCAGCGTGCTGCATCTGCCCGGCGACGAGATGAAGGGCCGGATCATCGGGCGCGAGGGGCGCAACATCCGGGCGTTCGAGTCGACCACCGGCGTGAACCTGATCATCGACGACACGCCGGAGGCGGTGTTGTTGTCGTGTTTCGACCCGGTGCGCAGGGAGACGGCGCGGCTCACGCTGGAGAAGCTGGTGCTGGACGGGCGCATCCATCCGCAGCGCATCGAGGAGGCGCACGACCGCAGCCGCCAGGAGGTCCAGGACCTCTGCGCGCGGGCCGGCGAGGACGCGCTGGTCGAGCTCGGCATCACGGACATGCATCCCGAGCTGACGCTGCTGCTCGGGCAACTTCGATACCGTACCTCCTACGGTCAGAACGTGCTCAAGCACCTCATCGAGTCCGCGCACATCGCCGGGATCATGGCGGCCGAGCTGAAGATGAATCAGCAACTCATGAAGCGGTGCGCGCTGCTGCACGACATCGGCAAGGCCCTCACGCACGAGGTCGAGGGCAGTCACGCGCTGATCGGCGCCGAGATCGCCCGCCGGTACGGCGAGCAGGAGGACGTGGTGCACGCCATCGAGGCGCACCACAACGAGGTCGAGGTCCGTACGGTCGAGGCGGTGCTCACGCAGGCGGCCGACGCCATCAGCGGCAGCCGTCCGGGGGCGCGCAGGGAGTCGCTGGAGGCGTACGTCAAGCGGCTGGAGCGGCTGGAGGAGATCGCGCAGTCGTACGAGGGCGTGGAGAAGGTGTTCGCCATGCAGGCCGGGCGGGAGATCCGGGTCATGGTCAAGCCGGACGCGATCGACGACATCCAGGCGCAGGTGATCGCCCGGGACGTGGCCAAGCAGGTGGAGGAGGAGCTGACGTACCCGGGGCAGATCCGGATCACGGTGGTGCGCGAGTCCCGCGCCACCGAGTTCGCCCGCTGACCCCGAGGAGACCACCCGCCGGTCCCAAGCAGGCCCGCTCATTCCGAGCCCCTTCCGAGCCCCTTCCGAGCCCCTTCCGAGGAGGCTGGGAGCGCGGGGCAGGGGCGGAGCGTCCAAAGGCGCAGATCAGGCCGATGCCGAAGCCCTCTGACGGGCGAGATGGTTGCGAGGGCGGCGCGTCGGCGGGCGCGCGTGGTGCGCCCGCCGGGAGGCGCCGCTCGCATCGTCAGGCCAGACGGATCCGGGGGTCCAGGAGCCCGTAGGCGATGTCCACGATCAGGTTCGCCACCACCACGGCGGTGGTGGCCAGGATGACGACGCCCATGATCACCGGCAGGTCCCCGCTGATGAACGCCTGCACCACCGCCTGCCCGATGCCGCCGAGCCCGAAGACCGACTCCGTCACCACCAGACCGCCGATCAGCGTGCCGATGTCCACGCCGAGCTGGGTCACCACGGGGGTCAGCGCGGCCCGCAGGCCGTGCCGGTAGATGACGCGGCCCTCGGGCACGCCCTTGGCGCGGGCCGTACGGATGTAGTCCTCGCCCAGGACGTCCAGCATGGAGCCCCGGGTGAGCCGGGCGTACGAGGCCGCCTGGACCATGGCCAACGTGATCCACGGCAGGATCAGGTGCCGGGCCCATTCGCCGGGGTTCTCGGAGAAGGGCACGTAGGAGTCGGGCGGCAGGATCGGGGCGCCCGCCATGGTGAGCTGGAAGAAGAAGAAATACAGCAGCAACAGGCCGACCACGAACGTCGGCATCGAGACCCCGGCCAGGGCCAGCGTGGTCAGGGCGCGGTCGAGGAACGAGCGTACGCGGGTGGCGCTGAGCACGCCGGCGCCGACGCCGACGCAGAGCCACAGGACGGCGCCGCCGAGCACCAGCGAGAACGTCGGCGGGAAGTCCTGGGCCAGCAGCTTGCCCACCGATTCGCCCGAGAAGTACGACTGGCCGAGGTCGCCGTGCAGGAGCCGACCCAGGTAGTCGAAGTACTGGACGATGGTGGGACGGTCGAGGCCGAGGTTGTGCCGGATCAGGTCGACCTGTTCGGGGGTGGCCTGGCGGCCGGCCAGCGTACGGGCGGGGTCGCCGGGGGCGACGAAGAACAGGAAGAACGTGCCCAGGGAGACCAGCCACAACACCAGCACCCCGAGCAGTGTCCGCCGCAGCAGGAACCGTCGCAACATCAGCCCTCCACCTCCTGAAACAACCCCGGCATCCCACCCCGGTCACGAAGCAGCGGCATCGGACCCCCCAGCACCGGCATCGGACCCACCGACGGCGGGCGCGGAGGCCGAAGTGGACGCCGGAGCGGACGCCGGAGCGGACGCCGCGCGCCGGTTCCGCCGTCGCCGGCGGCTGAACAGCCGTTCCATCCGGGGATCGATGGCGTCCCTGATCCCGTCGCCCACCAGGTTGAACGCCAGCGTCGTGATCAGCAGCGAGGCCGCCGGGAAGCCCAGATACCAGTACGCCACCCGGTAGAACCCCTGGGCCTCGCTCAGCAGGTTCCCCCACGACGGGGTGGGGGGAACGATCCCGAGCCCCAGATAGGACAAGGTGGACTCGAACACGATCGCGGCCGGCACCAGCAGCGTGGTGAGGACGATGACGGGGGCCAGCAGGTTCGGCAGGATGTCCACGAACATGATCCGCGCGTCGCCGGCCCCCATGGACCGGGCCGCCTCCACGTACTCGCGTTCCTTGAGCGACAAGGTCTGGCCGCGCACCACGCGGGCGATCGCCGCCCAGGAGTAGAACGAGATCACCCCGATCGTCGCGGTCAGCGAGGGCCCGGCGATGGACACCACCGCGATCGCGAAGATCAGGTACGGGAACGACAGGACCACGTCCATGAGCCGGGACAGGATGGTGTCGATGACGCCGCCGTAGTAACCGGCCAGCAGCCCGATGACGACTCCGATCAGCGCCGCCACGCCGGTCGCGACCACGCCGACGAGCAGCGAGACGCGCGCGCCGTACAGGACCCTGATGAACAGGTCGCGGCCGAGGCGGTCGGTGCCGAACCAGAACTCGCCGTTGGGCGCGACGGGCAGGCCCTGGTCGGTGATGCCGGTGTCGCGGAACTGCTCGTCGGGGTCGTGGCCGTTCCACGCCGAGATGAGCGGCGCGGCCAGGGCGAGCAGGCACAGCAGCACGACGACGATGCCCGAGATCAGAGCCACCCGGTCGGACCTGATCCGCGCCCAGGCGAGCTGCCAGGGGCTGCGTCCGGCGATCGTGCGGTCGGTGACGACGTCCGGACGGATCTCCGTGAGAGTCATGCGGTCCTCCCGGCGGTCAGGTCCTCGCCCGCCTCGACGGGGTAGTGACAGGCCACCAGGTGCTCCTGGGGCGCCAGCAGCGGTTCCTCGGCCGAGCAGCGTTCGCGCGCCTTCGGGCACCGCGGATGGAACCGGCAGCCGGCGGGCGGGTCGATCGGCGAGGGCACGTCGCCGGTGAGGATGATGCGGTGCCGCCGTTCGGCCTCGTCGGGGTCGGCCACGGCGGTCGCCGACAGCAGCGCGTTCGTGTACGGATGGCGGGGCGCCGCGTGCAGCTCCTCAGCGGTGGCCAGTTCGGCCACCTTGCCCAGGTACATGACCGCGATCCGGTCGCTGACGTGCCGCACCACCGACAGGTCGTGGGCGATGAACAGGTACGTCAGCCCGAAGTCGTCCTGGAGGTCCTTGAGCAGGTTGAGGATCTGGGCCTGGATGGACACGTCGAGCGCCGACACCGGCTCGTCGCAGATGATCAGCCGGGGACGCAGCGCGAGCGCCCGCGCGACCCCGATGCGCTGCCGCTGCCCGCCGGAGAACTCGGCGGGGAACCGGTTGTAGTGCTCGGGGTTGAGCCCGACCCGTTCCATCAGCTCCTGGACGGTCCGCCGCAGCTCCTGGCCGCTCTGCACCCGGTGGATGACGAGCGGGTCGGCGATGATCGAGCCGACCCGCCGGCGCGGGTTCAGCGAGCCGTACGGGTCCTGGAAGATCACCTGGATGTCGCGCCGGTAGGGCCGCATCCGGCGCCGCGGCAGGTTCGTGATGTCGGCGCCGTCGAAGCGCACGCTGCCGGAGGTGATGGGATGCAGGCCCGCGATGCACCGGGCCAGCGTGGACTTGCCGCAGCCGGTCTCGCCGACCAGGCCGAGCGTCTCGCCGGGCGACAGCGACAGGCTGACGCCGTCGACGGCTCTGACCTGGCCGATCGTCTGCTTGATCAGCATGCCGCTGGTGATGGGGAAGTGTTTGACCAGGTTCTCGACTTCGAGCAGCATCAGGTCTCCTCCGCCGTGCCGAGCACCGCCCGCTTGCGCAGCGCCTCGGCCTCCGCGCCGAGCCCGATCGCCTCGTGCGGCAGCCAGCACGCCGAGGCGTGCCCGCGCGCGCCCGTGATGGAGGCCAGCGGCGGCCGTTCGGCCGGACAGACCGGCATCACGTACGGGCAGCGCGGATGGAAGGCGCACCCGGACGGGATCGCGATCAGGCTCGGTGGCGAGCCGGGGATGGGCCGCAGCCGTCCGCCGCGGTCGCCGGTGCTGCCCGGGATCGACTCCAGCAGGCCCTTGGTGTACGGGTGGTGCGGTTGGTAGTAGAGCGTGCGCCGGTCGGCCCGCTCGACGACGAGCCCGGCGTACATGACGAGCACCTCGTCGGCCATGCCGGCCACCACGCCGAGGTCGTGCGTGATGAGGACGAGCGCGATGTCGAACTCGGCCTGCACCCGCCCGATCAGCTCCAGGATCTGCGCCTGGACGGTCGCGTCCAGCGCGGTGGTGGGCTCGTCGGCGACGATGAGCTTGGGGTTGAGCGCGAGCGACATGGCGATCATCGCCCGCTGCCGCATGCCGCCGGAGAACTGGTGGGGGTAGTCGTCCACCCTGCGGTCGGGACGGGGGATGCCCACCAGGCCCAGCAGCTCGACGGCCCGTTTCCTGGCCTCGGCGCGGCGCGTGCCGGGGTTGTGGACGCGGATCAGCTCCTCGATCTGCCAGCCGACCTTGTAGAGCGGGTGGAGGCTGGTCAGCGGGTCCTGGAAGACCACGCTGATCTCCGCGCCGCGGATGCGGCGAAGTTGTTCGTTGTCGAGTCCGAGCAGGTCGACGCCCTCGAACAGGGCCGTGCCCGTGATGTCGGCGTCGGGGGTCAGCCCGAGTATCGCCTGGGTGCTCACGGTCTTGCCGCTGCCGGACTCGCCGACGATCGCCAGAGTCTGGCCGCGGTCGACGGTGAACGACAGCCCCCGCACCGCCTGGACCACGCCGTCGGAGGTGGGGAAGGACACCTGGAGGTCGGTTACCTCAAGCAGGCTCATATGTCTCCCTCGCGGCCGTCCCGCGGGCCCGCCTGCCGGCGCGCCCGCGGGACGCCGGTCGTCAAGGCGTGCTGGGGTTCAGCCAGAGGTTGGTGACGTCGTAGATCTGGTACGACGGCAGGTACAGGGCGTTCTGCACCCGCTTGTTCTTGTAGAGCGGCGTGTTCTGGTTGTTCAGCGGTACGATCACCGCGTCGCCCAGCACCGTCTGGTCGGCCTCGTGCCACAGCGCCGCGGCCTTGGCCTGGTCGGTCTCGGCGAGCGCCCGCTTGATCAGGTCGTCCACCTTGGGGTTGCTGTAGCAGCCGTAGTTGCTGGTGCCGGCGTTGCAGTTGGTCTGGAACAGCGGCTGCATGACCGCGCGGCCGTTGTTGCCGTACCAGTCGGGGATCCAGCCGGGGGCCGACAGGTCCCATTCGCTGTTCTTGGCGTGCGAGGGCGTCTGCAGGTAGGTGTAGTAGTCGCCCTGGCGCAGCGGCAGGCCCTTGACGGTGATGCCGCACTTCTTCAGGTCGGCCGAGTACGACTGGTAGTTGGCCGGGTGGTTGCCCGCGTTGCGGAAGGCGCCGATGAGGGTCAGCCCGTTGGGGTAGCCGGCCTCGCTCAGCAGTTGCTTGCACTTGGCGGGGTCGCCCTGGTCGCCAGGCGTCGGGTACGGGTTGTACTCCTGGTAGCCGATGTTGCCGGGCGGGATGACCGTGTGCAGCGCGGTCGCGACGTCCGCGCCGCCGTAGATCTTGGCGATGGCGGTCTTGTTGATCGCGTACTCGATGGCCTGGCGGACCTTGAGCTTGCCCATCGCCCCGCCGGCGTTCTTGCTCTGCAGGTTGAACACCACGTACGGGTTCGTCACCGCGCCGGGGAAGATCGTGAAGTTGGGGTCGTTGCTCTTGAGCTGCGGGATCTGCGAGGTCGGCACCGGCAGGTCCCACGACAGGTCGGCGCTGCCGGCCTCGATCTGCTGCTGGACCGCGTCGGGCTCGCCGACGCCCATCTTGACGTCGATGGCGTTGACGTACTGGTGCCTGATCGGGTCGGACTCCTGCTTCCAGGCCGGGTTCTTCTCCAGCCGGATCGACTTGGTGGCCACGTACGAGGTGATCTTGTACGGGCCGTTGGAGATCACGTGCTGGCGGAAGGTGGCGTCGTCGGGGACGTACTGGTCGTACTCCTGCGGCGCCGCCGAGGCGAAGTTCAGGGCCAGGATGTTGAGGAAGTCACCGGCCGGCTGGGTCAGGGTGAAGACGACCGTCTTGTCGTCCTTGGCCTGCACGCCGGCGATGTCGTGGCCGTTCTGGAAGTCGGCCAGGGCCTTGGCGGTGGGCTTGGCCTTCTCGAACGCCTTGATGTAGGCGTCGCAGTACTCGGCCATGCCCTTGATCGTGCTGGTGTAGTAGCCGGGCGCGCCGGAGCCCGCCACCGGGTTGCAGATGCGCTTGAACCCGCGGACGAAGTCGCCCGCCGTCACCGGCCGCGGTGGCTGGGTGTCCCACTGCACGCCGTCGCGCAACTTGATCGTGTACGTGAGCTTGTCGGCGCTCAGGCCGCCGTTCGCCTCGGTGGGCAGTTCGGTCGCTATGTCGGGCAGCACCTCGTAGCCCTTGGTGGTGTCGGCTCCCGCCGCGACGCCCTGGAGGGCGTACAGCTGGCGCGAGTAGCCGCGCATGATCCCGATGGTGACGACGTAGTAGATGCTGGTCGGGTCGAGATGGTCGACGTCGCCCGAGCCCACGAGCCTGAGCGTGCCGCCCGTGACGGGGCTTCCGGAGCTCTGGCTTGCTGCGGGGGGCGGAGCGGATTTGCTGGTTCCGTTCTGCGTCGCGCAGGAGGTGGCGAGCAGAGTTGCCGCCGCCACCGTGATGATGCTGAGATGGCGCAAGCTGGCCATCTGGCCTCCCTCGTGCCGAGATGGGGGTGTTGTTGGCTGGCACAGCTGGGGCGCGCGTCGTGGCCGCGACGCGCGCCCCACGTTTACTGAGACGAGCAACCCATGCCGGAGGAAGACTGTCGAGGTCGGTTACGTAACTGTTTGCGACTAGCGACTGGTCGGTAATGCTGATTCAGTGCGGGAATTGTCTGGAGATCGCGACATTAACTGAATAGCTGCTGGTAGAAAGCCAGCTCGGCGGCCAGGGCCGCGACCCGCGTCTCCAATCGGCGAAATCCATGGGATTCGCCGTCGAAAGCGAGATAAGTGCACGGGACGCCGCGCTCGGACAATGCGTCGGCGAAGGCCGTCGACTGCTCGGGCGGCACCACCGGGTCGTCGAGCCCCTGCAGCAGCAGCATCGGGCAGGACACCCCGTCGACCAGGCCGAGCGGCTCCCTGGCGGCGTAGACGGCCGGGTCGTCGCCGACCAGCCACTCGACGTAACGGGACTCGAAGTCGTGGGTGTGCGCGGCGAGCGGCGCGAGCGCGCTGACGCCGTAGTAGGACACCCCGCCCGCGAACACGCCGGAGCGGCAGCAGGCGGCCATCACCGTCCAGCCGCCCGCGCTGCCGCCGCGCACCGCGATCCGGGCCGGATCGGCCAGCCCGGAGTCGGCCAGCCACTGGGCGGCGGCGACGGTGTCGGCGACGTCGACCAGCCCCCACTGGCCGCGCAGCCGCTCCCGGTAGGCGCGGCCGTAGCCGGTGGAGCCGCCGTAGTTGACGTCGAGCACGCCGATGCCGCGCGAGGTCAGGAACGCCTTCTCCAGGTCGAGCGCCGTGTCGGCGTGGGCGGTCGGGCCGCCGTGCACGAACACCACGAACGGCGTCGGCTCCTCGGCGACCTGGTGCAGGAAGGCGTGGACGGGCCGCTCGCCCGGCACGACCACCGGCCGCGGATCGGGCACCCCGGACAGGTCGGGCAGGCGCTCGCCGGCCCGCGCCAGCGGCTCGGCCCGCCCGGCGGCGACGTCGACCCGCACGACAGAGCGCGGCAGCCGGGCGGCGTGGCCGACGCCCGTCACGGACATGCCGTCGGCCGCGAGCGCGGCCTGCCATCCCGTGTAGGGCAGATCGAGGTCGTGGAGCGCTCCCGTGGCCGGGTCGAGCACGCCCAGCCGCAGGTCGCCGCGCCCGTGCAGGACGGCGAGCCGCCCGTCGCCGAGCACGGCGTAGGGCGCGCCGCCGAGCTGCCACGGCGGCTGCGTGAACTCCTCCTCGGCCGGGCACAACGCCCGCGGCGCGGCGCCGTCGAGGCCGCACTCGTAGAGGTTCCACCAGCCGGAGCGGTCGGAGACCAGGTAGAGGGTGGCGTCGTCCTTCCAGGCGGGCGACAGGACGGACTCCGCCGCGCCGCCCAGCACCGTGCGGGCCTGCCCGTCGCGCAGCCGGACGACGCGCAGCTCGGTGCCGTCCCAGGGCATGCGGGGGTGGTTCCAGCAGACGTAGGCCAGGTGGGCGCCGTCGGGGGACAGGACGGGGGAGGCGTAGAAGTCGTGGCCGCAGGCCCGCTCCCGGGGCTCGCCGCCCTCCAGCGGGATCGACACCACGGACCGGGTGATCTTGCCGTGCTCGCCGTGGCGCTCGCGCACCGCCCAGATCTCGCCGTCGTGGACGGTCAGGTCGGCGTAGCGGGAACCCTCGGCGGTGAGGGGTTTCGGCTGGCCGTTTTGCCCGAGAAGGTACAGGCGCTGGTCGGCCAGACCGGCGAAGACCACGTCGCCGCCGGGCGTCACGGCATAGGGACGCCCGCCGTACTCGTGGACCCTCGTGCGCGCGCTCCAGGGGGCGGGCAGCAGGTCATGGCAGGTGCCGTCGGCCTCGCGGCGGACGATCGCGGTGCGGCCGCCCTCGCCCGGACGGTCTTCGGTCCACCACACCCGGCCGCCCTGCGCGACGGGCCAGCCGGGCCGCAGACCGGCGGCGGCGACGTCGCGGGCGGAGATGGGGGACGGCCAGAAAGGCATACCCGCATCCTGCCGGAAGATCCGGGGCCGTGGGGCGCGATCAAGAACATCTCTCCTGCGGCGGCATCGAGGTGGGCAGGTTGAGCCCGGTGTCGCCGAACCACTTGCGCAGCAGGCGCGTGGCCGTCCCGTCCCGCCACATCTCGACCACGGCCCGCTCGGCGGCCTCGCAGGTGACGATGTCGCCCTTCTTCAGGCCGATGGCGTACCGCTCGTCGGTGAAGGGGTCGTTCAGCAGCCGGAACAGGCCGGGGGCCTGCTGGGCGAAGCCGGCCAGGGTCAGGTCCTCGGTGGAGACGGCGTCCAGCTCGTCGTCGCTGAGCTTGCGCACGCAGTCGGAGTAGTTGGCCGCGGGCACGGCCACGACGGGCAGGTCGAGCTTGCCGTCAGGAGGCGGGTCGGCGACGCGCTTGAAGGAGTTGGAGCCCGGCACCTGGCACACGCGCTTGCCCCGCAGGTCGTTGACGTCGCGGATGGACGCGTCCTCGGCCCGGACCATCGTGTCCTGGTGCACGAGCACGTACGGGCCGGCGAAGGTCACCTTGGGCCGGCGGGCCTCGGTGATGGAGTAGGTGGCGAACACCATGTCCACGGTGCCGTTCTGGAGCAGCGCCTCGCGGCCCGCCGCCGGCGCCTCCCGCCAGGTGATGCGCACGGGCCGGCCGCGGGCCAGCTTGGCGACGACGTACCGGGCGACGTCCACGTCGAAGCCCACGGGATCGCCGGGACCGGCCTTCAGGCCCAGGCTCGGCTGGTCCCACTTGGTCCCCACGATGACCTGGCCGGTGCCCCTGATCTTGCCCACGACGTTGGAGTAGGCGCCGCCGCCCCCGCACGCCACCGGTACGGCGAACGCGGCCGTGCCGGCCAGCGCCACCACGACTCCACGTATCCGCACGCACAGGAGTCTGTGGGCTCGGCGGCCCGGCGGGCCCGGTCTGCGTGCCGCACCGGCGAAGATCTGAGGCTTTCTTTACGAGACGGCGGCGGGACGGGAACCCCGCCGCCATGCTCGCAGGTCACTCCACGGGGATGTCGGGCGCCATGCCGCCGCCCTCGGTGCCCTGGCCGGTGGCGACGCCGACGGAGGCCGCGCCCGGGGTGGGGATCGGCCGCGCCGAGGTCTTCCTGCTGCGCCGGCTGCGCCGCTCCAGCAGGGTGGCCAGGTAGCTCAGCGTCATGTTGAGCGCCACGTAGATGACGCCGATGACGATCGCCGCCGGGATCAGCGAGCCGAAGTACGCGGCCGGCAGGATCTTGAACCCGGTGTTGAGCAGGTCGACGTAGGCGATGATGTAGCCGAGCGCGGTGTCCTTCAGCAGCACCACGAGCTGGCTGACGATCGCCGGCATCATCGTCGTGACCGCCTGCGGCAACAGCACCAGGCGCAGCACCTGGTTCTTGCGCATGCCCACCGCGTAGGCGGCCTCGGCCTGCCCCTTGGGGATGGCGTGCACGCCCGCGCGCACGATCTCCGCCAGCACCGAGCCGTTGTAGAACATCAGGCCCAGCACCACCGCGATGAAGGCGTAGTCGCCGCCACCGGCGATGGCCGGGGCCAGGTAGAAGATGAAGAAGATCAGCAGCAGCAGCGGGATGGACCTGAAGATCTCCACCACCGCGGCCGCCGGCACCCTGATCCAGGCGTGGTCGGAGAGCCTGGCCAGGCCGAAGACCGCGCCGAAGACCAGCGCGAGCACCGCCGCGGCGGCCGCCGCCTCCAGCGTGCCGAGCAGGCCCGGCAGGATGAACTCCTGCCACACCTCGGCCGTCAGGAACGGCTGCCAGATCTTGCCGTCCCACTGGCCCTTGACGTCGAAGCCCCGGTAGACGAAGTACGCGACGGCCAGGACCGCCAGGACACTGATCGCCGTCAGCAGGTGGTTGCGCAGCCGGGCCCGGGGGCCGGGGGCGTCGAACAGGACGGACGCGCTCATCGTGCCACCGCCAGACGCCGGGCCAGCCAGCCGGAGAAGAAGCCGATCGGCATGGTCACGAGCATGAAGGCCACGACCACCCCGAGGAAGATCGGGATCGAGGCCCCTGTGGTGTCGAACGTGAGCTTCATCTCGGCGGCCACGTCGGCGGCGTACCCGCCGGCGACCGCCACCGTCGTGTTCTTGATCATGGCGATCATCACGCTGGCCAGCGGCGCGATGACCGATCGGAACGCCTGCGGCAGGATGATCAGCCGCAGCGTCTGCATGAAGCTCAGCCCGATCGCGCGGGCCGCCTCCGCCTGTCCCATCGGGACCGTGTTGATGCCCGAGCGCACCGCCTCGCACACGAACGCCGACGTGTAGATCGACAGGCCCATCGAGACGATCCAGAAGGAGTTCGTCCGCGGCTCGCCGGAGAAGACGAGGCCGAGCTTGTCGCTCAGGCCCAGCGCCGAGAACGCCAGCACCAGGGTGAGGGGGGTGTTGCGCACCACGTTCACATAGACCGTGCCCACCGCGCGCAGCACGGGCGTCGGGGAGACGCGCATCCCGGCCAGGACCGTCCCGAGGACGAGCGAGACGACCGCGGCCACGAGCGCGATCCTGATGTTCCCCCAGAAGCCCATCGCGAGGTCGGGCAGGTACTTGATTTCTACATCAACGTAGCACAACCCAATGGGGGGGGGGCGGCCGGGATCCCGGCCGCCGCCTCTGGCGTGACTAGCTGCAGCCCTCGGCCGGGGGCGCGGTCTCCGACAGCTTCAGGCCCTCGATGCCGCCGAACCACTTCTCCAGCAGCTGCTTCATGGTGCCGTTGTCCCAGATCTTCTTCACCGCGGTGTTGACGGCCTCACACGTCTTGGTGTCGCCCTTCTTCAGGCCGATGCCGTACTTCTCGTCGGTGAAGCCCTGGCCGAGCACCTTGAAGTTGCCGCCGGCCTGCTTGGCGAAGCCCGCCAGGATCAGGTCGTCGGTGGTGACGGCGTCGAGGTTGCTGCCCGACAGCTTCTGCACGCACTCGGAGTAGTTGGCCGCGTCGACGGTCGTGGCGTCGATGTCGAGCTTGCCGTCCGGGGGCGGGTCGGTGACGCGCTTGTAGGAGTTGGAGCCGGCCGCCTTGCAGATCTTCTTGCCCTTGAGGTCCTGCGGGGCGTTGATCGCGGCGTCGTCCTTGCGGACCATGATGTCCTGGTGCGCGATCACGTACGGGCCGCCGAAGGACACCTTGGCCTTGCGCTCCTCGGTGATGGAGTACGTGGCGAAGACGATGTCGACGGTGCCGTTCTGGAGGAAGGGCTCGCGGTTGGAGGAGGCCGACTCCTTCCACTCGATCTGCGCGTCCTTGCCGCCGTTCATCTCCTTCAGCACGGCCTTGGCGACGTCGACGTCGAAGCCCTCCGGCTCCGACCCCTTCTTCAAGCCCAGGCTCGGCTGGTCCCACTTGGTGCCGACCACGACCTTGCCGCCGTCCTGAACCTTCTCCAGGACGCTGGCGTAGGTCTTGTCACCGCCGCAGGCGGCCAGGGCGGCGAGCATGCCCACTCCCGTGACCACCGCTCCCAAACGACGCATGTGCATGTATACCTGCCTCAAAATCTCAGTGCGTGAGGATCTTCGAAAGGAAATCACGCGCGCGGTCGGTCTGCGCGTTGGTGAAGAACTCGTCGGGGGTGTTCTCCTCCACGATCTGCCCGTCCGCCATGAAGACCACCCGGTTGGCGGCCCGGCGGGCGAATCCCATCTCGTGCGTGACGACCATCATCGTCATGCCGTCACGTGCCAGCCCGATCATCACGTCGAGCACCTCCTGGACCATCTCCGGGTCCAGGGCCGAGGTGGGCTCGTCGAAGAGGATCATCTTCGGGTCCATGGCCAGCGCACGTGCGATCGCGACCCGCTGCTGCTGGCCGCCGGAGAGCTGGGCCGGGTACTTGTCCGCCTGCGCGGCGATGCCCACCCGTTCCAGCAGCTCCATGGCCCGCGCGTCGGCCGCCTGGCGGTCCTTGCGGCGCACCTTGATCGGGCCGAGCGTGACGTTCTCGCGGATGGTCTTGTGCGCGAACAGGTTGAAGGACTGGAACACCATGCCGACCTCGGACCGCAGCCTGGCCAGCCCCCTGCCCTCCTCGGGCAGCACCTGGCCGTCGAACACGATCCTGCCGTCGTCGATCGTCTCCAGGCGGTTGATCGTCCGGCACAGCGTGGACTTTCCACCGCCCGAAGGCCCGATGACCACCAGAACCTCGCCACGAGAGACGGTCAAGTTGATGTCCTTCAGGACGTGCAACGCCCCGAAGCGCTTGTTGACGCCCTCCAACTGAACGAGTGGAGTGGCGTCGCCGTTCTCCGTCATGGACCAAAACGGTAGAGGTCATTAAGACGCTGGTCACTAACCAGGTGGTACCGATCCGGTCACATCGAGCCGTCAAGCTGGTGTTTTAGACGGGGGCGGCTGCCGCGAGCCGGACAACGACTACCCTTGAAGCTGCCATGACTGTGACCCAGGAGAGCGCCCGCACGTACGAAGTGCGCACATACGGGTGCCAGATGAACGTGCACGACTCCGAGCGCCTTTCCGGCCTGCTGGAAGACGCCGGCTACGTGCCGGCCCCCGACGGCCGGACGGCCGACGTCGTCGTGTTCAACACGTGCGCCGTGCGGGAGAACGCCGACAACCGCCTCTACGGAAACCTCGGCCACCTGCGGCCGGCCAAGATGGACAACCCGCGCATGCAGATCGCGGTGGGCGGCTGCCTGGCCCAGAAGGACCAGGGCGAGATCGTCCGCAAGGCGCCCTGGGTCGACGTCGTCTTCGGCACCCACAACATCGGATCCCTGCCGGTGCTGCTGGAGCGGGCCCGGGTGGCTGGCGAGGCGCAGGTCGAGCTGAAGGAGTCGCTGGAGGTCTTCCCCTCCACGCTGCCCACCAAGCGCGAGTCGGCCTACGCGGCGTGGGTCGCGATCTCGGTCGGCTGCAACAACACCTGCACGTTCTGCATCGTGCCCTCGCTGCGCGGCAAGGAGAAGGACCGCCGTCCCGGCGACGTCCTGTCCGAGGTGCGCACGCTCGTCGGCCAGGGCGTCCTGGAGGTGACGCTGCTCGGCCAGAACGTCAACACCTACGGCGTCGAGTTCGGCGACCGGTTGGCCTTCGGCAAGCTGCTGCGCGCCTGCGGCGACGTCGAGGGCCTGGAGCGGGTGCGCTTCACCTCGCCCCACCCGGCCGCCTTCACCGACGACGTCATCGCCGCCATGGCCGAGACGCCCAACGTCATGCACCAGTTGCACATGCCGTTGCAGTCGGGCTCCGACCGCGTGCTGAAGGCCATGCGCCGCTCCTACCGCGCCGAGCGCTACCTCGGCATCATCGAGCGGGTGCGGGCCGCCATGCCCGACGCGGCCATCTCGACCGACATCATCGTCGGCTTCCCCGGCGAGACCGAGGACGACTTCCAGGCCACCCTCGACGTCGTCCGGCAGAGCCGCTTCGCCAACGCCTTCACCTTCCAGTACTCCATCCGTCCGGGCACCCCGGCGGCCACCATGGAGGACCAGATCCCGAAGGAGGTCGTCCAGGAGCGTTACGAGCGCCTGGTGGCCCTGCAGGAGGAGATCTCCTGGGAGGAGAACAAGAAGCAGGTCGGCCGCACGCTGGAGGTGCTGGTCGCCGAGGGCGAGGGCCGCAAGGACGACGCCACGCGCCGCCTGTCCGGCCGCGCCGCCGACAACCGGCTCGTGCACTTCGCGGTGGGCGAGGAGACCCCGAGGCCCGGTGACATGGTCACCGTCGAGGTCACCTACGCCGCCCCCCACCACCTGGTCGCCGACGGCGCGGTCCGGGCGGTGCGGCGCACGCGGGCCGGCGACGCCTGGGAGGCGCGCCAGGGCGCCCCGGCGAAGGGGCCCGGCGTGCTGCTCGGCATGCCGTCCGTCGGCCGCCCGGCGGCTCCCGCCCCGGCCGCCGGAGCCTGCTCGGCCCACTGAGCCACCGCGTTCCGACACCCCGCCGCTCCTTCGGGACGGCGGGGTGTCGCGCGTGGGTCAGCGCCTGAGACGGTCGAGGAAGCTGTAGCACGGCTGCCGGCGGAAGTCGTCGAACGTGGCGCACGGGTCGGGGCCGCCGGCCCGTACGGAGGGAGGCGGCGGCGGGGGAGGCGCCTGACGGTCCGGCTCGGGGACGACCCGTTCCCTGGGCGGCGCCTGCGGGGACGCGTGCGGAGCCGGACGGCGTACGGCGGCCCGCCGGGACGGACGCGGCGGCGCGACCAGCGGCGGACGCGTGGGAAGCGCTCTGGGAGCGAGCGGCGACGACAGCTCGCCCTTCACCGGCCTGCCCTTTCCCGGAGAGTTCGAGGGCTCGCCCGGCTCCGGCTCCGCCGTCGTGGGCCGGTCGGGCGCCGGCACGGCCTCCATCCAGCCCGGCGACCAGGGGCGGGGCGACCAGGGCCCGGGCGACCAGGGGCCCGCCGACGGGGTGGGCGGCGCCGGGGACGGCTCGGCCACCGGCGAGCCCGCGATCCGCGAAGGAAAATACGATCTTGGGATAAGCGGTGTTTCCTGATCGAATTCACGGCGGATTTGCGGGCGCGATTCCGGAGAACTGGTGAATGCGAGGAAAATCCCTAGCCCGGCCGTGACGAGTACCCCGGCCGCCCCGGCCGCGGCGCCCAGCCGGGGACGGCCACCTGGGCAAACAGATCTTTGGGGGGACAAGTCGTGATTCCTTTGTGATTGGTGTGCGAGCATTCCGCTGATGCGGCTAGTGTGGTCCATCACCCGCGGAAGCCGGCGAGCTTTCCCCGATACGACCGCAGGGAGCTGCACCACCATGCATGATCCGACCGAGACGGATCGTCAGGAGATCCTCTCCGGGCCGGGCTCGTCCCCGAGGCCCCCGGGCAAGAGCAGGAAGACCGCCGTCATCGCCGCGTTCGCCCTCGTGGGCGTGCTCGCCGCGGGCGGCGCCGGCTACCTGCTGGCGGCCAAGCCCGGCCAGAGCACCCAGCAGGAGCAGGGCTCCGGCCGCCCGTCCCCGTCCCCGGCCACGAGCGCCGGCGACGAGGTGTTCGAGGCCGACGACGACGCCACCATGGGCGACGCCACCACCGACGCCCCCGACGACGGCCTGCCCACCGACGGCTCCGACGACTCCGCCATGGGCGACGCCGTCACGGACACGGGCGGCGGCTCCGACCCCGCCGACAAGGGATCGACCGGTTCCGACGGCACCGGCGGCACCGGCGGCACGACGCAGACGGGCACCGGCAAGAAGCCCGGCACCCCGTCCGCCAAGGCCCCGCAGCCGGACGGCGACAATCCCGCCGACGGCCCCGCTGGGGTGCTCAGCGGCCAGTGCGCCAAGAGCGGCTGCTGAGACACCGCCCCCAAGTGGCTCGCCCTTTCCGGCCGGTAATGGATCTGCTGGAGAGCCGGCGGTCCTCGTAGGGTGCCGGGCATGACGACTGACAGAGCGGCCACGTTGCGACGGCTGCACGTGCCCGGCAGCCCGCTGATCCTGCCCAACGTCTGGGACGCCGCGTCGGCGCGCGCGGTCCAGGAGGCCGGGTTCCCGGTGGTGGCCACCGGCAGCGCGGCCGTCTCCCGCGTGCTGGGGTACGCCGACGGCGAGAGGACGCCGGTCGGGGAGATGATGGCTGCCATCGCCCGCATCGCCAGGGCCGTGGACGTGCCCGTGACCGCCGACGTCGAACGCGGTTACGGGCTCGCGCCGGCCGAGCTGGCCGAGCGGCTGGCCGAGGCGGGGGCGGTGGGCTGCAACGTGGAGGACTCCGACCCGCGCACCGACGAGCTGGTCGACGCCGGGGCGCAGGCGGACTTCCTGGCCGGCATGCGGGCGGCCGCGGGCGACGCCCTGGTGATCAACGCCCGGGTCGACACCTACGTGCGGGGCCTGCGCGACCGGGTGGCGGCGGTGTCGCGCGGGCGGCGCTACCTGGAGGCCGGGGCCGACTGCGTGTACCCGATCACGCTGGCGGACGAGGGCGAGATCGCGGCCCTCGTCGCCGAGGTGGGCGGGCCGGTGAACATCCTGTTCCGGCCGAAGGCGCCGTCGTACGCGCGGCTGGCGGAGCTGGGGGTGGCCAGGATCAGCTTCGGCGGCGGCCTCCACCAGGCGGCCCACGCCTACACCCAGGGCCTGCTCGCCGCCATCGCACAAGGCCACGACCCCTACACGACCTGACCGCCGGTTTGGGGCGGGTGGCGCGTACGCTTGCGCTCGTGCTTGTCGCCGCGGCCGTCTGCCCGCAAACCCCGCTGATCGTGACCGGGCTGCCCGAGCTGCGCGCGGCCTGCCGTACCGCGGTCGCCGCGCTCCGGGCCGCCCGTCCCGACGTGCTGGTCGTGGTGGGCGGCGCGGAGGCGACCCGCTCCTACGACGGCGCCGCGGCGGGCACCCTGCGGCCCTGGGGCTTCGACCTCGCGGTGGGCGAGGGCCGGCCCGTGCTGCCGCTGTCCCTGACCGTCGGCCGCCGCCTCCTGAACGACCCCGAACAGCCCCCCGCCACCGACGCCGACGGGGTTCCCGGGCAGGCGGTCGCCTTCGATGCCGCTCCGGCCGAGTGCCGGGCGATCGGTGCCGGCCTGGCCGCGCTCGGGCGGGTCGCGCTGCTGGTCATGGCCGACGGCTCGGCCTGCCTGACCCCGCGGGCCCCCGGCCGGTTCGACGAGGCGGCCGGGCCGTACGACGACCTGATCGCCGAGGCGGTCGGCAGGGCCGACGCGGCGGCGCTGGCCGCGCTCGACCCCGTCGAGGCCGACCGGCTGTGGGTGACCGGCCGCGCGGCCCTCCAGGTGCTGGCCGGCGCCGCCGAGGGGACGCCGCTGACCGGCACGCTGCTCATGCGGTCGTCGCCCTACGGCGTCGGCTACTTCACGGGCGTGTGGCGCTGACGAGGCGGCGCCGGAAGGCGCGTCAGGCCTGGGGGCGGCGGGGGACGGGGATGCGCATCAGGTCGCGGGCGGTGATCACTTCGCCGTCGTAGCTGCGGCGTACCTCCGCCACGAACGCCGGCTCCTCGGCGAACCCGTACCGCTCGGAGAAGTGCGTGAGCACCAGCCTGCGCACCCCCGCGTCGGCCGCCACCACGCCCGCCTCGAACGCCGTCAGGTGCCCGTACTCCTTGGCCAGCGCGCTCTCGGCGGACAGGAACGTCGACTCGATCACCAGCAGGTCGGCCCCGAAGGCCAGCTCGAACACGGCGTCGCACAGGCGGGTGTCCATGACGAACGCGGCGCTCTGCCCCGGCCTGGGCTCGCTGCACTCGGCGAGCGTGACGCCCCGGACCGAGCCGGTGCGCTGGAGCTCGCCGACCTCCGGGCCGCGGATGCCGTGGCGGGCCAGCCGGTCGGGAAGCATGCGGCGGCCGGGCGGCTCCTGGACGCGGTAGCCGTACGACTCGACGGGGTGGGACAGGCGGCGGGCGATCAGCGGCCCCACCCCGGCCAGCGCGCCGGAGACCGGATGCTCCTCGATCACCTTCGTGTCGGCGAACGCGGCCGCGTGCCGCAGCCTGCGCCAGTACGTCTCGCCGGCGGCGGGGAAGACCGCGCGCACCGGATGGCGCACCCGGTCGCGGGCGATGCGCTGCACGACACCGGGCACGCCCAGGCAGTGGTCGCCGTGGAAGTGGGTCACGCACAGCCAGTGGACGTCGTTCGCGCTCAGCCCGGCGTGCAGCATCTGCCGCTGCGTGCCCTCGCCCGGGTCGAAAAGGTAGCCTTGCCCGTCCCAGCGCAGAAGGTACCCGTTGTGGTTACGGTGTCGGGTGGGCACCGCGCTGGAGGTGCCCAGCACCACGAGTTCACGTGAGGACATGATGACCACGCAGTCCACGCTGTCCACGGTCGCGTTCGCCGAGGTGCCGACGCCGGTCGGCCCGTTCGTCCTGGCCGTCACCGAGCGCGGGCTGGTCGCCTCGGGATGGGGGTCGCCCGCCGGACTGGCCGGTCGGCTCGGCCTGGCTGAGGTTCATGATGCGGATCGTACGGCCTGCGCGGTCGCCGAGCTGAACGCTTATTTCGCCGGCGAGCTGCGCACGTTCAGCACCCCCGTGGACTGGCGGCTGATGACCGGCTCCCGGCTGCAGGTGCTCCAGGCCCTGCACCGCGTGCCGTACGGCACCGCCGTCACCTACGGCGAGCTGGCCCGGCGCGCCGGGTCGAGCGTGCCCGCCCGCGGCATCGGCTCGATCATGGGCTCCAACCCGATCCCCATCATCGTGCCCTGCCACCGGGTGGTCGCGGGCAACGGGCTGGGCGGGTTCAGCGGCGGCGTGGGGGTGGAGACCAAGCGCTGGCTGCTGACCCACGAGGGATACCTCCAGCCGACGCTCCTCGACCTGTAGGTGGTCCGTCCACACCCGGACAGTTGACACACTGGTCGGTGTGCGCCAGCAGCCAGTCATCGCCGTCGTGGGCCCCACGGCGGCCGGGAAGTCCGATCTCGCCGTCGACCTCGCGCTCCGGCTCGGGGGCGAGTGCGTCAACGCCGACTCCATGCAGCTCTACCGCGGCATGGACATCGGCACGGCCAAGCTCACCCCCGCCGAGCAGCGCGGCGTCCCGCACCATCTGCTGGACATCTGGGACGTCACGGTCACGGCCAGCGTCGCCGAGTACCAGCGGCTGGCCAGGGAGCTGTTCGCGAAGATCGACGTCCCGGTGCTGGTGGGCGGCAGCGGCCTCTACGTCCGGGCGGCCCTCGACGACCTGGAGTTCCCCGGCACCGACCCGGTGATCAGGGCCCGGCTGGAGGCGGAGCTGGCCGAGCGCGGCCCGGCCCCCCTGTACGAGCGGCTGCGCGAGCTCGACCCGCCCGCCGCCGAGGCGATCCTGCCGAGCAACGGCCGCCGCATCGTGCGCGCGCTGGAGGTGATCGAGCACTCCGGCCGGCCGTTCTCGGCCACCATGCCGTCCTACGACGCCGTCTATCCCAGCGTGCAGCTCGGCCTGGAGGTGCCGCGGCCCGTGCTCGACGAGCGCATCGAGCTGCGGGTCGAGCGCATGTGGGCGGCGGGCCTGGTCGAGGAGGTCCGCGCGCTGCTCGGGCAGGGCCTGGCCGAGGGGCGCACGGCGGGCCGCGCGCTCGGTTACGCCCAGGTCATCCGGTTCCTGGAGGGGGAGTGGACCGAGGAGCAGGCGTTCGCCGAGACGGTCAGGGCCACCAGGCGCTTCGCCCGCCGCCAGGAGTCGTGGTTCCGCCGCGACCCGCGGGTGCGCTGGCTCCCGTACGACGCCCCCGACCTGCTTGAACGATCCCTGGCGCACATCGCCGACCCGGGTGCGGCATAAACTCAGGCAATGCGGTTTCTCAAGGGGCACGGCACCGAGAACGATTTCGTCATCCTGCCCGATCCCGACGACGGCGTGGAAGTGACGGCCGCGCTCGTGGCCAAGATCTGTGACCGGCGGGCCGGGATCGGCGCCGACGGCGTGCTCCGGGTCGCCAGGACCAAGCAGCACGCCGAGGTGGCCGAGCAGGCCGCGGTGGCCGACTGGTTCATGGACTATCGCAACGCCGACGGCAGCGTCGCGGAGATGTGCGGCAACGGCGTACGCGTCTTCGCCCGCTACCTGGTGGACGCGGGGTTGGTGGAGGGGACGGAGTTCTGCCTGGCCACCAGGGGCGGCCCGCGCCGGGTCCGGGTCGAGCCCAACGGCGACATCACGGTCGACATGGGCAAGCCGGCCGTGCTGGGCGAGAGCATGGCGGGCGTCGGCGGACACGAATACACCGGTCTCCACGTCGACATGGGCAACCCCCACCTGGCCTGCGCGATCGGCGACCCGGTCGTCCAGCTCGACCTCAGCCACCAGCCCGGCTTCGACACCGGGGTGTTCCCGGCGGGCGTCAACATCGAGCTGTTCAACCCGGTCGGCGTCAGCCGCGTGGTGATGCGGGTCTACGAGCGCGGCTCGGGCGAGACGCGGTCCTGCGGCACCGGCGCCGTGGCGACCGCCGTGGCGGCCGCGCACATGTCCGGCGACACCACCGGCACCTGGACCGTCGAGGTCACCGGCGGCTCGCTGACCGTCATCCTCGACGAGGACACGAGCTACCTGTCCGGCCCGGCGGTGATTCTGGCGAGCGGCGAGCTGATGCTTGCAGAATGATGTTCTCCTGAGGGATGCTGGGTCCACTTTCCGAACCGAGGAGGGGTTGAGGATGGCGGACCCGCGTACCACGGCGGTCCAGGTCAAGGCGCCGATCGGCCAGTACGGCGGCGGCTTCATGGTCTCCCGCGAGGCCAAGGCCGTCTGCGAGCAGCACGGGCTCGGCCCGCGCGAGCTGTACTTCCGCGGGCGCTGCGGGGTGCTCGGCGAGTGCCACGCCGACGTGGTCACCTCGGTGGCGGTCTTCTTCCCCGCCGCCCACGTCGAGGAGAGCTGGAACGGCGGCAGGAAGATGCCCGTCGAGCAGGCCGTCGAGCTCTACACCGAGGCGTGCAGGCAGTGGGGCCGGCGCAAGCTCGGCGGTCACGACGGCTGCGCCCGGATCGCCGAGCTGCTCGAACCGGTCGTCGCGCAGGCCTCGCCGGTGGGCGCGCCGCTGTTCGCCGGCTGGCGGGCGGTGCCGCTGCCGGACGACCCGCCCGCGCGCGCCGTCCAGCTCATGCACGTCGTGCGCGAGCTGCGCGGGGGCCTGCATGCCAACGCCGTGCTCGCGGCCGGCCTGCACCCCCTGGAGGCCACGCTCGCCGCCGTCCACGACACCACCCCCTTCGGCTACGCCGACGGCGTGACGATCGCCAGGTTCTTCACCTGGCCCGAGCCCTACGCCACCCCCGGCCCCGACGTCGTGGCGCGGCGGGCCCAGGTCGAGGAGACCACCGACGACCTGATGGCCCCGGTCTTCTCGGTCCTGCGCGACAACGAATCGGACGAGCTGATCGAGCTTCTGCGTTTTGGGCACGCTCGTTGACCTGGCAGACTGACTGCCCATGGACGTGGACATCTGGGCCTGGGTCGGCGAAACCCAGCAGCAGCTTTCCGAGGCGGGCAACGTTGGCCTCGCCATGGCGCTGGGAGACCTTCCCGCACAGGCCTACGAGGGCCGGTATCCGCAGCTCGACGTGATGGCCCCGGCCATCGCCCAGCAGGCCGAGACGCTGGAGCTGCCCTGGCTGGAGTTCTACGCCCGCTACTGGCACCTCATGGGCCGCATCGGCGACCGGGCCCAGGGCGCGGTGGCCATCGACGACGCGCGGCAGCTGCTCACGTTCGCCCAGCGCGAAGACGTGCGCGACTGCCCGGCCACCCCGGCCGCCGTCGAGGCGATGGCCGTCGTGTGGGCCAACACCGACGGCCCCGGCTACGCCGGTGACCGCCTGGAGACGGTGGGCGCCTTCCTGGAGGGCACCAGCCCGGAGCGGCCCGCCTTCAGCGGCCTGGTCACCCAGTACGTCGCGGCGCTCGTCGACGCAGGCAAGGCCGGCGAGGCCGTCGCCTACGCCGAGTCCGCGGTCGAGCGGCTGCGCACGGCCGGTCGCGAGGCGAGCTGGGAGCTCGGCGCCGAGGGCGCCCGCGCCCTGCTGGCCGCCGGCCGGGCCGACGACGCGCTGGCCGCCCTGCAGGCCGCCGCCGACTTCGCCCCCGACGACCCGCCCGCCAAGGCCCACCGCGAGGGCGTGCGCCGCGCGCTCATCCTGGCCGAGCTCGGCCGCACGGCCGAGGCCGTCGACGCGCTGCCCGACCTCGACGTGGTCGGCGAGCACCCGCGGGTCTTCGTCGAGTGGTCGCGCGCGGTCGCCAAGCTGGCCGGTTCCTCCCAGATCACCAACACCTGGCAGCTCGGCCGGGTGCTGCGCCAGTGGATCGACTACTTCGGCATGATGGGCGGCTACCGCGCCCGCGTCGAGCTCGCGCTGGTCGCGGGCGAGCTGGCCCTGGCCAGGAACGGCGTGTGGCAGGCCCGCCTGCTGGCCGACCTGGCCGAGTCCGGCGCGGCGGAGCTGCGCGGCGAGACCGGCGACCTGACCGAGCGCGTCGCCGCGCTGCGGGCCGCCGCCGACGCCACCTCCGAGCCCGCGGCCCCCGGGCCCCTGACCGAGCGGGTCGGCCTGTTCGACGCCGCCGACGGCTTCAACGCCGACCCCGAGAAGTGGGTGGGCTGGCTCGCGCCGCTGTCCGGGCAGGACCTGGAGGCCACCCGCCGCCACACCACCACGCTCGGCTTCCTCGGCTTCCCCGCGGCGGGCGCCGACATCTACTGGAAGCTGCTGGTCGACTCCGGCGACATCGCCTCGGCCGACCCCGACGACATCGCCTACCTGACCACCCTGCTCATCGAGGCCCGCCAGGACGAGCGCCTGGAGCAGATGGCCGCGCTGCTGCCGCACGCCGCCCAGTACCTCGCGCTGGCCAGGCTCCACAGCGCCCGCGAGCGCTGGCCGGAGACGCTCGACGCCGCCGAGCACGCGGTCGCGGCCGGGGCCGGCATCGAGGCCAGGCGCCTGCTGTCCGGCGCCGCCCAGCAGCTCGACCACAACGACAGGGCCGCCGGCGTCCTGGCCGAGGTGCTCGACGAGCTGACCGACGAGGACGTCTGGCGCATGGTCGTCATGGCCACCTCGGCTGAAGACTGGGACACCGTGCGCAAGGGCGCGGCCAAGATCGGCATGCCGATCAAGTCCAAGCAGGGCCCGATCGAGGAGGAAATGGGCCTGATCCGGCTCATCCTCCCGGCCCCCGACGGCGGCCAGCGCCAGGTGTTGTCCATCCGCACCGGCCCGGCCACCGCCCGGCTGGCGCTGCCGCAGCCGCGCGGCATGGACTACAACGCCGGCGACCTGGTCGTGTTCGACCCGCAGCTGCTGGAGCCCGTCCCGGAAGACCCGCAGGAGCAGCAGAACTTCGTGCCGCCGTTCGCGGCCGTGCGCATCCTGCGTCCCGGCGGTTACACCAGCTACTTCTTCGACGGCGCCGCGCCGAGCGAGGAGGACTGGGCGGAGTTCACCGAGGTCATGGCCGAGCGCGGCTGGCCGATGTGGGTCTACAGCGACGAGAACTACACCGTCACCCACCCGACCAGCGGCGAGTCGCTGCCGGGCGTGTTCGGCTGGGTCGCGGTGCCGCCGGACGTGTCGGCCGCCGAGGTCGACGCCCTGCTCGACGACGCCACCGAGCGCTGGGTGCACCCGCTGGCCTGGCTCGACCTGGCCCGCGAGATCGACGTCGAGGTCGAGCGGCACGAGCGCATCGTCAAGGAATACGGGCTCTGACGTGCTGGAGCGCTTCAGCCTCGACGGCAAGGTCGCCATCGTCACGGGCGCGTCGTCGGGGCTGGGCGTGGCCTTCGCCCGCGGGCTGGCCGAGGCCGGCGCCGACGTCGTGATCGGCGCCCGGCGCGCGGACCGGCTGGCGGAGACCGGGCGCCTGGTCGAGGAGACCGGGCGCCGCTGCCTCCCGGTCCCGACCGACGTGGCGGCGCCGGAGGAGTGCGACGCGCTGGTCGCCGCGGCCGTGGCCGAGTTCGGGGCGGTCGACGTGCTGATCAACAACGCGGGGGTCGGCACCGCCGTGCCCGCGCTGCGCGAGCGGCCCGAGGAGTTCCGCCGGGTGGTGGAGATCAACCTGCACGGCACGTACTGGATGGCGCAGGCGTGCGCGCGGGTGATGCGGCCGGGCTCGTCGATCGTGAACATCGGCAGCATCCTCGGCGCGACCACCGCCGGGCTGCCGCAGGCCGCCTACAGCGCGTCGAAGGCGGCCGTGGCCGGGCTCACCCGCGACCTGGCCCAGCAGTGGACGGCCCGGCGCGGCATCCGGGTCAACTGCCTGGAGCCGGGGTTCTTCGCCTCGGAGATGACCGAGCAGTACCCGCCCGGCTACCTGGAACGCATGCTGGAGCTGCGGGTGCCGATGAAACGGCCCGGCGACCCGGCCGAGTTGGTGGCGGCGGCGGTCTTCCTGGCCTCCGACGCCTCGTCGTACGTCACCGGTGTCACGCTGCCGGTGGACGGCGGCATCCTGATCACCTAGACGGTCCTTCTAGTACGTTGTCGGGAATGACCGCCCCCTTCGTACGTTCCTACCGTCCGGCCGATCTGGCCGCCGTCTACGACATCTGCGTGCGCACGGCCGACGCCGGTGGCGACGCCCGCGGGCAGTACGCCTCCGACCTGCTCACGGGCGACATCTTCGCCGCCCCATACGTCACCCTGGAGCCCGAGCACGCCCACGTCGTGGACGACGGCACGGGTCAGGCCGTCGGCTACGTCGTGGGCACCGCGGACACGGCGGCGTTCGTCCGCCGCTACCGCGAGGAGTGGATCCCGGCGTCCGCGGCGCGCTGCCCCCTTCCCACCGACCCGCCGGTCACGGCGGACGACGTGATGCTCGCCCTGCACCACCGGCCCGAGCGCATGCTGGTGCCCGAGCTGGCCGGCCACCCCGCCCACCTGCACATCGACCTGCTGCCCGACTGGCAGGGCAAGGGCTGGGGACGCCGGCTCATGAGCGCCTTCGTCGACGGCCTGCGCGCCGCCGGGGTGCCGCGGCTGCATCTGGGGATGGTCAGCACGAACGCGCCCGCGCGGGCCTTCTACGACCGGCTCGGCTTCGCGGAGCTGGCGGTGGCCGACGCCGGGCCGGTGACGTACCTGGGACGGGACACCTCGCCGCTCGGCTAGCTCTTGTCCGCGGGGAGCCAGGGCCTTATGTTCGTTGCGTAGTCCGGTGCGTGTTGCGTATTAAGGAACAACCGGAGGCGTGATGGGTCGGCCGCGCGTGGTGATCATCGGAGCCGGGATCGTGGGGTGCGCGGTGGCCGACGAGCTCACCGAACGCGGCTGGAGCGACGTCACCGTCGTGGAGCAGGGCCCGCTCTTCGCCGCGGGCGGCTCCAGCTCGCACGCCCCCGGCCTGGTCTTCCAGACGAACCCGTCCAAGACCATGACCGAGTTCGCCGCCTACACCGTGCGCAAGTACACCGCGCTCGGCGCGCACTGCTTCCGGCAGGTCGGCGGCCTTGAGGTGGCCACCACCCCCGAGCGCTGGACCGACCTGCACCGCAAGCTCGGCTGGGCGCAGTCGTGGGGCGTCGAAGGGCGCCTGCTGGACGCCGCGCAGTGCGCCGAGCTGTGGCCGATGCTGGACCGCGACCGGGTGCTGGGCGGCTTCCACGTGCCGAGCGACGGCCTGGCCGCCGCCGTGGCCTGCGGCGAGACGCAGGCGGCGCGGGCCACCGAACGCGGGGCGCGCTTCCTCGGCGGGCACACCGTGACCGGCGTCGAGCAGCAGGGCGGCCGGGTCACCGGCGTCTCCTGCCTGGCCGCGGGGGAGTACCGGACGATCCCGGCCGACGTGGTCGTGTGCGCGGCCGGATTCTGGGGCCCGTCGATCGGGGAGATGGCCGGGCTGACCGTGCCGCTGCTGCCGCTGGCCCACCAGTACGCGAAGTCCGCCCCCCTGCCCCCGCAGCCCGAGGGCCCCATCCTGCGCCACCAGGACCGCGACCTGTACGCCCGGCAGCACGGCGACCGCATCGGCATCGGCTCCTACGCCCACCGCCCCATGCCGGTCGCCCAGCACGAGATCGGCCCCAAGGGCACCACCATGCCCTCGGTCCAGGCGTTCACCGAGGAGGACTTCGAACCCGCCTGGTGCGACGCCGCCGAGCTGCTGCCCGCCCTGGCCGGGTCCAAGTACGAGGACGGCATCAACGGCGTCTTCTCCTTCACCGCCGACGGCTTCCCGCTGATCGGCGAGGCGCCGCACCTGGACGGGTTCTGGCTGGCCGAGGCCGTCTGGGTGACGCACTCGGCCGGGGTGGCCAGGGCGGTCGCCGAGCTGCTGGTGACCGGCCGGTCGCAGGTGGACCTGCACGAGTGCGAGCCGGCCAGGTTCGAGCAGGCGCAGCTGTCGCCCGCCTACGTCGAGGAGCGCGGCAGGCAGAGCTTCGTCGAGGTCTACGACGTCATCCACCCGTTGCAGCCCATGGAGTCGCCGCGGCCGATGCGGACCAGCCCGTTCCATCCGCGTCAGGTGGAGCTGGGCGCGTACTTCCTGGAGTCGGCCGGATGGGAGCGGCCGCACTGGTTCGAGGCGAACGAGCCGCTGCTCGCCGGACTCGAAGAGCCGCGGATCGGCGCCGACCGGCGGGACGCGTGGGCCGGTCGCCACTGGTCGCCCATCGCGGCCGCCGAGGCGTGGGCCACCCGCGAGCGGGTCGCGCTCTACGACATGACCTCGCTCAAGCGCATCGAGGTCAGCGGTCCGGGCGCGGCGGCCTTCCTCCAGCACATGACCACCAACAACGTGGACAAGAAGCCCGGCACGGTCACCTACACCCTGCTGCTGGACGCCGGCGGCGGCATCCGCTCCGACCTCACGGCGGCGCGGCTGGCCGAGGACAGGTTCCAGCTCGGCGCGAACGGCAACCTCGACCTCGACTGGCTGACCCGGCACGCCCCCCGCGGGGTGCACATCAGGGACATCACGCCCGGCACCTGCTGCGTCGGCGTGTGGGGGCCGCAGGCCAGGGAGCTGGTGCAGGGGCTCACGGACATGGACCTGTCCAACGAGGGCTTCCGCTACTTCACCTGCCGGTCCGGGTACGTCGGGCAGGTGCCGGTGCTCGCGATGCGCGTCTCGTACGTGGGCGAACTGGGGTGGGAGCTCTACACCGGCGCCGACATGGGACTCAAGCTGTGGGACACGCTGCGGTCCGCCGGGACGCCGGTCGCGGGCGGGCGGGCCGCGTTCAACAGCCTCCGGCTGGAGAAGGGGTACCGGCTCTGGGGCGTGGACATGACCACCGAGCACGACCCGTACGAGGCCGGGCTGGGCTTCGCGGTCAAGGAGGACAAGGACTTCCACGGCCGCGACGCGCTGCGCGCCGAACCGTCGCGCAGGCTCGTGCCGCTGCTCAGCGCCGAGGTGGTCATGGGCAAGGAACCGGTCTGGCACGCCGGCCGCGTCGCCGGGTACGTCACCAGCGCCGCGTACGGGCACACCATCGGCCGTCCGATCGCCTACGCCTGGCTGCCGGCCGAGCTGGCCGGACCGGGGACGCGGGTGGACATCTTGTACTTCGGCCGCCGCGTGCCCGCGGAGGTCGCCGCCGAGCCGCTGTTCGACCCCCGGATGGAGAAGATCAGACGTTGACCCACCCCGGCTTCCTCTGGCGCAACCCCGATCCGCGGCCCTCCTACGACGTGGTCGTCGTGGGCGGTGGCGGGCACGGCCTGGCCACCGCCTACTACCTGGCCAGGAACCACGGCCTGACGAACGTCGCCGTCCTGGAGAAGGGCTGGCTGGCCGGCGGCAACATGGCCCGCAACACCACCATCATCCGCTCCAACTACCTGTGGGACGAGAGCGCCGCCCTCTACGAGCACTCGCTGAAGCTGTGGGAGGGCCTGAGCGCGGAACTGGACTACGACCTGCAGTTCAGCCAGCGCGGCGTGCTCAACCTGGCGCACAACCTGCACGACGTGCGCGAGGGCAGGCGGCGGGTCAACGCCAACCGGCTCAACGGCGTGGACGCCGAATGGCTGGACGCCGACGAGGTCAGGAAGTTCTGCCCGATCGTCAACGTCTCCGGCCGGGCCCGCTACCCCGTCCTGGGGGCCACCTTGCAGCGGCGCGGCGGCATCGCCAAGCACGACCACGTCGCCTGGGCGTTGGCCCGCCAGGGCGACGCGTACGGCGTGGACCTGATCCAGGGCTGCGAGGTGACCGGGTTCGAGATCACCGGCAACCGGGTGACCGGCGTGCGCACCTCGCGCGGGCCCATCGCGGCGGGCACGGTGGCGCTCGCCTCGGCCGGGCACACCTCGGTCCTGGCCGAACGGGCGGGGATCCGGCTGCCGCTGCAGTCGCACCCGCTCCAGGCGCTGGTGTCGGAGCTGCTGGAGCCGGTGCTCGACTGCGTCGTCATGTCCAACGCCGTCCACGTGTACGTCAGCCAGGCGCACAAGGGCGAGCTGGTCATGGGGGCGGGCATCGACGCGTACAACTCCTACGGACAGCGCGGCGGGTGCCACGTGATCGAGGCGCAGATGGCGGCGGCCCTGGAGCTGTTCCCGCTGTTCAGCCGGGTCCGCGTGCTGCGGACGTGGGCCGGGATCGTGGACGTCTCGCCGGACGCCTCCCCGATCATCGGCGCCACCCCCGTGGACGGCCTCTACGTCAACGCCGGGTGGGGCACCGGCGGCTTCAAGGCGACCCCCGGCTCCGGCTGGGTGTACGCCGACACGATCGCCAACGGCCGGCCGCACCCGCTGGCCGAGCCGTTCGCGCTGGAGCGGTTCACCACGGGCGCGCTCGTGGACGAGCACGGCGCGGCGGCGGTGGCCCACTGATGCTGCTGCTCGACTGCCCCCACTGCGGCCCCCGCGACGAGACCGAGTTCCACTACGGCGGCCAGGCCGGGATCCCCTACCCACAGGCCCCCGGCGAGCTGTCCGACCAGGAGTGGGCCGCCTACGTATTCCTGCGCGACAACCCCAAGGGCTGGTTCCGCGAACGCTGGTTCCACACGCACGGCTGCCGGACCTGGTTCACCGTCGAACGGCACACGGTCACGCACGAGATCAGGAAGGCGCCATGAGGTTCACCTTCGACGGCCGTCCCCTCCAGGGGGAGCCGGGCGACACGCTGGCCGCCGCGCTGCTGCGCAACGGGGTGCGGGTGGTGGGCCGGGGCGTGGAGTCCGGCCGCCCGCGCGGCGTCTTCTCGGCCGGCCCCGAGGAGCCGAACGCCCTGGTCCGCGTGGGCGCCGACCCGATGCTGGCGGCCACGACGGTGGAGCTGTACGAGGGGCTGGAGGCGTGGAGCCTGCGCGGCAAGGGCCGGGTGGACCTCGACGCGGCCGACGACCGGCGCTGCGACAAGGGCTACCTGCACTGCGACGTGCTGGTGGTCGGCGGCGGCCCGGCCGGGCTGGCGGCGGCCGCCGCGGCGCGCGCGGCCCGGGTGATCCTGCTCGACGACCAGCCCCGCCTCGGCGGCGACCTGCTGAACAGCCGGGTGCTGCTCGACGGGGCGCCCGCGCTCGACTGGGTGGACTCGCTCGACCTGTCCGGCGTGCGGGTGCTCACCAGGACCACGGCCGTCGGCTACCACGACCACAACTACGTGGTGGCCGTCGAGCGGCGGGCGCGCGGCGAGCGGCTGTGGCACATCAGGGCCCGCCGGGTCATCCTGGCGACCGGCGCCCACGAGCGTTCGCTCGCCTTCCCCGGCAACGACCGGCCCGGCGTCATGCTGGCCTCGGCCGCCCGCGCCTACGCCAACCGGTACGGCGTGCTCCCGGGCCGCCGCGCGGTCGTCCTGGCCTGCGCCGACTCAGGCTACGAGGCCGCCGCGGACCTGCGCGCGGCAGGCGTGGAGATCGCCGCGATCGTCGATCCGCGCCCCGCAGGACTCACCCCCGACGCCCTGGCAGGGCAGGTGATCACCGGCACCACGGCCGGCGCGGACGGCGTGCTGACCGGCGTGCGGGTGGGGGAGCGGCACATCGAGGCCGACCTGCTGGCCGTGGCGGGCGGCTGGAACCCCGCCGTGCACCTGTTCAGCCAGTCGCAGGGACGGGTGCGCTTCGACGAGGGAGTGCAGGCGTTCGTCCCGGACGTCTCGGCGCAGGCCGAACGCTCCGCAGGCGCCTGCCGCGGCCGGTACGGCACCCGCGAGGCCATCGCCGACGGCCACGCCGCCGGCCGGGAGGCCGCCGGATCCGCCGCCCGCGAACTCCGCGTGCCCGACTGCGACGAGCGCCCCCCGCGGCCACCCGCGGCGTTGTGGCTGGTCGAGGGGGACGGCGACGAGCCCGCCTTCGCCGACCTGCACCGCGACGTGACCGTGACCGACCTGGCCAGGGCGACCGGCGCCGGGATGCGCTCGGTCGAGCACGTCAAGCGCTACACCACCGCGGGCACCGGCGCCGACCAGGGCAAGACGTCGGGGACGGTCGTCGTGGGCGTGATGTCGGCGCTGCTCGGGACCGCGCCGGGGCAGGTGGGCACGACCACGTTCCGGCCGCCGTACACGCCGGTGTCGTTCGCGACGCTGGCCGGGCGCGACCGCGGCGCGCTCTCCGACCCGGTCAGGACCACCGCCATGCACGCCGCGCACGTCGCGGCGGGCGCGGTGTTCGAGGACGTCGGCCAGTGGAAACGCCCCCGCTACTTCCCGCTGGACGGCGAGACCATGGAGGCCGCCGTGGCGCGCGAGTGCCGGGCCGCCCGCACCTCCGTCGCCGCCATGGACGCCTCCACCCTGGGCAAGATCGACGTCCGGGGCGCGGACGCGGGCGCGTTCCTGGACCGGATCTACACCAACCTGTACTCCACGCTCGCCGTCGGCGCCTGCCGCTACGGGCTCATGTGCCGGGCCGACGGCATGGTGTTCGACGACGGCACCACGACCAGGCTCGCCGACGACCACTACCTGATGACCACGACCACCGGCAACGCCGCCGCGGTGCTCGACTGGCTGGAGGAGTGGCGGCAGACCGAGTGGCCGCAGCTCGACGTCTCCTTCACCTCGGTGACCGACCACTGGGCGACGGTCGCCGTGGCCGGTCCCAAGGCACGGCGGGTGATCGCCGCCGTCGCGCCCGGCGCGCTCGGCCTGCCCTTCATGCGGTACGCCGAGACGGACGTGCTCGGCGTGCCCGGCCGGGTGTTCCGGATCAGCTTCTCCGGCGAGCTGGCCTACGAGGTCAACGTGCCCTGGCCGTACGGCAGGGCGTTGTGGGCGGCCGTGCTGGAACTGGGCGCGGTGCCGTACGGGACCGAGGCGATGCACGTGCTGCGGGCCGAGAAGGGGTTCGCCATCGTCGGCCAGGAGACCGACGGCACGGTCACGCCGCACGACCTCGGCATGTCGTGGATCGTCTCCGCGCGCAAGCCCGACTTCGTGGGCAAACGCTCGCACGCCCGCCCCGACACCGCCCGCGAGGGCCGCAAACGCCTGGTCGGCCTGCTCGCCGACGACCCCGCGACGCCGATCGAGGAGGGCGCCCAGCTCGTCAGGGGCGGCCCGGGTGCGCCCATGCTGGGGCACGTCACCTCCGGCTACGCCAGTGCGGCGCTCGGCCGGACGTTCGGCCTGGCCATGGTCAGGGACGTCGTGCCCGGGGACCGGCTCACGGCGGTGTCGGGGACGGCGGCCACCGGCGTGACGGTCGTCGAGCCGGTCCTGTACGACCCGGGCAACACCCGCCGCGACGGCGACCCCCTGGAGGAGGACGCGCCCGCGGCACCCGGGGGCGTTCCGGCGCGGGAGAGCCCGGCGGCGGCGTTCGCCGACCGGTTCGCGGCGGCGAGCGGGCCGTCGGTGCGGCTGCGCGAGCTGCCGTTCGAGCCGATGTGGGAGGTCAGGGGCGCCGATCCCGGCGTGGGGCTGCGGCTCGGCCCGTCGTGGTGGCTGGTGACCGGGGACGCCGCGCCGGGGCCCGGCTGGGTGGACGTCTCGGGGCAGCGGACGGTCCTGGAGCTGTCCGGGCCGGCGGCGGAGGACGTCCTGATCACCGGCTGTCCCGTGGACCTGCATCCCGACGTGTTCCCCGGGCACGCGCAGACGCTGCTGGGCCGGGCCTCGGTGATCCTGGAACGGCGGGCCCCCGGCGAGTACCGGATCCACGTCAGGTCGTCGTTCACCGCGTACCTGGCAGAGTGGCTCTTGGACGCCCTTTTAGCGTTATAAGACCATTTAGGGGTACTTGCTATACCTAGACTTTACGAAAACCGAAGTCTGGGGGATCACGTGCGCACACGGGCGTTCACGGCCGGTCTGGCCATGGTGACGATGCTGGCCGGCTGCAGCGGCCTGGAGGCGCAGTCGGGCGGCCCGGACCCGGCCAAACCGGACTCCGCGTCGGTCTCGGACGCCCGCAAGAAGCTGGACAAGCTCAAGGTCAAGGGCCGAGCCCCGCGCACCGGCTTCGACCGCGACGAGTTCGGCCCCGCCTGGGCCGACGTCGACCACAACGGCTGCGACACCCGCAACGACATCCTCAAGCGCGACCTGAAGGACGAGACGTTCAAGTCGGGCACCCACGACTGCATCGTCCTCACCGGCACCCTGGACGACCCCTACAGCGGCAAGACCATCAAGTTCAAGCGCGGACAGGACACCAGCACGGCCGTCCAGATCGACCACCTGGTGCCGCTGTCGGACGCCTGGCAGAAGGGCGCGCAGCAGTGGTCGCCCACCAAGCGCAAGGAGTTCGCCAACGACCCGCTGAACCTGCTGGCGGTGGACGGCCCGCTGAACAACCAGAAGAGCGACTCCGACGCGGCCACCTGGCTGCCGCCGCGCAAGGCGTACCGGTGCGCCTACATCGCCCGCCAGATCGACGTGAAGAGCAAGTACGACGTCTGGATCACCGACGGCGAGAAGAGCGCGATGGAAGGCATACTCAAGGACTGCTGAGAGCCCCGCCGGGGGCGGTCAGCGTCAGCTCCACGCGGGCCCCGCCGCCCTCGGGCGCCGAGACGGCGAGCGTGCCGCCGCACGACTCGGCGGTGCGCCGCGCGATGTCCAGCCCCAGGCCGGTCGAGCCGCCCCCGCTGATCCCCCGCTCCAGCGACCCCGGGTCGAACCCCGGCCCCGAGTCCTCGACGACCAGCAGGGCCCCGGCCGGCCGGGACGACAGCCGCACGGCCATGGCGGTCCCCTCCGGGGTGTGCGCGAACACGTTGCCGAGCAGCGCGTCCACGCACGCGGCCAGCTCCTCGCCGCCGACGGCGACCGGCGCGGGCGCGTCGGGCAGCGACACCGACACCGGCCGCCCCTGGTCCTCGGCCAGCACCGACCAGAACCGCACCCGCTCGCGCACGACCTCGGCCGCGTCGCACGAGCCGCGCCCGGCCGAGCGCCGTCGCGCCTCGGTGATGACCGCGCTGACCGCCCGCTCCAGCGCGTCCACCCTGTTCTGGACCCGGGCGGCCTCCTCCGGGTCGCGCAGCGACTCGGCCTCCAGCCGCAGCCCGGTCAGCGGCGTGCGCAGCCGGTGGGACAGGTCGGCGACCGACTCGCGCTCGGCGGCGAGCAGGTCGCCGATGCGCCCGGCCAGATGGTTGAGCGCCAGCGCCACCGACCGCACCTCCGGCGGCCCGCCCGGCTCGGCCCGCGCGCTCAGGTCGCCGCCGGCCAGCCGGTGCGACACGCGGGCCAGCCCGACCACGGGCCTGGTCACGGCCAGCGCCAGCCGGTCGGCCAGCACGATGCCGAGCACCATGAGCCCCAGCCCGAGCACGAGCAGCGCCACCCAGGCCGCCCGCACGCCGTGCGTCAGCTCGTCGTCCGGCACGAACACCCTGATCACGGCCGTGCCGTCGGGGGACTGCGCCGAGACCAGCACCTCCCGGCCGCCGGGGGCGGCGGCGGTCACGCTGCGGCCCGTCGCGGCCAGCCGCACGGCGTCGGAGCGGGCGGCGGGCGCGCCCATCGTGCCCCCGCCGGGCAGGAACACCGTCACGCGCCGCGGCACCTGCTCGACGGCCAGCGGCAGGTCGGGCGTGCCGACCGCGACCGCGACGGACTCGGCGGCGGCGGTGGCCCGGCTCATCGCGCCGTTCTCGGCCACCGTGCCGATCAGCAGCGCCATCGGCACCAGCAGGGCGATCAGCACGAGCGACGTCGTCGCCGCCACCAGCAGCGCCAGCCAGCGCCTCACGACGGCCCGACCAGCTTGACCCCGACGCCTCTGACGGTGTGCAGGTAGCGGGGCTCGGCCGCGGTCTCGCCGAGCTTCCTGCGCAGCCACGACAGGTGCACGTCCACGGTCTTGTCGGCGCCGCCGTACGGCAGCCGCCACACCTCCGTCAGCAGCTCGCGCTTGGTGACCACCTCGCCGGGCCGGGCCGCGAGGAAGTGCAGCACGTCGAACTCGCGCGGGGTGAGGTCGAGGGACACCCCGTCGAGCGTGGCCGTGCGCGCCCGGGGATCGACCCGCAGCCCGCCCACGGCCAGCGGCTCCGGCGCGGCCTCGCCCGCGCGCCGCAGCACCGCCCGCACCCGGGCGTCGAGCTGCCGGGCGCTGTACGGCTTGACCACGTAGTCGTCGGCCCCCGCGTCCAGGACGGGCACCATCTCGGCGTCGCCGTCGCGGGCGGTCGCCACGATCACCGGCACCCGGCTCACCGCCCGCAACATGCGCAGCAGCTCGACGCCGTCGAGGTCGGGCAGGCCCAGGTCGAGCACGATCAGGTCGGGACGGTCCTGCACGGCCAGCCGCAACCCCTCCAGCGCGGTCGGGGAGGAGGAGACCGCGTGGCCGAGATCGCGCAGGCCCCGGCTCAACGACGTCCGGATGGTCACGTCGTCCTCGATGAGCAGGATGTCAGCCATATACCCAAACCGTAGACGGTCCGTGGTGATGCACCGGGCATCGTTAGCGTCGCCTTAACCTGCGCTTAGCCGTACGTGGGGGAGGGTGGGAGCGTGAAGCGTCTCGTGCTGGCCTGGGCCGTCACCGCGGCGGCCGCGACCGGGGCGGCCGTGGCCGTGCTCGGCCTGCTCGGAACCGGGGTGACCGGCACGTCCAGCCGCGTGCTCAGCGGGCCGGAGGTGCGCGCCGCGCTCTCCACCGCCACCGCGCGCGCCGCCACGCCCGTGCCGCGGACGTCCGCGCGCGCCCAGGACCGGCTCATGCGCACCGAGGCCGGCACGGTGATCGCCTCCTGCTCCGGCGGCCTGGTCACCCTGCGCTCCTGGAGCCCGGCCCAGGGCTACTCGGTGGACGGCGTCCAGCCCGGCCCGGCCCGCGAGGCGAAGGTCGAGTTCGAGCCGGAGGACGGCGAGGAGGTCGAACTCAAGATCTTCTGCGCCCCCGACGGCCCCGCCACCCGCTGACCGGCCCGCCGGGGCACGGACAGGTCACCGGCCTCCGCGGACTTCCAGCGCCCCCAGCAGCTCCTCGGACGCCCTGGTGATCGCCTCCACGGCCCGGTCGAACGCCTCGGCGTTGTGGGCGGCCGGGGCGCGGAATCCGGAGATCTTCCTGACGTACTGGAGCGCGGCGGCCCGCACGTCGTCCTCGGTCACGCTCTCGGCGTACGGCGGCCGCAGGGTCTTGATGCTTCTGCACATGGTCTCAACGGTAATAGCCGATGCGCTGGCTTATCTCCCTCGCGCCCGCGGCCAGCAACTCACCGACCTCGGGCAGCCGCTCGGGCGTGAGCCGGTACGACGGCCCGGACGCGCTGACCGCGGCCACCACCGAGCCGTCGGCCCCCCTGATCGGCGCCGCCACCGCGTTCAGCCCGACCTCCAGCTCCTCCACCGTGGCCGCCCAGCCGCGCCGCCTGATCTCCTCCAGTCCCAGGCCGTCCGGGGAGGTGACGGTGCGCGGGGTGTAGCGCTCCAGCTCGCCGGCCAGGCGCAGGGCGCCGAAGGCGAGCAGCACCTTGCCGCTGGAGGTGGCGTGCGACGGGGTGCGCTGGCCGACCCAGTTGTGGCCGCTGATCGCCGCCGGGCCGCGCACCTGGCTGATGTTGACCGTGTCGCCGTCCTGGGGGACCGCGATGTTGACGGTCTCGCCGACCGCCTCGGCCAGCCGCAGGCAGACCTCGCGGCCCTCCCTGGACAGGTCGAGCTGGGCCGTGGCCGCGCCGGCCAGCCGTACGACGCCGAACCCCAGCCGGTAGCGCCCCCGGTCGCCGCTCTGCTCCACCAGCCCGCCCTGCTCCAGGGCGGCCAGCAGCCGGAACGCGGTGGACTTGTGCACGTCGAGCTCGACCGCGAGGTCCGTCACCCGGGTGGCGCCCTCGCGGGCCAGGATCTCCAGGATCGCGATGGCCCGGTCGACGGACTGAACCGTCGTGCTGTTGCTCACAGCGCAACAGAATAGCCGCCGGAGCCGGACGGCAGGCGCTACTTCGACGAGGCCGGGGCGAGCTCGCGGCCGAAGTCGGCGGCGATCCTCCGCATGCCCTCGGCCAGCTCGTCGCGGTCGAGGGCGTCGATGCGCTCGGCCGGCCCCGACACCGACATCGCGGCCACCACCCGCTCGCCGTCCCGGACGGGCACCGCCAGGCAGTGGACGCCCAGCTCCTCCTCGCCCAGGTCCGTCGCGTAGCCGCGCTCCTTGACCCGGCCGAGCTCGGCCAGCATGCCGGCCGCGTCGGTGATCGTGTTCGGGGTGCGCCGCGGCATGCCCGTACGCTCGAACACCGCCATCGCCTCCGCGGCCGCCCGCCCTGCCAGCAGCGCCTTGCCCACGGCCGTGCTGTGCGGCAGCACCCGCCTGCCGACCTCGGCGAACATGCGCAGCCTGCGCGGCGAGGGCACCTGCGCCACGTAGACGACGAAGTCCCCTTCGAGCACCGCCAGGTTCGCCGTCTCGCCGGACAGCTCCACCATCCGCGTCAGGTACGGCTGCGCCCACCCGCCCACCATGCTCTCCGCGATGCCGCCCAGGCGGACCAGCCCGCCGCCCAGCGCGTACCGGCGGTCGGACTCCTGGCGCACGTAACCGCGGGCGAGCAGCGTCTGCAGCAGCCGGTGGATGGTCCCGTACGGCAGACCCGTCCGCGCCGCTATCTCCGACAGCCCGGCCTCGCCGCCGTGCTCGGCCAGCGCCTCCAGCACGTCGAGCGCCCGCTCGACCGACTGCACGCTCACAGCGACACCCCGCGCAGGGAGGCGTCCAGCACTTCGGCGGTGTGGGCCACCCTGATCTCCTTCCCGGCCCGGCGCATCGCCGTGGCGATCTGCATCGTGCATCCCGGATTGGCCGAGACCAGCAGCTCGGCCCCGGTCGAGGCGACCGCCCCGGCCTTCCGGTCGCCGAGGTCGCGGGCCGCCTCCGGTTGCAGGATGTTGTACGTCCCCGCCGACCCGCAGCAGATCGCCGACTCGGGGACCTCCCGCAGCTCCAGCCCGGGGATGCCGCGCAGCAGCTCGCGCGGCTGCGCCCGGACGCCCTGGGCGTGGGCCAGGTGACAGGCGTCGTGGTAGGCGACGGTGAGCGGCAGCGGATGCCGCCTGGCCGCCGGGCCCAGCTCGGCCAGGAACTCCGACAGGTCCCGCACCCGGAACCCGGGATCGGCGCCGAACAGCTCGCCGTACTCCTTCATGACCGAGCCGCAGCCGGCCGCGTTCACCACGACCGTCTCGACCCCCGCCCGCCGGAACGCCCTGACCGTCCGGCGGGCCAGCCGCCGGGCCTGATCGGCGCGCCCGGCGTGCACGCTGAGCGCCCCGCAGCAGCCCTGCCCGGGCGGAACGAGCACGTCGCAGCCCTCCAGCGCGAGCACCCGCGCGGTGGCCGCGTTCACCTGCGGGAAGAACTCGCCCTGCACGCACCCGGTGAGCATCCCGACCACGGCCCTGCGCCTGCCCCTGGCCCTGACCAGGCGCGGCAGGCGCTGCCGGTGCTCCACGCGCGGCGCGAGCGCGGCCATGGCGCCCAGGCTCGGATGGACCCGCGTCAGGAACGGCGCCATCCGCCCGGCCAGCCACATCGTCGGCCGCAGCAGCCGCAGCCTGCGCGGATAGGGGAACAGGCTGAACACGATCTCCCGCACCGCCCGATCCCGCGGCTCGCGCACGTGCGTGCGCTCGACCTCGGCGCGGGTCTGCTCGATCAGCCGGTCGTAGCGCACGCCCGACGGGCACGCCGTGACGCACGCCATGCAGCCCAGGCAGGCGTCGAAGTGCCCGGCCATCTCCGGGGTGACCGGAACGCCCTCGACGTGCTGCTTCATCAGGTGGATGCGCCCGCGCGGCGAGTCCATCTCCTCGCCCCACAACGCGTACGTCGGGCACGTCGGCAGGCAGAACCCGCAGTGCACGCAGTCGCCGATCAGCTCCGGGTCCATGGTCACAGGCCTCCCGCCAGCCGTCCGGGCGACATCCTGCGCCCGGGGTCGAACCGTTCCTTGACCCGCCGCATCAACGGCAGCGCGCTCACCCGCCCCCACCTGTCGACCCCGGCGTGCGGCGCGGCCAGCACGTTCACCCGGCCGCCCGCGGCCTCGACCCGCTCCCGCAGCCCGTTCACCAGGCCCGGCAGCGCGTCCTCGGCGACGGGCGCGCCCGGCTCCAGCAGCACCCGGCCGGCGACCACCGACCCGCGCAGCGACAGGCCGCAACCGGCCGCCGCCCGCAGCACGGCGCCGGCCGCCGCGGGCGGGAAACGCACCTCGACCAGCACCTCACCCCGTGGGACGACCCCCCACCAGGACGGCGGCTCGCCGGTCACCGCCCCGCCGCCGCTCAGATCGCGCAGCGCCGCGGCGCGTGCCCGCGCGGCCGTGCCCTCCACCAGCACCGCCAGCGTCACCGGCCCGCCCGGCTCCGGACGGTCCACCTCGACCGCGCTCGGCTCGGCCTGCGCGGCCGCCAGCGCCGCCGCGACGTCCGGCACGTCGTCCGCGGGCATCCCGGCGACCACCCAGCACCGCTCGCCGGGCAGCGGATGCAGCCGGAACGTGGCCTCCGCGATCACCCCGAGGGTGCCGTACGAGCCGGTGAACAGCTTGCCGAGGTCGTAGCCGGCGACGTTCTTGACCACCTTGCCGCCCGACCGGGCGACCGTGCCGTCGGCCAGCACCACCGTGACGCCGATGAGCAGGTCGCGGGCGGTGCCGTAGCGGAAGGCGCGAGGGCCCGGCAGGGCGGCGGCGAGGGTGCCGCCGACGGTCGCCTGCCCGGCGAACGGCACGTCGAGCGCCAGCTCCTGCCCGCGCGCCGCGAGCGCCGCGGCCAGCGCCGCAGTCCGCACGCCGGCCTGCGCGCGCACCACCAGGTCGCCCGCCGCGTGCTCCAGGACCGCGTCCAGGCGGGACAGGCCGAGCAGCACGTCGCACCGCTCCGGCGGCGGACCCCAGTGCAGCTTCGTGCCGCCTCCCGAGGGCACCGCCGCCAGGTCGGCCGCGGCGCACGCGCGCAGCACGGCGGCGACCTCCTCGACGGTCCCCGGCAGCGCCACCCACCGGGCCCCCCACTCGTGCGCCGGGTCTTCGGGCCCGGCCGCCCTGACCGGCACGCCGGTGCCCGAGAACGGATCCGCCATCAGAACTGCTCCGCCCTGCCCGACTCGACCAGCGGGTGCGCGCCCTTGCGCACGCCCGGCACCTCGCCGCACAACCGCGGCGTGGGGAACACCTTGCCCGGGTTGGACAGGCCGCCCGGGTCGAACGCGCACCGGACGAGCTGCATCGTGTCCAGATCGGCGCCGGTGAACATCTTCGGCATGTAGCGGGCCTTGTCCACCCCGACGCCGTGCTCGCCGGTGATCGAGCCGCCGTGCTCGACGCACAGGTCGAGGATCGCGCCCGAGACCGCCTCGGCCCGCTCGCCCGCCCCCGGCTCGGCGTCGTCGAACAGCACCAGCGGGTGCAGGTTGCCGTCGCCGGCGTGGAAGACGTTGGCCACCCTGATGCCGTGCTCGCGCGAGAGCCGGTCGATGGCCGCCAGCACGCCCGGCAGCGACGTGCGCGGCACGACACCGTCCTGGACGATGTAGGCCGGGCTGATCCGGCCGACCGCCGCGAAGGCCGACTTGCGCCCCTTCCAGATGGCCGCGCGCTCCTCGGGACCGGCCGCCACGCGCAGCTCGAAGGCGTCCGAGCAGATCTCCGTCAGCCGCGCGAACTCCCGCTCGACCGACTCCCGTGGCCCGTCCAGCTCGACGATCAGCACCGCGCCCGCCCCCCGCGGGTAGGAGCAGGCGACCGCCGCCTCGGCGGCCTCGATGGCCAGCGCGTCCATCATCTCGATCGCGGCCGGCACGATGCCCGCCCCGATGATCGCCGACACCGCCCGGCCGCCCCGCTCGATGTCCTCGAACGCGGCCAGCACCGTGGTCACCGCCTCCGGCGCCCGGCTCAGCCGCACGGTGATCCTGGTGGCGACGCCCAGCGTGCCCTCCGAGCCGACGAACGCGCCGAGCAGGTCGTAGCCCGGGTCCATGCGGTCGAGGACGACCAGGTCGCCGTCGGGGGTGACGATCTCGCACGCCTCGACGTGGTTGACGGTGAAGCCGTACTTGAGGCAGTGGGCGCCGCCGGAGTTCTCCGCCACGTTGCCGCCGATCGAGCAGACCTGCTGGCTGGAGGGGTCGGGGGCGTAGTAGTAGCCCGCGTCGCGCACGGCCTCGGTGATCGCCAGGTTCGTCACGCCCGGCTCGACCACGGCCCTGCGGTTGGGCAGGTCGATCTCCAGGATCCGGCGCATCTTCGAGGTGACGATGAGCACGCCGTCCTCGCGGGGGAGCGCGCCGCCGGACAGGCCCGTGCCCGACCCCCTGGCCACGAACGGCACCCCGAAGTCGTTGCACATCCGGACGACCCCGGCGACCTGCTCGGCCGTCGCGGGCAGCACGACCACGCCCGGCGTCGCCCGGTGGCTGGTCAGCCCGTCGCACTCGTAGGTGCGCAGGCGTACCGGATCGGTGATCACCGAGTCGGGAGGCAGCAGCGAGCGCAGCGCCGCCGTCAGCGTGTCGAGCACCAGTCACTCTCCAGATCCGTCACCTCTAGTGTGCGACTGTTTCCGCCGGTCTGGCCAGTTTTCGGAGGCAGTTTGGCTGGGTTTCGGGGGGTCCGCTTATTGGCCGGATTTCGGGGGGCCGCTTATCGGCTGGATTTCGCGGGGGTCCGCTTATGTCCGGCGCTGGCGCGCCGGACATAAGCGGAAATTTCAACATCTACGGCATCTGGGCGTACGCCGGCAGCGTCAGGAACTCGGCGAAGTCGTCGTCCAGCGCCACCTCCTTGAACAGCGCCGTCGCCTGCCCGAACAGCCGCTCGTCGTAGCCCGGCTCGGCCGAGATCCGGGCCAGCTCCTCGGCGATGATCCGCTCGACCAGCTCCTTGGTCACCTGCTCACCGGTGTCGGCCAGCGTGATGTCGTTGTGGATCCACTGCCAGATCTGCGAACGGGAGATCTCGGCCGTCGCGGCGTCCTCCATGAGGTTGTGGATCGCGACCGCGCCCAGCCCGCCCATCCAGGCGGCCAGGTAGCGCAGGGCCACGTCGACGTTGTTGCGCAGCCCTGTCTCGGTGATCTCGCCGGGCGTCTCGGAGACCGACAGCAGGTCGGCGGTCGAGACGCGGACGTCCTCGCGCAGCCGGTCCAGCTGGTTGGGCCGCGCCCCCAGGACGCCGTCGAACACCTCGCGGCACACCGGCACGAGGTCGGGGTGCGCCACCCAGGAGCCGTCGAATCCGTCGCCCGACTCGCGCGTCTTGTCCGCCCGCACCTTCTCCAGCGCCACCGCGTTGACCTCGGGGTCGCGCCGGGAGGGGATGAACGCCGCCATCCCGCCGATGGCGTGCGCGCCGCGCTTGTGACACGTGCGCACCAGCAGCTCGGTGTAGGCCCGCATGAACGGCGCGGTCATCGTCACCGCGTTCCGCTCGGGCAGCAGGAACTCCCGCCCCCGCGTGCGGAACTTCTTGATCACGCTGAACAGGTAGTCCCAGCGGCCCGCGTTGAGCCCGGCCGAGTGGTCGCGCAGCTCGTAGAGGATCTCCTCCATCTCGAACGCCGCCGGATAGGTCTCGATGAGCACGGTCGCCCTGATGGTGCCGTACGGGATGCCCAGGAGCTCCTGGGCCCGGGTGAACACGTCGTTCCAGAGCCGCGCCTCCAGGTGCGACTCCATCTTCGGCAGGTAGAAGTACGGCCCCTTGCCCTTGTCCAGCTGACGCTGCGCGCAGTGGAAGAAGTAGAGCCCGAAGTCGAACAGCGACGCCGACACCGGCCGCCCGTCCACCTGGGCGTGCTTCTCGTCCAGGTGCCAGCCGCGCGGGCGCACCACGATCGTGGCCAGCTCGTCGTCGGGCCGCAGTGCGTACGTCTTGCCGCCGGTCTCGAAGTCGATCGCCCGGTCGAGCGCCTCGCGCAGGTTGAGCTGCCCGGACACGCAGTTCTCCCACAGGGGCGAGTTGGCGTCCTCGAAGTCGGCCAGCCACACCTTGGCGCCGGAGTTGAGCGCGTTGATGGTCATCTTCCTGTCGACCGGCCCGGTGATCTCGACACGGCGGTCCTCCAGGCCCGGGGCCGGCGGCGCGACCTGCCAGTCGCCCTCCCTGACCTCCTTGGTCTCCGGCAGGAAGTCGAGCGTCCCGCCGGCCGACAGCTCCGCCTGACGGGTCTGGCGGGCTTCGAGCAGCTCCAGCCGCCTGGCGCCGAACTCCCGCTGGAGAGCCGCCACGAAGCCGAGCGCCTCCGGCGTGAGGATCTCGTCGAACCGTTCGAGCATCGGGCCGGTGATCTCCATGTCCCCCTCTTTTCCGTAGAGTGGAAAACTGATTCTGGATTGTGGAAGTGAAGCTACTCCGCTCAGGGTTCCCGGGTCAAAGGCTGGGGTACCCCTGGGGCGTCGTCGGGGGCATCCCCGATGCGGAGGGGGTCATGCCCGCGAAAAGATCGGGGGCATGAAGACGATTGCTGTGGCGGGCGGGCTGCTGGCCGCCGCGCTGGTGCTGACGGGTTGCCGGATCGAGAGCTTCGGCGGTTCCACGAACCAGGACACCGTGTCCTACCAGGTGACGGACAAGGTTTCCAAGCTGCAGTTGAAGAGCGACGCCGGCGACACGGTGATCACCGAGACCGACGGCACCGCCGTCCGGGTCGTCGAGACGTTGCGCTGGCGAGGCGACGACAAGCCCAAGCCGCAGCACAAGGTCGAGGGCCAGGCGCTTTTCGTGACGTACGACTGCCCGTCCAACTGGGGGAGCTGCAGCGTCGACTACAAGATCGAGATCCCCAGGGGGCTGGCCGTCGACCTCGACAGCGACTCGGGTGACATCACCTTGCGGGCGCTGAGCGGTCAGCTCGACGCGAAGCTCGACTCCGGCGACCTCGAAGGCTCCGGCATGACCGGCAAGAAGGTGTACGTCCAGGCCGACTCGGGCAACGTCGAGCTCAAGTACGCCACCGCGCCGGACAGCGCGGAGCTGCGGGCCGACTCGGGCGACGTCGTCCTGAGGGTGCCCACGGGGTCCTACGACGTGAAGACCGACGTGGACTCCGGCGACGCCACCGTCTCGGTCAAGTCCGACCCGAGCTCCCCCCACAAGATCTCGCTGACCGCCAGTTCCGGCAACGTGACACTCTCGGCGGGATAACCAGGTGATGACGCCGGGGATGTCGTGCCACCATCGTGGGAAGACACCGAGGTGTCCAGACGTTCCCTCATAGAGATGACACGAATGCACGAATACACCGCGCTCGACGAGTTCGAGACCGGCGACATGGACCTCGAGGAGCGCCAGGCGCTGCGCCGCGTGGCGGGCCTCTCCACCGAACTCCAGGATGTCTCCGAGGTCGAGTACCGGCAGCTGCGGCTCGAGCGGGTCGTCCTCGTCGGTGTCTGGACCTCCGGAACCGCCGAAGACGCCGAGAACTCCCTGCTAGAGCTCAAGCTCCTGGCCGAGACCGCCGGGTCCGAGGTGCTCGAAGGGCTCATCCAGCGGCGCCAGAAGCCCGACCCGGCCACCTACATCGGCTCGGGCAAGGCCCTGGAGCTGCGCGACGTGGTCGAGTCGACCGGCGCCGACACCGTGATCTGCGACGGCGAGCTGACCCCCGGCCAGCTCCGCCAGCTGGAGGAGACGGTCAAGGTCAAGGTCATCGACCGTACGGCGCTGATCCTCGACATCTTCGCCCAGCACGCCAAGAGCCGTGAGGGCAAGGCCCAGGTCGAGCTGGCGCAGCTGCAGTACCTGCTGCCGCGTCTGCGAGGCTGGGGCGGCAACCTGTCCCGTCAGGTCGGCGGTCGCGCCGCGGGCGGCGTGGGCATCGGCGGCCGCGGCCCCGGTGAGACCAAGATCGAGCTCGACCGGCGCCGCATCCGCGACCGCATGTCCAAGCTGCGCCGCCAGATCAGCGGCATGTCCACCTCGCGCGAGACCATGCGCCACCGGCGCCAGCGGCGCGAGGTCCCGGCCGTGGCCATCGCGGGCTACACCAACGCGGGCAAGTCCTCGCTGCTCAACCGCATCACCGGTGCGGGCGTGCTGGTCGAGGACGCGCTGTTCGCCACGCTCGACCCGACCGTGCGCCGCGCCCGCACGCCGGAGGGCCGGCTGTTCACGATCGCCGACACCGTCGGCTTCGTGCGCCACCTGCCCCACCAGCTCGTCGAGGCGTTCCGGTCCACGCTGGAGGAGGTCGCCGACGCCGACCTGATCCTGCACGTCGTCGACGGCTCGCACCCCGACCCCGAGGGTCAGCTCGCGGCCGTCCGCGAGGTGTTCGCCGACATCGAGGGCGCCTCCGAGGTGCCCGAGGTCGTGGTGATCAACAAGGCCGACGCGGCCGACCAGGAGGTGCTCGACCGCATCGCCAGGCGCGAGCGCGACAGCATCGTGGTCTCCGCCCGCACCGGCAAGGGCGTCCCCGAGCTCATGCGGCTCATCGAGGAGCGGCTGCCGCGCCTCGACCACGAGGTCCACCTGCTGGTGCCCTACGACCGGGGCGACCTGGTCTCGCGGGCCCACAAGGAGGGCGAGGTGCTCTCCGTGGAACACGTCCAGGATGGCACCGTCCTGCACGCCCGCGTGCTGCCGAGCCTGTTCCAGGAGCTGGAGCGGGTAGGCAAGCCGGTCGAACGCGTCTCTTAGCGGGACGGCTGGGCAGCTCTCGCTCAAAGTAGCGCAGAGCTGCCCAAATAGTGCAGTGGTCCCGGAACCCTGGGGTTGCTAGGATGGCCAGACCTAACGTTGGTCTGGTTTTTTGGTTTCGGTTCTGGGTTTCGGATGATGACCTTGAGTGCGGCAGTCGTCAGCGGAGGCCAGGGGGGCAAGGCGTGGCTGGGTGACGGATGGGATGAGTGGTCTTTCTTCCGAATAACCCTGTACACCAAGCCCGGCTGTGAAATAACGTAACTGAACTGAAATCGCCGGGTCATGTCTCCGGCGATACGGTCACCGCACAACATCACGCGGATGAGAGCAGGAGACCCCCCATGTCGTCCGGACCCGGAGCGGACTCAGTGGGCGCGGCACAGGCCGTGCGCTGGGTGTTGCGCCTGCAGGGGGCGGTGGTGCGATGACCGTTCGGCTCTTGACCAACATCGGCCGCCTGTGGACGGGTAACGAGGTCCTCAGCAACGCGGCCATCCTCGTGCACAACGACCGCATCGCCTGGGTCGGGCGGGCGCCCGACCTCCCGCAGAGCGTGCCCGGCGTCGTCGACGACATCGTCGACGTCGATCACGTGGAGAACCTCGGCGGCGCGCTCGTCACGCCCGGCCTCATCGACGCCCACACGCATCCGGTCTACGCCGGCAACCGCTACGCCGAGCTGGCCATCCGCACCGGCGGCTCCAGCGCGGCCTCGATCACCGCGGCGGGTGGCGGCGTCGGCTCCACCGTCACCGTGACGCGCGGCACCGACCCCTGGACGTTGTGCAACGGCGTGCGCGAGCGGCTGCGGAGCTGGCTGCTCAGCGGCACCACCACCGTCGAGGCCAAGACCGGCTACCACCTCACCCGCGACGGCGAGCTGGCCGACGTGCGGCTCCTGCGCGAGCTGGAGAAGGAGCCGATGATGCCGCGGGTGCACGTCACCTTCCTCGCGGCGCACGTCGTGCCTCCCGAGTACTTCGGCCGTCAGCGCGAGTACGTCGAGGCCGTGGGCGCCTGGTGCGCCGACGCGGCGGCGGCCGGCGCCGACAGCGTCGACGTCTACTGCGACGAGGGCCACTTCACCACCGAGGAGTCCCGCTGGGTCCTCGCCTCGGGCCGCAACGTGGGGCTGCTCCCGCGCATCCACGCCGGCCTGTTCAGCCGTCGCGGCGCCGTGCAGCTGGCCGCCGAGCTCGGCTGCGCCTCCGCCGACGGTCTGCACCACATGTCCGACGAGGACATCGCGATCATGTCCCGCTACGGCGTGCCCGCGGTGGTCTGCCCGGCCACGGCGCTGCAGCGCGGCCACGTGCCGCCGGTCCGTCAGATGATCAAGCACGGCGTGCAGATCGCCCTCGGCAGCGACCACAACCCCGGCTACTGCGGCATCACCTCGATGTCGCTGGTCATCGCCATGGCGGTGTCGGCGTTCGGCATGAGCGTCAACGACGCGCTGCGCGCGGCCACGCTGGGCGGCGCGACCGTCCTCGGGGCGCCCGACCGCGGGGTGCTGGCTCCCGGGCGGCTGGCCGACATCGTCCAGTGGGACGCCGACCACGAAGGCGCCTTCGCCTGGTCCTTCGGGCTCAAGCCGCGCCGGGTCTGGCGGGGCGGCACGCCGGTCCAGTAAGCCCGGACTCGGGAACGGGTGGCTAATCTCGGGATATGCCGCCCTCTGTCGTCGTTGTCACCGATTCCACTGCTTACCTGCCCGCTGTGCCCGGTGTGACGGTGGTGCCGGTACAAGTGGTCGCCCGCGGCATCCCGCGCGACGAGGACACCTTCACCGGCGACCTGGCCACCGTCACCACCTCACGTCCGTCGCCCGCGCGCTTCGCGGCCTGCTACGACGAGCTGGCCGCCGCCGGCGCCACGGGCGTGGTCTCGATCCACCTGTCCGGCGAACTGTCCGGCACCGTCGAGTCCGCCCACGCGGCGGCCAAGGACGCGCCGGTGCCGGTGGAGGTGATCGACAGCCGGTCCATCGCGATGGGCCTAGGCTATCCCGTGCTGGCGGCGGCGCGCTCGGCCGCCGCAGGAGCCTCGTTGGGCGACGTGGCCGACGCCGCCCGCCGCACCGCCGCCGTCACCCGGACCTTCTTCTACGTGGACACCCTGGAGTACCTGAGACGGAGCGGCCGCATCGGCGCCGCCACGTCGTTGTTCGGGTCGGCCCTCATGATCAAACCGCTGCTGCACATCGTGGACGGGCGCATCTCCCTGCTGGAGAAGGTGCGGACGTCGGGACGGGCGATCGCACGGCTGGAGGACCTGGCGGTGGAGGCGGCCGTGGAACTGGGCGGGGCCGGGGTGGCGGTGCAGCACATGGGGGCTCGGGGGCGGGCCGAGGCGTTGGGGGAGCGGTTGTCGAAGCGGGTGGCGGGGGTTCGTGAGGTGCGGGTGGTGGAGGTGGGGGCGGTGATCGGGGCTCATGTGGGGCCGGGGATGCTGGGGGTGACTGTGACGGCGTACGAGGGGTGAACCGGCTTATTTGAGGGCCTTCGGCTGGTCGGTGCTGTGTTTTCCACAGTCGTCTCGTGTCCTGGCTCCGTCGTCCCCAGAATTCGGTTCGGTGGCTCGGAGGTGGGGGTGGCATCCCTAGGTTCGTCGGCGTGCGATCTCAGGACCCGACGGCAGAGCGGACCATAGCCGAATCCAGGCTCCGGTCGATCACGAGTCCTGCCCGGCGGCCGCGTCCGGGACGACGCAACCGACATCCATACGGCGACGAGGCCCAGAACCTTCCGACCTCCCGACTCAGCGCATCCCCACCACCCTCTGCGCCTACTTCTTCTGCGTCCGCCTCTTCCGCGAGCGCTTCTCCTGCGCTCGGTGCTCCTGCGCTCGGTGCTCCTGCGTTCGCGTCTCCCGGGCGGTGGGATGGGCGCGGGGTTGAGCCCTCCTCCGAGCGGTGGGATGGGCGCGGGGTTGAGTCAGCTTCCGAGCTGTGGGGTGAGCCTCGGCCTGAATCGGGGGGCGGGCGTTCGGCGGGGCCTCAGGCGATGTCGCAGCCCGAGCGGCAGCCCGAGCAGCAGACAGAGCCGGGGGAGAGCGTCCCCAGAGCCGAGCGTCGGGTTGGGCGTCGGAGCGGGCCGGGGATCGAGCCCCAGGCCGCCACAGGGACGCCCCCGCACATCCCTCGGCGGGTCACAGGCAGCCCAGCACCCATGCCCCCGACCTTCCAAGCGTTCCGCGACGCCATCACCTCGGCCCAGCCGTCCAGCACCATCGACCTCAGCAAGCCCGGTCTGCGCGTGCTCGTCGCCGTCGGCGCCCTGGCCGTCGCGGTCGCCGTCTTCTTCGTCTGGCGCTCCCAGCCCACTCCGGAGCCCCTCCCGCCGCCACCCGCGACAACCCCTCCATCCCCGTCCCCGACCGCTGCCAAGGTGACCGTCCAGGTGGCGGGCAAGGTCCGCAACCCCGGCGTCTACCTGCTCCCGCAGGGCTCCCGCGTGACGGACGCGGTGACGGCGGCGGGCGGGCTCAAACACGGCGCCTCCACGGGCCCCCTCAACCTGGCCCGACGCCTGATCGACGGAGAGCAGATCATCGTGGGTGCCCCCTCTGCGGTCGTCGCCGCCGTACCTCCCGGATATCCCGGCGCGGACCCCGCCACAGCCATCCTCGACCTCAACGCCGCCACCCCCGACCAACTGGAAGAACTCCCGGGAGTGGGAGAGGTGCTGGCCGCCAGGATCGCCGAGTTCCGTACCGCCCACGGCGGCTTCACCAGCGTGGACCAGCTCCGCGAGGTGAGTGGCATCGGCCCGAGAAAGTATGAAGAAATCAAGCCGAAGGTCCGCGTCTGACATGCCGCCCTTCGACGCCCACTCGGCCCCCGGCCCTTCTGAAATCCCCATGCGCCCCGCCACGACCGTCCCTCTGAGTCTCGCCACCACCGATCCTCCGCGCCCTGCCGCCACCGATCCTCTGCGCCTCGCCACCGCAGACGGCGGCGAGCACAAGCGCTCCTGGACACTGGTCCTCCCGGCGCTGTCCGCTTGGGCCAGCGCCCTGATCATGCTCGGCCAATCGCCCATGGTGGGGCTGACGACAGCCGCCATCACCGTCCTGGTCGCAGGCGTCCTGACCTGGCGCACCCGCTCACCGTTCACCCGCTGGCCCCTCATCGGTTCGCTGATCAGCAGGTTCCTGCCTGCGTCGTTCGGGTCCGTTCTGTCCGCCCTTCCACTGCTCCTGCCGTTCACGCGCCACCGTTCGCTACGTTCGTCGCCCCCTCCCTCAGGACGGATCCCTCCCGGTCGGCCTTCGCCCTTCTTGGGGGCTTGGCGAAACGTGGTGCTCGCGACACTCATCTGCGCGGCGGCGGCCTCCGCGTCTGTCGCCTTCCGCGTCCAGGCGCTGACCACCGGCCCAGTGGCTGAACTCGCCGCCAGGAACGCGAACGTGACCGCTCAGATCGTCCTGTCCGACGACCCGAAGCGCAGGCCACGCAGAAGCGGCCACTTCAACCGGGACAGCTACGTGATCCCGGCCACTCTCAAGATCATCGAGTCGGCTACGCGGCAGAGAGGCAGTTCCACTGCCGGTCGGCCTGAGGAGAACCGTCCCGACGTCCCTGGAGGCAGCGACGGAGGTGTCGCGCAGGCATCCCCGCCACCGGAACGCCAGGCCGTCGACGTCCCCATCACGGTGTTCGCCGGCGGCAACGCCTGGAGCGCCCTGCTGCCGAGCCAACGCCTGCAGGTCACCGGCCGCCTGGCGCAACCAACGCCCGGCGACCTGGTGGCAGCCATCCTCCTGGTACGAGGCGAGCCCCGCATCCTGACACCGCCTTCGTCCATGCAGACCATGGCGGGCACCCTCAGAACCGGCCTCCGGACAGCCGCCGACCCTCTCCCGCCCGACCAGCGCGGCCTCCTGCCCGGCCTGGTCGTCGGAGACGTCTCCCGCATCGACCCTCAAGTGGCCGCCGACCTCAAAGAGACGGGCCTGAGCCACCTGAACGCCGTAAGCGGCGCGAACCTCGCCATCGTCGCAGGCGCCGCCCTGGCGCTCTCCCGCCTGGTCGGCCTCTCCCTGCCGCTGAGAGCCGTCTTCGCGGCTGTCGCGATGCTCGCGTTCACCGTGGTGGCCAGGCCGTCCCCGAGCGTTCTGCGTGCCCTGCTGATGGGCCTGGCCGCCGCCCTCGCCCTGGGTACCGGGCGGGCGAAGGACGGCCTCGCCGCCCTCTCGGCAACCGTCCTCTTGCTGGTTCTTTTCGCGCCGGAACTGGCACGTTCGTACGGCTTCGCCCTCTCGGTCGCGGCCACCGCCGGCATCCTCCTCCTCGCACCACGCTGGCGCGACAAACTCTCCACTCCACCACCGACGGAGACCGGCGACCGCGACGTGACCAAAGCGCCCACGACGACAGACCGGAAACCGGAGAAGGGAAGGGAACGCGGCAACGTACAGGGGCGTGCGGCAAGTGCATCCGAAGAGGCCGGCGACTGCCGCGCGACCTCTCCCCTCGAAGACGCGTCCACCGGTCGAGGACGTGCCGTCGCAAGGATGCGCCGCTTGCCGAGATGGCTGGCGGAGGCGCTGGCCGTGTCGGCTGCCGCGCAAGCGGCCGTGACCCCCGTCCTGGTGCTCATGTCGGGTCAGTTGACGTTGGTGGCGGTGCCCGCCAACCTGCTCGTGGCTCCCGCCGTGGCTCCCGCGACCCTGCTCGGTTTCGCCGCCGCCCTGGTGGCCCCGATCTGGCCGGACGCCGCCGGCATACTGGTCATCCCGGCCGGATACGCGGTGGGCTGGATCGTCACCGTGGCTCGCTGGGCCGTGAACGTCCCTCTCGCCACCCTGCCCTGGCCGGGCGGCCTCCCCGGTCTGGGATTCCTCGCCCTCGCCGTGGCCGTCGCGATCCCGGTGCTCAGGCACCGCCGCTGGCGGACGATGGCGCTGCTGACGGCAGGCGCCGCTCTGGTCGCCGTGCTGGTGATCCGTCCGCTGGCGGGAGCCTGGCCGCCCAAAGGGTGGTTGATGGTGATGTGCGACGTCGGGCAGGGCGACGGGCTGGTGGTGGCGGCCGGACCTGGACGAGGCGTGGTCGTGGACACCGGCCCAGACCCGGTCGTCATGGATCGATGCCTGCGCAGGCTCGGAGTCGAGGACGTTCCCCTGCTCGTCCTGACCCACCCGCACGCCGACCACGTGGACGGCCTGCCAGGCGTGCTCAGGAACCGACGCGTGGGGGCCGTGATCGTCAGCCCTCGGCCGACGGCGGTGCAGTCCAGCGCGCGGATCTCGGCCGTACTGGCTCGACACCGGATTCCCGAGGGGAACGCGGAACCTGGCACGCGATGGCGGTTCGGCCCGTCCGAGCTCACCGTCGTCGCCCCTGACCCGACGTCAGGCGGGAGCAACGGCCAAGGCGAAGGCAGTGTGATCAACAACTCCAGCGTCGTGATCCACGTACGCTGGCGCGCCGGTTCCGCCATGCTCGCCGGAGACCTGGAGACCGAAGCACAAGACGATCTCGCACGCCACCTCGCCCTGCGTGCCGACATCCTCAAGACCCCGCACCACGGCTCGAATCGCCAGTCCCCGGCCTTCCTCGGCTCGCTGGGTGCACGGGCCGCCCTGATCAGCGTGGGCGCCGGCAACGACTACGGCCACCCGGCCACATCGACCCTCGCCCTCCTCCACCGCCTCGGCGCCGCCATCTACCGCACCGATCGATCGGGTGACCTGGCAGTAGTCGAACACGAAGGCAGCCTGGCCGTAGTCCCCCGTGGACCATGAGTGATGCGATGCCGAACGAGCGCGACCCAGGCTCACCGAGGCGGAAAGGAGCCGGGACTGGCACCGGTGAGTCGCCCGAACGGATCAGGAAGTGGCCACCGGAGCCGTGGTCGAGGTTTATGAGCGGGTCACAGGCTGGTGACGTCTCACACCTGGTGGCAAGCCGGTCTTCCGGACGGGGGTGACGGTGGGGTTCGGGCCGGTGCCTCTTCACGCCCGATGCCGAGCCGATCTCCTGGACGGGGATGCCAGCGGTTCTTGGGGCGGTGACCGTTCGCGCCTGGTGGCGAGCCGATCTTCCGGACGGGGATGTCAGCGGGGCGAGAGACGGTGTCTCTTCATGCCCAGTGAGGGTCTCTGGGCCGGTCGGAGGAGCCCGGGGCAGTAAGGCTCCCCGCCGACGCGGGCCGCTCGGACGGCTGCGGGGTGTTCTGTCGCATCAGAAGGCCGGCCCCTCAGATCCTCTGTGCGGTTGATGCAACGTTCCTGCCGGGAGATCGGCTTGCCGCCGGCGTGGACAGTCACCGGCGGCCCGCTCCACAACCTCTCGGCAGTGGTTGCGCTGCTTGCAGAGGTCAGGGGCAGGTGTGACCATCAGCCGCCGTGAAAACGCGGCGCTCTGCGGCGCCGCTTTTGGGAGGCCAGGGCCACTGGCGTCCGGCCAGGGCCACTGGCGTATGGCCAGGGGCCCTGGCTTTCGGGAGGCCATGGCCACTGAGGGTCGGGGTCGGCGGTGGTGGCACGGGCGGGCCTTGCGGCGCGGCGGCCCACGGCCGGTCGGGGCGTGGGGCGTTCGAGGGTGCCCGGATGGGATTGAGGGGTGCGGGCAGGGCGTCGCGAGTCGGCCCGCTGAGCCGAAAGCGGGGGCAGATTCACTTGGCATCGTTCATGTGCGGCATGCTACTGTCCTCTTATCATTCAGCTTATGAACGATTTTGGGAGAGAATAGTGATCGACCCCCGTACCGTGCAGATCGTCTTCGCCGACCTGCAGGACAGCATCGTCGCCCTGAGCAGCACGAACAGCCCCGACGTCATCAGGCGGTCGGCTGGCGTGCTCGGCACGGTCGCGCAGGCGCTGGACATCCCCTTCACCGTGTCGGTCGCCCCCAGGCCCGGTGGGCCCGGTGTCATCGCCGAACTTCCCGAGGCGTCCCCCTTCGTGCGCGGCGGACCGTGCTGCTGGGACGACCAGGCATGGCGCGAGGCGATCGCCACGGAGGGCCGCAAGACGCTGGTCGTCTGTGGTGTGACCTCGGAGATCGTCGTCCTGCACACCGCGCTCGACGCCCTGGCCGACGGCTATGACGTGATCGTGCTGGTTGACGCGAGCGGCGGCATGTCGGAGCGCACGGAGAGTGCGGCCTTCCGCCAGATCGAAGCGGCGGGTGGCACGGTGACGTCCGTGGCGAGCTTCGTCACGAGCATGGTGCGTGACTTCACCACCCCCGTCGGCCGCGGCGTCATCACCGCCCTGCACGGCCTGTCGGGCTAGCGATCACGGCCGCGCCCTCGCCCTCGGCCCGCGCCCCTCACCCTCCGAGTGCGGCCCCGCCGTCAGGCCGCAGTTCTCGCCGTCAGGCTGCGGCCTTCGCCGTCAGGCCGCGGGCCGAGGGCCGCGCCGTCAGACTCCGTCCTCAGTCCAGTCCTCCGTCCGGACCCACGGAAGAAGTTCCATGAAACTGGCGCCTCATCTGCACCGCCTCGGCAATGACGTCGTGGCGTGCTATCTCGTCGACACCGCCGAGGGCATAACGCTCATCGACGCCGGGCTGCCTGGCCACTGGCGGGACCTGCAGCGCGAACTCCGTTCCCTCGGCAAGTCCGTGGACGGCATCCGGGGACTCGTCCTGACCCACGGCGACTCCGACCACCTCGGTTTCGCCGAACGCCTGCGCAGCGAGCACGGCGTGCCGGTGTTCGTGCACGCCGCCGACGCCGTTCGCGCCCGTACCGGGCAGAAGCCCAAGGTCGCGGTCGGGCCTGTGCGGCTTGGGCCGGCGTTCGGCTTCCTCGGGTACTCCATCCGCAAGAACGGCCTGCGCACCCGCCACGTCCGCGAAGTCACCGAGATCGGCGACGGCGACGTCCTGGACCTGCCCGGGAGCCCCGTGATCGTGGGCATGCCGGGGCACTCGCCCGGGAGTGTGGCGGTGCACGTCCCGCTCGCCGACGCCGTCTTCGTCGGGGACGCCCTGACCACCCGGCACGTCCTCACCGGGCGCGAAGGCCCCCAGCCGGCCCCCTTCACCGACGACCCCGCCGAAGCGCTCGTCTCCCTCGACCGGATCGCCCGGCTGCCGGCGTCCTGGGTGCTTCCCGGCCATGGCGCCCCCTGGCGCACCTCACCGGCCCGAGTGGGGGAGGAGGTTCGGACGGCGTCGGCCGGCACCCGCGGATGAACCCGGCACCTGCTTCCCTCGGGTCCAGCACCTGCTTCCCTCAGGTCCGGTGCCCGGTGCCCGGGTCCCTCGGGTCTGGCACCTGTCTCTTGGGCCCGGCGGCCTCCCTCGGGCCCGGCACTCGCATCCGTCGAGGCCGGTGGCGGCGTCAGCCGAGGCCGCGTGGCCCGGCGAGAGGAAGCCGAACGCCGGACCAGACGCACAGGCCCGACCGCAACCTTGGGCTTCTCTGGTGCGGGCTCGGACGGTGTCGGCGGCGTGCACGAACACCGGCACGCCGTGCTCGCGCGGATGGTGAACGGATGGTGGACGCCGCCAGGTCGCGCTCAGCCGGCCTAGTCGGTGATCGCGACGGCGTCCACCTCGAACAGCATGTCGGGCAGGGTGAGCGCGGCCACTCCTGCGAGCGTCTGAGCGGGCGGCAGGTCCCCCAGACGTCGTGGACGGCCTGGAGAAGGATCTCCAGCCTGTCCTGGTCGTGGTCGACGATCTAGGTGCGGATCTGCACCACCTGGCTGTGGTGGAGGCCGGCCGCAGCCGGCGCGTTGCCCAGGTTCGCGAACGACTGCCTGACCTGCTCGGCGAAGTCCTCGGAGACGACGTGGCCCTCGCGGTCGGAGGCGTACTGCCCGGCGACGAAGACGGTCTCTCCGGAGGCGCGGGCGATGTGGCTGTAGCCGTATCCGCCCAGGTTATGCAGAGTCTCGGGATTAATGATGGCGTGTGACATTTGTCCGATCCCCTTTCGGCTGGAAGAGCATCCGCGTGCAGGCGGACGGCCCGTCGCGCTACTTCGCGATCGCCTCGCGGACGGACGGCACGATCTCCTGGGCCCAGCGGGCCAGCGTGGTGAGGTCGGTGGCGCCGTGGCCGGCGGAGAAGAGGACGAAGCCCGAGGCGTCGTGCTCCAGCACCGCTTCGGTCAGCTCCTCGACCCACTGCCCGACCGAGCCGCCGATCCAGCGTCCGTCGTGGTCGCGGGTGGCGGGCAGCGGGCGGTCGGTGATGCGGCCCGGGAAGTTGTAGATCGTACGGATCTCGCGTGGGTCGCGGCCCACCGCGGCGGCCGCCTCGTCGATGATGGGCCGCGAGGCGCGATACCGCTCGCTGCGCCAGTCGGCCGCGTGGCCGGGAATCCAGCCGTCGGCCACCCTGCCCGTGGCGGCCAGGGATTTGGGCCCGTTCGAGCCCGTCCATACCGGGGGCGCGGCCACGGGGGCGGGCTCGATCCCGTGCACCCGGTAGTGGCGTCCCTCGTGGGTGACCGGTGCGCCGCCGCCCGACAGCTTCCGGATCAGGACGATCGCCTCCTCGAAGGCGTCCACGGCGTCGCCGGGGGTCTGCCGGGGCACGCCCATGTCGGCGATGCGGTCCCACAGCCCGCCCGCGCCCATGCCGAGCACGACGCGGCCGTTCGACAGCGCCGACAACGACGTCACCGTCCTGGCCAGCATGGGGGCGGGCCTGGTCGGCAGGTTGGTGACATTGGCCAGACCGGCGATGTGCCGCGTGCCGCCCAGCAGGAAGCCGATCGTGGCGTAGGCGTCCAGGCGCTCGCCGAGATAGGGATGGTCGGACAGCGAGAAGAGATCGAGCCCGTTCCGGTCGGCCTGCTGAACCATGCGCAACAGCTCGGGCAGGTCCTCGAAACCGGAATGCGCGCCGAAACCGAACACCACATCAGATGCAGACACAGTATTGCCTTTCATGCGTCACACGGAGAAAAAGAAGAGGTCACCAGGCGTACGCTTCTGGTGCGGTTTGGAGCCGTGGGGCCAGGCGGCGGGAACAACTCGTCCAGCCTGGTCAGGGTACTGTCGCGCCTGCCGTCCCCCTGGGCGAACCGGCGGTCGATGATCTGCTCGGTGCGGCCGTCGGCATAGACGTCGGCGGTGTCGAAGAAGTCGATGCCGTGCTCGTGGGTGCGATCCATGATCGCGTGACTGTCGGATTCGGACGTCTCCGCCCCGAGAATCATCGTGCCCAGAGCCAACCGGGACACCGACGGACCGGCTGCTCGGCGAAGCGGTTGCCGGACAGGCCCTCGCGCGTCGCGGCCTCGGCGCCCGACGTCCGGGGGAACGCCGAGCCGCCGCGGCCCCCAACGATCATCACAACCGTACGACTCGTCATCATGACTCCGGCCAAATGTAGTTCGTGCCCCGAACTATAGTCGTTCGCAACACGAACTGCAACGGTCGAGTACCAGGTTGTCGGTGCCGCATGGCATGCTGCCTGACATGGCGGGAACCGATCCAGCACTAGTCACCCTGGTCCTCGGCGACGAGGAGCTGCTTGCCGAGCGGGCGGTGGGCGCCGTCGTCGCGGCGGCGCGGGCCGGCGATCCTGGGGCCGAGGTGCATGATCTCGTCGGCGGAAGGGTCGCCACCGGCGAGCTGACCCAGCTGACCTCGCCCTCGCTCTTCGGTGACCGCTCGGTGGTCGTCATCCGCTCGGCGCAAGACCTGCCGAAGGACGTCATCACCGAGGTGGTGTCGTACACGAAGCAGCCCTCCGACGACACGGTTCTCGTGCTGGCGCACCCGGGTGGGGTGAAGGGGAAGGCGCTGGTCGACGGGGTGAAGAAGGCCGGGGCCCAGGTGGTGACGATCAACAAGGTCACCAAGCCCGGCGAGCGGCTGGAGTTCATCAAGGGAGAGGTCAAGCGGGCCGGGCGGAACATCGCGGGTGACGCGGCCCAGGCGTTGCTCGACGCGGTGGGCAACGACCTGCGGGAGCTGGCGGCGGCGTGCAGCCAGCTCGCGTTCGACACCGAGGACAAGACGATCAGCGCGGCGGCCGTGGCGCGCTATCACAAGGGCCGGGCCGAGGTCACCGGCTTCAACGTGGCCGACTCGGCGATCGAGGGGCGCCTGGCCGAGGCCCTGGAGCAGCTGCGCTGGGCTCTGGGCACCGGCGTCGCGCCGGTGCTGCTGGTGAGCGCGCTGGCCGGTGGGCTGAGGTCGCTGGCCAAGGTGGGGAGTGCCCCGCGCAACCTGCGCGGGGGGCAGCTCGCCGCCCATGTGGGGATGCCGCCCTGGAAGGTCGACCGGGTCAAGCGTCAGCTGAACGGCTGGGGGCCGGAGGGGCTGTCCCGGGCGATCCAGGCGGTGGCCACTGCGGACGAGCAGGTCAAGGGCGGCGGCGCGGACACGGCCTACGCCTTGGAGCATGCCGTGCAGGTGATCGTCGCCAGCCGTACGGGCCGGTAGCGCACACCCGCCCGGCGGCGGCGACGCTCCTCAGGCCGGGCGTAGGGCGCGGAAGAACGTGGTGATGTCGGTCGCCAGCTGGGCCGGTTCCTCCAGGGCCATGAAGTGGCCGCCCCGGGCCGGGGTGTTCCAGTGGCGCAGGTCGGTCAGGGCGCGTTCGGCGAAGCTGCGGGGAAGGTTCGCCACGGAGGGCTCGTGGCTGAGGGTCACGGCGGACGGCACGGTGATCGGCGGCCGGGGTGGGTTGCTCGGCCAGTCGTAGTACGACTTGAACGAGGTGCCGATCGAGCCGGTGGCCCAGTAGAGGGTCAGCATGGTGAGCAGGGTGTCGCGGTCGAACCGGGACTCCAGGTCACCGTGGCAGTCGCTCCAGGCGCGCAGCTTGTCCACGATCCACGCGGCCAGGCCGGCCGGCGAGTCGAGCAGGGCGGCGGCGATCGTGTCCGGACGGGTCAGCATGATCTCGCTGTAGCCGCCGTCGCGCTCGTCGTGGGCCGCCTCGGCGTCCAGGAACGCCTGTTCGTCGGGGGTCAGCGGCGGGACGTCCAGGGACGCGGGGGCGGGCGGGTGGATGAGGTGGATCCCGGTCACCTGGTCCGGATAGAGGGCGCCGAGCCAGCCGACGGCCGCGCCGCCGATGTCGCCGCCGAAGGCCCCGTAGCGTTCGTGGCCCAGGACCTCGGTCATCAGCAGGTGCAGCACACGGGCCATCGCGGGCCGGGTGAGGGGCTCGTCCGGCAGGCCGGAGTAGAGGAAGCCGGGCATCGACGGGATCACGACGTCGAAGGAGTCGCCGGGGTCGCCGCCGTACCGGGCGGGGTCGGCCAGGCGTGCCGCCAGGGGAAGCATCTCCATGAAGCTGCTCGGCCAGCCGTGGCAGAGCAGGACGGGCAGCGGCGCGCGGCCGGTCCCGGGGATGCGGACGAAGTGGAGGTCTCGTCCCTGGACGGGGGCTTTGCAGTGGTCCAGCTCGTTGAGGCGGGCTTCCTGGGCGCGGAAGTCGAAGCCGTCGGCCCAGTACGTCACCAGTTCCCGCAGGTAGGCGGGGTCGGTTCCGCCTTCCCAGGGGCGGTGGTCCAGCGAGCGGGTGAACCTGGCGTTGCGGAGACGGGTGCGCAGGTCGTCGAGTACGTCGTCGGGAACCTCTATGCGGAACGGCGTCACGGCCATGTGGTCTCCGAGGTCGGAAGTGTCATCCCAGCATGGGTATCACCGGACGCCCGCCCGCCTCAATGCAATTGATTGGGGTTCGTCTCCACGTAGAGCAGGAGCTGTTTGAGCAGGTTGTCCAGGGTGTCCTGGTCGTCGGGGGGGAGGGCGTTCACCATGGCCGCCTCCAGCACGGCCAGGACGGCCATGGCCTCCATCCAGAGGTCGTGACCCTTGGGCGTGAGCTCGATGTCCACGCGACGGCGGTCCTCGGTGCTGCGGACGCGGCGTACCAGACCTGCCTTCTCCAGCGTGTCGAGGCGGCCCGTCATGCCGGCGGGGGAGAGCAGCAGCTCGGCGGCCAGCTCGGTCGGGGTGGCGGTGCCGTTGTGGGCGGCGAGCCTGTGGAGCGTCTGGAACTCGAAGTCCTGGACGCCGGTCTGGGCCAGCGCGGCCGCCTTGGCGTGGCCGAGGTGCTTCACCAGCGACTGCATGCGGGTCACGATGCCCTCCACCCGCTCGTCGAAGGGCGCCTTGCCGCGCCAGCGGGCCAGATGACGATCGACGGAGTCCTCCACGGCACAGGATCATACGCCAACAAGTAATTTGTTGACGAATCATTCGCTGACGAAATACCTTCCTGGTCATGTCGTTTTCGTTGTTCGCCGGGCCCAGGAACCGGCTGCTGGCCGGACGCTGCATGTCCGCGCTGGCCACAGCCATGATCCCCACCACGCTGACCCTGGCCGTGCTGCGCGCCACGGGGTCGGGGGAGGCGCTGGGGCTGGTGCTGGCCTGCGAGATGGTGCCGTTGTTGTTGCTGCTGCCGGTCGGCGGCGTGCTGGCCGACCGCGTCCGGCCCGGACGGGTCGTGCTGCTCGCCGACCTCACGCGATGCCTGGCCCAGGGGCTCATGGCGGTCGAGCTGCTGGCCGGGGTGGCTCGGATTCCGGACCTCGCGGTGTTGTCGGCGGTCTCGGGGGCGGCGATCGCGTTCGGGAGTCCGGCCGTGCCGCGGCTGGTGGTGGCGGTGGTGCCGGGGCCGGACCGGTTGCGGGTGAACGCCCGGATCGGGGTGGTGACCAGCGTGTCGGCCGTCCTGGGCCCGGCGCTCGCGGGGACGCTCACGCTGGCCGCCGGGCCCGGGTGGGCCGCGGGGAGCACGGCGATGTTGTTCGCGTGCTCGGCGCTGACCCTCGGCGGGGTCCGTACGGCTGCCGGGGGCGCGGGGCGCGAGAAGGTCGCGGAGGAGCGGAATGCGGTCCCCGGCGGGCAGGCCGGTCGGCGGTGGGGGGTCGGGTTCGGGCGGGAGCTGGCCGAGGGGTTCAGGGAGGTCAGGAGGCGGCCGTGGTTCCTGGCCTGTGTGCTGTCGCACGGCGTGTGGCACTTCATGGCCGGGTTGTTCCTCACCCTGGGGCCGGTGGCGGCCGTGCAGCGGCTGGGAGGCGAGACCGGTTGGATGATCATCGTGCAGAGCGGCACGGTCGGGCTGCTGGCGGGGGTGCTGGTCGCGCCGCGGTTGCCGGTGCGCAGGCCGCTGGTCGCGGTTCAGGTGGGGGCCGCGCTCTATCTGCTGCCGATGGTGGCGTTGCCGGTGGCGGTGGGGTTCGGGCTGTCGGCCGTGGTGGTCGCGGTGGCGTACTTCGTGGCCATGGTGGGGCTCGGGGTGCTCAGCCCGTTGTGGGAGACGGTGGTGGCCGAGGAGATCCCGGAGGGAGCGTTGGGCCGGGTGCGTTCGTTCGACCAGCTCATCTCGTTCGCGGCGCGGCCGGTGGGGCTGGCCGTCGCGGCGCCGCTGGCGGGCCTGACCGGGATGGGGGTGCTGATGGTCACCGGTGGGGTGGTGGTCGCCGTCGCCAACCTCGCCGCCGTGGCGCGCTCGCCCAGGCCCGCGCCCGCTCCGCCCGCCGGTGAGCGGGCGGAGCGGGCAGAGGAGGGGCGGGTCAGGTGAGGGAGGGTTCCCGGACGACGCCGTCGCTGATCTCCAGCACCCGGTCCGCCAGTGTGATCAGGTTGGGGTCGTGCGTGGCGACCAGCGCCGTCACCCCCTCGCTGCGCACCAGCGCGCGCAACAGCTCCATGATCTGCCGCCCGGTCTGCGAGTCGAGCTGCCCCGTCGGCTCGTCGGCCACCAGCAGCTTGGGCCGGTTGCCCAGGGAGCGGGCGATCGCCACCCGCTGCCGCTGCCCGCCCGACAGCTCGTACGGCCGCTGGTTCATGTGCTTGTCCAGCCCCACCAGCGCCAGCAGCAGCCGGACCCGCTCCTCCCGCTCGGCGGACGGCACGCGGGCCAGCCGCATCGGCACCCCCACGTTCTCGGCCGCCGACAGCACGGGGATCAGCCCGAACGACTGGAACACGAAGCCCACCACGTCCCGGCGCAGCGCCAGCAGGGCGTCCTCGGACATGGACGTGACCTCGTGCCCGGCGACGACGACCCGTCCGGCGTCCGGACGGTCCAGGCCGCCGATCTGGTTGAGCAGCGTGGTCTTGCCCGACCCCGAACGTCCGCGGACCGCCACCAGCTCGCCGGGGAACACCTCGAAGGACACCTCGCGCAGCGCGACGACCTCCTTGGGCCCGCTCCGGTAGACCTTGCGGACCCCCTCCACCACGACCAGGGGCTCATTGCTCATGGGAGGGCTCCTCTCGGGCGGGCCAGACGCCGATGTGGTCGGATTCGAGTTCGAGGCGCACCCGGCGTTCCATGTCCAGGGCGTTCATGAAGTCGCGGGGGAGCTGCAGGCGGCCCACCCGGTCCAGCACGGCGTACTCCTCGGCGACGATCTGCCCCTCGGCGCCCTCGCGCCGCAGCGTCTCGCTGCTGGTACGTCCGTCGCGGATGCCCACGGTGCGGTCCACCTGCTCCGACACCAGCGGGTCGTGGGTCACGATGACCACGGTCACGCCGAGCTCCCGGTTCGCCTTGCGCAGGGAGTCGAAGACCTGCTCGGACGTCTCGCTGTCCAGCTCGCCGGTGGGCTCGTCGGCCAGGATGAGCTGCGGCTCGTTGGCCAGGGCGACGGCGATGGCGACCCGCTGCTGCTCGCCGCCCGACATCTCGGGCGTGCGGCGGTCGGCGCAGTAGCCGACGCCGAGGAGCTCCAGCAGCTCGCCGGCGCGGGCGCGGCGCGCCCGGCCGCCGCCGGCCAGCTTCATGGGCAGCTCGACGTTCTCCCTGGCGGTCAGGTACGGCAGCAGGTTGCGCGCGGTCTGCTGCCAGATGAAGCCCACCACGGACCGCCGGTAGCGCAGCCGGTCCTTGGCGGTCATCGCCAGCAGGTCGGTGCCCGCGACCCTGGCCACCCCCGCGGTCGGCACGTCGAGCCCCGACAGCACGTTGAGCAGCGTGGACTTGCCCGACCCGGACGCGCCGACGATGGCCACCAGCTCGCCCTTGTCGATCACCAGGTCGAGGCCCTGCAGGGCGACGACCTCGACGCCCTCGGTCTTGTAGATGCGCACCAGGTTGTCGCAGACGATGTGCGCGTCGGCGCCGAACGCGGTCTTCTCCCGCGTGGCCTTGGCTTCCAGCTCTGACAGGGTCGGGTTCATGTGAGGTCCCCCACTCGAAGGACGGCGCCGAGGCTGCGACGGCGGCTGATGGCGGTGTGCGTGTACGCGCCGAGCACGGCCACGACGGCCAGCCCGGCCGCCAGCGCGGTCGGCGTGATCAGGTCTAGGGAGTAGTCGCCGACGGGCAGGTCGCCGGCGTAGGAGGACAGGTCGACGCCGGGCCCGAGCGCCGCGGGCAGCCCGAGGCCGAGCAGCAGGCCGGCCAGGGCGGTCAGCAGGATCATCGGCATGATCTCCAGGACGGTGAGCCGCTGCGCCTGCCGGTCCGACAGGCCCAGCGTGCGCAGGAACGACAGCGCCCTGGCCCGGTCGGCCGCGCCGATCACCAGCGAGAGGATGACGGCGACCAGCGCGTACGCGGCCAGCGACACCGTGACCACGACCAGCGTGGTGCGCACGGTGCTGGTCAGCGGGTCGTCCTGGATGGCGGCCAGGGCCAGCGACTGGGACTCCACGGTGCTGAGCGGGACCAGCGGGCGCAGCTGGTCGAGCGCGGGGTTGCCGCGGATGAGCAGGGTGTTCACGGCGGGCCGCACGAGCGAGTTCATCGGCAGGATCATGAACTTGCCCTGGTTGTAGAAGCCGGGCACGGAGGTGATCACACCGCCCTCGGGGACCTTGAGCCGCGACTGCCAGCCGATCTCGTACGTGCCCCGTCCCTTGAGGTCGGGCGAGACGAAGGCGCCGCTCCCGGTGGGCACGCCGATCGGCGCCCCCGCCAGCAGCCGCCGCCACTCGGGCAGGTCCACGGCGATGGCCTCGGCGCGCTCGGCGCCGTACCCGACCTGGACCCGGCCGGTCTGCGCGAGCACGACCTGCTCGACGCCCGCGACCTTGCGCACCCGCTCGATCACGTCGGCCGGGATCTCGATCCGGGACGTGATCTTGACCGGCGCGCCCACCTGCTGCCAGGACGCCAGCCGCTGCGTGCCCACCAGCCCGTCGGAGATCACCGCGGCGAACACCGACACGCCGAGCGCGGGCAGCAGGATCAGCACCGGCAGCACCGACGCGGCGCGCGCCCTGGCCGCCCTGGTCAACCCCAGGAACGGCACGGCTCCGGGCCGCCGCGCAGTCAGCCGGACGAGCAGCCGCAACGGGTACGGGTAGCAGCGCAGGATGATCACCGCCGCGGCGAGCGTCAGCGCGATCGGCACCACCAGCAGGAACGGGTCGAACCCGGCCGAGGCGGCCAGCCCGCGGGTGCGCAGCAGGTACGCCCCGGCCAGCGCGAGCACCACGACCAGCACCTCCAGCGTGAGCCGGCGGGCGGACGGGCGGGCGGTGCTGACGTCCGCGCGCTGCTCGTGCAGCGGCACCCGGTGGGTGACCGCCAGCCCGGCGGCGGTGAACCCGACGGCGGCCAGCACCACCAGCAGCGGCCCGACGTGCACGATCGGCAGCACGGGCCCGGGGACGAGCCAGGACAGCGCGTACCCGGCGAGCCCGGAGGGCACGACGGCGAGCGCGGTCAGCGCCGCGCCGGTGCCCGCCACCTGCGCCAGCGACCCGCCACGCGCCCGCGTCAGCGCCAGCGTCTGGTCGAGCCGGCCGGAGAGCAGCTGCACCGCCAGCACGATCACGCCGACCGCGACCAGCAGCAGCCCGCCGAGCACCAGGTACATCACGGTCTGCGCGGTGGACTGGGCGGCCAGGAAGTCCGTCAGCAGCTTGGCCAGCGCGGTCAGCACCCGGTACGGGCTGTACGAGCCCGACGCCTGCAACCCGATCACCCGCTCGAACTCGCTGAGTGCCGCCTGGACGTCGGTCGCGGCCAGCGCGTCGGCCTTGTCCGGGGCGATGGGGAGCACCCAGTTGTAGGACAGGTTGCGCCCGTCGCCGCTGAGCGCGGTCAGCCCGTCGTCGGACATGATCGTCGTGATGTGCTTCTCGAACTCCAGCTTGCCCGGCGGCAACATCCTGGTGACGGTCAGGATGTCGCTGTTGTGGCTCCAGTAACGGTCGTCGGCCTTCTTGGCCCTGAACGCGCCGACCAGCTTCACCGCTACGTAGTGGCTCTCGCCGAGCACCTTGACCTGGCCGATCTTCAGGTCCATCGCGGTCAGCGCGGACTCGGTCAGGCCCACCTCGATCAGCGGGATCGTCTCGCCCTCGAAGCGCATGGTCGAGGGCTTGCCCGGCGCCTGCCCCTGGACCCAGTCCACCCGCCGGTCGGCGTCGGACAGCCAGCCGAGGTTCATGAACATGGTGCCGCCCGAGCCGTGGATCGGGGTGACCACGGTCTTGGCGCTCATGTGACTGTCGCCCGTGCCGGCGGGCACCACCAGCGGCCGCAGCGCCGAGGGCAGGAGCTGACGCCAGCGCCGGTCCCTGGACTCGAACTGCTCGCGCTCGTGCAGGTCCTCTTCCTTCGACATCGACCCGACGGTCACGGTCAGGTCGGCCTGCTCGGCGGGCGCGGTCCTGAGCGCCTCGCGCAGCGCCTGGTCGAACGACGACTGCATCGCCCTGGGCAGCCCCGCGACGAGCAGGCAGGCGCTCAGCGTCAGCACGAAGAGCACGGCCACCGCGCCCAGGTGCGTACGGGCCAGCAGCGGGATCCTCACTGTTCCTCCCGAATGCCGAGACCCTGCCTGCGCAGGTTGCGTGCCAGTCCGGCGACGATGGCGAGCAGCACGGCGGCCACTCCGGCGAGCATGGCGCCTGTGGCGCCCCACGGAATGTCGAGCACCACGCCGGGGGTGACCGCCGACGCCTGCCCGGTCAGCACGATGTGCGGCACCACGAGCATGCCCACGACCACGGCCAGCCCGGTCCCGGCCGCCAATGACAGCGCGATCACGAACGTCTGCTCGATCGCCAGCATCCCGAACATCTGCCGGGAGTTCACGCCGAGCGCCCGCAGGATCGCGAACTCGTTCATCCGCTCGCGGGCCGCGACCGCCGCGTTGACCAGGAAGCCGAGCGCCGCGAACACCAGCGCCGCGAGGAAGCCCAGCATCAGCGCGCCCTGGAGGCCGCTGGCCAGCGGGTCGTCCTGCATCTTGGCGGCCAGTGCGCGCTGGTCGATCGCGGTGACGTCCCATGCGGGACGGCTGGTGAGCGCGGCCGCCGCCCGGCCGTCCGGGGTGGCGAGCCACCACTCGGTGGCGGGCCTGGGTAGCTGCGCCGCCGCCAGATCCTGCGCCTGCATCGTCCCCCAGTCGGCCAGTACGGCGTGTTGCCCGGCGGTCGTCGTCGGCATCGTCTCCACGACGGCCACGACCTTGACGTCCATCACCCTGCGGTCGATGCTGGCCCGTCCCACCTGGCCGACGCCCAGCTTGAGCGACTCGGACAGGCCGGCGGTGAGCACCACGGGCAGCGGCCCCTGGACGGACGGCGACCCGAAGACGGCCGTCGCGGGCTGCCGCCCGGTCGCCTTCACCGACATGGCGGGCGCGGTCACCGGCCGCCCGTCGGCGCTGATCCCGGTCACCGTCAGACTCCCGCTCCCGGAGGCCGGCGCGCTCACGACCAGCCCGCGCAACGACAGCGGGTACGTGATCTTCCCGCTCCGTCCCGCCAGCGCCGCGAGGTCCACGTCGAGGGTGTTCTCGCCCTTCTTCAGCACGCCCAGCGACACGTCACGCCACACCCCGAGCGCGTCGGACAGGACGAGCCGCACCGGCAGGTCGGCGTCGGCCGTGGCGCGCAGGGTGAGCGCGGCCGGCTGTCCCGGCAGGTCCAGTTTGCCCGCCTGCGGCCCGGTCAGCGCCCGGGAGATCTCCGCGACGGGCCGGTCGGCCAGGTCGGGGCGGAGCTGGAACAGCGTGCCGAGCTTGGCCGCGTCGATCCCGATGAGGATGGCGTTCTCGCTGCTGACCTCGGTCTGGCCGCGGAAGACGGGCGAGGCGGCGGTCACGCCGGGCAGGGCGGTGAACGCCGTGCCGCGGCCCAGCGGGCCGAGCTCCGGGGCGTCCGGCGGGCCGGACAGGCGCAGGTCGGCGCCGGCCTGATGGCGGGCCTGGTCGAGCTGGGAACCACGCCAGGTGGCGGCGGTGGCCATGGACACGATGCCGATGGCGATGGCCATGGTGAGCAGCAGCGCGGGGCCGGCGTACTTGAGCGGGCGCCTGCTGACCTGCCACGCGCCGAGCGCCGGGGCGAGGGACGGGCGCCTGGAGGTGATCCGCTCGGCCACCGCGGAGATGCGCGGGACCAGCCGCAGGCCGAGCATGCCGCCGGTGAGCAGGGCCAGCGCGGGCCCGGAGATGATCAGCGGGTCGATGCCTAGCCCGCCGCCCGCGGTCGTGGTGACCGGCGCGCCGTAGTGCTGGAGCTGCCAGATCGCGAGGCCGGCCACGACCAGCAGCGCGACGTCGGCGCCCGCGCGCTGGATCAGCCCGCGCCCGCCGCCGCGCCCGCGCGCCGACTGCTCCTCCACGTACGTGCGCCGCGCGCCCGCCAGCGCGGGCAGCACCAGCAGCACCGCGGAGGCCACGGCCACGGCCACCGACACCAGGAACGTGCCCAGGCCGACCGAGGGGTCGAGCCGCACGCCCGACGCCTTGATCCAGGGCAGCCGGCTCACCAGCCCGAGCAGCGGCGGCCCGAGCAACGGCGCGACGATCGCGCACGGGAGCGCGACCAGCATCGCCTCGCCCCCGGCCAGCGCGGCCAGCCGCAGCGTGCCCGCGCCGCGTGAGCGCAGCAGCGCCACCTCCATGCGCCGGTGGTCGGCCAGCAGCCGCGCGGTGAGCATCAGCGCGTACGCCGCCAGCAGCAGCAGTTGCAGCACCGGGATCAGCATGGTCGAGCGGGCCACCAGCGAGGCGGTGTCGAGCTGGGTGAGCATCTCGGGCAGGCGGCTGGTGGTCACGCAGCTCGGGCAGTCGCCGGCCTTCAGGTGCGCGCCCACCTCGCCGACCGCCGCGGCCAGCGGGCGCAGCTGGGCCGGCGTCAGCGAGCGCAGGTCGGGCTCGGCGGTCCAGGTGGCGTTCACGTTGGTGGCGAAGCGGCCGATGAACGTCTCGCGCGAGACCATCAGCGGCCCGTACGTGGTGAAGTCGCCGCGTTCGACGCCCCTGCTGAGCAGCGTCTCCCCGGTCCAGCGCTCGCCGAAGGGGTCGTCGAGCTGGAACACGCCGGTGATGCGCACCTGGACGGGCTCCGGCGACAACCGCCCCACGGTGGTCAGCTCCTGGCCGACCTTGAACCCGGCCGCCGAGGCCGCCGACAGCGAGACCGCCGCCTCCACCCGGCCGTCGGCGGCCTTGGGCCAGGCGCCGGAGACGAGCTTGGCGTGCTGGTCGAGGCCGTCGTAGCTGCCGAACCTGAGCAGCTCGGGCCGCTCCTGCTGCTCCTGGCCGGGCATGGCGTAGGAGTCGGAGCGGAAGCTCGTGGTGAGCGCCGGCGCCTTGGTGTACGCCTTGGCCAGCTCGGCGCGCACCGCCCGGTCGTAGACGGGGAACGTCTTGTCCGTGACCGGCGCGCTGATCGTCGCGGACGTCTGGCGCAGGGAGGCGGTCTCCATCGTCCTGCGCACGCCGGCGTCGGCGATGGAGGAGGCGTACATGGTGAGCGCCACCAGCGTGGTGGTGGCGAGCAGGATCGAGCCGAACGCGGCCAGGAGGAGCAAAGGCTCGCTGAACGCCCGTTTGACGACCAACGGCCCCCGCATGTGTCCCCCTTCGTCCGTTTAGGTGAACCCTCACGGAGAGGGCGGACGAGAGGCAAGGTGATCTTGTCAAGGGATGCTCAGCCGATACCCGGCGGCGATGCCGATGTGATATCGAAACTGTGACAAGAAGTGCACGAAACCAAGAACGCCGCACCCCGGGAAGGAGTGCGGCGTCAGCGCTCGCCCGGGTGTCGCCGGGCGGCAGGAGCTTACTTGGCGGCCAGAGCGGCAGCCTGCTTGGCGATCGCCGACTTGCGGTTGGCGGCCTGGTTCTTGTGGATGACGCCCTTGCTGACGGCCTTGTCGAGCTGGCGGGCGGCGACGCGCTGCAGCGCCGCGGCCTGCTCGACGTCGCCCTGCTCGGCGGCCTCGCGGAACTTGCGGACGGCCGTCTTCAGAGAGGACTTGACCGCCTTGTTGCGCAGACGCGCCTTCTCGTTCTGCTTGTTGCGCTTGATCTGGGACTTGATGTTCGCCACGAAGAAGCCTCGGTGAAAGTCTAAGGATGGATGGGGCGCGCGGGCTCGATGAGAGGGCGCGCCACACGCAAGTGAACAGGGTACCAATAACCCAGGTGGCTGCTCAAATCAACGCCCCGGGTGTTCTCAGTTTAGGCCAGCCAGCGGGTCATGTACTCCTTCCAGTCCTCTTCGGTGGCGGCGAAGTCGACGTACAGGGCCAGGCCGAAGCGTTCGCGGCGGCCGTGGTCGGACAGGGCCAGCCGGGCGCCCTCGGCGGCCATCGCCACGCTCTCGGCGGCGTCCAGCCAGGGCAGGCCGTGGTCGTGGTAGGCGGGGGCGCCGACGAACAGGGACTTGCCCTCCGGGACGAGGTCGAGGGCGAGCGCGGCCTGCCTGGCCACGTAACCGCCGTAGAGGGACTGGGCGGGCGCCCCCGAGTCGTACGTCATGATCGCGACCTGGTCCACCCGGTTCACGACCTCCTGGAAGTAGCCCTGCGACCAGTATTTGTCGTGGCCCAGGACGAGCCTGCCCGCCGGGCGCATGAGGGGATAGGGCTCGATCTGCGGGGTCGAGGTGGACAGCAGCTTCGTGTGCGTCCTCGTCCGGTCCAGCAGGTCGAGGAAATTCGTGTCGCCGTCGCCGATCGGCTCGAAGTTGTAGTGGACGCCGTCGTAGCCCGCCTTCATGACGGCGGCCACGCCGGCCAGGACGTTCGTGCGGGACCGGGCGTCGTCGAGGTCGAGGCCGTTCTTGACGGACTGGCCCAGCCAGGCGGAGACGCGGACGCCGGGCAGGTGCCGATGCATCCATGTCACGAAATCTGCGGCTTTGGGGTACTTGGCGGGATCAAGGCGGCCGTCCCACTCGAACGGGCCGGAATGGACGTACACGTCCTTGATTCCGGTGGTGCGCAGACGGACGGCGAGTTGTTCCACGTCCCGCTCCGTACGGCGGCCGTCGACCCAGGCGTGGCCGAGCCAGAGGGCGTCGTTGCCGGTGCTCTTCGCCCAGGCCGCCGGGGCACCGGTAAACTGGAGACGGAGCGCGACGGCGAGCAGGCCGGCCAGCGCCACCACGACGGCCAAGGCCAGCGCGACCAGGCGCAGGCCGCGGCGGACGACGGTCCGGATAATCATCTGGGCATGTCACCATGAAAGACGCTTGACCTCAACCCTGTCGAAACGGACTTCGGTGCGCACTCAGCCTGGCCAGACCGACCCCGCGTTGATCCGCAACTTCTGCATCATCGCGCACATCGACCATGGCAAATCGACCCTTGCCGACCGGATGCTGCAGATCACCGGCGTGGTCGACGACCGCTCCATGCGCGCCCAGTACCTCGACCGGATGGACATCGAGCGCGAACGCGGCATCACGATCAAGTCGCAGGCCGTGCGGCTGCCCTGGGACGGCCACGTCCTCAACATGATCGACACCCCCGGGCACGTCGACTTCACCTACGAGGTGTCCCGGTCGCTGCAGGCGTGCGAGGGCGCGATCCTGCTGGTCGACGCCGCGCAGGGCATCGAGGCGCAGACCCTGGCCAACCTCTACCTGGCCATGAACGCCGACCTGCACATCATCCCGGTGCTCAACAAGATCGACCTGCCCGCGGCCCAGCCGGAGAAGTTCGCCGAGGAGCTGGCCGGCCTGATCGGCTGCGACCCCTCCGACGTGCTCAAGGTGTCGGGCAAGACCGGCGTGGGCGTGCGCGAGCTGCTCGACCACGTGGTGGCGACCGTCCCGGCGCCCGTGGGCCAGGCCGACGCCGCCGCGCGGGCGCTGATCTTCGACTCCGTCTACGACACCTACCGCGGCGTCGTGACGTACGTCAGGGTCATCGACGGCCATCTGAGCAAGCGCGAGCGCATCCTCATGATGTCCACCAACGCCACCCACGAGACGCTGGAGATCGGCGTCATCTCGCCCGAGCCCAAGCCCGCCGAGTGCGGCCTCGGCGTCGGCGAGGTGGGCTACCTGATCACCGGCGTGAAGGACGTGCGCCAGTCGCGCGTGGGTGACACCGTCACCTCCTCGGTCAAGCCCGCCAAGGAGATGCTGGCCGGCTACGAGCACCCCAAGCCGATGGTGTTCTCCGGGCTCTACCCGATCGACGGCGACGAGTACCCGGAGCTGCGCGAGGCGCTCGACAAGCTCCAGCTCAACGACGCCGCGCTGATCTACGAGCCGGAGACCTCGGCCGCGCTCGGCTTCGGCTTCCGCGTCGGCTTCCTCGGCCTGCTGCACATGGAGATCGTGCGTGAGCGCCTGGAGCGCGAGTTCGGCCTGTCGCTGATCTCCACCGCGCCCAACGTGGTCTACCGCGTGGTCATGGAGGACGGCAAGGAGCTCACGGTCACCAACCCGTCCGAGTTCCCGACGGGCGGCAAGATCGCGCAGGTCTTCGAGCCGGTCACCAAGTCCACGATCCTGGCGCCGGCCGAGTTCATCGGCGCGATCATGGAGATCTGTCAGGGGCGGCGCGGCCAGCTCCTCGGCATGGACTACCTGTCCGAGGACCGCGTCGAGATCCGCTACACGCTGCCGCTCGGCGAGATCATCTTCGACTTCTTCGACCAGCTCAAGTCGCGCACCCGCGGCTACGCCTCGCTCGACTACGAGCCCGCAGGCGAGCAGGAGGCCGAGCTGGTCAAGGTCGACATCCTGCTGCAGGGCGAGGCCGTCGACGCCTTCAGCGCGATCGTCCACAAGGACAAGGCCTACTCCTACGGCGTCGACATGGCCAAGAAGCTGCGCGAGCTGATCCCGCGGCAGCAGTTCGAGGTGCCGATCCAGGCCGCCATCGGCGCCCGGGTCATCGCCCGCGAGAACATCCGGGCCATCCGCAAGGACGTCCTGGCCAAGTGTTACGGCGGTGACATCTCCCGTAAGCGCAAGCTGCTGGAGAAGCAGAAGGAAGGCAAGAAGCGGATGAAGATGGTCGGCCGCGTCGAGGTGCCCCAGGAGGCCTTCGTCGCCGCGCTGTCCACCGACTCCGGCGCCGCCGCCGACAAGAGCAAGAAGTAGCCGCTACAGGCCCAGCACGGCGGGCGTTCGCGCGAGCGCCCGCCAGTGCGTGCCCGGGTCGGGGAGCAGGCGGCGGGCCCGCAGGTCCATCAGGCCGCCGACGCCGGTCAGCTCGGCGGCCAGCTCGCCGTCCGCGCCCCTGAACTCCTGCCTGATCCGGAACGTCTTCCCCGCGCCCCACTCGAACGCGCAGGTCACCTCCACCTCGTCGCCGGCGCGCAGCTCGCGGTGGAAGCGGATGGTGTTCTCCAGCGTCACCGGGCCGACGCCGGCCTCCCGCAGGTCGTCGATCGAGATGCCGGCCGCGCGCAGGCACTCCCAGCGGGCGTGGTCGCCGTACTGGTGGTAGACCACGTTGTTGAGGTGGCCCTGGGTGTCGAGCTCGTAGCCGCGTACGGCGATGCGGACCGAGAAGGTCATGATCGTTCCTCCAGCCAGGCGTGCGATTTGGCGGTGAGGTAGCGCAGGCCGTCGTCGCCGAGCTCCACCCAGTCGCCGCGGGCCCAGCCGCCCGTGGTCTGGGGGGCGAAGCCGTGCCGCTGGAACAGCGCCGACGCCTCCTTCTGGGTGAGACCGCGGCGGCCCCACTCCGCGATGACCCGGGCCGTGCGCTCGGCCTCGCCCGGCTCCTCGTCGCCCAGGGCGGCGGCCAGCTCCTCCAGGCCGCGCGCCATCAGACGCAGTGAGGCCTGCACGCGGGCGATGTCCATCGGCGCTCCCTCATCGCTCTTCGATTGCTACCGATAGCTTAGCGATGGCAGCGGATACCCTGAAAGGGTGGAAGTGGTGCGTACGGAACGAATGGTCCTCTCCCGGATCCGCCCGGAGGACCTCGAAGCCGTGCATGAGATCCACTCCGACCCGCGCACGAACGTCTACAGCTCCGCCGGGCCCACCGTCGACCTGGAGGCCAGCCGGGTCATGCTCGACCTGTGGCTGGCCGACTGGGCGGACCGGGGGATCGGCTACTGGGCCGCCCGGCTGACCGAGGGCTCACAGGTGCTGGGCGTCGGCGGCCTGCGGCACGCGGCCCTGGACGGTGAGGACGTGCTCCACCTGTACTACCGTTTCCGCCCCACCGCCTGGGGCCACGGGTACGCGGTCGAGCTCGCCAGGGCGGCCCTGCGCGTCGGGCGCGACCTGGGCACCGTGGTGGCCCTGATCGGGGACGGCAACGAGCCGTCCCGCCGGGTGGCGGAGAAGGCGGGCCTGCACAGGGAGCGCACGATCCCGTACGGCGGCGTGCCGAGCGACGTCTACGTCGCCTGACCGCCGAGAGCGGTCGCCCGGCCGCTCTGAGCCGGGTCGCGTGAGCGGTCGCCTGGCCGCTCAGGGGCGGGCACGCCGGCCCGGACGGGGCCGCACCAGGACGCCTGCCAGCGCCACCAGGCCGGCCACCGCCTGGGCCGCCAGCAACCCGCCCGGCGAGGCCGGCCCGGTGGCCAGGGCGACCACCGCGGGCAGGCAGCCGAGCAGCGCCAGGTCGGCGCCCGTCGCCGCCCACAACACCGGGCCGGTCGGGACCGCGCCGCCGGGGGTGTCGATGACCGGCATCGAATGGTCGACCGGCCCCCTCCTGGCCATCCGCAGCGCGCCGGCCGCGAGCGCGGGCGCGCTGAGCAGCCCGAACACCCAGGTGCCGGACGGAAGCCCGCCCACCGCCACGACGCCGGCCAGGGCCAGGGCCGCCCACACGCCGCCCAGCAGGCCGGGCAGCAGCGCCCGCGCCGCCAGCGCCGGACGCCGGCCCACGCCGGTCAGCCGGGCCAGGGCGGGGTTGTCGGCGTCCCGGCGCGCCCCGGACGTGCCGGACGCCGCCACCGCCAGCGCCCCGCCGAGCACGACCAGCCCGAGAGCCGCCGGAGCGGCGCCCGCCTGGGCGAACACGGCGGGCAACGCCGCGCTCGCCGCAGTGGCCGCCAGCCGCCAGGGCCGGCGGCCGAGCCGCACCCAGTCCTGCCAGGCCAGCGCGAGCGGCGCGGGCAGCCCCGGCCACGGCCGCGAGGCGAGCTTCCTGGCCCGCCAGTGGTTGTCCTCGGCGATCCAGGTCAGCGCGCCGGGATCGAGGGTGACGGCGGCACTGGTGACGTGCCCGGCCCGGGTGGAGGCGGTCAGCAGCAGACGGGTGGGGATGGCGGCCAGCGACCCCCACGCCCGGCGGGCCAGGACGGCGGCGAGCGCGGCCATAGCCGACGCCGTGGCGGCCAGCGCGGGCAGGGGCGCGTTCGCGGCGGCCGCGAGCGCCGTACGAGCCTGCCCGCTGACGGCGACCACGGCCAGCACCAGGAGCGCGACCAGCACGCCGGTCAGCCACAGGTTCCAGGTCGGGGAGGACTGGGCGAGCATCGCCAGCGCCATGCCCGCCACGCTCGCAGCCGTCGCCACCGCCAGGGCGGCCAGCAGCCGCCACACCAGCGCGCCGGGCGCGCCGAGCGCCGCCAGCAGCCCGAGCCCGAGCAGCAGCCCCGCCACCAGCGCGACGACCATGAGCACCCGCCCGGAACGCCCGAGCAGCCGCCGCCGGTCCAGCGGCGAGGTCAGCAACCAGGACGCCTCCGCCGCCGGCACCATCACCGGCCCGGCCGCCCGCGCCAGCGCCAGGCAGCCCGCGAACCCCAGCAGCACCAGGGCGACCCCCGCGCCCATCCGTCCCGGCTCGACCGCCCCGCCCAGGCCGGAGACCACCGAGGACAGCGGCTGCCCGACGACGGCGAGCAGCATGCACAGGCCGAACAGGCTGACGTAACGATCGATCAGCCCGGCCGGGGCACGCCCGCGCGCCCGGACGAACGCCCGCACCGACCGCACGCTCACCTCGCCCGCGCTCACCGCCCGCCCGCCTTCCCCGTCAGGCCGGTCTCCCGGACGACGGCGTCGTGGCCGCTCATGCGGGCACCCCGGCGGGGGAGACCCGGCGGGCGGCGTCGGCCAGGGCCTGGTCGTGGGTGGCCATCACCACGGTGCCGCCCTCGTCGGCGTACTCCTCCAGCAGTTCCCCGAGCCGGACGCGGAAGGCCGCGTCGAGGCCGCGTTCGGGCTCGTCGAGCAGCAGCAGCGTGCTCGGCCTGAGCAGCGTGGCGGCCAGGCAGAGGCGCTGGCGCTGGCCGGTGGACAGGTTGAGCGGCGGCGCGTCGGCCCGCTCGGTCAGCGCGAACTCCTCCAGCGCCGAGTCCACCGTCATGCGCGCCTCGGCGTACACGGCGCCCATGAGCTCCAGGTGCTCGCGCGCCGTCAGCCCCGGGTACCAGGCGGGCTCGTCGCCGAGCAGTGCAACGCGGCGCCAGAAGGGCGCGTCGTCGGCGGGCTCGGCGCCGAACACGCGGATCTCGCCGGAGGTGGCGGGCTGGAGGCCGGCCAGGCAGCGCAGCAACGTGGACTTGCCCGATCCGTTGGGCCCGACGACCGCCACGACCTCACCCGGCTCGACGGCCAGGTCGAGGCTCCGGAGCACGGGATTGCCCCCGAGCTCGACGGACAGGTCCGCGACTTCGATGATCAAATCGCTCACCGTTCGAGCGTAGCCACCCCACCGGCCGCCCGCGCGACCGGTCTCCAGGGCCTTTCCGGGCCTTGCCCCCGCCTTCCCGCGGCCTTCCCGGGGCCTTCTCGGGCCCTTCTCGGGGCCTTCCCGGGGCCATCCCGGGGCGGGAGAGCCGATTCTGTCGGTGCCGGTCGCTACCTTTGCTGTTCCCGAACACCAGTGCTACTGGAGGGTGACGTGATTGCTTCTGAGCGATTCGAGCGTGCCGCTGTGCTGGGGGTGGCCGTGGCGGAGGAGACCAGGCGGCTGCTGCGGCTTCACCTGAGACCCGCCGAGGTGGGCGGCGACGGCAGGGTGGTGGTCGACGTGCCCTATCCCGACGCGGCGGTGGTGGCGGCGCTGCTCGACGTCGCGGCCGAGTGTTTCGGCGAACGTGGCGGCTCGGTCGAGGAGACCAGGCAGGCGGCCCTGGAGACCCTGTTACAGCTGGCGGAGTTCGACGCCGAGTCCCAGCTCGCCCGGGTGCCGCCGGAGCCCGACGACAGTCGCGGGTGACGGCTCGGCGAACAGGTCGAATAGTCACATGTCCGTGCTTCTCCATTGATAGGGCGAGAAAGGCGGAAAAATCGGTGCGTCGCGGGCCTGTCCGTCCGCTACCGTCGCGGCATGCGCATCCTCTCCGTCAACGTCGGGCTGTCGTGCGACGCGGAATGGGCCGGCAAGCTCGGCCGTACGGCGATCGACAAGCGGGCCGTGCCCCACCGGGTGGAGGTGCTGCGCAACGGCCTGGCCGGCGACGAGCGGGCCGACACGCCCAACCACGGCGCCCCCACCCACGCCGTCTACGCCTACGCCCGCGAGGACTACGACTGGTGGCAGGGCGAGCTCGGCCGCGACCTGCGCGACGGCCGCTTCGGGGAGAACCTGACCACCGCGGGCCTCGACGTCAACGGCGCCCTCGTGGGCGAGCGGTGGCGCGTCGGCAGCGCCCTGCTGGAGGTCACCGGCCCGCGCATCCCCTGCGTGGTGTTCCGCAACTGGATGGACGAGCCGGGCTGGCTCAAGCGCTTCACGCGCGCCGCGCGGCCGGGCGCCTACCTGGCCGTGGTCGAACTGGGCGAGCTGGGCGCGGGGGACGAGGTGGAGATCGTCTCGCGCCCGGAGACCGGGATGACCGTGGCGGACGCCTTCCGCGCCCGCCACGGCGACGCCGACGCGCTGGCCCGGGTGCTCGCGGTCCCCGGCCACGCCCCGGAATGGGACGAGCTGGCCGCGCGCGCGGGCCAGGCGAGCGGCTAGAGCCCACCCACCCGGCCGGCCGTCCGTCTAGCGCAGGACGGCGTACAGGGCCGAGGTGAGGGAGGCGCGGGCGTCGTCCTGGTCGATCGACCACATCATCGAGCCGCCCAGGCCCTTGAGCCGGATGTAGGCCGCCTTCTCCAGCAGCGACGCCGGGTCGTCGTAGGACCAGAACTCGTTGCCGTCGTAGAGCCACATCGCGCCGGTGCGCACGTCCCGGTAGCGCTTGCCGGGCTTGGCCGCCAGGTCCTTGTAGTCCTCGCTGCCCGGCCCCCACTTGCCGGCGGCCGGTCCGGTCGCGGGCTGCCAGAGGCCGTCGCCGCCGCCGGTCACGCCGGTCCAGCCCTGCCCGTACGCGGGCACACCCACGACGATCTTGCGGCCGGGCGCGCCGCGCGACAGGTAGTCGCGCACGGTCTGGTCCACGCTGTACCTGACGGGGTTGGGGTCGCGCCGGTCGTTGAACAGGTTCCCGTTGTGCCCGGTCCGCGGCTCCCAGGTGCCGTGCAGGTCGTACCCCTGGACGGTGGCGAAGTCGAGCGACCGGAACACGCGGCGCACCTCGAACCCGGCGTCGATCTTCGCGGCGGCGGCCGGGAGGAAGGCGGTGAGCTGGGAGCTCGCCGAGAAGGCCCGGAGCTGGGCGCGCAGTTCCTCGACGAAGAGGGTGAAGTTGCGCCGGTCCTCGGGCCTGATCACGTTCCCGTCGTTGCCCGCCGAACCAGGCCACTCCCAGTCCAGGTCGACGCCGTCGAACACGCCGGCGCCCGCGCCGGGCTCCAGGCCCGGCAGGTTGCCGCGCAGCCACAGGTCGACGCACGACCGGGCCAGCGCGGACCGCGACTCGGCGGTGAGCACGGCGTCGGAGAAGTACTTGGACCCGGTCCAGCCGCCGAGCGAGATCAGCACCTTGAGGCCGGGGTGCTTGGCCTTGAGCTTGCGCAGCTGGTTGAGGTTGCCGTTGAGCGCCTGGCCCGGCTGGTCGGCGACGCCGTCCACGCTCTGCTCGGCCGGCACCGGGCGCTGCCAGTCGGCCCAGGGGTCGGCCGAGTAGCAGGAGCCTTCGGCGTTGACGAAGCCGAAGGCGTAGTTGAGGTGGGTGAGCTTGGCGGCGGCGCCGCTGGTGTCCACGTCCTTGACGTGGTAGTTGCGCCCGTACACGCCCCACTGGATGAAGTAGGCGACCCGCTTGAATCCGGGATGGGCCTCGGCGGGCGCGGACACCGCCGTGAGCCCGAGTAAGAGCGAGAGTGCGAGGAGGATCTTCTTCACGGGCGCTCCTGGGGGGTGAACTTATAAGAAACTTTCCTATAAGTTGACGCGATCGTAGAACCGTCACCCCGTGCCGTCAACGACGCGCGACACCTCCTCGGCGCTGGAGAACAGCCGCCACGCGCGCGCCGGGTCGCCGAACAGCGACAGCACCAGATCGGCCACCTCCTGCCTGGTCGCGGCGGCGGCGAGGAGGGCGAGGACGTGCTCGGCCGGCGGCCGCAGGAAGGCGTTCGTCCACGCGACGACCGGCTCGGCCGCCACCCACATGCGCCGGGCCGTCTCCCGCGCGAACGCCGCGTCGTGAGGGCCGCCCGCCGCGATGGCCTCGGCCACGATCCAGGCGCAGGCCGAGCCCAGGTTCGCGCCCTGCCCGGTGATCGGGTCGTTGGTGACCCAGGCGTCGCCGATCGCCAGCGCCACGCCGCCGCCGGGCAGCTCGGCCACCGCCTCGCGCACGACCGGCGTGATCGCGCCCTGCAACAGGTCCTCCGGCCCGAGCAGCTCGAACGCGGCCGCATCGATCAGCTCGGCCAGGCGCGGCGCGTGCTCGGGCAGCAGGGCGAGCAGCGTCCTGCAGAACTCGTCGGCGGGCACCCGGGCCAGCACGTCGAGCGGCCCGCCGGGGATCGCCTCGACCAGGATGCCGCCATGCACGCCCGACCGCGTCATCATCGCCATGCACAGGATCTCGCCGCAGCCGGGCGAGATGTTGAAGCCGAAGGCCGGCCCGGGATCGAACCCGTGGAACAGCCCGGCGGCCAGGATCCGCTGCGGCGCCTCGTACGGAGACCAGGCCGGAACCCGCGGGAACAGCTCGCGCACCGAGCGCCGCCCGGTGGCCACCACCATCAGCTCGTGGTCGCGCGACCAGTGGGCGACCTGGCCCGCGTCCGGCGGGAGGGGATCGACGACCAGGCGGCCGCCTCTGCTCGTGTAGTCGTCCATGAGCGCCGGCAGCAGCACCCGGAAGTCGACCCCGTGGAACGGCTCGGTCACGCGGCCGGTGAACTCCAGCGGCGGATCGCCCTTGATCGAGAGCCTGCCGCTGACCAGCAGGCAGCCGGGGTCGAGGAAGTGCAGGCTGCCCAGCTCCCGCTCGCGGTCCTGCGCGCGGCCCATCCTGCCGACCGTGTTCGGCAGCCGCCCGCGGCCCAGGTCGGCCGCGTCGCCCTCGCTGTAGAGCGTGGTCGCGACGCCGAGCTGCTGGAGTCGCAGGGCCAGCGTCAGGCCGGAGATCCCCGCGCCCACGATTCCCACGCCCGTCATGTGCCGCCTCCTTCGATGGCTCGGAGCACACCCGTGAGCAGGCACACTGGATGACGTGCCATCCACCCTGCCCGACGGCGATCCGGCGCCCGCCTCCGGCGAGCTGCCCGACAGCGCGCTGCGCGGGCTCGGCGAGCGCCCGTTCGGCTTCTACGTGCACGTGCCCTTCTGCGTCACCCGCTGCGGCTACTGCGATTTCAACACCTACACCGCCGCCGAGCTAGGGCCCGGCGCCTCCCACCGCGACTACGCCGACACGGTCGTGGCGGAGGTGCGCCTCGCCCGGCGCGTGCTCGGCGACGCCGACCTGCCCGTGGAGACGGTGTTCTTCGGCGGCGGCACGCCCACGCTGCTGCCGCCCGAGGACCTGGCGCGCGTCCTGGCCGCGATCGACGCCGAGTTCGGGCTGCGGCCGGGGGCGGAGGTCACCACCGAGGCCAACCCCGAGTCCGTCGATCCCGCCTACCTCGACAAACTCCGTCAGGGCGGCTTCAACCGGATCAGCTTCGGCATGCAGAGCGCGCGTGAGCACGTGCTCCAGGTGCTCGATCGCCGGCACACGCCGGGCCGTCCGGCGCGGGCCGTCCAGGAGGCGCGGGCGGCCGGGTTCGAGCACGTCAACCTCGACCTGATCTACAGCACGCCGGGGGAGTCCGACGACGACTGGCGGGCCTCGCTGGCCGCCGCGATCGAGGCCGGGCCCGACCACGTGTCGGCGTACTCGCTGATCGTGGAGGAGGGCACCAGGCTCGCGGCCCGGATCCGGCGCGGCGAGCTGCCGATGCCCGACGACGACGTCGCCGCCGACCGCTACCTGATCGCCGAGGAGATGCTGGCAGAGGCCGGTTTCTCCTGGTACGAGGTGTCCAACTGGGCCACCTCCGAGCAGGCCCGCTGCCGGCACAACCTGCTCTACTGGACCGGCGGCGACTGGTGGGCCGCCGGCCCCGGCGCCCACAGCCACGTCGGCGGCACCCGCTGGTGGAACGTCAAGCACCCGGCCGCCTACGCCCAGCGCCTGGCGGCGGACACCTCGCCCGCGCACGCGCGCGAGGTGCTCACCGGCGACGACCGGGCCGCCGAGCGGCTGATGCTGGAGCTGCGGCTGATCTCCGGCTACCCGCTCGCCGAGGTCGCCCCCGGCGCCCGCACGTCCGTGGCGAGCGCGCTGGCGCGCGGGCTGCTGGAGCCCGAGCCGTTCAGGGCGGGCCGGATGGTGCTCACCCTCAAGGGGCGGCTGCTGGCCGACGCCCTGATCACCGAGCTCATGTGACCAGGCGGATGGCGAACGGGTAGCGGTAGTTCTCGCCCCGGTTGGTGGCGATGGCCGCCTGGACGTGGAAGATCAGCGACACGATCCAGATGATCGGGAACAGCAGCAGGCCGACCAGCACGATCGACAGCACGATCGCCACCGCGTAGCCGATGAACATCGTGATCTGGAAGTTCAGCGCCTCGGCCGCCTGGTCCCTGACATAAGGGGACTCGTCCTTCTTCATCAGGTAGATGACCAGCGGGCCGACCCACGAGACCAGCAGGCCGAGCAGGTGGGCGAGCATGGCCATCGTGGTGTCGTCGCTGCCGCGGCGCGGGCCGAACCGGCCGGGCACGTACGGCCCGGCGGGGTAGCCGTAACCCGGCTGCTGCCCGTAGCCCGGAGCCTGGCCGTGGCCGGGGGGCTGGCCGTAGCCGGGCGGCGGGGGCACGTAGGGGGGCGGCGTGGGCATGGGGCCGGGCTGCGGACCGGGCCGGCTCGGCGGCTGCCGCCCGTAGTCGGGCTGGGAACCCGGCTGCTGCCCGTAGCCGAGCTGGGGGCCCGAGCCCTGGTCGCGGGGCACGTCAGAAGGCGGCACGTCGTAAGGCGGGACGTCAGAGGGCGGGACGTCCGGGGTGGAGTCGTCGGGGGGTGGCGGGGCCTGGCTCATGATGCCTCCGTAACGAAGTCGATCAGTTCCTCGACCCGGCCGAGCAGCTCCGGCTCCAGGTCGGCGTAGGACGAGACGGCGCCCAGAATGCGCCGCCAGGCGTCCGCGGGCTCCATGCGCCAGCCCAGTGCGGCGAGCACGCCCTCCTTCCACGGCACCCCGCGCGGCACGTCGGGCCAGCTCGGGATGCGCAGCACGGACGGTTTGACCGCCTGCCAGATGTCGATGTACGGATGACCCACGACGAGCACGTGCGGCGAGGTGATCCGGGCCGCGATCCGGCTCTCCTTCGACCCCGGCACCAGATGGTCGACCAGCACGCCCAGCCTGCGGCCCGGCTCGGGGGCGAACTCGGCCACGATGGCGGGCAGGTCGTCGACGCCCTCCAGGTACTCGACCACGACACCCTCGACCCGCAGGTCGTGGCCCCAGATCTTCTCCACGAGCGCGGCGTCGTGCACGCCCTCGACGTAGATCCGGCTCTCCTTGGCGACCCGGGCCCGCAGCCCCTCCACGGCGATGGACCCGGACGCGCTGCGCCTGGGCCCCGCCGGGGCCGCGGCCGCCGGGCGCACCAGCGTCACGGGCCTGCCCTCCAGCAGGAACGCGGCCGGCGCCAGCGGGAACAGGCGGCGTTTGCCGAACCGGTCCTCCAGGGTGACGGCCTCCTTGTCGCAGGCCACCACGGCGCCGCAGAAGCCGCTGTCGGCGTCCTCCACGACCAGGTCGAGTTCGGCGGGCACCTTCGGGATCTTGCCCTTGCCCGGCCGCCGCCAATTGCCCGCCAGCACATCGCCCTCGTACACACGGGGACCGTAGCAAATCACCCGCTGACCGCAAGGCGCTTACGCGCGCCGCTGCGCCGTACGAGGACGACGACGGTGCCGATGATGCCGATGAGCAGACCGGCGCCGGGGAACAGGAACAGCGCCGCCACCCCGCCGAACAGGCCGCCCGCCGCGGAGAGCACGTCACGGCCCACGCCGAAGCGGGCTGACGACTCCTCCTGCGTGGCGCAGGTCAGCTGGTAGTCGCCCTTGGCGGGGGCGTTGACGGCGAGGATCTCCTGCCAGGTGGTGCCGCCGGCGCTGAGCGTCTGGGTGCCGGAGACCTTGACCAGCCTGGCCTGGGCCGGGCCGCCGGAGATCTCGCACTGGTAGTTGACCCGCGTGTCGGTGGCGATGTAGACGGCCGGGCGCTTGGCGGGGTCGATCGCGACCTTCACGCTTTCGCCCGACGCGAACGTGCTCGTCGGGGCCATGTCCGAGACGCTGCTCAGCACGCCGCCGGCGAACACGACCACGCCCACGACGCCGAGCACGACGGCCACGGCCCACACGACGGCGATCCACCACAGGCGGGGCTTGATCGCCTTGCCGTCGATCCTGGCCGGGAACTGCGGCTGGCCGCCGTACTGGTTGTGGGGGCCGTACTGGTCGGGGTGGGCGTACTGGTTCTGCTGGCCGTACTGGTTCTGCTGGCCGTACTGGGGTGGGGGGCCGTACTGGGCGGGCGGCTGTTGCTGCTGGTAGGGCGGCTGGCCGTGCTGCTGGGGCTGGTACGGGGGCTGGGCGTACTGGTTCGGCTGACCGTAGTAGGGACCCTGCCCCTGGGGCGGTCCGTACTGCGGGGGCTGGGAATTGTCGGTCATGCGGCAAGTGTGAGGCCTGTCGCTTGTAAGTCGCTAGCAACAGGATGGGACCTGGTGTTATCGCACCTTGTGGGCGAGAGCCGTACACTTGGCACTCGGGAACACGGAGTGCTAGACCTGTCGTTTCCCTGTTAGGCAGAGGCAGGAGGTGAGCACGTGCTCGACGAACGGAAGCTGGCGGTGCTCCGCGCCATTGTCGAAGACTACGTGTCCACCAACGAACCGGTGGGCTCCAAGGCGCTGGCGGAGCGCCACAACCTCAAGGTCTCCCCGGCAACGGTCAGGAACGACATGGCCGCTCTGGAGGAGGACGGGTACATCACCCAGCCGCACACCAGCGCGGGCCGCGTGCCGACGGACAAGGGCTACCGCCTGTTCGTCGACCGGCTCTCGCAGGTCAAGCCCCTGTCGGGGGCCGAGCGGCGGGCGATCGAGACCTTCCTCGCCGGCGCGGTCGACCTCGACGACGTGGTCTTCCGCACCGTGCGGCTGCTCGCGCAGCTCACCAGGCAGGTCGCGGTCGTGCAGTACCCGACGCTGACCCGTTCCACGGTCAGGCACGTCGAGCTGGTCCCGCTCAACGAGCGGCGGGTCATGCTCGTGCTGATCACCAATACCGGGCGCGTCGAGCAGCGCGTGATCGAGCTGCCCGAGGTGGTGGAGGACGACCGCATCGCCCATCTGCGCGCGGTGCTCAACTCCTGCCTCGACGGCTGCGGGCTGAGCAACGTCCCCGAGCTGGTCGCCGACCTGCCCGAGCGGCTGCCCGCCGAGGACCGGCCCGCCGTGGCCACGATCCTGTCGGTGCTGCTCGAAACCCTCGTCGAACGCCATGACGAGAAGATCGTGTTCGCCGGCGCGGCCAATCTCGCGGGCGCCGACTTCGCCACCGGCCTGCGCGACGTGCTGGAGGCGCTGGAGGAGCAGGTCGTGCTCATGCGGTTGCTCGGCGAGACATCCACAGACACCCCGTCCGCGCTCACCGTGCGCATCGGCTCGGAAAACCCCTACCTTCGCGGCACGTCCATCGTCGCAACCGGATACGGTTCTGGCGACAACCAACTGGCCCGGCTCGGCGTGCTGGGTCCCACCAGGATGGACTACCCCGTGACGATGGGCGCCGTACGCGCGGTGGCACGCTACGTCAGCCAGATCCTGGCTGCATCTTAAGAGGTCGATAAGTGGCAAACAGCGACTACTACGCCACCCTCGGGGTGCGCCGTGACGCCAGTCAGGACGAGATCAAGAAGGCCTACCGCCGCCTCGCCCGCGAGCTGCACCCCGACGTGAACCCCGATCCTGAGACCCAGGAGCGGTTCAAGGAGATCACGCAGGCCTACGAGGTGCTGTCCGATCCGAACAAGCGCCAGATGTACGACCTGGGCGGCGACCCCTTCGGCGGCGGCGCGGGTGCGGGCGCGGGCGCCGGCGGCTTCGGCGCGGGCTTCCCCTTCAGCGACATCATGGACGCCTTCTTCGGCACCGCGGGCGGCACCCGCGGGCCGCGCTCGCGCGCCAGGAGGGGCCGCAACGCCACCATCCGGGTCGAGCTCGACCTGCGCGAGACGGCGTTCGGCACCACCCGCGAGCTGGTCGTGGACACCGCCGTGCTGTGCGAGGTGTGCCACGGCGCCGGCGCGGCCCCCGGCACCCACCCCGACACCTGTGACATGTGCAACGGGCGCGGCGAGATCTCCCAGGTCACCCGTTCGTTCCTGGGCCAGGTCATGACCTCGCGGCCGTGCCCCCAGTGCGGCGGCTTCGGCAGCATCATCCGCCACCCCTGCCAGGAGTGCTCGGGCGACGGCCGGGTGCGCACCCGCCGTACGATCAAGGTCCGCATCCCCGCGGGCGTCGAGGACGGCACCCACATCCAGCTCGCCGGCGAGGGCGAGGTCGGCCCCGGCGGCGGCCCGCCCGGAGACCTGTTCCTGGAGATCGTCGAACGCGCGCACGAGATCTTCGAGCGGCGCGGCGACGACCTCCACTGCACGGTCCAGATCCCGATGACGGCCGCCGCGCTCGGCACCATCCTCGCCGTCGAGACGCTCGACGGCTCCGAGGAGATCGACGTGCGCCCCGGCACCCAGTCCGGCCAGGTCATCACCATGTACGGGCGCGGCGTGCAGCGGCTCAACGAGTCCGGCAGGGGCGACCTGCTCATCCATGTCAACGTCGAGACCCCGATGCGGCTCGACCAGACGCAGGAGGACCTGCTGCGCGAGCTGTCCAGGCTGCGCGGCGAGGAGCGGCCGCCGGGAAAGTTCGCCCCGGGGCAGCAGGGTTTTTTCTCCCGCCTGCGTGACGCCTTCAACGGCAGGTGACGATCACCCGTGACCGTCCCCGTGTTCCTCGCCGAGGACCTCAACGGCGCCGAGCTCACGCTCGACGGCCCTGAGGGGCGGCACGCGGCCTCCGTGCGGCGCCTGCGCGCCGGCGAGCGGGTCGACCTGACCAACGGCGCGGGCGACGTCGCCGAGTGCGTGGTGCGCGAGGTGTTCAAGGACGCACTCGCGCTCGACGTGCTCGCCCGCTACACCGTCGAGCCGCCCGCGCGGCGGCTGGTGGTCGTCCAGGGGCTGCCCAAGGGTGACAGGGGCGAGCTGGCCGTCGAGATGATGACCGAGGTGGGGGTCGACGTGATCGTCCCCTGGGCCGCCTCGCGCAGCATCACGCAGTGGAAGGGCGACAAGATCGCCAAGGCGGTGGGCCGCTGGCGTGCCACGGCCCGCGAGGCCGGCAAGCAGGCGCGCCGGTTCCACCTGCCGCAGGTGGCCGAGCTCGCCTCCACCGCCCAGGTCGAGGGGCTGCTGGCCGACGCGGCGCTGGGGCTAGTGCTGCACGAGGAGGCCGCCGAGCCGCTGTCGAAGGTGGCGCTGCCGCCCGGCGGCGACATCGTCGTCGTCGTGGGGCCGGAGGGCGGGGTCTCGGAGGAGGAGCTGCGCAGGTTCGCCGCGGCCAAGGCGGTGCCCGTGCTGCTCGGGCCCACCGTGCTGCGCACCTCCACGGCGGGGGTGGCGGCGGCGGCCGTGCTGCTCGCGCGTACCGGGCGCTGGTGATTCCAGCTCAGGGTGTCGTGTGCGGCACGTCCACCAGCGGGCTGCTCAGGTCGCTCGGGCCGGTGGGCACGTCGTCCGGCGGGCACTCGTCGGAGGGGCACGACGTCGGCGATTCGGTCGTCTCCGGCGGGGTCGGCGTGGGGGTCGGCGTGATCTCGGGGCACTCCTGGTCGCCGGCGGGCTCACCGCTCGGGCAGGGCGTCGAGGACGGCGTCGGCGACGGCGTGGGCTGCCTGGTCGATCTGGCCGTCTCCGAGGGCCGGTGGGTCTCGCTGTGGCTCGGCGGCACGACCACCGCGGGCGGCGGCTCGGCGCTGTGACTGTCGCGCCTGGGCGGCGTGGACAGCCTGGTCGAGGAGTTGCCGGGGGTGGTGGTCGAGTTGTCCACCACCTTGACGGGCGTCTCGAAGATCTGGGAGCGCAGCCCGGGAACGACCATCACGATCGTCCCCGCCACCAGCACGGCGCTGACCGCCGCCGCGCCCGCACGCCACCAGAACAGGTTACGGACGCCGCGCCGCTCGATGCGGGTGCGGATGATCTGCAGTCCTTCCGGCGAGGGCACGACCGCGTCCGCCTCCGCGCGGAGCGCACGGCGCAGGACGTCGCCGTACTCGTCGGGGGGCTGAGTCATGACATCTTCTCCAGGACGGACCGCAACGCGGCCATTCCACGGGCGGTGTGGCTCTTGACCGCGCCCTTGCTGATGCCCATGGCGTGGGCGATCTCAGCTTCGGACAGATCTCCGTAATAACGCAGAACCAGTGCTTCTCTCTGTCGGGTCGGCAGGGCGCGTAACGCCTCGATGACGGCGGAGCGTTCCAGCTCGCCGATCGCGCCGTTCTCGGCGCTCGGGGCGTCCGGCAGGCCCTTGGGTGCGTACTTCTCGACGACCGCGCGGTGACGCAGCACGGAACGGGACCGGTTGACGACAGACTGACGCAGGTAAGCGAGTGCTTTGTCGGGATCGCGCAGTCTGCGCCAGGCGCCGTGAATGGCGACGAACGCGTCCTGCACGACTTCCTCGGCGGTTGCCATGTCACGCACCAGCAACACCGCGAGACGCACCAATGACCGGAAGTGCGCGCTGTAGAGCGCGGTCACGGCCATGTCGGCATCCCACCCGACCGGCACCGCCCCCATCGACCTGTCGGCCAGAAGGGTTTCGGTGGTCACATCAGTGGGACGCGCGGCCTTCCCAGAGGGTTTACTCTCTTCCGGTTCTGAAGGTTTCCCCGGTTCCTTAGGGTGCATTACCCAGTCGTGTTCCTCGCCAGGTGGCGCTCGCCCGACCCTGAATCAACTTTTTTGCTCTGAAGTGTCGCACACTCACCCTAACCGCGCGGATCTTCGGGCGCACGACACCACGGATTACCGATTCGCAACGGACTGCCGAACGGTCGCTCTCGATAGGGTACTGCCGTGAGCGACTGCCTCTTCTGCAAAATCGTGGCCAAGGAAATTCCGGCCGACGTCGTCTACGAGAACGCCAGGGCGCTGGCGTTCCGCGACATCAATCCGCAGGCCCCGACGCACGTGCTGGTCATCCCGCGCGCGCACCACCCCGACGCGGCGTCCATGGCCGCCGCCGACGACGGGCTCGCCGACGACGTGCTCAAGGCCGCGCACGCCGTCGCCGTCCAGGACGGCGTGGCCGAGGGGGGCTACCGGATCGTCTTCAACACCGGCCCCGGCGCCGGCCAGACCGTCTTCCACGTGCACGCCCATGTTCTCGGAGGGCGTGACCTCACGTGGCCGCCCGGCTGATATTGACGCGAGCAATCAGCCTGGTGCCGGATACGATGGGCGGAGAAGAACACCGAACAGACCGGGAGGCATCAGGCCGCTGGCCTGCCCATGTCCGAACTACATGAATCCCGACGCACGGCACCTCCCTCGCGCACTCAAGCCAAGGTGCTGATTCCGGACGAATACCCGATGGTCAGCCTCCTCGGCTCCCGTGACGAGCTGCTTCGCGTCATCGAGGGCGCCTTCAGGGCCGACATCCACGTGCGGGGCAACGAGATCACCGTCACCGGCAGCCCCGACGAGAGCGGCGCGGTCGTGCGCCTGTTCGAGGAGCTGGTCGAGGTGCTGCGCAGCGGGGGCGAGCTCACGCCCGACGCGGTCGAGCGGAGCATCGCCATGCTGCGCATGACCTCCGACCGTCCGGCCGAGGTGCTCTCGCTCGACATCCTGTCCTCCCGCGGCCGCACGATCAGGCCGAAGACCGTCAACCAGAAGCGGTACGTCGACGCGATCGACCAGCACACGATCGTGTTCGGCATCGGGCCCGCGGGCACCGGCAAGACGTACCTGGCGATGGCCAAGGCCGTGCGCGCGCTGCAGGAGAAGCGGGTCAACCGCATCATCCTGACCAGGCCGGCGGTCGAGGCGGGCGAGCGGCTCGGCTTCCTGCCCGGCACCCTCTACGAGAAGATCGACCCCTACCTGCGGCCGCTCTACGACGCGCTGCACGACATGGTCGACCCCGACTCGATCCCGAAGCTGATGGCCGCGGGCACGATCGAGGTCGCGCCGCTGGCGTACATGCGCGGCCGTACCCTCAACGACGCCTTCATCATCCTCGACGAGGCCCAGAACTCCTCGGCCGAGCAGATGAAGATGTTCCTGACCCGGCTGGGGTTCAACTCCAAGATCGTGGTGACCGGCGACGTGACCCAGGTCGACCTGCCCTCGGGCACGGTGAGCGGGCTGCGGGTCGTCCAGGACATCCTGGAGGGCATCCCCGACATCCACTTCGCCCGCCTGTCCAGCGCCGACGTGGTGCGCCACAAGCTGGTGAGCGACATCGTCGACGCCTACGGGCGCTACGACGCCACCCAGGCCGCCCAGGAGCCGAAGGCCATCCACCGGGGGAAACGACGCCCGTGAGCATCGAGATCAACAACGAGTCCGGCGTCGGCGTCGACGAGGAGAACCTCGTCGCGCTGGCCACCCACGTGCTCGGCGAGATGGGCATCAACCCGCTCGCCGAGCTGTCCATCGTGGTGGTCGACGAAGACGCCATGTCCGAGCTGCACGAGAAGTGGATGGGCGAGCCCGGCCCGACCGACGTGCTGGCCTTCCCGATGGACGAGCTGCGTCCCGGCGGCGGCGCGCGCGGCGACGGCGAGAGCCCGGCCGACCCGGCGCTGCTCGGCGACGTCGTGCTCTGCCCGCAGGTCGCGGCCAGGCAGGCCAAGGAGGCCGGGCACAGCGCCCAGGCCGAGCTGGAGCTGCTGTGCACCCACGGCATCCTGCACCTGCTCGGCTACGACCACGCCGAGCCCGAGGAGCACAAGGAGATGTTCGGGCTGCAGGCCCAGATGCTCGAGTCCTGGCAGGAGGTGCGCGACTCGCGGTGAACGCCTGGTTGCTGTGGGCCATCGCCCTTGTGATCATCGGTGGCCTGATCGCCAGTGCGGAAACGGCACTGACGCGCATCTCCCGGGTGCGCGCGGAGGAGTTCGTGCGCGAGGGCCGGCGCGGGGCCGATCGGCTCCAGGCCATCGTCACCGACCCGCCCCGCTACCTCAACCTGCTCCTGCTGCTGCGCCTGAGCTGCGAGCTGGTGGCGACGGTCATCGCCACGCTGCTGTTCATCGACCTCATGCACGACCAGGGCTGGGCCTACGTGGCCGCCGCGGCCGTCATGATCGTGGTGAGCTACGTCGTCGTCGGGGTCATGCCGCGGACGCTGGGGCGCCAGCACGCCGAGCCGGTCGCGCTGGCCGGGGCGCCGATCGTCTACGGCCTGACCCGCATCTTCGGCCCGCTGCCCAAGCTGCTCATCCTGCTCGGCAACGCCCTGACCCCCGGCAAGGGCTTCCGCGACGGCCCGTTCACCTCCGAGGCCGAGCTGCGCGACCTGGTCGACCTGGCCGAGGAGCGCCGGGTGATCGAGCCGGACGAGCGCGAGATGATCCACTCGGTCTTCGAGCTGGGCGACACGCTGGTCCGCGAGGTCATGGTGCCCCGCACCGACATGGTCTACATCGAGCGCGGCAAGACGATCAGCCAGGCGCTGTCGCTCGCGCTGCGCAGCGGCTTCTCCCGCATCCCGGTCGTGGGCGAGAACGAGGACGACGTCATCGGCATCGCCTATCTCAAGGACATCGCCCGCAAGATCCACGAGTCGGGCGAGGGCGGCGGCAAGGAGACGGTCGAGTCGATCATGCGGCGGGCCGCGTACGTGCCGGAGAGCAAGCCCATCGACCAGCTCATGCGCGAGATGCAGGCCCGGCAGATCCACATCGCGATCGTCATCGACGAGTACGGCGGCACCGCCGGCCTGGTCACCATCGAAGACGTCCTGGAGGAGATCGTCGGCGAGATCACCGACGAGTACGACCAGGAGGCCCCGCGCGTGGAGACCATGTCCGAGGGCGCGCTGCGGGTGACCGCCCGCATGCCGGTCGACGAGCTGGGCGAGCTGTTCGACACCGAGATCGAGGTCGACGACGTCGAGACGGTCGGCGGCCTGCTGGCCCACGCGCTCGGCCGGGTGCCGATCGCCGGGTCGCAGGCGGAGGTGGCCGGGCTGGAGCTGACGGCCGAGAGCCTGGCCGGGCGGCGCAACCGCATCAGCACGGTCGTCGTCCGCCGGATCGCGCCGTCTGCGGAGGACGACGTCCAGGCCGCCGCCGACCGTGACTGACCACTTTGCGGGGAGATGTCGCAAGCGTTCTACAAGTCGTCTGCAAGCGGGGTCCGGCAGTCTCATACCTGACACCCGGTGCGGTGGGTGTCACGAGGAAGCGTCCGAACGCCGGGTGGGGTTCGCGGCCGGAGGGCGCTCCTGGGGGGACGACGGCGTTCCGGCCAGCTAGCCGGCCAGGACGTCGATCGGCGTAAAGGGTGTTCTCGTCTGGAAACCGGGCGAGGGCACCCTTTTTGCGTTTGGTGGAAACTCTGCGGAGATTGCCGCATTCGTCGCCGGGGGAGGCTGCGGTCCAGGGGGAATCATGAAAGCGCGGATCATCGTGTACGGGCTGCTGGCCGCGACCCTGACGGGCTGCGCGGGCAGCGGCGGCGGGGCGGACGGGAAGGTGGCGGCCGTCGTCGACGCCCAGGCCATGGCCCAGCTCCGTGAGGTGCTGACCAGGCGGCCGAGCCTGCCGGACGGCTTCGCGCAACGGCCCGAGCAGGCCTGGCGGGTGCCGTTCGGCCGGGTGGACCAGGCGTGCCGGGCCGCGCTCGACGTGGCGGCCGGGCACGCGCCCGAGGAGGGGCTCACCGGCCAGGCGGCGGTCAGCTACCAGGGGGACGGCCTGGGGGAGCGGGCGGCCGTCGGCCTGGCCAGGTACGCCGGCGAGGAGGCCGAGGCGCGCTTCGACGACCTCAGCGAGGCCCTGGAGTCGTGCAGGGAGATCCGGACGTCGGGCGGCACCGCCCTGCGGGCCCGCAGGCTGGACGTCGGCGACGCCGCCCGCTCCGGGGACGAGGCCGCCGCGGCACGGCTGCGCGGACGGCTGAACGGCTACCCGTACGCCCTCGACGTCGTGCTCTCGCGGGACGGCGACACGCTGGTGTCGGTCGTGCACGCGGGCATGAGCGACGTCGACCGGGACCGGACGAGGAAGCTGGTCGCCGCCCTGCTGTCGATGTCCACGGCCTAACCTGGTTCCCGTGACTCTCGATCCTGAAGACAGCAAGATCATCACCCTGGCGCGGGCGGTCAGGGCGCGCAACGAGGCCGCCGAGGGCGCCGCCGTGCGCGACGAGACCGGCCGCACGTACTCGGCGACCGGCGTCGCGTTGTCGTCGCTGACGCTGTCGGCCGTGCAGGTCGCGGTGGCCATGGCCGTCTCCGGCGGCGCGCGCTCGCTGGAGGCGGTCGCGCTGGTGACGGCGGGCGAGCCCGACCCGGCCGACGAGGCGGTCGCGGCCGAGCTGGGCGTCAAGGCCCTGCTCGTGGCCGGTCCCGACGGCACGCTGAGGTCCTGACGTGGCCATGTCGCCGTTCCTGGCCCGGCTGCGCGCTAAGATCGGCAACGACCTGCTCATGCTGCCGTCGGTCAACGGGTGCGTCTTCGACCGCGCCGGGCGGGTGCTGATGGCCCGGCACGGCGACGACGGCCTGTGGGCCACCCCCGGCGGCGGCGTCGACCCCGGCGAGCGCCCGCAGGACGCGGTGGTCAGGGAGCTGCGCGAAGAGCTGGCCGTCGAGGTCGAGGTACGCGGGCTGGTCGGCGTCTACGGCGGCCCCGAGTACCGCACGGTCTACCCCAACGGCCACGAGGTGGCGTACGTCATCGCCATGTACGCCTGCACCCTCGCCTCCGGCACGCCGACCCCCGACGGCGAGGAGATCAACGACTACCGGTGGGTGACCGAGCACGAGGCCGGCGGCCTGACGACGCCGGCCTGGACACCCCTTGCGCTGCCCGACGCGTTCGCCTGGTGGCGTGAACATGGCAGCTGATAAGCGACAATGCACAATGTGACTTCGCCAGACAATCATCGCGCCGGATTCGCCTGCTTCGTGGGAAGGCCGAACGTCGGCAAGTCCACACTGATGAACGCCCTGGTCGGCGCCAAGGTGGCGATCACCTCGTCCAAGCCGCAGACGACCAGGCGGGTCATCAGGGGCATCGTGCACCGCCCCGACGCCCAGATCGTCATCGTGGACACGCCGGGCCTGCACCGGCCGCGCACCCTCCTCGGCGAGCGGCTGGACAGCCTGGTGCTGTCCACGCTCACCGAGGTCGACGTGATCGGCTTCTGCGTGCCGGCCAACGAGCCGATCGGCAAGGGCGACCGCTTCATCGCCGACAAGCTGGCGGCGGTGAAGAAGACGCCCGTGGTCGCCGTGGTGACCAAGTGCGACCTGGCGAGCCGGGAGCAGGTCGCCCAGCAACTGCTCGCGGTGTCGCAGGTGGCCGAGTTCGCGGCGGTCGTGCCGGTGTCGGCGCAGTCGGGCGAGCAACTCGACGTGCTGGGCGACGTGCTGATCGAGCACCTGCCCGAGTCACCGCCGCTGTACGAGGGCGGGCAGCTCACCGACGAGCCCGAGCAGGTGATGGTGGGCGAGCTCATCAGGGAGGCGGCCCTGGAGGGCGTGCGCGACGAGCTGCCGCACTCGATCGCCGTGGTGGTCGACGAGATGATGCCCCGCGAGGGGCGCGACGACCTGCTCGACATCTACGCCCACATGTTCGTCGAGCGGCCCTCCCAGAAGGCCATCGTCATCGGGCACAAGGGCGAGCGGCTGCGCGACGTGGGCACCAAGGCCCGCAAGCAGATCGAGGCGCTGCTCGGCACGCGGGTCTACCTCGACCTGCGGATCAGCGTGGCCAAAGACTGGCAGCGCGACCCCAAGCAGCTGCGCCGCCTCGGCTTCTTCGACTGACGCCGCCGGTGACCCTGCCGGTGATCCCGCCGGTGATCCCGCCGGGCCGGGCGGTCAGCGTGCGCGGCGCACCAGGGCCAGCACGGACAGCACCACGATCGCGACCGAGCAGGCCAGCGCGGCGAACCAGCCGAACCTGATGACCGGCTCGACCGACAGCAGCCCGCCCAGGTCGATGGAGAGCCGGTCGCCGAGGCGCTGCGGGTCGGCGACGAACATCACCAGCAGCAGCGTGGCCACCGCGCCCGGCACCACCGCCAGCGCCGCCACGCGCGGCCGGCCGCCCAGCAGGCCCGTGACCCCGAGCGCCAGCGCGGCCAGCCCGGCGAGCAGCGTGTAGAGGCCCGTGCTGACGTCGACGCCGCGCACGTCGTCGGAGACGCCGGCGCCGATCAGGTCGCTGCGGGCCTCGACGCCGGCCCAGGGCATGATCGCGGTGAGCACCAGGAGGGCGGCCGCGACGGCGACGGCCAGCGCGGCGCCGCGGCGGGCGGACGTCGTCCGGGCGGGCTTGAGGTCATCGGCCACACGATCACTGTAAGCCGGGCCCCCGGCCCTCACCACCCGACGCGACGGACTCGTCACCAAGCCGGCCACCCACCGCGGCGGGCGGGGGTGGGGAGGGGGCGACGGGGCCCGGGTGATGGCCTGCGGGGTGCAGGGCCGCGGGGTAGTGGAGTGCGGACCCGCGGGGTGCACAGCAGCGGGGTCAGGGGGTGGAGAGGAAGGCGCGGGCGTTGGCGGCGGCACGGCGGTCGCCGGTCTCGTCGAAGACCTCCAGGGCGGCCCTGGCCAGCTCGCGGGCGCGCCCGGCGGCCCCCTCGGCCCGGTTGACCCCGGCCAGGGCCAGCAGCGCGTACGCGTCCAGCAGGCGGTCGCCGAGCCGTACGGCGATGCCCCTGGCACGTTCGGCGGCCGACCTGGCGTCGGCTCTGGCGCCCTGCGCCAGCCGTACGGCGGCCAGGTCGAGCAGGGTGTCGGCCTGCCGATGACGGTCGCCCAGCTCCGTCAGGTGACCGACGGCCGCCAGGAGGTGGACGGCGGCCTCCTCCAACCGGCCCGCGCGGCGCAGCACCGCGCCGAGCACGCGCTCGGCGTCGGCGGCGTCCCGCTGGTGGTCGGCCGCCTCCAGGCAGGCCAGCAGCGCCCGCTCGGCCTCCTCCAGCCGGTCCCGCTCCAGGTGCACCCGGCCCAGGCGGCGCCGGGTCTGGTTGACGTCGCGGGTGCGGCCCTGCCGCAGGAACATGCCGAGCGCCAGCCGCAGCTTCTCGTGGGCCAGGTCCCATTCGCGCTCGGCCAGGTGCAGGTCGCCCTGGCCGAGCAGGACGAGCGCCTCACCCCGGTCGTCCCCGGCCCGCCGCGCCGACTCCAGCGCCCGCTCCGAGACCGCCCGCCAGTCGTCGAGGAACCGGTGCCGCTCCAGGTACGGCCCCAGCAGGTGCGCCAGCCGCCAGCACGGATCGTCGAGCCCGGCGGCGTGCAGATCGGCCACCAGGCTCACCAGGAACGGCCGCTCGGCGTCCAGCCACTCGACCGACTCCCTGATGTCCCTGGTCGCCACGGCCGTGCCGGGGTCGCCCGACACCAGCGAGAAGCGCGAGGCGCGCACCCGGGCCAGAACGAGCTCCGACACCTCGGCCAGCACGCCCGGCAGCGGCTGCTCGCGCGCGAACAGCCGGGTCAGGTCGTGCATGCGGTAGCGGATCTGGCCGGCCGCGTCCACGCCGTGCGTCTCCAGCAGGCCGGCGTCCACCAGGGCCTCGGCGCCGCCGCCGAGCCGGTCGGTGAGCCAGTCGGCGAAGTCGGGGGCCGACAGGGCGCCGAGGCCGCGTAACGTCCGCCTGGCCGGTTCGGGCAGCCCGTCGTAGCCGATGGCGAACACGCTGCGGACCGTCTGGTCGCCCGCGTGCAGCCGGTCGAGCCGCTTGTGCTCGTCCTCAAGGAGGCCCACCAGGTAGTCCACCGTCCAGTTCGGGCGGGCCGCCAGCCTGGACGCGGCGATGCGCAGCGCGATCGGCAGGCCGCCGCAGAAGCGGGCCAGCCGGTGCAGCGCCTCGTCCGCGGGCCGTCCGGAGCCGGCCACGAGCAGGGCCAGGGCGTCCTGCCGGTCGAGCACACCGACCGACAGCCGGGTCGCGCCGGTCAGGCCGCCCAGCGACGAGCGGCTGGTCACGACCGTCGGGCAGGACGTCAGCAGCGGGCGCACCTGGGCCTCGCCGGCGGCGTTGTCCAGCAGGACCAGCAGGCGGCGGTTGGCCGTGTAGGTGCGGAACAGGCGCTCGCGCTGCTCCAGCCCGGCCGGGATGGCCTGGGCCGGGCAGCCGAGCCAGCGCAGGAAGTCCTCCAGGACGGCCGAGGGGGCCGTGGTCTCGCGCAGGTCGGCGTACAGGATGCCGTCGGGGAAGGACTCGCGGGCCCGCCAGGCGGCGTGCACGGCCAGGGCCGACTTGCCCGCGCCGGCCTGGCCGTGCACGACGACGTGGCCGCCGACCACCCGGTCGAGGAGGTCGGCGCGGCCGGTGAAGTTCGCGATGTCCGGCGGCAGCAGCACCGGGGGGCCCGCCGAGACGTGCAGCGACACGTCGTCGTGGAGCATGCGGTGGTAGAGCAGCTGCAGCTCGGGGTCGGGCTCGATCGCGTGGCCGCCGTCGAGCTGGTCGCGCAGCACCGCGTACGCGGCCAGCGCGTCGACCCGGCGGCCGCTGCGGTAGAGGGCCAGCATGTACTGGCCGCGGAAGCGCTGCCACAGCGGGTGCTGCTTGGTCAGCCGTTTCAGCTCGGCCAGCAGCTCGCGGTGGCGGCCGGCGTCGAGGTCGGCCTGGACGCGGCGTTCCAGGGCGAGCAGGCGCAGCTCCTCCAGCTCCTCGCGCAGGCGCCGGGTCTCCTCCCACCGCTCGCCGTCGGGGTCGAGGTCCTCCAGGGCGGGGCCGCGCCACAGCGACAGCGCCTCCTCGTACGAGCCGCGCTCGACCAGCAGCCGGAACCGGTCGACGTCGAGCTGGTGCGCGCCGATCGCCAGCACGTACGAGCCGGACACGGTCGTGATCACGTCCTTGCCCAGGAGCTGGCGGAGCTGGCCCACGTACCCGCGGACGAGGGAGTCGGAGCGGTCGCCGCCCTCGCGTGGCCACAGCAGCCGGCGCAGCCGTTCCACGGTCAGCGGGCGGCCCGCGTTCAGCAGGAACATCGCCAGCAGGTCCCGGTGCTTCGGGGTCGTGGGGGTGCGATCCCGGCCGCCGTCGCGGACGTCGAGCGGCCCCATGATGCGGAATTCCACGCGGCCTTCCTTTTCGGAGGAGATGTCGATCAGAATGGCACATCTGATGGCTCCCCTGATTTCGTCCGACCCTCACCGCTTGGGCCGTTACTGGCTGGCCGCACGGCTGGGTGCGGGCGGCCAGGGCGTGGTCTACGAGGCGTACGGCGAGGCCGGGGAGCGCGTCGCGGTCAAGGTGCCCAGGTCCGACAGCGCGGAGTCGCGGTCCAGGCTGGCCAAGGAGGCGGCGGCGGCCCAGCGGGTGGCCTCGTTCTGCACGGCCAGGGTGATCGAGGCGCAGGTGGACGACGCGCCGCTGTACATCGTCAGCGAGTACGTCCCGGGGCCGAGCCTGCGGGAGGTGGCCGCGGAGGCGGGGGCGTACGAGGGGGACGCGCTGCGCCGCCTGGCGATCGGCGTCGCGACCGCGCTGACGGCCATCCACCGGGCCGGGATCGTCCACCGCGACCTCAAGCCGGACAACATCATCCTGGGCCCGGACGGCCCGCGCGTGATCGACTTCGGCGTGGCCAGGGAGGTGGGGCCGACCACGACCGGGCCGATCATGGGCACGCCGGGCTACATGGCGCCCGAGGTGCTCACCGGGCGCGCCGCCACCGAGGCGGCCGACGTGTGGGCGTGGGGGATGGTGGTGCTGTTCGCGGCGCGGGGGCGCGACGCGGTCGAGGCCGGCGAGCCGATGGCGGTCGTGGGCCGGGTGCTGGAGTTCGAGGCGGACGTCGCCGGGCTGCCGGAGGAGCTGGCCCCGCTGGTGTCGGCCGCCACCGCCCGTGATCCCGCCGCCCGTCCCGCAGCCGGGGACCTGCTGCTCCGCCTGCTGGGGGAGGGCGCCCGCCGGGACGCCGGCGACCCGCTGGCCCGTGGCGGGATCGTGGCGGGGGAGCTGAGGGGGCAGGCCGGGCCCGATCTGGGGGCGATCGCCGAAGAGCTCTACGGCGAGCTGAGCGAGGACGAGCGGACGGCCGTGCCCGAGGTCTTCCTGCGGCTGCTCGACGACGACGGCCTGCGTCCCGTGGAGCGCGAGGAGCTGCCCGAGACCAAGGCGGTCGACTCGATGCTCGCCGTGTTCGTCTCGGCGGGCATCCTGGCGCAGGACGGTGACGCGTACGAGCTGGTCGCCCCCGGCCTGGTGCAGGCGTGGCCGCGGCTGCGCGACTGGCTGGCGGGCAACCGCGAAGGGCTGCCCGTGCACCGCCGCCTGGCCGAGGCCGCCGCCGAATGGGACGCCCACGGCCGCAAGCCCGCCGACCTGCTCCAGGGCACCAACCTGGACCGCACGCTGCAGTGGGCCGCCACCGAACGCAAGGACCTCACCCTGGCCGGACGCGAGCGCGACTTCCTGGACGCCGCCGCCGGACAGGCCCGCAGGCGCACCCGGCGGCGCGGCCTGCTCGCGGCCGTGCTGGCGGTGCTGCTGGTGGTGGCGCTGGGCGGGCTCGGCGCGGCGGAGTACCTGCGCAGGGAGTCGGCCCGGCAACGGGACGAGGCGCTGGCCAGGGAGCTGGCGCTGCGCGCCGCCGGGCTGCGCGAGCTGGAGCCCGCGCTGGCCGGCCTGCTCTCCGTGGCGGCCTGGCGGCTGGCCCCGGCACTGGTCGAGACGGCGGGCACGCTGTACGACGCGGGCTCCCAGCACGTCACCGACGTGTTCGTGGCGCCGTACGTGGACGCGGGGAGCGTGCAGGCGCTCAGCACGGACGGTCACGTCCTGGCCTCCGTGACGGACGGCACCGCCCGCGTCTGGGACGTCCCGACCGGCCGGAAGCTGCACGAGCTGGCCGGACTCGGCGCGGGCGTGCGGAGCGTCGCCGTGAGCCTCGACGGCCGCCTGCTGGCCGCCCTGGACGACAAGGGCGTGCGGCTGTGGGACGCCGTCACCGGCAGCCGCCTCGGCGGCCGGTTCGCGAGCAGGGCGAGCGGATTCGGGGCGCTGGAGTTCGACCGCACCGGCCGCCGGCTCGCGGTGCCGTACGGCTCCGACGGCGAGCAATGGTGGGACGTCGCCACCCGTAAGCCCCTCACCGCCCCCGGCGGCGCGATACTCAACGGCGTCAGCCCCGACGGCCGCTACGGCTTCGTCGCCGACAGCGAGGACCGGTCCGAGGTGTGGGACCTGAGCCGCCGCCGGCGGCTGCACCTGCCGACGCTGCCCGGCACCGGCACCACCGTCGAGGCCAGGTTCAGCGACGACGGCCGCGCCCTCGTGGTCGTCGAGGACGTGGCCCGCCACGACAAACCCAAGGTCCGCCTGTACGAGCTGCCCTCCGGCACCACGGAGTACGAGCTCGAAGGCGCGAACGGCCAGGCCGCGGACCTGGTCTTCGACGGCCGGTACGTGGCCACGTGGGGTCCGGCGGACCAGCTCGTCCTGCGGCCGCGCGACAGCCTGGTGACCGCTCTGCTGCTCCCGGTGCCGGACGGCGTCACGCAGGTCCGCTTCGACCTGGCGGGAAAGGCCGTACGCCTGCTGAACGAGGCGGGCGGCGTCTCCACCGTCGATGTCTCCACGCTGTTCGATCCCCGGCTCGGCGATGAGCTGCCCGACCTGCGGATGAGCCCGGACGGCCGGGTCCTGGCCGTCAAGCGGGACGACCGGCTCGAACTGCTCGACCCGGCGACCCGCCGCCGTCTGGCCGGCCCGATCGCCTGGAAGGGCGACGGCTCGGCGATGGCCTTCAGCGCGGACGGCACGCGGCTGGCCTACGGCGACGGCGCCCGCGTCCGCGTGCTCGACGTCGCGAGCGGGCGGGAGACGCAGGTGTTCGGGCTGGCCGGGAAGGGGGCGGAGAAGGCCGACGCGCTCGCCTTCGACCCCGGCGGCCGGACCCTGGCCGTGCTGCCGTCCAGGTTCGAGGGGGAGCTGCCGCTGGAGCTGCACGACCTCACGAGTTCGCGGGCGCGGATCACGAAGGTGACGGGCGCCGGGCCCATGAGCTTCGCGCCGGACGGCTCGCGGCTGCTCATGGGAGGCCCTGAGGTGCGGCTCTACGATCCGGCGGGCGGGACCGCGCTGCCGGTGGGGGCCGAGGCGCGGCGGGTCGGCGGCGCCTTCGCCTACAGCCCGGACGGTCGCCAGGTGGCCTTCTCGCATCCTGACCGGATCACGCTGTGGGACCGGGACCTGCGGACCATGCTCGGCGCCTTCCCCAGCGTGCCGGGCGCGGAGCAGTTCGCGCTGCCGGTCTGGTCGCCCGACGGACGGCTGATCGCCACGTACGAGAAGGGCCCGCGGATCCGCCTGTGGGACGTCGCCTCGCGGCGGTACGTCGGGGTCGTGTTCGACGCGATGGCAGAGTCGGCGGGCGACAACGCCTGGCTCGGCTTCTCGGCCGACGGCACCAAGCTGTACACCCTGGACGACGACGGCGCCTTCCGTACGCACGACCTCGACCGGCGGCATGTGGCCGCGACCGTGTGCGCCCGCACCGGCCGCGCGCTCACGGCGGCGGAGTGGCGGGCGTACCTGCCGGGGGTCGAGCCGTTCGACGTGTGCCGCTAGGACGCCCAGGCGACGACCTGGAACCAGACCGCCTTGCCGGGCGGCACGGCGTTCCAGCCCCAGTCGTGGGACAGGCTGTGGACGATGGCCAGCCCCCGCCCCCGGCAGGCCAGCGGGTCGGCCTGGCCCATCCGGGGAAGGGTGGCGCACGAGTCGCGGACCTCCACGGTCAGCAGCCGGCCCTCCCGGACCACCACGACCCGGACGGGTTCCGCCGAGCGGGCGTGGGTGAGCGCGTTGGTGACCAGCTCCGAGACGAGAAGCTGGGCGATCTCGACGGCGGCCTCCGCCGCTTCGTGATCCTTGGCGACGTCGCGGACGAACCGCCGCACGGAGGAGACGCAGCCGGGGTGCCGGGGCATCCGCCGTTCGCCGAGGACCGTGTCCGGCAGGGGCCGCCGGTCGGCGAGCGTCACGGCGGGACTTTCGGATTTCATGTGGCCAGCGTGACGCCATATGACTACGGTCGGTAGTGATCTGATTGCAAGGAGTGGACTTTGAAGTCCGTGCCGTTGGCGTTGAACCCGGGCGAGGGGAGGGCAGGGTGGCCGACTTCTACGCGCCTCAGGCGATATGGGGCAGAGAGTTGCGGCACTACCGGAAGGCGGCGGGCCTGACACAGGGGCAGCTCGCCGAGCGCATCCATTTCAGCGAGGGCCTGATCAGCGGCGTCGAGACCGGTCAGCTCCCGGCCAGCCCCGAGTTCGCCGAGGCCTGCGACAAGGCCCTCGGCACCGGCGGAGCCCTGCGCCGCCTGCTCGACTGGCGCAAGGGTCAGATCTTCCCCTCCTGGTTCGGCAAGTGGCACGAGAAGGAGCAGGCGGCGCTCACCCTGCGCACCTACGAGCCGCTCCTGGTGCCCGGCCTCCTGCAGACCGAGCAGTACGCCCGCGCCCTGCTGCGCGGCAACGAGGCCGCGGTGGCCGCGCGCATGGAGAGGCAGGCGATCCTTGCCCGCGACGACCCTCCGTCGCTGCGCTGCGTCATCGACGAGGCGGTGCTGTTCCGGCCCATCGGCGGGCCGGAGCTGATGAAGGGTCAACTGCGGCGGCTGCTCGACGCGGTCACCCCGCGGCTCAGCATCCAGGTCCTCCCGCACGGGCTGCACTCCGGCTTGACGGGTGGCTTCGTGATCGCGACCCTGGACGGAGGCTCCGAGGTGTTGTACGCGGAAACCGCGGTGCGCGGCATCACGACGAGCGATCATGAGGACGTCTCGGCGGCCGTGGAGCGGTTCGAGGCCATCCGTACCGAGGCGTTGCCCTTGAGCATGTCCCTTGAAACGATAAAGAAAGCCATGGTGGAACGATGGACCTGAGCTGTGTCCAGTGGCAGAAGTCCAGTTTTTCCGGCGACAACGGCGGCAACTGCGTCGAGATCGCCGAGCTCAAGAACGTTCCTGGCGGCCCTGCGCACAAGGGCGGGCAGGCTGAGCTGGTCGTCGTGCGTGACTCCAAGGACCCCGACGGGCCCAAGCTGTTCTTCACGCCCGCCGAGTGGGACGCGTTCGTGGCGGGCGTGAAGGCGAGCGAGTTCGACCGCGCCTGACGGCGAGGTCACGGTGGGTTCAGCAGGTGGCGGGGCCGGCGTCCCGCTGGACCTCTATGGAGGGCGTCTCGCCAACGTGCGGCGGCATCGCGGACGCGGACATCAGCGGATCGCCCGGGGTGCCGCCGACCTTCTCCAGGAAGTCGGCCCACTCGGTCGGCACGGTGAGCGCGGTGATCGCGTACCACTCCCCGGCCATCGCGGGGTCGCCGCCTTCGAGCGAGACGGGCACGTCCCACTGGCCGGAGGCCCGCACGGGGTCGACGCGGTAGAAGCGGGTGTGTCTGGTGCGCGGCGTGCCGGTCGTCCGGCGTACGCCGATCAGCAGGGTCGTGCCCTCGGGCAGCGTGGCGGTGCCTCTCACCAGCGGGCAGGGCGAGGCGGTGGCCCCGGGGCCGGTGACGGGCGCGGTGATGACGAGCCGGGGCGTCTCCCGCTCGCTCTGCGCCTGGCTGTACTTCACCACGACGCCGGGCAGGCCCACCAGCGTCGTGGCCATGCCGACAATGGCGGTGGCCCACTTCCTTCTGACGCTCCATACGCGTGGAGCGGGCCCGGCGCCATGGCCGAGCTTTCGATTCTTGGCCATTTGCGGTATTTCCCCCGATCGTGCGCCGCGAGATGGATACGCGGAAACGCGACGTATCCGATTTTTTCCGGATAAACGTCGAATTGGAGTCTTTTGCTCAACGGGGTGGAAGGGTGTCAGTATGCACCCGATTTCGGGTGATGCCGTTTCCCCTGCTCATACCCTTGATCGTCCGCGTAACCCCCGGCCGAGGGTCTTTTTGAGATCAACTTGACGGTCGTTCTCAAAGTGCGAATCAGCGGCTATTGGCCCAAATGCGCGCCGATTGCACGATCTCCTCAAGGTTGTCGCTGTGCGCGCCCTGCCAGTAGACCTGTCCGCAGTCGCCGCACCGGCCGTAGGCGTCGTAGCTGCGCCGGGTGCCGGCCTCCAGCAGCGGCCCGACCTCCTCCTTCGTCACCGGCACGAGCACGCCGTTGCAGGCCGTGCAGCGCGTCCACGGGGCCAGCGGCGGCTCGAAGCGTTCGAGCACGTCGCGGAGCTGGTCGGCGGGGCGCGAGCCGCGGACGTAGGCGCCCAGCCACAGCGCGCGGCGGCGCAGCAGGCCGCGGTCCTGGGTGAGCAGCACCCGACACTCCTCGTTGGCCTGGACCACCAGCGCCGGGTCGTCCATGTCGTTGTGGTACGCGGTGTCCACGCCGAGCAGGCGCAACCGCCGGGCCAGCGTGCCGAGGTGCACGTCGAGCAGGAACCGCGGCCCGGCGGGCAGCGGCTGCGGCCGGGGCGTCGGGTGCACCTCGACCGTCTCGCCCGGCGCGAGCAGGTGGGACGGGGCCACGCCGCGGCCTTCCGACAGCATCGGCCCCGCCTCGGTCAGCGGGATGCCGAGCGACTCCACGTGATGGCCGAGCGTCGAGGTGCCGTCGGTGGTCACCCGCTGCCACTCCCCCCGGCGGCTCACGGGCACGAACATCCTCAGCTCGGCGGCGATGCGCAGGCGTGCGTCCCGTTCGGTCACACTGTCCATTCTGCGCGACCGGATACCGTGACATCATGCCCATGTCCCGCCGAGCCTTCCTCGGGCTCGCCGTGCTCGTGGCCGGCTGCTCCACGGCCAGCCCCGCCGAGCTGCGGCTGGTCACCGGGCTGGCGGGCGGCCCGTACGGCGCGCTCGGGCAGCGGCTGGCGGGCGAGCTGCGGCACGACGGGCTGACCGTGCGGGTGGTGGAGACCGCGGCCAGCGTCCAGAACCTCACCATGATGGCCGGCGGCCGGGCCGACGTCGGGTTCGCGCTGGCCGACAGCGCCGACGACGCGGTCAGGGTGCGCCACCAGCCGGTCTCCGCGCTGGCCCGGATGTACATGAACTACGTGCATCTGGTCGTCCGCGAGGGCGCGCGCATCACCGGCGTCGGCGACCTGGCGGGGCGTCCGGTGTCGATCGGGGTCGAGGGGTCGGGCACGGCGGTGACCGCGACGCGCGTGTTGTCGGCCGCCGGGCTGCGCACGCCGCCGCAGATCACCAGGCTCGGCCTCGACGCCTCCGTCACCGAGCTGCGCGGCGGCCGCATCGAGGCGTTCTTCTGGTCGGGCGGCGTGCCGACGCCCGCGCTCGCCGCGCTCGACGACATCGCGCTGGTGCCGCTGGAGTCGCTGGTGCCGGTGCTGCGCCGCCGCTACGGGCCGGTCTACGAGCACGCCGCCGTGCCGGCCGGCGCGTACGGGCTGGCCAGGCAGGTGCCGACCGTGGGCACGCCGAGCTACCTGATGTGCCGTACGACGCTCCCCGACGACCTGGCCTTCACCGTCACCGAGACGCTCTTCCGCGCCCGCGACCGCCTCCAGGCCCCCTCGGCTCCCGGCGGCCGCCTCGACAGGCGTTACGCCATCGGCACCGGCGTCGTGCCCCTGCACCCGGGCGCGGCCCGCTACTACCGCTCGGTCTACGGCTGAGCCAGGGCCAGCTCGACCACCAGCCCGTGCGGCACGGCGGGCAGCAGCCGCAGGGTGGCCCCGCACGCCTTGGCCAGCTCGGCCGCGATGGCCAGGCCGAGCCCGCTGCCCGGGACGTTCGCGTGCGCCCCCGACCGCCAGAACCGCCCCAGCGCCTCGGCCCGCTCCTCCGCGCCCAGCCCCGGCCCGTCGTCGGCGACGCGCAGCGTCCCGCCGTCGAGCGTGACCGTCACCGTGCCGCCCTCGGGGACGAACTTCTGGGCGTTGTCCAGGGCGATGTCGGCGATCCTGGCCGCCGCCTCCGGCACCACCGCGCCCGCGGGGACGTCGGCCACCAGGCACACGCCCTTGGCCGCGTAGACCTCGCGCCACACCGCCAGCCGCTCGCCGAGCCCGACCTCCTTGCCCGCCAGGCCCGCGCCCGCCTCGACCTTGGCCAGCGCCAGCAGGTCCTCCACCAGCAACGCCAGCCGGTCGAGCTCGGACATCGCCTCGGCGTACTCGGCCGTGCCCTCCTCGCGCAGGTGCGGCTCCAGGTTCTCCAGCCGCAGCCCGAGCACGGTGAGCGGGGTGCGCAGCTCGTGCGAGGCGTCGGCCACGAACGCGCGCTGCCGTTCCATCGCCGCCGAGACCGCGTCGGCCATCGCGTTGAAGCGCTCCTCCAGCCGCCGCAGCTCCGACGGGCCCGCCCCGGGATGCGCCCGCGCGTCGAGCTGACCCTGCGCGATGGCCCGCGTGGTGCGGTCGAGCTCGGTCACCGGCCGCAGGATCCAGCGGGCCAGCCGCCGGGCCGCCAGCGCCGACCAGGCCAGCGCGACCAGCGCCCCCGCCGCCAGCGCGCCCCAGACCAGCGACACGTCCAGCCGGGCCTGCCCGGTCGGGGCCTCCAGCAGCACCACGCCGGACACCTGCGCGTCACGCCCGGCGGGCTCGGCCAGCAGCACCGTGGCCGGGCCGAACGGGCTGACCGTGGGCAGGTCCTCGGTCGTGCGGCCGGACAGCGCGAGCCGGGTCGCCTCCCGGTCGTCGGCCTCGAACCGGCCGGCCGAGACCAGGATCGAGCCGTCGCGGTCGCGCACCCGGACGGCCGCGCCGTACAGGTCGGCGTAGCGGGAGACCTCGGTGATCAGGCCCGTGCGGTCGTCGTCGCGGGCCGCGGCGTCGGCCAGCTCGGCGAAGCGGGTGGCGTCGGCGCGCCGGTCGAGCAGCAGGCGGTTGGTCCGGTGGGAGGCGTAGGCCAGGCCGAGCGGCACCGCCAGCGCCGCGATCAGGAAGACGATCAGCGTGGTGAACGTGACCACCAGCCGCGCGTTCATCCCGCCGGGCCCAGCCGGTAGCCGGTGCCGCGCAACGTCTCCACCAGCCCGGGACGCCCGGTCTTGGACCGCAGCCCCGCCACGTGCACGTCGAGCGACCGGGACGCCGACAGCAGCGGATCGCCCCAGACCTCGTCGAGGATCTCCTCCCGGCTGCGCACCACGCCCGGCTCGCGGGCCAGCAGCGCCAGCACGTCGAACTCGCGCCTGGTCAGCGCCACCGGCCGCCCGGCCACCGTGACCTGCCTGCACTCCAGGTCGATGCGGACGTCGCCGACGCACACCACGTGGTCGCGCGCCGGCATCGGACGCGTGCCGCGCCGCAGCACCGCCTCCATGCGGGCCATCAGCTCGACCGTGCGGAACGGCTTGACCAGGTAGTCGTCGGCCCCCGAGCGCAGTCCGCGCAGCACCTCGCGCTCCTGCGTGCGCGCGGTGACCACGATGAGCGGCACCGCCGAGACGCGGCGCAGCCGGCGCAGCACGTCGAGCCCGTCCATGTCGGGCAGGCCCAGGTCGAGCAGGACGAAGTCGACGCCCCCCGCCAGGCGGAGGGCGTCGACGGCCAGGCCGGCGCGGGTGACCGAATGGCCGTGCCGGGCCAGCGCCGTAGTGAGCGCGGAGGCGAGACGATCGTCGTCCTCGACCAGGAGAACCCGCATGGTGCCAGGTTAGACGCGGGCGGTGACCGGATCCGACGGCTCGGCGCCCTCGCTACGGGACAGCGCCGCGTCGCGGGTCTCGCGCATGGTCAGGTAGACGACCAGGGAGACGGCGGCGCAGGCGGAGACGTACCAGTAGAAGCCGGACTCGATGCCCTTGTCCTTGAACCACAGGGCGACGTACTCCGCGGTGCCGCCGAACAGGGCGTTCGCGATCGCGTACGGCAGCGCCACCCCCAGCGCGCGCACGTGCGTCGGGAACAGCTCGGCCTTCACCACCGCGTTGATCGAGGTGTAGCCGGTCACGATCACCAGGCCGGCGAGCGACAGGACGAGCGCGCCCCCGAAGCCGCTCGCCCCGCCCAGCGCGGTCATCAGCGGCACCGTGCCCAGCATCGACCCGATCCCGAACGTGATCAGCAGCGGCCGGCGCCCGATGCGGTCCGACAACGACCCGGCCAGCGGCTGCAGGCACATGAAGATGAACAGCGCGCAGAAGCTGACCAGCGTGGCCGTCTCCTTCGGCAGGCCCGCGGTGTTCGACAGGTACTTGGTGAGGTACGTCGTGTAGGTGTAGTACGCGACCGTGCCGCCCATGGTCAGGGCGATGACCAGCAGCGCCTCCTTCTTGTGCGCCAGGAGCTGCCGGATGGTGCCCTTGTCCCGGCGCTCCTCTTCCTCCTCGCCGTACGCCTCCGTCTCCAGCAGGCTGCGGCGCAGGTAGAACACGACGGCGGCGGCCAGGGCCCCGACCACGAACGGCACCCGCCAGCCGTAGGAGTTCAGGGCCTCCTTCGACATCGTGTTCTGCAGGATGATCTGCAGGCCGAGGCCGACGAGCTGGCCGGCGGTCATGGAGACGTACTGGAAGCTGGAGGCGAGGCCGCGCCGGCCGCGCGGGGTGGCCTCGGTCAGGTACGTGGCGCTGGCGGCGTACTCGCCGCCCACCGACAGGCCCTGGAGCAGCCGCGCGACCACCAGGACCAGCGCGCCGGCGTAACCGACCGACTCGTACGTCGGCGCGATGGCGATCAGCAGCGCGCTGGCCGACATCAGCGTGACGGTGAGCGTGAGCGCCGCCTTGCGGCCCCGGCGGTCGGCGTACCGGCCGAGCAGCCAGCCGCCGAGCGGGCGCATGAAGAAGCCGACGGCGAAGATCGCCGCGGTGTTGAGCAGCTTGGCCGTGTCGTCCCCGTCAGGGAAGAACGAAGCGGCGAAGTACACGGCGAAGCTGCTGTAGACGAACCAGTCGTACCACTCGACCAGATTGCCGACGGAGCCGCCGATCACTGCCTTCCACGGCACGCGCGCTTTGTTCATGTAGGACCTCCTGGGGGGAGTGGATGCAGGCCAGAGCCTCTCCCCAGAAGGTTGTTCGGACAAGGTGCGGCGGCTCAGATCTAACGTGCGCTTAACATCGGGTTTTCCTCAGCGCAACGGGGGCCGGGCGTTCTTCGCGCGTTCGAGTGCCAGATCGGCCCACCACTCGCCGCTCTCCGGCGCCACCACGCCGCGTTCGGGGTCCTTGTCGCCGTTCGTGCCGCGTCGGCACCGTCCGCCGGAGCTGCCGGCCCGGGTGATCCACAGGTAGGCGTCCGCCAGCTCCTCGCCCGTGTCGGTCGTGGGCCGCTCGCCGACGCCCCGGCCCGGTGGATTGCACCAGGTCTGCGGGTCCTTGTACTTCTTCGTCGGTGACCACGAGCCCTGGCCGTTCCTGGCCGTGTCCACCACGAAGTGCGGCAGGTCGCCGCCGGGGTCGGCGTCCTTCGGGCAGGTGGCGCCGCCCGTCCTGCGCATGACGGCGATGCAGGCCGACAGCGACTTGCCGTACTCGACGGCCTTGGGGGTGGGCTGGAAGGAGGCGGTGTTGACGAAGAACCCGTCGGCCCGGTCGATCCCGGCGCCGATCAGGCGCTGGGCCATGACCTCGGTGCCGGGGTAGAGGTCCTGGCTGCCGTCGAGGTAGACGGCCGTGCCGGGGTGCCCGGTCTTGAGCGATTGCACGGCCTCGCGCAGGTCCCGGTAGCGCTGCTCGGCCGTGCCGGCCAGCGCGCAGTCCTTGGTGCCGGGCAGGTTGACCAGGCTGGACGGCTCCAGGATGACCACGGCCTTGCGGTCGCCGATCTGCCGGGCGACGCCCTTGACCCACTGCTGGTAGACCTGCATCTCGCCCGCGCCGACGGCGGCGCAGTCGCCGCCGCCCGGCATGTAGTTGACCAGGAAGACGGGCACGCCGCCCGCCTCCTGCGCGGCGGTCACGGCGGTCTCGACCGTGGCCCTGACCTCGGGCTGGTTCAGGCGGATGGCGTGCGGGACGGCGGCCAGCCGCTCCATGAGCGCGGCGTCGGCCGGGCGGTCCTTCTGCCACACGGCGGCCTGGCGGGCGGCGGCCTTCTCCTTCTCGGACCAGAAGGTGACGCCGTTCTCGCGCAGCGGGTTGCGGGGGGTCGCGGTGGAGGCCGGTTCTGTGCCGGTGGCCGTGCGGGTGCTCGCGGGGGTGTCGTCGTGGGGCCACAGCAGGGCCGTGGTGACGCCGGCGGCCGCCACCACGACCGCCGCGGCCGCGGCCAGCAGCCTCATGCGCCGCTTCCCCGCCGCCGTCGCGTCCGTCCCTTCGAGAGGAGAAGGGGGGACGGTGGCCGGCGTCCCGGCGGCGGGAGGTGAAGGGGGGACGGTGGGCGGCGTTCCGGTGGTGGGGGAGGGGGGTGGGGTGGGGAGGGCGGCGGAGGGGGTGGCGGTGCTGAGGGCGTCCATCAGGTCCTGGGCCGTGGGGCGGGCGGCCGGGCTCTTGGCCAGCGACGCGGTCACCAGGTCGAGCAGCGGCCCCGACAACCCCCGCAGCTCGGGAGCCTCGTTGACGATGCGTAACAGGATCGTCGGCACCGACCCCGACCCGAACGGCGGCAGCCCCCCGGCGGCGAAGGCGACCGTGCAGCCCCACGAGAAGATGTCCGAGGCCGGCCCGACCCGCGACCCCGCCACCTGCTCGGGCGACATGTACGACGGCGTCCCCACGATCGCGCTGCTCATCTCCGACTCCGCCAGCCGCGCGATGCCGAAGTCGATGACCTTGGGCCCCACCTGGGACAGCAGCACGTTCGACGGCTTGAGGTCACGGTGCACGACCCCGGCCCCGTGGATGGCCCGCAACGCCATCGCCATGGCCGCGGCCAGCCCGTCGAGCGCGGAGCCCGTCAGCGGCCCGGAGTCGCGCACCGCGTCGTCCAGGCTGGGCCCCTCGACGTACTCGGTGACCAGGTACGCCACGGCCGCGTGCACGTCGGCGTCGAGCACCGGGGCGGTGCAGAAGCGGGCGACCCGCCGGGCCGCGGCCACCTCGCGGGCGAATCTGCGCCGGAAGTCGGGGTCGGCGTCCATCCTGGCGTGGATGAGCTTGACGGCCACCCGGGTGCCGCCGGGCTCCTCGCCCAGGTAGACGACGCCCATGCCGCCCTCGCCCAGCCGGCCCAGGAGGGCGTAGCGCCCCACCTGCCGCGGATCCGCGTCCCTCAGCGCCTCCAACGTCATGACGTGTCAGGTTAGCCGGGGAAAGGTCAGACCGTCAGCCGCCACTCGTCCCACTCGTCGAGCAGCTCGAACCCCATGGCCTCGTTGATGGCCAGCATGTGGGCGTTGGACGTGGCGTTCCAGGTGATGATCCGCTCCAGGTGGGGCTCGCGCTCGCGCAGCCACAGCAGGTTGGACAGCTTGAGCAGCAGGCCCAGCCGATGGCCGCGGTGCTCGCGCAGGACGGTGGTGTCGGCCTGGTGGCCCCAGCCGTCGGAGCGGTCGGCGGTGAGGTAGATCCGCGTGTAGCCGGCGGGCGCGCCGTCGGACTCGCGCCTGGCGATCATCGTGTAACAGGTCTCGCCGCCGAGCGTGACGCGCTCCTCGCGCAGGCGCAGGCGGTCGAGGTTGAAGGTCATGTCCTCGACGTCGGCGTCGCGCGGGGCGTCGTTCATGCCGTTCATCAGCGTGGCGAGGTCGGCCAGCAGCTCAGGACCGGCCGGGCCGGCGAACCGCTCGACGCGGTAGCCGGGCACCTCGGGCAGCATGCCGCGCAGCGCGGCCCAGTCGGCCGTGCGCAGGTCGAGCGTGCGGCGGGCCTCCTGGAGCGCGACCGTCATCCCGTGGGCGCGGGCGAAGCGGGCGCCGACGCCGGTGGTGGGCGTCTCGGTGAGCAGCAGGGTGCGGCCGTGGGCGCGCATCCGGCCGAGGGCGTGCTCGAACAGCTCGCTCCCGAGGCCGCGGCCGCGCAGCTCGGGCCGGACCACGAGCGGGAACAGCCAGCCCATGTGCCGGTTGTCGGACTGGGGCAGCGCCAGGCTGTAGCCGCCGGCGACCTTGCCGCCGTCGGTCAGGACCCAGGACTCGACCCGGTCACCGGGAGGGCCGAGGAGGGCGATGACGGACAGGCGGGTGAGTGACAACTTGGGGCCGGGCTCGTGCGCGTGGGCGGCCAGGTAGGCGTCGTGCAGGCCCGTCATCAGCTCGCCCGGCCGGTCGAAGTCGATTGGCTGGATGTGCATCCGTCCAGCCAATCGCATCGGCGTGGCGTCTGGCCAGCCGTTTTACCGCCGCGGCCCTACTGCCGGTAGTTCTCCACCTCGCCGGCCGGGCGGACGGCCGCGCCGTCGGGGTCCTCGCCCGCGCCGCGCCTGGCCCTGCGCTGCCGGAGCAGGTCCCAGCACTGGTCGAGCGCCACCTCCAGCTGCTTGACCCGCGCGTGCTCCTCGTCGGAGGTGACCTCGCCCGCCGACAGCCTGCCGCGCAGCTCGTGCTCCTCGGCGACCAGAGCGCTGATCCTGGTGAGAATCTCGTCGTCCCGCATGCCCAAGACTCTAACGACTGCGTGATAGAACACGCCCTATGTCTGGTATCGCGCTGGTAAGGAAGCCCGGACCCCGGATCGCCGAGGGCATCGTCACACACATCGAGCGTGCGCCCGTGGACCACGAACGCGCACGTCACCAGCACGACGCCTACGTCGCGGCGCTGGCCGCGGCCGGATGGCGGCCGGTCTACGCCGAGGACGCCGACCACCTGCCCGACGCGCCCTTCGTGGAGGACGCCGTGGTGGTGTCGGGGCGGCTGGCCGTGCTCACCCGGCCGGGCGCGCCGGAGCGGCGTCCGGAGGTGGAGTCCGTGGAGCGGGCCGTACGGGAGCTCGGCCTGAAGGCGGTCCGGATCGCCCGCCCCGGCACCCTGGACGGCGGCGACGTGCTCCAGGTCGGCCCCACCGTCTACGTCGGCAGGTCGGCCCGCACCGACGACGAGGGCGTCAGCCAGCTCGCCGCCCTGCTGCCCGAGCGGCGGGTCGTGCCCGTCGGCCTGCGCGGCGTGCTGCACCTGAAGTCGGCGGTGACCGCCCTGCCCGACGGGACGCTCATCGGCGATCCCGGTCGCGTCGAGCTGCCCGGCCTGCTCGAACCGCCGGAGGAGCCGGGCGCGCACGTGGTGCCGCTGGGCGGCGACCGGGTGCTGCTGGCCGCCTCCGCCCCGAGGACCGCGGCGATGCTGGAGCGGCGCGGGCTCGTCGTGACGAGGGTGGACATCTCGGAGTTCGAGCGGCTGGAGGGCTGCGTCACCTGCCTGAGCGTGCTCATCCCGGACCAGTCACCTGCCTGAGCGTGCTCATCCCCGACCAGCGGTGGCGCGCTCCGGAATTTCGCGGCCCTGACCTGGTGTTTCACCATCGGTGGACCGATCGGCTCTCATGATGTGAGATCAAGGGCAGCGAATCCCGAGACGTCTGGTAGCGTGCTTGGCATGCTGCGCGGGCTGCTTCTTAGCTGCCGCGGCGAGGGCCTGTAAGGCCGGCTCCCTCGTCGCGGAGCCAGTCATGCGCGTCGGCCGCTTTCGACTCGACCGACGAGGAGCAGCAGACATGAACGCCCAGCAGCCCAGTCCCATGCCGGCCCATCGTTATCAGCCGTTCGAACCGATCCGGCTGACCGATCGCACCTGGCCCGACCAGGTCATCACCAAGGCGCCCCGGTGGTGCGCGGTCGACCTGCGCGACGGCAACCAGGCCCTGATCGACCCGATGGACTCCCACCGCAAGCTCCAGATGTTCGAGCTGCTGGTACGCATGGGCTACAAGGAGATCGAGGTCGGCTTCCCGGCCGCCTCCCAGACCGACTTCGACTTCGTCCGGCAGATCATCGACGAGGGCCGCATCCCCGACGACGTCGTCATCCAGGTGCTGACCCAGGCCAGGCCCGAGCTGATCGAGCGCACCTTCGAGGCGATCGAGGGCGCCAAGCAGGCCATCGTCCACCTGTACAACTCGACCTCCACCCTCCAGCGCCGCGTCGTGTTCGGCCAGGACAAGGAGGGCATCACCGCCATCGCCGTCGAGGGCGCCAAGCTGGTCAGGAAGCTGGCCGAGGCCACCGACGTCGACGTCTTCTACCAGTACTCGCCCGAGTCGTTCACCGGCACCGAGCTGGAGTACGCCGTCGAGGTGTGCGACGCCGTCAACGAGGTGTGGCAGCCCACCCCCGACCGCAAGGTCATCATCAACCTGCCCGCCACGGTCGAGATGGCCACGCCCAACGTCTACGCCGACCAGATCGAGTGGATGCACCGCAACCTGCGGCACCGCGACTCGATCGTGCTGTCGCTGCACCCCCACAACGACCGGGGCAGCGCCGTGGCCGCCGCCGAGCTGGGCTACATGGCCGGCGCCGACCGCATCGAGGGCTGCCTGTTCGGCAACGGCGAGCGCACCGGCAACGTGTGCCTGGTCACCCTGGGCATGAACCTGTTCTCGCAGGGCGTCGACCCCGAGATCGACTTCAGTGACATCGACGAGATCCGCCGCGTCACCGAGTACTGCAACCAGCTGCCCGTGCACCCGCGCCACCCGTGGGGCGGCGAGCTGGTCTACACCGCCTTCTCCGGCTCCCACCAGGACGCCATCAAGAAGGGCTTCGAGCACCTGGAGCGCGACGCCGCGGCGGCCGGCACGCCGGTGGCCGAGTTCACCTGGGCGGTGCCCTACCTGCCGATCGACCCCAAGGACATCGGCCGCACCTACGAGGCCGTCATCCGGGTCAACAGCCAGTCGGGCAAGGGCGGCGTGGCCTACATCATGAAGGCCGACCACCAGCTCGACCTGCCGCGCCGGCTGCAGATCGAGTTCTCCAAGGTCGTGCAGGCCCGCACCGACGAAGGCGGCGGCGAGATCAGCCCCACCGCCATGTACGAGATCTTCCGCGACGAATACCTGCCCAACCCCGCCAACCGCTGGGGCCGGCTGAGCCTCATGGCCCACCGCCACGAGTCGACCGTCGACGACAAAGACCGCATCGGCGCCGACGTGCGCCTCGACGGTGAGATCCGGGAGATCGCGGGCGTGGGCAACGGCCCGATCTCGGCCTTCATCGACGCCATCGCCGGCGTCGGCATCAAGGTGCGGGTCCTCGACTACGTCGAGCACGCGATGAGCGCCGGCAGCGACGCCAAGGCCGCCTCCTACCTGGAGTGCGAGGTCGACGGGCAGGTGCTGTGGGGTGTGGGCATCGACGCCAACACCACCACGGCCTCGCTCAAGGCCATCATCTCGGCGGTCAACCGCGCCACGCGCTGACGTTCTCGCGCAAGGGGCAGGAGTGCACGTTCACTCCTGCCCCTTGCGCCGTGCCGGGACGTTCCGGTCACGCGGCGAGGCCGAGCGCCGCGGCGGCCAGCCGCAGCGCGTGGTCGAAGGCCGCCCGCCGGCTGTCGATCGTGTTGTTGAACTGGCCGAACACCTCGAAGTTGACCCAGCCGTAGAGCGTCGACCAGGACGCCATCGCCCGCCACACCACGTCGTCGGGCACGCCGGGCATCAGGGCGCGGATGTTCTCGGCGTCGGCGGCCACCTCGGCGGGCGGCTCGGGGGCGGCCGGCGGGTGCAGCCCGCCCGCGTTCCAGGCGTCGGTGACGATCGCGCCGAGCACGGTGACGTCGCGCAGCCGGGCCGCGACGGTGTCCTGCGGCGCCTGGTAGCCGGGCACGGGCGAGCCGTAGAGCAGGGCGTACTCGTGGGGGTGGGCCACCGCCCAGTCGCGGACGGCATGGCCGGCGGCCAGCCAGCGGCCGAGGTGGGCCGTGCGCGGGCAGGCGGCCTCGGCCTGCTCGACGGCCTGGCCCAGCGCGTTGTAGCCGTCGATGATCAGGGCGGTCAGCAGGTCGTCGCGGCTCGGGAAGTAGCGGTAGATGGCCGAGGAGACCATGCCCATCTCCCGCGCCACGGCCCGCAGCGACAGGCCGCCCGCGCCGTCGGTGGCCAGTTGTCGGCGGGCGATGTCGGTGATCTCCCTGGTGAGCTCGGCTCTCACGCGCTCTCGCGCGGTACGGCTGGCTGTCATGCACAGCAGGTTATCAGAGCACTGGCAAAAAACGAGAGCACCGCTCTTGACGAGTGCCGCTCTTTTGAGAGAGCATTGCTCTCGTAAGCGAACAGCGCACCCCCTCAGGAGATCCCCATGCTCGCCCTCGCCAAGAACGCCAACGCCGCCCTGATGTTCTTCCTGGAGCTCGGCGTGCTGGGCGCGGTGGCCTACTGGGGCTTCACGCTCAGCCCCAACTGGGTGATCAAGCTCCTGGCGGGGCTGGGCGGCCCGGCGCTGTTCATCGCCGTGTGGGCGCTGTTCGGCGCGGGAGGCGGCGCGAACGCCACGATCCCGCTCACCGGGCTGGCCCGCGTCGCGCTGGAGATCGTCTGGTTCGGCGGCGGCGCGCTCGCGCTCTACGCGGCCGGCCGCGTCACCCCGGCGATCGTCTTCGCCGCCGTCTTCGTCGTCAACGCGCTGCTGCGCGTCATCTGGAAGCAGGTCTGATCATGGGTAAGCACGTCGTCGTGGGGTCCGGCCAGGTCGGCACGCACCTGGCCGCCAAGCTCGCCGCGCAGGGGCACGAGGTCGTCGTCGTGACCCGGTCGGGCCGCGGGCCGGAGGGCACGGTCAGGGTGGCCGCCGACGTGGCCGACCAGGCCCGGCTGTCGGAGCTGGCCAAGGGGGCCGACGTCCTGTACAACTGCGTCAACCCGGCCTACCACCGGTGGCTGACCGACTGGCCGCCGATGGCCGCCTCGTTCCTGGCCGCCGCGGAGTCGAGCGGCGCCGTCCTGGCCATCCTGGGCAACCTCTACCCGTACGGGCCGGTCTCCGGCCCGATGACCGAGGACCTGCCGCTGGCCTCCACCACCCCCAAGGCCCGGGTGCGGGCCAAGATCTGGCACGACGCGCTGGCCGCCCACCGCGAAGGGCGGATCAGGGTGACCGAGGTGCGCGGCTCGGACTTCTTCGGCCCCGGCGCCACCGACCAGTCCCACCTGGGCACCCGCTTCATCCCCCCGCTCAGGGCCGGCCGGACGATCCGGCTCGTCTTCCCCGCCGACGTCCCGCACAGCTGGACCTACCTGCCGGACGTGGCCGACGCCCTGATCATCGCCGGCGCCGACGAGCGGGCGTGGGGTCGCCCCTGGCACGTGCCCACCAACGACCCGATGACCTTCCGCGAGGTCGGCGCCCGGATGGCCGCCCTGCTGGACCTGCCGGCGCCCACGATGACCACGCTGCCGTGGCCGCTGCTGCGGGTGTCCGGGCTGTTCTCGCCCATGATCGGCGAGCTGTGGCACGTGCGCTACCAGTTCACCGCGCCCTACGTGCTCGACTCCTCGGCGTTTCAGCAGGTCTTCGGCGTCGCGCCTACGCCGGTGGAGGCCGCGCTGAAGGCTACGCTCGACGGATGAAGATAGCCATGATCGGCCTGGGCGACATCGCGGAGAAGGCGTACCTGCCCGTGCTCGCCGCCCAGTCCCTCGACCTCCACCTGTGCACCCGCAACACCGCGCGGCTCGACCGGCTCGGTGACGCCTACCGCGTCGCCGACCGGTCCACCAGCGTCGACGAGGTGATCAAGGCGGGGGTCGACGCCGCGTTCGTGCACGCCGCGACCGAGGCGCACCCGGAGATCGTCGAGCCGCTGCTCAGCGCCGGGATCCACGTCTACGTCGACAAGCCGATCGCCTACAGCCTGGCCGAGTCCGAGCGCCTGGTGCGCCTGGCCGAGTCCGAGGGCAGGTCGCTGATGGTCGGCTTCAACCGCCGCCACGCCCCCGGCTACGCGGGGCTCATGGCCCTTCCCCGTCATCTCGTGCTGCTGGAGAAGAACCGCGACAACTACCCCGACGCGCCCCGGCGGGCCATCTTCGAGGACTTCATCCACGTCGTGGACACGCTCAGGTTCCTCGCCCCCGGCCCGGTCACCGAGACCAGGATCCGCACCCGCGTCCGCCGCGACCTGCTCGAACACATCGTCCTTGAGCTGTCGGGCGCCGGGTTCACCGCGATCGGCGTCATGAACCGGGTCAGCGGCGCCGCCGAGGAGACCTGCGAGGTCATGGGCGACGGCATCAAGCGGCGGGTGGTCAACCTCGGCGACGTCCTCGACTACGAGGGCGGCGAGACGCTCACCAGGCGGCCCGACTGGGTGCCGGTCGCCCGGCAGCGCGGCATCGAGCAGATCTGCCAGGAGTTCCTGCTCGCGGTCCGCGAGGGCCGGGTGATCAGCGCCGAGGACGCCCTGATCACCCATGCCATCTGCGAAGAGGCCGTCAGCCTGGCTTCCTGACCCGCATCGACTCGTCGGCCCTGGCGAACATGCGGTCGAACGTCGTCCCGCCCAGCCGGGCGAGCACCGTGTAGCCGTCGGTGTCGCTCAGCGGGCTGGAGGAGGAGACCACGCCCGCCACCGAGTCGCCGTACAGCACCGGGCCGCCGCTCCCTCCGGCGGCGGCATGGCAGTTGCGGGTGACCATCAGCCCCGGGCCCACCGTCGAGCCCTCGACCGCGTCGCCCAGGCAGCGGTACATCTGCGTCCCCGGGTAGCGCTTGCCCGCCGGGTAGCCGAGCAGTTCGAGCCCGCGCAGCCCGGCGCCGCGGCTCGTGCGCAGGGGCGGCAGGCCCTGGCCGACCACGTCCTCCAGCGGGCGCCTGCCCTTGACGACCCCGACCAGGCCGACGTCGTACGGCAGCACGTCGGGGGAGTCGGGGTTCGCCCGCCAGCGGTCCGGCGCCCACGTGCGCACCGCGGACCAGACGCCGTGCCGCGGGTTGCCCCTGTCGAACCCGGGCATGAAGACCAGCCGCTTGAGCGGCCGGCCGTCGTGGTAGAGGCAGTGCGCGGCCGTCAGCACCAGGCTGCGGCTGCGCGAGCCGATGATCGCGCCGCCGCACCACACGTCGGTGCGGGTGACGGGGTCATGGCCGAGCAGCACCCCGGTCAGCCGCCGCGCCCCCGTGTAGGGGCGCGGGACCGGCGCGTAGCCCAGGCGGTCGCCGTCCGGGGTCAGCACCTGGGGGACGGGGACGCTGCGCTGCGCGACATCGGTGACGCCAGCCGGATCGAGCAGGACCAGAGACAGTACCAACCTGAGCACTTTCCCACTCTACGGGGAAGATGATCAATGCCCTGACCTGCGACACCAAGGTTTACCTAAGTGGGGGATTGTCATGCGTCGTACTGGGCGCCCAGGGCGCGCAGGCGGGCGTGGACGTCCTCGTACACCGAGGGGGCGCCCAGGTAGGTCTTGGGCAGCTTGGCGACCATGGTGTAGTTGGTGTCGCACACGTTCCCGACCGGCGCCTGGCCGGCCTGGCTGACGAGCTGGTACGCGTCCAGCGTGTCGAGGCCGGTCAGCTCCGACGTCCAGGTCACCAGGTCGTGCTGGCTGATGCGATAGGCGTCCTCCAGGGGCCTGGCCGAGCCGGTGGACATCAGGTGCAGGTCGTCCTCCAGCCGGGGCCACGGCGTGGCCACGCCCTTGATCAGCTCGACCGCGACCACGGTGTTCATGGCCGACTCGACGGCCGTGCCGCAGACCTCGCCGTGCCCCTGCAGGCCGTGGCCGTCGCCGATCGAGAACATGCCGCCCTCGACGTTGACGCCCAGGTAGACGGTGACGCCGGCGCGCAGCTCCGGGGTGTCCATGTTGCCGCCGTGCGCGTCGGGGGTGATGGTCATGCGGGCCTCGTTCGCGCCCGGGGCCACGCCCACCGTGCCGTGCATCGGGTCGAGCGGCAGCGCCACGCTGAAGTCGCTGTTGCGCGCGTGGTAGACGGCCACGCCCTTGTCCACGTCGATGTCGTAGCGCCAGACCCGCTCCTCCAGCGGCGGCTGGAGCGTCGCCGTGGTGTGGGTGCCGGTCAGCGCGCCGAAGTGCGGGAACGTGGTGGAGACCGCCCAGTCGCGGGCCGGGGTGATTCTGACGAAGTGCAGCGCCAGCGTGTCGCCCGGCTCGGCCCCCTCCACGTGGAAGGGACCGGTGACGGGGTTCAGGTACGGGAACTCGCAGACCCGCGACGGCAGGTCCTCCACGGTCCGCACCCGGCCGCCGAAGCAGTCCTCGGTGTACAGCTCCAGCACCGTCCCGGGCCGCACCCTGCCCAGGGCGGCACGGCCGCCGAAGGTGTAGCTGAGCTCCTCCGGCGTGGGGTGGTAGGAGACGACGTTCACTTGACCTCCGAGGGAAGAACGGGCCTGCGGCCGACGAGATAGCTGACACCCAGGATGACCAGTCCGACCGCCAGCCAGATCAGGCCGACCGTCTGGGTCACCAGCTTGGTGTTGTACACCACGGCGGCCAGGACGAGGAAGCCGATCGCCGGCGCGACCACGTGCGCCCACACGTTCCCGCTGCGCCTGCGGAACCAGTGGTGGACGACGACGGCCACGTGCAGGATCAGGAAGGCGGTCATCGCGCCGAAGTTCACGAGCTGGCTGAGCAGCGGGATGCCGTAGTTCTCCAGGCTGCTCATGTAGAGGCCGATGCCCAGCGACAGCACGGCGACGGCCAGCGTGGCGTTCACCGGCACCTTGTGCCTGGGGTGGACCTTGGCCAGGAACGAGGGGAGCATGCGGTCGCGGGCCATCGCGAACAGCAGCCGCGAGGTGGCCGCCTGGGCGACCAGCGAGTTGGCGAAGCCCCAGGCGATCGCGGTGGCGACGGCGGTCAGCACGCTCAGCCAGTGGCCGCCGGCGAACTCCGCCATGCGGTAGAAGGCGTCACCGTTCTTGTCACCCTTGGCGATCAGCTGCGCGCGGTCCGGCATGAGCAGCGCCGCGACCCACGTCTGCGCCACGAACAGCACCGCGGCCAGTCCGAGCGCCGCCACCATCGAACGGCCGAGCCGCCTGCCGTCCTCCTTGTTCTCCTCGGCCAGCGTCGAGATGCCGTCGAAGCCGAGGAAGGACAGCACTGCCGTGGCCGCCGCGCCGAACACCAGCGTCCAGGTGAACGTCGAGGGCTCGAAGATCGGCGTGAACGCGCCCGCCTGGGCCTTGCCCTGCGCCAGGGCGATGCCGCCGACCACCAGGAAGATCGCCAGCACGGCCAGCTCGGCGACCAGCATCACCCGCGTGATGCGCGCGGTCATCTGGATGCCCATGTAGTTGACGGCCGTGTTGAGCAGCACGAAGATGACCAGCCAGCCCCAGACCGGGATCCCGGGCACGAACGAGTTCATGGCCAGGCTGGCGATGAGGTAGAGCAGCGACGGCACCAGGATGTAGTCGAGCAGGATCGCCCATCCGGCGATGAACCCGACCGGCGCCGAGATGCCGCGCCCGGCGTAGGTGTAGACGGAGCCCGCCATGGGGAACGCCTGGGCCATCTGCGAGTACGACAGCGCCGTGAACGCCATGGCGACCAGGCCGATGATGTAGGCCAGCGCGACCATGCCGCCGGACGACTGGAACACGCCGCCGAAGATGCCGAACGGTGCGATCGGCACCATGAAGATCAGGCCATAGATCATCAGGTCGGCGAAGCCCAGAGAGCGTTTGAGCTCTTGGCGGTAGCCGAACTGCTCAACGGTGCTCATGTTGCGCGGCTCCTTGTTGAGGTTGGGGGGCGTTTCGCACCTTAGAGCCAAAGTTTTCTAGTGAAAAGGTTTCTCAAGCAAGAAATCCAGGCCGTCCGCCCTGCCGAGGTGCACCGTGCGCCGCACCTGCCGGTTCAGCAGCGTGAGCGGGCCGCGCGCGCTGACGATCGTGGTGCCGTCGGCCACCGCGTCGAGGGCGGGGACGGCCAGGCTGCCCGCCCGCGCGGACAGGGCGGCGAGCATCGCGACGGCCTCGTAGCAGCCATGGCCGTGGGCGTTGAGCATGGGGGCGTGCGGGCCGAAGCGTTTGGCGTACCGCTCGGCGAAGTGCAGGCTGGCCTCGGTCGGCAGGTCGCGGAAGTAGCCCATCGACGCGTAGAGCTCGCCGGTGCCGTCGCCGCCGATGCCGAGCAGGCCGTGCTCCTCCAGCGCCCCGCACAGCCGGGCCGCGCCGAGGCCGGCGGCCGCGTAGGCCCGGTTGAAGGCGACCAGGTCGCTGCCGATCAGCGTGAGCAGGATCGCGTCGGGGCGGGCGTCGGCGATCCGGCCGAGCCAGGAGGCCGCCTCGCCGTACCGGACGAACGCCTCGCCGACGACGGTCGCGCCGCGCGCCCGCAACCGGCGGCGGGCGCCCGCGTGCACCAGGCGGGGCCAGACGTAGTCGTTGCCCAGCAGGTACCAGCGGCGTGCCCGGTGGACGCTGACCAGCCATTCGATGCCCGGTTCGAGCTGCCTGCCGGGGGTCTCGCCGAGGAAGTAGACGCCCGGCGCGTGCCCCCCGCCCTCGTACGGCGGCGCGTACACGAACGGGACCCGCCCGCCGATCGCCGCGACCACGTCGATCCGCACGTCGCTCGCGTGCGTGCCCACCACCGCCTCGACCGTGCCGGACGCGACCAGGCCGGCCACCTCGGCCGCCACCTCGCGCCCCGGCCGCCCGCCGTCGACCAGCACCAGCTCGATCTGCCTGCCGAGCACGCCGCCCCGGGCGTCGACCTCCTCGGCGGCCAGCACCGCGCAGTTGATCGCGCACGGCCCCACCAGCCCGAGCACCCCCGACACGGGCACGACCAGGCCGATCCGGACCGCGTCCGAGGGGATGAGCCGGGCCTCGAAAGGATCGACGATCGCCGCCACGCCGACGAGTATCCTCCGAACTAGCTCTCCGGTGAAAGGACCTGATCTCTCATGGCTAAATCCGGGCTGGGGTCCTCACTCGCGTACGTGCTCAGCCGCGCCGAACGCGAGGTCACGCGCGGCCTGGCGGCGACCCTGGCCGGCGAGGACGTCACCGTCGAGCAGTGGCGCATCCTGCGCGCGCTGGCCGACGGCCGCGGCCACTCGATGGGGGAGCTGGCCGAGGCGGTGCTCATGCCGCACCCGACGCTCACCAAGGCGGTCGACCGGCTGATCGACCGGGCGCTGGTCCACCGGGGCGCGTCGGCGGGCGACCGGCGGCGGGTGGCGGTGTTCCTGGCCGACCGGGGGCGCGACCTGCTGGCCCGGGTGGACGGCGCGGTGGCCGAGCACCACCGGGCCATCGCCGCCGCGTTCGGCCAGGAGCGCACCGAGCGGCTGATGCGCGAGCTGGACGAGCTGGCCGCGGCCCTCGACCGGGCCTCGGCGCAGGCGCCGGGCCCCGTCAGTCCAGCCAGTACGTGTCGTGGCGGATGAAGAACTCGGCCTTCTCCTCCTCGCTCTTGCCGGCCAGGTCGAGCAGGCCCTCGAAGTAGCCCTCGCGAGGGGCGCCGGGGGCGAAGTGCAGCAGCATGGTCGCGGGCTCGCCCGACTCGTTGCGGAAGGCGTGCACGCCGCCCTCGGGCACGTGCACCCAGTCGCCGGGGCGGGTGTCGATCCAGCGGCTGCCGTCGTAGATCCGCACCGATCCGTCGAGGATGTAGAACGACTCGGAGATCGACTTGTGGAAGTGGGGGCTCGGGCCGGACGGCTCGGGCCCCATCACCCAGCGGTAGAGCCCGAACTGGCCGTTGGTGGTGGCCCCGGTGGCCAGGTAGTGGGCGGTGTTGCCGGTCGGGTAGGTCAGCTCGGGGGCGTGCTCGTAGGGGCGGTACGTGGCGGACAGCTCGCCTTTGTCGCCCGAATAGCGTGGTTCCGGATAGGTCATGAGGCCATCCTGCCCGACCCGCTCGCGATCAGCTCTCGCGGTTCTTCCCGTCGTGGCCGGACCACAGCAGCAACGCCAGGCCCGCGACCGCGAGCCCCAGGTAGGCCGCCAGCGGCAGCTCCACGAACCGCCCCACGAACCCCCACTCCGTGTCGAACCAGACGCGCCCGGCGAACCCGCCGAGCCCCTGGATGATGGCCATGACCCCGATGAAACCCCTCATGACCACGACCGTCGCAGAACGGGACCCGCCCCGGCATCCGACCTTGGGCGGGTCACGTGCGACCAAAGTAGGTCAGGGGTAGAGGCCCCGCATGCTGTGGGCCTCGGCGACCCGGCCCACGCCGATCACGTGCGCCGCCTCCCGCAGCGTCAGCCCGCGCTCGGCGGACATCGACTTGACCTCGGCGAAGGCGCCCTCCATCAGGTCGCGCAGCTTCACCTCGACCTCGCGGGAGCTCCAGGAGAAGGCCTGCATGTTCTGCACCCACTCCAGGTAGGACACGATCACCCCGCCCGCGTTGGCCAGGATGTCCGGCACGACGGTGGTGCCGTTCGCGGCCAGGATCTCGTCGGCCTCCGGCGTGGTGGGGCCGTTGGCGCCCTCCACGATCAGCCGGGCGCGCACGCGGGGCGCGTTCGCCTCGGTGATCACGCCTTCGAGCGCGGCCGGGACGAGCACGTCCACGTCCAGCTCGAACAGGTCGTCGTGGGCCATGGCGTCGGCGTGCGGGTAGCCGGCCACGCCGCCGGTCTCGGCCACCCAGGCGCGCACGCGGGCGACGTCGAGGCCGCCGGGCGCGTAGAGCGCGCCGGTGACGTCGGAGACGGCGACGACCTTGCAGCCCTCGTCGGACAGGTACTGCGCGGCCAGCGCGCCCACCTTGCCGAAGCCCTGCACGGCGACCGTGACGCCCTCCGGCGAGCGCCCGAGCGCGGCCAGGGCCGCGATCTGCACGCCGCGCGAGGTCGAGCCGGTGCGGCCGAGCGAGCCGCCGAGCGTCATCGGCTTGCCGGTGACCACGCCGGGCACCGAGTAGCCGGCGTTGACGCTGTAGGTGTCCATGATCCAGGCCATGGTCTGCTCGTCGGTGCCGACGTCGGGGGCCGGGATGTCCTTCTCCGGGCCGATCAGCGGCAGGATCTCGTTGACGTAGCGGCGGGTGAGCCGTTCGAGCTCGATCGTGGTCAGCGCGCCCGGGTCCACGGCCACGCCGCCCTTGGCGCCGCCGTACGGGATGCCGACCAGCGCGCACTTCCACGTCATCCACATCGCCAGGGCGGTGACCTCGTGGATGTCGGTGCTGGGATGAAAGCGGATGCCGCCCTTGGCGGGGCCGCGCGAGACGTTGTGCTGGACGCGGTAGCCCTGGACGACGTCCATGCGTCCGTCCTCGCGGCGCACCGGGACCGAGACGGTCAGCGAGCGGCGGGGCGTGGCCAGCATCGTGCGGAGGCCGTCGTCGAGCCCGAGGTGGGCGGCGGCCTGGTTGAGTTGGTGAAGAGCGGAGTCGAGCGCCTGTTGACCAGGTGTGATCAGCGCCGGCGTCTTTGACGGCACCATGATGCTCATGGTCGAGTTTCCTCCTGTATGCGCGCCCATTTTGTGGGAGAAGGCGCCGTTGCCTTCCCTCTTGGGCGTGTTGTCTCGATCATCCTAGGCGGGGCAGTTTGACCTTGCCTAGGCTATGAAGGCATATCCAAGCCGTTGATCAACGTGCTGGGAACGTGCCACTCTGGCAGGCTATCGAGCGAGAGTGTGCCGAATCGTCGAAAACCGGAGGGTTGGATGCCCGCACTCGTGGTTGGGCCGATGTTGCGTCACGTCGACTCGGTCAGTGCCTCGATCTGGGTGGAGACCAGCGAGCCCTGCACGGTCACCGTCGAGACGGCAGGCGGGGCTTATCGGTCGCCCACCTTCACCGTGCACGGTCACCACTACGCGATCGTGGATCTCGTTGACCTGTCCCAGGATATCGCCTCGTATTCCGTCAGCCTCGACGGGGACCAGGTCTGGCCCCTGGCGGGTCGCCCGGCCAGCCGGGTGCGGCTGCTGCCCGCCGAAGGGCCCCGCAGGCTGGCGTTCGGGTCGTGCCGCACGAGCGTGCCGCACGACTCGGCCCACGTCCGCACCCACGGCGACGACGTGCTGCGCGCCTACGGCGTGAGCCTCATGCGCGCCGACGAGGAGGAGTGGCCCGACCTGCTGCTGCTCCTCGGCGACCAGGTCTACGCCGACAGCCCCTCGCCCCAGATGCTCGACTACATCCACGCGCGCAGGACCACCGAGCCGCAGGGCGAGATCGCCGACTACGAGGAGTACGCCGAGCTCTACCGCCAGGCGTGGACCGACCCGGAGATCCGCTGGCTGCTGTCCACCGTGCCCACCGCCATGATCTTCGACGACCACGACCTGCGCGACGACTGGAACACCTCCCAGCCCTGGCGGGAGAAGATGGCCCTGACGAGCTGGTGGCCGCGCCGCGTGGTCGCCGGGCTCGGCGCCTACTTCGTCTACCAGCACCTCGGCAACCTGGCGCCGGCCGAGCGCGCGGCCGACCCGCTGGTGCGCGAGCTCACCGAGGGCGGTGGCGACGGCGGCCCGGCCCTCGACGCCTTCGCCGCCAAGGCCGACGCCGAGCCGAGCAGCAACCGCTGGAGCTACACCCGCGACCTCGGGCACACCCGGCTCATCATGATCGACACCCGGTGCGCCAGGCAGCTCACCCCCGGCGACCGGCGCATGCTCGACCCCGAGGAGTGGGCCTGGCTCCAGGAGCAGGCCGCCGCCCCGGCCGAGCGGCTGGTCATCGGCTCCTCGATCCCCTTCCTGCTGCCCGAGGGCGTGCACGGCGTCCAGAACTGGAACGAGGCGCTGTGCGACGGCAAGTGGGGCCGTACGGTGCAGCGGTGGTCGGAGCAGCTGCGCCAGGCCGTCGACCTGGAGCACTGGGCGGCCTTCCGGCGCTCGTTCGAGGACCTGGGCCGGCTGCTGGTCCGGCTCGGCAAGCCGGCGGTGATCCTGTCCGGCGACGTCCACTACTCCTATCTGGCCAAGGCCTCGGCCGGGCAGATCTACCAGGTCGTCTGCTCGCCGATCCGCAACCCGCTCAGCCGGTTGCTGCGCTGGGCCAACGTGCTCACCCAGTTCGGGCTGGCGACGCTGGTGGGCGGCCTGCTGGCGCGGCTGGCGGGCATCCCGCGGCCGCCGTTCCGCTGGCGGGTGACCAAGGGCCCGCTGTTCCAGAACGCGCTGGCCACGCTGACCTTCCCCGACACGATCACCTGGTACGAGGCGGCGGGCGACGATGTCCGGCCGATCGACTCGGCCCGGCTGGCGTAGAAATGACCCATGGATGATGACCAGTACTCCAGGGCCGTGCCGTTCTACGACCTGTGGCACGAGGACGGGCACGTCCCCGAGATCCGCGAGTCGCTCCCGCCTCTGCTGAAGGGGGTGCGGGGCGGCGTCATGGAGATCGGCGCGGGCACCGGCCTGATCACCGAGGTGATCGTGCGCGCGACGGAGGGCGAGGTGTACGCCGTCGAGCCGGCGCCGGCCATGCGGTCGGTGCTGCTGTCGCGGCTGTCCGCCGACGAGCAGGCCCGGCGCCGGGTCACCGTGCTGGCCTGCGGGGCGCTCGACGTCGATGTGGACGAGCCGGTCGAGGCCGTTGTGATGATCTCGGTGCTGCAGGCGTTCCCGGCCGGGCGGCGGGAGGAGTTGTGGCGGGTGCTGGCCAGGCAGCTCGAACCGGGCGGGCTGCTGCTGTTCAACTGGCGCGAGCGGCCCGCGCCCACGCCGGGTGAGCTGGAGCTCATGGGGTCCTACCAGGTCGGGCGGCACGCCTACGAGGTCTGGGGCCAGGTGCTCGACGTCACCGGCGAGACCGTGCGCTCCCGTTTCCTCTACCGGATCAGGCAGCGCGGCGTGGTGATCAGCGAGGACGAGGTGACCAGCGAGGCCCACCGTCCCGGCGGCGACCGGCTCGCCGCCGAGCTGACGGCGGCCGGGTTCGTCAGGGACGAGGCCCCCGGCGGCCTGTCCGCCTGGCGAAAGCAGCGAAAGGCGGCATAGCCCGAAAAAGGTGGAACCGGGCTTCCGGGTGCGGCCAACAACAGGGTGACCGCATGAGAGAGGACCGGATGTGGTGAGTGTCGAGGACACAACCGCAACGCTGGATGACTCGACCCTGATCGGGCATTCGCTGAGCGATCCTGAGCGTTTCGCCGCGCTGTTCGACCGGCACGCCGACGAGATCCACAGGTACGCCGCCCGCCGCCTGGGCGTCGAGCTGGCCGACGACGTGACGGGGGAGGTGTTCCTCGTCGCCTTCCGCGGCCGCGGCCGCTACGACCGCACCCTGCCCGACGCCCGTCCCTGGCTGTACGGCATCGCCACCAAGGTCGTGTCCCAGCACCGCAGGGCCGAACGGCGGCGCACCGCGGCCATGGCCAGGGTCGGGGCCGAGCGTCCGGGCGCGTTCGACGAGCGCAGCGCCGACCGGGTCACCGCCGAGCAGCTCCAGCCCCGCCTGGCCAGGGCGCTGACCAGGCTCAGCGCGAGCGAGCGCGACCTGCTGCTGCTCGTGGCGTGGGCCGACCTGACCTACGAGGACGCCGCGCGCGCCCTCGGGGTGCCCGTGGGCACCGTCCGGTCCAGGCTGCACCGGCTCCGCGTCAAGGTACGCAGGGCGCTCGGCGGCATCGATCCCTTCGCAGAGGAGCCCCAGCATGGATGACGAGATCCGGACGTTCGCCGACGGCAGGCCGCCGGCGCCGCCGTACGAGCCGCAGGCCCGCGCGCGGGCCAGGGAACGACTGCTGGCCGAGGCGCGCGGCGGGCGACGCCTGCGGCTGCCCAGGCTGGGCTGGCAGACGGCCGCGGCCTTCGGCGTCACGGTGGTCCTGGTCGGCGGCGTGGCGGTGGCGCTGTCGGGCCAGGGCGGGACGGACGCCCGCCCGGCGACCTCCGTGATGCTGTCGGCCGGCGAGCTGAGCCCCCGGCCGGACCAGTTCATCCTGATCGAGTCCGACACCATGTACGGCTCGCAGTCGATCGACAGCTCCGGCGGGCAGAGCCGCTACCTCTATCGCCAGCACCGCAGGATCTGGAAGTCCGTGGACGGCAGCAAGGACGGCCTGCTGCAGATCGAGGGCCGCGAGCCGCGCCCCTGGCCGGGCGAGCCGCTGCCGGCGGACGCCACGAGCTGGCGGGGCAGCGAGTGGAACCGGCTGGCCTCCTGCCCCGACCTGCGCGGCCCCTACCGCGACGACTACGCCTACCTGAGCACGCTCCCGGCCGACGCCACGGCCATGCGCGACCGCCTCTACCAGCCGGCCCCCAAGGGCGACAAGGACGTCGATCCCGACGCCGTCGCCTTCACCCGCGCCGGCGACCTCGTCAGGGAGAACTACCTGCCCAAGGCGCAGCGGGACGCCCTGTTCGAGGCGGTGAAGGCGATCCCCGGCGTCGAGGCGGCCGAGGGCGTCGCCGACTCCTCGGGACGTGTGGGCGTGGCGCTGGGCCGGGTCGCCGACCGGGGCGTGCGCGAGGAGCTGATCTTCGATCCGGCCGGGCACACGTTCCTCGGCGAGCGGCAGGTCGTGGTCGACGCCAAGGCGGGCGCGCCCAAGGACAGCGTCGTGGCGTTGACGGCCCAGCTCGACGTCTCCGTGGTGGACGCCCTGCCGGAGGCCCCCGACGCCGCCGCCGACGCGAGCTGCATGCCGGAGACCCAGGCCCCCACGCCCATTCCCTCGGAGTCCGGCTCGACGACGGCGAAGCTGCCGACGGCCGAGGCGACGATCACGTTCACCCCGGAGCCGAGCAGCGTGCCCGCGGTCGAGCCGACCGGCGAGCCGGAGCCGACGGTGACGCGTACCGTCACCCCTACCCCGATCGAGAGTGCCCCCGCCGGTTCGTGACCCCGGTCGGCCGACAACCCAGCAGGCCCACAGGGCGCGCCGTCACGGCGGCGCGCCCTGTGCGGGGTCAGCGACCGTTTCCCGGAGGGCCGCCGGCCGTGGTACGGCGGGTGGCCCGACCAGGCGAAGCCGTAGGAGACCTAGAGGTCTTCGAGGACGGCGGCGAGCTGGTCGACCGCCCAGACCAGGTCCTCCTCGGAGATCACGATCGGCGGCGCGAGCCGGATCGTGGACCCGTGGGTGTCCTTGGCGAGCACGCCGCGCGCCATGAGCGCCTTGGAGACCTCGCGCCCGGTGCCGAGGGCCGGGTCGATGTCCACGCCCGCCCACAGCCCGCGCCCGCGCACCGCCACCACGCCCTTGCCGGCCAGCTCGCGCAGCCGCGCGTGCAGCACCTCGCCGAGCCGGGCGGCCCTGGCCTGGAACTCGCCGGTGTTCAGGATGTCGATGACGGCGATGCCGACCGCGCAGGCCAGCGGGTTGCCGCCGAACGTGGACCCGTGCTGGCCCGGCTTGATGACCCCGAGGACGTCCTCGTCCGCGGCGATGGCCGAGACCGGCACCACGCCGCCGCCGAGCGCCTTGCCCAGGATGTAGACGTCGGGGACGACGTTCTCGTGGTCGCAGGCGAACGTGCGGCCGGTGCGCCCGAGACCCGACTGGATCTCGTCGGCGATCATCAGCACGTTGTTCTCGGTGCAGATGCGCCGGACCTCGGTCAGGTAGCCGTCCGGCGGCACCAGCACGCCCGCCTCGCCCTGGATCGGCTCGACGAGTACGGCCACGGTGTTGTCGTCGATCGCCTCCCTGATCGCCTCGGCCGAGCCGTAGCGGACGATCTTGAACCCGGGCGTGTACGGCCCGAACCCGTCGTGCGCGTCGGGGTCGGTGGAGAAGCTGATGATCGTGGTGGTGCGGCCGTGGAAGTTGTCCTCCATCACGATGATGTTGGCCTGCTCCGGCGCGACGCCCTTGACCTCGTAGCCCCACTTGCGGGCCACCTTGATCGCGGTCTCGACGGCCTCGGCGCCGGTGTTCATCGGCAGGATCATGTCCTTGCCGGTGAGGTCGCCGAGCCCGGCGCAGAACTGGGCGAACTGGTCGTGGTAGAAGGCCCGGCTGGTCAGCGTGAGGTTCTTCAGCTGCTCCTGGGCGGCCTCGATGATCTTCGGGTTACCGTGGCCGAAGTTCAGTGACGAGTAGCCCGACAGGCAGTCGAGATAGCGCTTGCCCTCGACGTCGGTGACCCACGCGCCGTGCGCCTCGTGGATGACCACGGGCAGCGGATGGTAGTTGTGCGCGCTGCGGCGCTCGCTTACTTCGATCAGCTCTGCGCTGGTGCTCATGTTACTTCTCCCCCCTGATCTCCAGTGTGCAGCACTTGGGACCGCCGCCCGCCTTGCGCAGCTCCGACAGCTCGACCGGGATCACCTCGTAGCCGTGCCGCTTGAGCTCCAGCTGGAGCCCGGACGCCTCGGAGTTGATCACCACGTTCCGGCCGTCGCTGACCGCGTTGAGGCCGAGCACCTCGGCGTCCTCGGCGGTCGCGATCACCGCGTCCGGGAACATCGCGCGCAGCACCTCCTGGCTGCCCTGGGAGAAGGCGCCGGGGTAGTAGGCGACGTTGCGGCCGTCGAGCGGGAACAGCGCGGTGTCCAGGTGGTAGAAGCGCGGGTCGACCAGCTTCAGCGAGACGACCGGGCGGCCCAGGTACTCCTGCGCCTCCTGGTGGGCGACCACGTCGGTGCGGAAGCCGGTGCCGGCCAGGATGACGTCGTCGAGGGTGAGGAAGTCGCCCTCGCCCTCGTTGACGTGCGCAGGCTCCAGCGTCGGGTAGCCGCGCTCGACGAACCAGCGCAGGTAGGCCGGGCCCTCGGGGCCGCGCTCGGGGAAGGTGAAGCGGGCGCCGTAGACCCGGCCGCCGACGACCAGCGCGCCGTTGGCGGCGAACACCATGTCGGGCAGGCCCTCGATCGGGTCGATGAGGCTGACCTGGTGCCCGAGCTCCTCGTACGCCGACTTCAGCCCTTCCCACTGACGGATCGCCACCTCACGGTCGGCGCCGGCCTCGGGGTCCATCCACGGGTTGATGGCGTACTCGACCGCGAAGTAGTCCGGGCGGCACATGAGGAAGTGTTTGGGCATGCAGGGCTCCGTCGTCGTCAGTTCAGGGGAAGTTCCCGTGTCGGGGGAGACGGGGACAGCCTAAGAATTGACGTTTGCGCAGGCCAAGCGGTGCGCATTGCGCGTTGGCGCAGGTCTGTTGCGTCTATCGGCCGGCGACGTGCGATCCGTTGCGCGAGTCCGTCAGGGCGGCTCCCGGCGGGATGTCCACCAGCCGCGACAGCACGATCGAGCTCTTGGTCCGCACCACGAAAGCCTCCGCCGCGATGCGCTCGATGACCCGCTCGACGTGCCGCACGTCGGTGGCCCTGATGTGCAGCAGCGCGTCGGCCTCGCCGGTGATCGTGGCCGCCGCCACCACCTCGGGGAACCTGGCCACGGCCAGGGCGATGTCCGACGGCTTGGTCTTGCCCTGGCAGAACAGCTCGACGTACGCCTCGGTGGTCCAGCCGAGCGCCTGCGGCGCGACCCGCGCGCTGAAGCCGGTGATCGCCCCGCTCTTCTGCAGCCGGTCGACCCGCCGCTTGACGGCCGACGCGCTCAGCCCCACCTGCTGGCCGATGTCCGCGTAGGTCGCGCGGGCGTCGTCGACGAGCGCCGCGATGATGTCACGATCGAGCCGGTCCAGTTCCACGGGCTCTGTATACCGCCTGGCCAGGCTGGCGCGCGACGAGCGCCGCGCGGGAGACTGGGCGTTCGGTCCACTGCCGGAGGATTGCCGCCACATGAATATCGCACGTTTTCCCGAGGGTTTCGTCTGGGGGGTCTCGACGTCGGCCTTCCAGATCGAGGGCGGCACGGCCGCCGACGGCCGCGGGCCGTCCATTTGGGACGCCTTCGCCGGTGGCCCGCCCGACGCCTGCGACCATTACCACCGATATCGCGAGGACGTCTCGCTGATGAAAGAGCTGGGAATGGCCGCGTACCGGTTCTCGGTGAGCTGGCCGCGCATTCTTCCGGACGGCTCGGGAAAGGTGAACACGGCCGGTCTCGACTTTTATCAGCGGCTGGTCGACGCCCTGCTGGAGGCGGGCATCACGCCGTTGGCCACCCTTTATCACTGGGATCTGCCGCAGGCGCTGGAGGAGCGCGGCGGATGGCCGTCCCGCGACACCGCCCGCTGTTTCGCGGACTACGCGGCGATCGTGGCCGAGCGGCTCGGCGACCGGGTCGGCACCTGGTTCACCGTGAACGAGCCGTGGGTGGCGGCCTTCGTCGGCCACGGCTCGGGGGTGCACGCGCCGGGCCGCCGGTCGGCCGCCGAGGCGTTCAGGAGCGCCCACCACCTGCTGCTCGCCCACGGCCTGGGCGCCCAGGCCCTGCGCGCCGCCGGGGCCGCCGAGGTGGGGGCCGTGCTCAACTTCTCGCCCGTGCTGACGCCGGCCCAGGTCGGCGACTTCGACCGGCCGCTGTCGGAGGAGGACGCCGAGGCCGTGGCCAGGATCGACGCGCTCGTCCACCGGCAGTTCCTCGACCCGATGCTGCGCGGCGCCTACCCCGCCGACCTGCTGCCGGTCATCGAGGAGCACGCCGGGCTCGGGCACGTCCACGACGGCGACCTGGCCGACATCGCCCAGCCGCTCGACCTGCTCGGCGTCAACTACTACGCGCCGGCCGTCGTCCAGGCGCAGCCCGGCGAACCGGCCGACCCGGCTTATCCGGGAAGCGCGGGCGTGCTTTTCAGCACCATTCCCACGGCGGTCACCGCGATGGGCTGGCCGATCGTCCCGAACGCCCTGTCGCTGTTACTGCGGCGGCTCACCGGCGAATATCCGGAACTCGAACTGATGATCACCGAGAATGGCGCGGACTTCGTCGACACGGTCACCCCCGACGGCATTCACGACGTCGACCGCGTGCATTTCATCGAGGAACACCTGCGGGCCCTGCGGACCGCCGTCGAGGAGGGCGCGAACGTCCGCGGATATCTCGCCTGGACGCTGCTCGACAATCTCGAATGGGCCGAGGGGTACCGGCGCAAGTTCGGCCTCGTGCACGTCGACTTCGACACCCAGCGCAGGCGGCCCAAGGACAGCGCCTTGTGGTACCGCGATGTCATCAGGCGCAACGGCCTGACCGAGGCCCCGCCCAGGCGTCCCACGCTGGAGACGGTGGCCGCCCGCGCCCGAGTCTCCCGGGCCACGGTCTCCCGCGTCGTCAACGGCGAGGCGTCGGTCAGCCCCGAGGTGCGCTCCACGGTCCTGCGGGCCGTCAAGGAGCTCGGCTACGTGCCCAACGCCGCCGCCCGCAGCCTGGTGACCCGGCGCACCGACACCGTCGCGCTCGTGCTGTCGGCCCCCAGGCACGCCGCCGACCCGATGGTCGCGGCCGTCGTCCAGTACGTGACGAGCCTGCTGGAGGGCGCGGGCAAGCAGATCACCCTCATGCTCGCCGACACCGCCGAGAGCCAGCGCCGCATCGTCCGGCACGCCGAGGCGCGCCTGGTGGACGGCGTCGTCCTGCTGCCGCCCGAGCGGGGCGACACCCTGGCCGAACGGCTCTCGCGCACCGGCGTGCCGCTCGTGCTGCTGGGCCGGCCGCCGGTCGCCTCGCTGGTGCCGTACGTGGACGCCGACAACGCCGCGGGCGCGGCGGCGGCCACCGAGCACCTGCTGGCCACCGGCCGCCGCCGGATCGGCATGATCTGCGGCCCGATGGACCTGGTCGCCACTCAGGACCGGCTCGCCGGCCACCGCGCGGCCCTCGACCGCGCCGGCTTGCGGCCCAGACTGGCGATCGGAGACCTGACCCGGGCCTCCGGCACGGCCGCGGCCGACCAGCTCCTCGGCGACGCCCCCGACCTGGACGCGATCTTCGCGGCCGACGACCAGATGGCGATCGGCGCCCTGCCGGCCGCCCGCGCCGCGGGCCGGCGGGTGCCCGACGACCTGGCGATCGTGGGCTTCGACGACATCGACGCCGCCTCGGCCACCACCCCGGCCCTCACCACCGTCCGGGTCCCCGTGACGGAGCAGGCGCTGGCGCTGGCGCGGCTGCTGCTGTCGCGGCTGGAGGGCCGGAGCACCACGCCGGTCGTCCTGCCCACCCGGTTGATCGTGCGGGAGTCGGCCTAGATCTGCCGCTCGAACAGGCTCGGGAAGACCTTGGACACCTTCGACAGCAGGTACTCGCCGTAGGTGCCGGTGAAGTCGACCTGGCCGTCCCAGCGCTCGCCGGCGGCGTAGGGGAGGGGCGGCACCACGCTGTCCCAGCCGGGGTCGAAGAAGAACGGGTAGCTCAGGCGCTCGTTGCCGCTGCGGTTGCGCACGCGGTGCGGGGTCGAGCGGTAGCGGCCGCCCGTGAGCTTGTCGAGCATGTCGCCGATGTTGCAGACGAACGTGCCCGGCAGCGGCGGCGCCTCGATCCAGCCGTCCGCCGTCCGGACCTGGAGGCCGCCGTTGGCGTCCTGGAGGAGCAGGGTGAGCAGGCCGTAGTCGGTGTGCTCGCCCACGCCCCAGGTCTCGTCGTCGTCCGGGGGCGCGGGCGGGTAGTGGAAGACGCGGAACAGGACGGTCGGGTCGGCGGTGTAGCCGGTGCGGAAGTAGCCCTCGTCCAGGCCCAGGCTGAGCGCGATCCCCGACATGACCGCCTGCGCGACCCCCGTCATCGTGTCCAGGTAGGCGAGCACGGCCTCGCGCAGCTCGGGCACCTGGACCGGGAACTGGTTGGGGCCGTGCAGCGGGAGCGGGCCGGGCGGCTCCTCGGCGCCGAAGTAGACGCCCTCCTTCAGGTCCGGACGCCCCGAGGTCAGCTCGCCGCCCACCGGGAAGAAGCCGCGCCAGGCCGGGCCGCCGCGGTCCATCGAGATCTCGTCCTTGACCTCCTCGGGCAGCGCGAAGAAGCGCCTGGCGGCGGCGTCGAGCCGGTCGAGGAGCTCCTGCGGCACGCCGTGCCCGCGGACGTAGAAGAAGCCGCTGTCCCGGCAGGCGGCGCCGATCGCCGCGCCGACGGCCTGCCTGTCGCCGCCCGGGGTGTCGCCGAGCAAGGGGGAGATGTCGATCACCGGCAATTCGCGCACCGTCTCATTGTCCCCCAGCCCGGGGGCGGCGAGCCGGGCTCTGGGTACGCCCGCCGCCCCGAGGAGGACCCTGAGAGGGGTCAGGTCGTCGAGAAGGTGAACCAGTTGACGTTGACGAAGTCGGCGGGCTGGCCGCTGCTGAAGGTCAGGTAGACGGTGTGCGTCCCGGTCACCCCGCTGATGTTGGCGGGGACCGTGCGCCAGCTCTGCCAGCCGCCCGTACTGGCCAGCGCGAAGTCGCCGATCGGCGGGGCGGACGGGCTGTCCAGCCGCACCTGCACCAGCCCGCTCACGCCGGCCGCCGCCCCCGACGCCACTCTGGCCTTGAACTGGCGGGCGGGCTCGGAGCCGAAGTTCACCCCGTCGTAGCGCAGCCAGTCGCCGCCCGCGATGGCGCCGACGTTCTGGCCGCCGCCGGTGTCGGTGGTGGTCTCGACGATGGTGCCCGACTGGGCCTGGTAGCGCTCGGCCTGGATGGTGGAGCGCGCGTCCACGCCGCCCGGGACGGTCGGGGTCGCCGTCGGTGTGGAGACCGTGCCGCTCTGCCAGACGGCCACGTAGTCCACCAGCAGCGGGTGCCCGGGGACGGTCGCCGCCGTCGGCGTGCCCGTGCCGGCCAGGGCGTTGGGGAACGCGCCGCCCATGGCCAGGTTGAGCAGCAGGAAGTAGCCGCCGTGCCCGGTCATGTTGGTCCAGGTGGTGGCGTCGAGCTGGTTCTGGCTCACGCTGTGGAACTGCTGGCCGTCGACGTACCAGCGGAGCTGGTTCGGGCTGGCGGCGCGGTCCCACTCGAAGCGGTAGGTGTGGAAGGCCGACTGGCAGGACGATCCGGGGCAGGCCCGGCTCGCGCCCAGGCCGGTCGTCTCGTTGCAGGGCCCGCCGGGGCTGACGCCGCAGTGGAGCACGCCCCACACCGAGTCGATGCCGTTGACGTTCTCCATGATGTCGAACTCGCCGATGCCCGGCCAGTTCCAGTAGTTCCCCCGGTACGGCGCCCCGAGCGCCCAGAACGCCGGCCAGTAGCCGAGCGCCGCCTGCCCGGTCACGTCCGGCATCTGGATCCGGCCCTCGATGCGCAGGACGCGCCCGTCGGCCGGCTTGAAGTCGGCCCGCCTGGTCTCGATGCGGGCCGAGGTCCACTCGCCCGAGCCGCTGCGCAGGGGCGTGATGCGCAGGTTGCCGGAGCCGTCGAGGCTGACGTTGGAGGTGCTGGAGGTGTAGTTCTGGATCTCGCCGGTGCCCCAGTTGCCCGGCCCGCCGGGGTAGCCGTGCCCGGTATCGATGATCCACTCGGCGGACGAGGGCGGCGTGCCCGCCGAGCCGTTGAAGTCGTCGGACCAGACCAGCGACCAGCCGGACGGCGTGGACGGCACGGACGCCGAGGCGCTGACGGCCACTTTGACGAGCAGGCCGGTGAGTGCCACGAGCACCACCGCCACGGCCACCAGGCGGCGCCTGTGCCGGATCTCTGTTGTCATCCCTGCTCCATGGGGGGTGGTGGAGTCGAGTGAGAGAGCGCTCTCTTGACGCGACGTAAACACGCTGCTGACCGCGTGTCAATATGGGAGAGCGCTCTAGAGCAGGTCGACGGACGACGTCCCGGCGGCCTCGAACGCCGCCCGCCAGAAGCTCTCCAGCAGCGGGAACCGGTCGGGGTCGGACTTCTTCGCCCGCAGGAATCCATGCACCACCACCGCGTACCCGGACAGGTCCGGCAGCAGCCGCGCGTCCCGCAGTTCCTCGATCTTCCGGCCGCGGGCGGCCTCGCTCAGGTCCAGCTCGCCGACGTCCAGGTCGCCGTGGTCGTTGAGCAGGTCGCTGAACACGATGAGCCGGTGCTCCCTGTCCGGCTGCCGCAGCGCGCTGAGCTGCTTGACCGCGTACCGCAGGGCGCCCAGGACGTCCGAGCCCCGGCCCTCCTTCGGGCAGTCGAGCAGCTCGGCCGCCCGGGGGAGCACCTGCGTGATCCGGCGGGCCCTGACCCGGTCCTCGACCACGGGGTCGTCGCCGGGGTTCTCGGTGCGGGTGGCGGCGATGGGCACCGGGTCCTCGCGGCACGCGCTGCTCTCCGAGTCGCCGGTCACCGCCGCGAAGCCGATCCAGTCGCAGCCCTTGGCGAACCCCGGCAGCTCGGATTCGACGTCGTTCCCGGCGGTCACCGGGTCGGCGTAGCCCGTCGAGTCGACGACCGCGCCGCACACCGGGCCCGGATCCGTGCCGCACCCGCTCACCGGGCCCGCGGCCAGCGCCAGCACCACCACGACCCGCCCGGACAGGCCCGTCATCGGCGCCCTCCGGCCGGGGAGGTCCGCGCGCCCGTCCGGGGAATCCCCTCGTCTGAACGGCCGCGGCAAGAACGCCATCCGCGTCTCCTGGCTCCGGCCGGACCGGACCTCGGCTCGAATGTCCCTGGATTTCAGAATAGTCCGTCATGTCCTTTTCCGGCAGGGCGATTCGGCGCCCGCACGCGAAACGGCGGCCACCGGCGCCCTGATCGGGAGCCCGTGACCGCCGTCGTGTCCGGAGGGGGAGGTGGCCGCTCAGCCCTTCTCCGCCTCGCCGGTGGCCTGTTCGAGCGCGTCCTCGGGCGAGGCCTCGAGGTCCTGCTCGGCGTCGGCGCCGGCCTGCGCAGAGGCCTTGTCCAGGCGCACCCAGCTCGTCACGCTCTCCACCGCGAACAGCACGAACAGGTACGCCGTCAGCACCGCGAGCACCGGCGTCAGCCAGCCCAGCGCCGCACCGGCACCGATGATCAGCAGGCGCAGCTCCCAGCCGAGCCCCGCGTGGAACACCCACGCGGGCGGCCAGATGCTCTGCCGGGTGCGGTAGACGGTGTCGTAGGTGTGGTAGCCCACGACGTAGACCAGCACGAACAGCAGCCACTTCGGCGCGCCGGCGGCCAGGCCGATCGCGATCATGGCGAGGAACTCGGTGCCGCGCAGCAGCGGCGGGGTGAGCCAGTCGAAGCGGCCGAGGTGGTCGCGCGGCGCGGTCGGCAGCACGAGCAGCAGTGTGATGGCCACCGGCACGAGCAGCAGCGGCCCCTTGTCGGGCAGCCCGACGACGGTGACGGCGACGACGGCGAGCAGCGCCACGAGCGTGGCGGGCACGGGCGGCAGGCCCTTGCCCAGCTTGCCCGCGAGGGCGTGCACGAGCGGGCCGTCGTCGCGGTAGGCGAGCAGGCGGGCGGTCTGGATGCGGCGGCGTTCCTCGTCGGGGTCCGGCGTGGGGGTGGCCATGGCCTGCGGTTGAGTGATCATACGAGCGACCTCATGAGGCGTCCGGTGAGGGTGTAGGCGGCGGCGACGGAGCCCCAGATCACGAGGGTGAGGAAAGTGATCCGGGCGTCGAAGAGGGCGGCGGTGATCGCGATGGCCGCGAACCGCTCGCCGATGGGGAACACGATCATCTTCCGCGCCCAGTGGACCGCGCGGAACTTGCCCGCCCTGGTCCACATCTTGAGCACGCCGCGCAGGCCCTGGCTGCGCTCGACCTTGCGCCGCTCCAGCGCCCTGCGCAGGTCGCGGTCGTCGGGGGCGTCGAGCGGGAGGGTGGGGAGCTGCCCGGGCGGCTTGCGGCGGTTGGAGATGCCGAAGGAGAAGTCGAGCAGGTGGCGTACGGACTGGAGCCCGATGGCGGCCAGCGCCAGGATCCAGATGTCGTCGCCGTTGCCCGAGACGACCCAGCCGACGGCCAGGCCGGCGAAGACCACGTATTCCTTGAAGCGGTCGAAGGTGGCGTCGAGCCAGGCCCCCAGCACGCCGAACTTGCGGGCGTACCGGGCCACCTGCCCGTCGACGCAGTCGAAGACGAAGGCGAAGTAGATCAGCAGGCCGCCGGCGACCATCCACGGCCGGTCGCCGGTGGCGAAGCAGGCGGCGGCGGCCACGCCGAGCAAGATCGAGATCAGCGTCACCTGGTTGGGCGTGAGCCCGCGCCGCGCCGCCCAGCGGGCGATGAAGCGCGAGTAGGTGGAGACGAAGTAGGTGGTGAAGAAGCCGTCGGCGCCCTTGACCGCGTTGTTGAGCCGGGCGCGGTCCTCGTTCATGCCGGCCATCTCGGCGCCGGCCTCGTTGACCTCCTCCGGCGTGCTCACCCGGCGGTAGAACAGGTCGCGGCGGCCGCGCACGCCGACCGACACGCCGTTGCGCACCAGGCCGAACACCACGAGCTGGACGAGGTCGTCGTCCGCGCCGAAGCGGTCGGCCATGAGGGCCAGCTCGCGGCAGGTCTGCGCGAGCACGGGGGCGTTGCGGGCGCTGATGTGCAGCGGGCCGAGCAGCACCGCGTTGGGCCTGGTCACCGCGTGGTTGGCGGTGCCGACCGACACGACGCGCGACTTGCCGACGCGCGCGCGCACCGGCAGCCCTTCGAGCCGGCCGTAGCCGATCTCCGGGTCGGCCTCGTCGATCGGTACGGTGTCCTCCTGCGCCTCCTCGGTCACCTCCAGACGCGGCTCCTTGGCCACGAGCGCCAGCGCGCCGCGCTTGGCCTTGGTGATCTGGTAGATCAGCTCGTCGTGGACGACCGAGTTCTGGGGGATGATGAAGAGGCTCTCCGTTGCCGATTCTGCGACGTCGGCCAGGGCGCGAAGGGCGGCGGCCACGTCGCCGGTCTCGATCGTGGCGGGCCGCGGGTCATAGGAGACGAGCTGGCTGCGCAGCCGCTCGGCCACGGTGGGATTGCCGGGCAGCGCGGCCAGCCTCAGGCCGGTCGGAGAGGTGTCGGGGCCGGGCGAAGAGCCCAGCAGGACCACGCGGGTCATGACTCCCTTTCGAGGCAGTAGCGGGGGGTTGAACAACGGGTGATGCGGGGACAGACGTCAAAGTCTAGTGACGGCAGGGCAAACTCGCGTCACCAGAGCATGCCCGGAACATGCCGCGCGTGCGGCCGTAAGATGGGCAAGTGAGTCTCTACCGCGACGAAGGCGTCGTCCTGCGGACGCAGAAACTCGGTGAGGCCGATCGCATCGTCACCGTTCTGGCCAAGCGCACCGGCAAGATCCGGGCGGTGGCCAGGGGCGTGCGCCGCACCAAGTCACGCTTCGGCGCGCGGCTGGAGCCGTTCACGCACGTCGACCTCCAGCTCCACACCGGCCGCACGCTCGACGTGATCACCCAGGCGGAGACCATCAGGCCCTACGGCGAGGCGCTGGCCGTCGACTACCCCCGTTACACCGCCGGCAGCGCCATGCTGGAGACGGCCGACCGGCTGACCCACGGCGAGAAGGAGCCGGCGCTACGGCAGTTCCTGCTGCTGGTCGGCGGCCTGCGCACGCTGTCCGAACGCGCCCACGAGGCCAGGCTGGTCCTCGACGCGTACTTCCTGCGCTCGCTGGCGGTGGCCGGTTACGCGCCCGCGCTGGAGGCGTGCGCCAAGTGTCAGGCCCCGGCGGTCAGGGCCTTCGCCATCGTCGCGGGCGGCGTGGTGTGCGGGGCGTGTCGTCCGGCGGGCTCGGCGGTGCCGGCGGGGGAGACGATCGGGCTCATGACGGCGCTGCTGCGCGGCGACTGGGCCACCGCCGACGCCTCGGAGTCGCGCCACCGCAGCGAGTGCAGCGGTCTGGTGGCCGCATATCTGCAATGGCATCTGGAACACGGAATACGCTCTCTGCGACACGTCGAAAGGGAGCATGCGTGAACGTCCGGCCTCCGACCCCTCATCCGTCAGGCGCCACCCCGCCGCCGATCCCGCGTGACCTCGTGCCCCGGCACGTCGCCATCGTGATGGACGGCAACGGCCGCTGGGCCAAGGCACGCGGCCTGCCGCGCACCGAAGGGCACAAGGCGGGCGAGTCCTCGCTGTTCGACGTCATCGAGGGGGCCCTTGAGCTGGGCGTCCCCTACTTGAGCGCCTACGCCTTCTCCACGGAGAACTGGAAGCGCTCGCCCGACGAAGTGCGCTTCCTGATGGGCTTCAACCGCGACGTCATCAGGCGGCGGCGCGACGAGCTCAACGCCATGGGCGTGCGGGTGCGCTGGGCGGGCCGGCCGGGGCGGCTGTGGAAGAGCGTGATCTCCGAGCTGCAGAGCGCCGAGGAGATGACCCTCGGCAACAGCAAGCTGACGTTGCAGTTCTGCGTCAACTACGGCGGCCAGGCCGAGATCGTCGACGCGGCGGTCAAGCTGGCGGCCGACATCGCGGCCGGGCGGGTCAAGCCGTCCAAGGTGAGCGAGAAGGTGTTCGCCCGCTACCTCGACGAGCCGGAGATCCCGCCGGTCGACCTGTTCCTGCGCTCCTCGGGCGAGCAGCGCTTCTCGAACTTCCTGCTGTGGCAGTCGGCCTACGCCGAGATGGTCTTCCTCGACCGGCTCTGGCCCGACTTCGACCGCCGCGACCTGTGGGCGGCGTGCGAGATCTACGCCAAGCGCGACCGCCGCTACGGCGGCGCGATCCCCAACGAGGTCACCGGCGCCTAGAGAAACCCCTGGGTTCACCCCTGCTGAGCTGCCGCGCTGGACAGTGACTATACGCGGATATAGCGTCCTACTCGTTCGGGTAGTCAACTGTACGAGCGAACAGTCACGAGGCAGATCAACATGAGCGACGCCATCTCGGTGGCCGCACTCGTCAAGGCGTACGGCCGGACCAGAGCCCTCGACGGGCTCGACCTGAGCGTGCGCACCGGCGAGGTGCACGGCTTCCTGGGCCCCAACGGCGCGGGCAAGAGCACGACCTTCCGGATCCTGCTCGGCCTCGCGCGGGCCGACGCGGGCAGCGTCCGCCTGCTCGGCGGCGACCCCTGGCGCGAGGCCGCCGAGCTCCACCGCCGCCTGGCGTACGTGCCGGGCGACGTCACGCTGTGGCCCGACCTGTCCGGCGGCGAGGTGATCGACCTGCTGGGCCGGCTGCGCGGCGGCCTCGACCGCGGGCGCAGGAAGGAGCTGCTCGACCGGTTCGGCCTCGATCCGCGCACGAAGGGCCGGGCCTACTCCAAGGGCAACAGACAGAAGGTCGCGCTGGTGGCGGCGCTCGCCTCCGACGCCGAGCTGCTGCTGCTCGACGAGCCGACCTCCGGGCTCGACCCGCTCATGGAGGAGACGTTCCGGGAGGTCGTCAGGGAGGAGCGGCGGCGCGGCGACCGTACCGTGCTGCTGTCCAGCCACGTCCTGTCGGAGGTCGAGGCCCTGTGCGACCGGGTCACGATCATCCGCGACGGCCGCGCGGTCGAGAGCGGCACCCTGGCCGGGCTGCGCCACCTGACCCGCACCGCCGTGCACGCCGAGCTCGACCGGCCCGCCGAAGGGCTGGCCGGGCTCCCCGGCGTGCACGACCTGCGCGAGGAGGGCGGCCGGGTGCGCTTCGACGTGGACGCCGACGCCCTCGGCCCGGCGCTGCGCCGCCTGACCGCGGCGGGCGTGCGCACCCTGGACAGCCGCCCGCCCACGCTGGAGGAGCTGTTCCTGCGCCACTACGCAGCCGGCCGGCCGGCGGAGGCCGTGCGATGAGCGGCACGTGGACGCTCGTCCGCCTGGCGCTGCGCCGCGAGCGCGCCGTCGCCCCCTGGTGGCTCCTGCTGCTGGTGGCCCTGAGCCTGGCCATGGTCGGCTACATCAACCGCAACATGGGCAGCTACGAGTTGAAGCTGGCCTACACCGAGGTCGTCCGCCGCTACGCCTTCTTCCGTGCGCTGGGCGGCGGGGTCGTCGAGCCGCGCCTGGAGGTGCTGGCGACCTGGCGCAGCGGCGGCTTCCTCTACGTGATCAACGCCTTCGCCGCCCTGACGACCGTGATCAGGCACACCCGCAGGGAGGAGGACGCGGGCCGGACCGAGCTGGTCCGCGCGGGCGTGGTGAGCCGCCGGGCGCCGCTCGGCGCGGCCCTGCTGGTGGCCGGGGCGACCAGCCTGGCCGGCGGGGCGCTGACCGCAGCCGCCCTGCTCGCCGCCGGTCTCGAACCCATCGGCACGCTCGCCTACGGCGCCGCCGTCGTGGTGGCGGGCTGGGTGTTCGCGGGCGTCGGCGCCGTCGCCGCGCAACTGGCGCGCGACGCCCGCACCGCCACGGTCATCGGCCTGTACGCCCTCGGCCTGGCCTACGTCCTGCGCTACGCCGCCGACGCGAGCGACCGGCCCTGGCTGAAGGCCCTGTCACCGCTCGGCTGGAGCCACCTGGTGGACGCCTACCGGGCCGACCGCTGGTGGCTGCTCGGCGTCTCCACGCCGGCCGCCGGGGGGTTGTGCGCGCTGGCGTACGCGCTGCTCGGCCGTCGCGACCTGGGCTCGGGCCTGCTGCCGGAACGACCGGGCAAGGAGGAAGCCCCCCGGCTGCGCGGCCCGGTCTCCCTGGCCTGGCGGCTGCACCGCGGCCTGCTGCTGAAGTGGGCGGCGGGGACGGCGGCGTTCGCGGCGATGGGCGGCGCGATGGGCCCGCTGGCCAAGGACGTGCTGGCCCACCCGAGCGTCGTGGTCGCCAACATCACGAACCTGCTCGGCGTCCCCGCGGCGGACGCCCTCGACGGCTACATGTGGTACTACCTGCTGATCCTCGCCTACGGCAGCGCGCTCTACCCGGTGCTCATGGTCGTGCGGCTGCGTTCGGAGGAGACCTCCGGCCGCGCCGCCCAGGTGCAGGCCACGCCCCTGACCCGGGTCCGCTGGGCGGCCGGGCACCTGGCGGTGGCCGCGCTCGGCACGGCCGCGCTGCCGGCGCTAGCCGCCCTCGTCTTCAGCGCCGTGTACGCCGCGCTCCTCGGCGACTTCGCCGGCACCGCGCCGCGCTTCCTGGCCGCCGCCCTGAGCCAGGCCCCGGCGGCGTGGTGCGTCGGCGCGGTCTGCGTGGCGGCCTACGGGCTGCTGCCCCGGGCGAGCGTGCCGCTGTGCTGGGCGGCCTGGATCCTGACCGTCCTGCTCGGACAGGTCGTCGCGCCCTTCTACGGGGTGTGGGGCGGCACGCCGTTCGAGCCGTTCCACTACCTGCCGAACATCATGGCGGGGCAGGCGTTCGGCACGGCGCCGGAGCTGACGCTGCTCGCGCTGACGGCCGCGCTCACGGCCGGCGGGCTGCTCGCCCTGCGGCGGCGCGACGCCAGCTGAGGAGACGTGGCGTCGCGGCGGTATCCGGAATTCTGGCACGAGGGTCAGGCTGAGAGCCGGTGAAGGCGGGTACAACCCGTTCCCCCATGATGAAGGAGGGCCGATGATCCCAGGTTGCGGCTCGTGCAACTGTTCCGACGTCTTCGCCACCGCCAAGCCGCCGTGGTGGCAGACGTCCAGCGAAGCACCCTGAATCACCCGCACCTGCCGCCCGTCCCCCGATCGTCGCGGGGACGGGCGGTTCGCGTGCGGGACGGTCAGGCGCGGCGGCGGGCCCGGTAGGCGGCGACGTGCATGCGGTTGCCGCAGGTGCGGCTGTCGCAGTAGACCCGCGAGCGGTTGCGGGACTCGTCGACGAACACGCGGTCGCAGTCGGGGGCCGAGCAGGTGCGCAGGCGCTCCATCTCGCCCTCCACCAGCAGGTGCGCCAGCGCCACGCCGCAGTCGGCGGCCACGTGCTCAGCCAGGGAGGCGTCGGTGGCGAAGTAGTGCACGTGCAGCGGGTGGCCGTCGTGCTCGGTCAGCCTGGGCGTGATGCGCGTCTCGGCGAGCAACGCGTTGAGCGTGCGCACGGCGCTCGCCACGTCGGAGGCCGTGAACACCCGGTGGAACGCCTCGCGCACCATGCGCACCTGGCCGAGGTCGCGGGCGGTCAGCGCGCCGATGCCGCTGATCTGCCGGGACTCCACGAAGGCTTGCAACTCGGCCAGGCTGGCCAGACCGTCGTCGCCGCCGGTGGACGGCGAGGTGTTGACCAGGTCGACAACGGTCGCCAAAGAATGCACCATGTCATGGCCAAACGGCATGTTGACTCCTGTCGGGGCCGGTTCTAGCGTGGTCGCAGCGTATCTCTCCCATGGGACTCCGGGGGTTTCCGTGAGTGCATATCGGCGTATCGTCCTGATCGCGATCGCCGGAGCACTGATCATCTCCACCTCCGCGCCCTTGGTCCGGCTGTCCGGGGCGTCGCCCGCGACGTCGGCGTTGTTCCGCTGCGCGTACGCGGCGCCGCCCATGGTGCTGCTCGCCTGGCTCGAACGGCGGAAGCTGGGGCCCCTGCCCTGGCGGAACGCGCTGCCGGCCTGGGCGGCGGGCGTGCTGTTCTCGCTCGACCTGCTGTTCTGGCACCAGTCGATCAAGCTGGTCGGCGCGGGCCTGGCGACCGTGCTGGGCAACCTGCAGGTGTTCATCGTGGCCTTCGCCGCCTGGGGCCTGTTCCGCGAGCGCCCGTCCAACCGGCTCATGGCGAGCACGCCGATCGTCTTCGGCGGGGTCGTGCTGATCTCCGGGGTGTTCGACGGCGCGGCGTACGGGCTCGACCCCGTCATGGGCGCCGTCACCGGGCTGGCGACCTCCGTCGTGTACGCGGCCTACCTGCTGCTCATGAAGGCCGGGCCGGGCCGGACGGCGGGGCCCCTGGCGCACGCGACCGTCGTGGCCGCCGTGCTGATCGCCGCGCTCAGCCCGCTGTTCGGCGGCGCCGACCTGGCGCCGGAATGGCCGGCGCACGGGTGGCTGCTGCTGCTCGCGCTGGGGCCGCAGGTGGCCGGATGGCTGCTGATCACGTACTCGCTGCCCAGGCAGCCCGCGGCGCTCACGGCGCTGCTGCTGCTCGTGCAGCCGATGACCACGGTCGCCATCTCCACGCTCACGCTGGGGGAGCGGCCCTCCGCGCTGCAGCTCGCCGGGTGCGCCGCCGTCGTGCTCGGCGTGCTGTACGGCTCCCGCGGCCCTCAGCCCACGCGGGCCGGCGCCGAGCAGGACGAGCAGGTGCCGAAGACCTCGACCGTGTGAGTGATCTCGGTGAAGCCGTGGTCGCTGCCGACCGCCTCCGCCCAGCGCTCGACGGCCGGCCCGGCCACCTCGACCGTGTGGCCGCAACGGCGGCAGACCAGGTGGTGGTGATGGTCGTCGCTGGCGCACGCCCGGTAGACCGACTCGCCCTCGTCGGTGCGCAGCACGTCGACCTGGCCGCAGTCGGCCAGCGCCTGCAGCGCCCGGTAGACGGTGGTCAACCCGATCTTGGCGCCGTGCAGGCGCATCTCTGCATAGACGTCCTGGGCGCTGCGGAACCCCTCGCTGCGGCGAAGGGTGTCGTGCACGGCATCGCGCCTCGTCGTCATGCGACCTCCTCGACACGGACATGTGGTCGCCGGCTCACTGGGGACTCCTGGATACGGCCTCGCCGTACGAATTTACCGACAGCCAGGGCCAGGACGAAGCCGGCGAGGGCGAGAAGCACGATCGCCGCGCCCGGAGGCACCCGCGACGACATCGTCGAGGCCAGCAGACCGCCCACCGAGGCGAGCACGCCGAACAGCATCGCCAGGCCCATCGTGGCCCGGAAGCCCCTGGTGAGCTGCTGGCTCGTGGCCACCGGGATCACCATCAGGGCGCTGACCAGCAGCAGGCCGACCACGCGCATGGCGATGACCACGGTGAGCGCGGCGGTGACCGCGATCAGCAGGCTGAGGAAGCGCACCGGCAGGCCGCTGGCCTTGGCCATCTCCTCGTCCTGGCAGAGCACGAACAGCTCCCTGCCGAAGACGACGACCACGCCGATGACCGCCACGGCCAGCGCGCCGATGATCCAGATGTCCTCCCGCGTGACGCTGGCGATGGCGCCGAACAGATAGGAGTTCAGCTTGGCGTTGCTGCCGCCGGGGGCGATGCCCATGAGCATGACGCCGCCCGCGATGCCGCCGTAGAACAGCAGGGCGAGCGCGACGTCGCCGCTGGTCCGGCCCCGGGCCCTGACCAGCTCGATCGCCACCGCGCCCAGCACCGAGACGACCACGGCCGTCAGCACCGGCGCCGTGCCGGTCAGGAAGCCCAGCGCCACGCCGGTCAGCGCGACGTGCCCGATGCCGTCGCCGAGCAGCGACAGCCTGCGCTGCACGATGAACGTGCCCACCGCGGGCGCGCACAGCCCCACCAGCAGTGCGGCGATCAGCGCGAGCTGGAAGAGGTTCTCCTGCAGAAGGTCGATCATCGCGCTTCTCCCTGCCAGCCGGTCAGCGGGCCGGCGGCCGGCTCGTCGGCGTGCGGATGCTGGTGCTCGTGTCCCGGCCTGGCGCACTCGCCCTCGGGCCGCGGCGGCTCGCCGTCGTGCGCGACGCGGCCCTCGCGGACCACGACGCCGCGGGTGATCAGCGGCTCCAGCGGGCCCAGCTCGTGGGCGACCAGGACGATCGTCTTGCCGTCGCGGACCAGGCCGCCCAGCGTGTCGGCCAGGAGCTGCTGGGTCTCGGCGTCGACGCCCGCCGTGGGCTCGTCCATCACGTACGTGTCGGGCTCCCCGGCCAGGGCGCGGGCGATGAGCACGCGCTGCTGCTGGCCGCCCGAGAGCGACTGCACGGGGTCGCCGGCCCGGCCGGTCAGGTCGACCGCGTCGAGGGCGTGCGCGACCGCCGCCCGGTCGGCCGCGCTGGTCCTGCGCAGCCGGCGCTGCCTGGCGACGCGGCCCGAGGCCACGACCTCGCGGACGGTGGCGGGCACGCCGCCGCCGACCTGGAGGCGCTGGGGCACGTAGCCGATGCGCCACCAGTCGCGGAACCGGGCGGGCGGGGAGCCGTACAGGAGGGTCTGGCCGCCGGACAGCGGGGTGAGGCCGAGCAGCGCGCGGACCAGGGTGGACTTGCCCGAGCCGTTGGCCCCCAGGAGGGCCACCACCTCGCCGGGGCAGACGGTCAGGTCGACGCCGCGCAGGATCTGCCGGCCGTCGAAGCTGACCCGGCCGCCGGTCATCGCGAAGGCCGTCTCGCTCATGCCGCACACCCCAGAGCCGTGCGGAGGGTCTTGAGGTTGTCGCGCATGGCCGTCAGGTAGTCGCCGGCGGGCTTGCTCTCCAGCGGGTCGAGCACGGCCGTCTTCGCGCCGACCTCGCCGGCCAGCACCTCGGCCACCTTCGGGCTCACCAGGGACTCGGTGAAGATCGTGGTGGCGCCCTCGGCCCTGGCCAGCGCGGCCACCTCCGACAGGCGCTTGGGCGACGGCTCGGTCTCGGGGTCGAGCGTGATGCCCACCTGCTTGAGCTTGTAGCGGTCGGCCAGGTAGCCGAACGCCTCATGCGCGGTGACCAGCGTCTTGCCGGCGCAGCCGGCCAGGCCCTTGGCGAACTCCTGGTCGAGGCCGCCCAGCACGCCCGCCGCCGTGGCGGCGCGGTCCTTGTACGCCTGCGCGTGGGCGGGGTCGGCGGCGGCCAGCCGCTCGCCCAGCTTTCCGGCGACCGTGGCCAGCCGGGACGGGTCGAGCCAGATGTGCGGGTCGTAGGAGACGCCGTGCTCCTCCGCGTGGCCCTCCTCATCGGCGTGCCCGCCCGCCGGGATCGTCGTGACGACGGCGGCGGCGTCGAAGGCGGTGTCGGCGGAGACGGCGTCGTCGACGGCCGGCTGCACGCCCTTGACGTAGACCGTGAGGGCGGCGTCCTGGAGCTTGGTCATCTGCTGGATGCCCAGCTCCAGGTCGTGCGGCTCGACGCCGGGCGCGGTCAGGACGGTCACGTCGGCGTCGAGCCCGGCCACCTGCTCCGTGAGCCACTGGAGCGGGTAGAAGGCGGCGATCACCTCGGGCCTGCCGCCCGCGGCGGTCTCGGTGCTCTCCGCGGCCCCGGCGCCACAGGCGGACGTGGCCAGCAGGGCTGCTCCGGCGAGGAAGGTTACGGCGCGCATTGGGGGCGTACGGGACATCACGCCCTCAAGTATGGAGAAAATGAAAATGATTGTCAAAATCTCCGGCGGGCCGGACTAGAACGCCCCAAACCGGTCAGCGGCCAGGAGCGCCAGGAAGACCAGCATCACGACCCGCAGCAGCCGCCCGCCGATGCCCAGCGACGGCCACGACAGGTACGCCAGCCACCCGACGAACGCCAGCACCACCAGCGCCGCCACGCCGCCCAGCCAGTTGGCCAGCGCGAAGGCGGCCAGCAGCAGGATCACCAGCACGGCGGGGGCCACCCACCTGGGCACCTGCGTGAACAGAAAGGTCATCGGGACCGCGCTGCGCCGCTCGACGGCCTTGCGCGCGCCGCCCGCGCCCGGCGTGAAGAACTGCTCGCCCTGGGGCAGCGGGCGCTTGTTTTTGGAGACCACGTCGAGAGCCTATGGGAGTTCGCCTGACACCAGGGTGCGCACCTCTAGGCTGGGCTGGTGCTCGCCGTGATCCGATACACCGTGCCAGAGTCCCAGTCCCAGGACTTCATCAAGCAGGGCCACGCCATCCTCGACACCTTCGCCGCCCAGCCGGGTTTCCACCGCGGGCGGCTGGCCCGTTCGGTCGACGAGCCCAACCTGTGGGCGCTGGTCAGCGAGTGGGAGGGCGCCGGGTTCTACCGCAGGGCGCTGTCGGCCTCCAGGATGGTCATGTACCCGTTGATGATCCTCATGGTCAACGAACCCAGCGCGTACGAGGACGTGTACACGCAAGAAGGTGCGTAGCGATACTCGCGCGCGGGACCGGGTGAGCGTCCCCTAAGCTGGGATCTCACCGAATTCACTCGCCGACCTCCAGCCGGAAAGAGACGCAACCAACATGGCACGACGCACCGACGTCATGGACACCATCGTCAGCCTCGCCAAGCGCCGCGGGCTCGTTTACCCGTCGAGCGAGATCTACGGCGGACTTCGCGCGTCGTGGGACTACGGTCCTCTGGGTGTCGAGCTGAAGAACAACGTCAAGCGGCAGTGGTGGCTGTCGATGGTCCAGTCGCGCGACGACGTGGTGGGCCTCGACTCCTGCGTCATCCTGGCCCCCGAGGTCTGGCGGGCCAGCGGCCACGTCGAGACCTTCACCGACCCGCTGACCGAGTGCCAGTCGTGCCACAAGCGCTTCCGCGCCGACCACCTCGTCGAGGCGTACGAGGAGAAGAACGGCAAGGAGCCCGAGAACGGCCTGGCCGACATCACCTGCCCCAACTGCGGCAACAAGGGCACCTTCACCGAACCCCGGCAGTTCAGCGGCCTGCTCAAGACCTTCCTCGGCCCGGTGGAGGACGAGTCGGGCCTGGCCTACCTGCGCCCGGAGACCGCCCAGGGCATCTTCATCAACTACCTCAACGTGCAGCAGTCGGCGCGCAAGAAGGTCCCGTTCGGCATCGGCCAGGTCGGCAAGTCCTTCCGCAACGAGATCACCCCGGGCAACTTCATCTTCCGCACCCGCGAGTTCGAGCAGATGGAGATGGAGTTCTTCGTCAAGCCCGGCACCGACGAGGAGTGGCACCAGTACTGGATCGACGAGCGGTTCCGGTGGTACTCCGACCTGGGCATCAACAAGGACAACCTGCGCCTCTACGAGCACCCGCAGGAGAAGCTGTCCCATTACGCCAAGCGCACCGTCGACGTCGAGTACCGCTTCAACTTCCAGGGCTCGGAGTGGGGCGAGCTCGAAGGCATCGCCAACCGCACCGACTTCGACCTCACCGCCCACTCCAAGGCCTCGGGCGTCGACCTGAGCTTCTTCGAGCAGGACACCGGTGAGCGTTACGTCCCCTACGTCATCGAGCCGGCCGCCGGCGTCGACCGGGCCACGCTCACCTTCCTGCTCGACGCCTACACCGAGGACGAGGCGCCCAACGCCAAGGGCGTCCTGGAGAAGCGCACGGTGCTGAAGCTCGACCACCGGCTCGCGCCGGTCAAGGCCGCGGTGCTGCCGCTGTCGCGCAACGCCGACCTGTCGCCGAAGGCCCGCGACCTGGCCGCGCAGCTGCGCAGGCGGTGGAACGTCGAGTTCGACGACGCGGGCGCGATCGGCCGCCGCTACCGCCGCCAGGACGAGATCGGCACCCCGTTCTGCATCACCGTCGACTTCGACACCCTCGAAGACCACGCGGTGACGATCCGCGAGCGCGACAGCATGGCCCAGGAGCGCATCGCCATCGACCAGGTCGACTCCTACCTGCGCCAGCGTCTCAACGACTGACCCCGGCTGCACCTCGTCGGCGCCGCCCCGGCTCTCCGCCGCGGGCGGCGCTCGCGTTCTCGGGCCGGGCCGCGCAGGACGGGTTGAGCAGAACAGGCCGGGCCGGTCAGGACAGATGGCGGCCGAACCAGGTCAGCACGTAGTCGTAGGCCTGCGAGGCGGCCCGTTCGTCGTAGCGGGCGCCCGTGTCGTTGAAGAAGGCGTGGCCGACGCCGGGGACGGTCACCAGCTCGTGGGTGAGCCCGGCCTTCGTCAGCGCCGCCTCGGCCGCGTCCCTGGTGGCGTTGACGCGGTCGTCCTGCTCGGCGTAGATCGCCAGCACGGACGCCTTGGCCTCGGTCAGGTCCGCGTCGTCGGGCAGCGGGCCGTAGAAGGGCGCCGCGGCGGCCAGCCGGGTCTCCCCGGACGACAGCAGCAGCCACGTCATCCCGCCGCCGAAGCAGAACCCGATCATGCCCAGCCCGGCGCCCTCGGCCCGCTTCTCCAGCTCGTCGACGGCCGCCTTCATGTCGGCCACGAACCGTTCCTGGGGGATCTCGCCCAGTTTGGCGGTGACCTGCGCGGTGTCGGCGAACGCGGCCGTGCCGCCGTCCCGGGAGAGCAGGTCGGGTGCCAGGGCCGAGTAGCCGCTGGCGGCCAGGCGGCCGGCGACCGAGCGGATGTGGTCGGTCAGCCCGCGGTTCTCGTGCATGACCAGCACCGCGCCCTTGGGGATGGCGGCGGGGGACCAGGCGGCCCGCAGGGGGGTCCCGTCCGGGCCGGGGAACGTGATCTCCTGCGTGGGCAGCGGGGCCGGGCCCGCGGGGGAGGCCGCGCCGGACGGCGCGGCCGCGAGCGGCGTAGTCGTGCTCGCCGGGTCGGTGTCGGGAGTGGCGCCGCAGGCGGCGAGGAGAGCAGTGGCGGCGGGGAGGGTGAGCCCGAGGAGGCCCAGGCGGCGCAGGGCCTCGCGCCGCGAGATCAGGCCCTCTACGTGGTCGAGTGCCACTTCTTCTGCCAAATATCGCTGGAAGGGCGTCATGGTCGAAAGATCTAACGGTGAACACCGAAAAATCGTGTAAAGGCGATAGTTATGTGGTTTTTCGCTGGCGTTTGGTGAGGTGGTGCTGGAGCCGGGAACGCCGCTCCGGGCCCATGGCGTGACCCCTCATCCGGAACTATGGTCAAGATCATGCGACTGCTGGTGGTCGAGGACGAGGAAGACCTGGTCGACGCGTTACGGGTGGGTCTGGTCCGGGCGGGCTACGCGGTGGACGTGGCCTACGACGCGCCGTCGGCGCACGAGAAGCTGGAGGTCAACACCTACGACCTGGTGCTGCTCGACCTGAACCTGCCCGGCGGCGACGGCTTCGAGCTCTGCCGTTCGGTACGGGCCGCCGGCCGCGGGGTGCGGATCATCATGGTCACCGCCCGCGACCGCCTCGACGACCGGGTGCGCGGCCTCGACGAGGGCGCCGACGACTACCTGGTCAAGCCGTTCGCCTTCCCCGAGCTGCTGGCCAGGGTGCGGGCGCTGCTGCGCAGGGACACCGGCGGCACCGCCGTCCTCCAGGTGGGCGGGCTGCGCATCGACACCGCCCGCATGGAGGTGTCCCTCGACGGCCGCTCCCTGGCCCTGACCCCCAAGGAGTACGGCGTGCTGCACTACCTGATGACCCGTCCCGGCCACGTGGTCTCCACCGAGGAGCTGCTCGAACACGTCTGGGACGAGCACGCCGACCCCTTCACCAACACCGTCCGGGTCACCGTCGGCAACCTGCGCCGCAAGCTCCAGGAGGACGGTCTCATCGAGACGGTGATCAGCCGCGGCTACCGGCTCAGGGAGCCGGCGTGATCCACACCATCCGCTTCCGGCTCACCGTGCTGTACTCGGGGCTGTTGTTCGTGCTGGCCGCGCTGGTGCTGGGCGGCATCTACGTCGCGGTCTCCAAGACCACCGAGGAACGCCCGTACTCGACCGAGTACGCCAAGGCGTACCGCGGCAACCAGTACGTGGGCAAGCAGGAGGTCGTCTTCATCGAGGAGGTCGAGAACGAGGTCAACATCAGGACGCTGGCCACGCTGCGCGACTACTCGCTGGCCACCCTGGCCGGGCTCTACCTGGCGTCCCTGGGCATCGGCTGGGTGTTGTCGGGACGGGTGCTGCGTCCGGTCCGGTCGATCACCCGGACGACGGAGGAGATCCAGGCGACCGACCTGACGCGGCGGATCAGGCTGGGCGGCTCGCGCGACGAGCTCAAGGACCTGGCCGACACCATCGACACCATGCTCGACCGGCTGGAGGAGGCGTTCAGCGCGCAGCGCCGGCTGATCGACGACGCCTCGCACGAGCTGCGCAGCCCCCTGACGATCATCCGGGCCAACGTGGACGCCGTGCTCGCCTCGCCCGACGCCAGCGAGGCGGAGCGGGCCAGGGCCGTGCAGATCGTGGACCGGGCGACCACCCGCATGACCAGGCTCGTGGAGGACCTGCTGGCCAGCGCCCGGCGGCAGGCGACCGCGTTCGCCGATACCGACCTCGACCTGAGCAGGGTGGCGCGGGAGGCGTGCGAGGAGTACGCGGCGCCGGCCGCCGCCCGCGGCCTGACGATCACCCGCGGGCTGGACCGGAACCTGGAGATGACCGGCGACCAGGACGCGCTGCGCCGGGCCGTGGCCAACCTGCTGTCCAACGCGGTGCGCCTGACCCCGCCGGGCGGCGGCGTCCGGGTGGAGGCCGGCCGGTCGGGCGGCTGGTTGTGGGTCGCGGTCAGGGACGACGGCCCCGGCCTCGGCGTGGCCGAGCAGGAGCGGGTCTTCGACCGGTTCTGGCGTGGCGAGGCCAGCCGGCGCGACCGGCACACGGGGCTCGGCCTGGCCATCGTCCGGCAGATCGTGGAGTCGCACGGGGGACGGGTGGCGGTGTTCTCCAGGCTGGGGCAGGGGGCCACGTTCGTGTTGTGGCTGCCGCCGCGCGACGGCGCGCCGGGCCCGGCGCCCGAGACCAACCCCATCCCCGCCTGACCGCCCGCCCCGCCTGACCGCCCCCGGTTGAGCGACCGCCCGCCCTCCCTGACCGCCTCGCGGGACCCGCGCCGTGGGACCCGCGCCGTGGGACCCGCGCCGTGGGACCCGCGCCGTGGGACCCGCGCCGTGGGACCCGCGCCGTGGGACCCGCGCCGACGCGGGCCTGTGCGTCCTACTCCACCACGCGCCCGACGAGCTGCCCGTCACGCGCCACCGCCACGCAGTACGCCGTGCGGTGGCGCGGCCACTCCTCCTCCAGCGGCGGTAACGCGGTCACCTTGACCTCGCCCCGCCTGCCCGGCGTGATCCGCAGCCGCGGCGCGCAGAAGTCCGTGGCCTGCCGCCTGGCCTGCTCGGCGCCCGGCCACGCCCCCTCCGGCACGACGTAGATCATGCCGAACTCGGCCGCGTGCGGGTTGCCGCACGGCACGAGCGTCGCGATCAGGTCGTCGGGGATGGACACGAGGCAGTCGCCCGGCCGGAGCTGGGTCGCGTGCCGCTGTTCCGCTCCCGGCACCGTCGACCCCCCGGAGGGCTCGGGCGTTCCCGAGCCGCAGGCGGACAGCGCCAGGACCAGGCAGGCGGCCATCAGACCTCGGGGCGTCGTGCGGGACATGCGAGCAGAGTGTCATGCCTCGATCACGTCCATATCGCGGAACGACCCGAGGTGGGTCACGTTGAGCGATCACGACGGCCGCCGGCCGGTCGCGGGCGCCGGAGGTCCAGGTAGATCACCGTGTCCGCGGAGGGCTTGGCCGATCCCGCGACGAAGCCTGCACGCCGCTTTGGCTTGCCGCGAGCCGCCATGGGCGTCTCCTGGCGGGACCGGATCCGATTCCCCACCTCTCGCTCCTCTTTCTCAAGAATTGGTGTAAACCAATTGGTATAAACCAATTTATCGGGCAGCGGTCCTATAATTGGATTAGACCTGTCACGGGCGGTTGACCTGCAAAAACGATGACTTAACCGAGGAGTGCAGTTTCATCATCAATTTCGCCGGTAGAGTCCCGGGCAGAAGCGTTGGATTGGAGCTGTGGTGGCCAAGTACGTTTACGACTTCACCGAGGGCAACAGGAATCTCAAGGATCTTCTCGGTGGAAAGGGCGCGAATCTCGCCGAGATGACGAATCTCGGGCTGCCCGTACCCCCCGGATTCACGATCACCACTGAAGCCTGCCGTCACTACCTGACGGAAGGCGCTCTTCCCGACGGCCTGGAGCGCGAGGTCGCCGAGCACCTGGACGCCCTGGAGGCCCAGATGGGCCGCCGGCTCGGTCAGGCCGACGATCCGCTGCTGGTCAGCGTACGGTCGGGCGCGAAGTTCTCCATGCCGGGCATGATGGAGACGGTCCTCAACATCGGGCTCAACGACGAGTCGGTGCACGGCCTGGCCAAGCAGGCGGGCGGCAACGACCGCTTCGCCTGGGACTCCTACCGCCGGTTGATCCAGATGTTCGGCAAGACCGTGCTCGGCCTCGACGGCGACCTGTTCGAGCACGCGCTCGACGAGCTGAAGGGCCGTCGCCAGGACACCGACCTCGACGCGGGCGAGCTGCAGGGTCTGGTCGAGACCTACAAGGGCATCGTCCGGGAGCAGACCGGCAAGGACTTCCCCGCCGACCCCCGCGAGCAGATGCGGCTGGCCGTCATGGCGGTCTTCGACTCGTGGAACGCCCCGCGCGCCATCCTCTACCGCCGCCAGGAGCGCATCCCGGCCGACCTCGGCACCGCCGTCAACATCGTGGCCATGGTCTTCGGCAACGTCGGCAACGACTCCGGCACCGGCGTCGCCTTCACCCGCGACCCCGGCTCCGGCCAGCAGGGCATCTACGGCGACTACCTGCAGAACGCCCAGGGCGAGGACGTCGTCGCCGGCATCCGCAACACCATCCCCCTCCAGGAGCTCGAACGCCTCGACAAGCGCTCCTACGACGAGCTGCTGCAGATCATGGAGACGCTGGAGAACCACTACAAGGACCTGTGCGACATCGAGTTCACGATCGAGCGCGGCAAGTTGTGGATGCTCCAGACGCGGGTCGGCAAGCGCACCGCCGCGGCCGCCTTCTGCATCGCCACCCAGCTCGTCGACCAGGGCCTGATCACCCTCGACGAGGCCGTCACCCGCGTCACCGGCGACCAGCTCGCCCAGCTCATGTTCCCCCGCTTCGACGGCGGCGCCGAGAAGAAGAAGATCGCCAAGGGCATGAACGCCTCGCCGGGCGCCGCCGTCGGCAAGGTCGTCTTCTCCTCCGAGCGCGCCGTCGAGCTGGCCGGACGGGGCGAGGACGTCATCCTCGTCCGCCGCGAGACCAACCCCGACGACCTGGCCGGCATGATCGCCGCCAAGGGCATCCTGACCAGCCGCGGCGGCAAGACCTCGCACGCCGCCGTGGTCGCCCGCGGCATGGGCAAGACGTGCGTGTGCGGCGCCGAGGAGCTGGAGGTCTCCACCGGCGAGCGCACGTTCACCGCCCCCGGCGGCGAGGTCGTCGCCGAAGGGGACGTGATCTCCATCGACGGCACCACCGGCGAGGTCTACCTCGGCGAGGTCCCGGTCGTGGACTCGGCCGTCGTCGAGTACTTCGAGGGCGCGCAGCCGGACGACGACCTGGTCAGGGCCGTGGACCGGATCATGGGCCACGCCGACTCCGTGCGCCGGCTCCGCGTCCGCGCCAACGCCGACACCCCCGAGGACGCCGCGCGGGCCCGCCGCTTCGGCGCCCAGGGCATCGGCCTGTGCCGCACCGAGCACATGTTCCTCGGCGAGCGCCGCCAGCTCGTCGAGGACCTCGTCCTGGCCGACGGCGACCAGGAGCGGCAGGCCGCGCTCGACGCCCTCGAACCCCTGCAGAAGGCCGACTTCATCGGCATCTTCAAGGCCATGGGCGGCGACCCGGTCACCATCCGGCTCATCGACCCGCCCCTGCACGAGTTCCTGCCGGACCTGGTGGACCTGTCGGTCAAGGTCGCCACCTCGCCCGACGTGACCGACAAGGACCGCAGGCTGCTGTCGGCCGTCAAGAGGCTGCACGAGCAGAACCCGATGCTGGGCCTGCGCGGCGTGCGGCTCGGCCTGGTGATCCCCGGGCTGTTCGCCATGCAGGTGCGGGCGATCGCCCAGGCCGCGGCCGAGGTCCCGGGCGCGCGTCCGGAGATCATGATCCCGCTGGTGGCGTCGGTCCAGGAGCTGGAGTCCGTACGCGAGGAGGCGACCAGGATCCTCGCGGAGACCGGCGTCGAGGCGCTGATCGGCACCATGATCGAGGTGCCGAGGGCGGCGCTGACGGCGGGCCAGATCGCCGAGGCCGCCGAGTTCTTCTCCTTCGGCACGAACGACCTGACCCAGATGACCTGGGGCTTCAGCCGCGACGACGTCGAGGCCGCCTTCTTCTCGCGCTACCTGGAGCTCGGCATCTTCGGCGTCAGCCCGTTCGAGACCCTGGACCGCGACGGCGTCGGACGGCTGGTCAGGATCGCCGTCGAGGAGGGCCGCGCGGCCCGTCCCGACCTGCACGTCGGCATCTGCGGCGAGCACGGCGGCGACCCCGACTCGGTGCACTTCTGCCACGAGGTCGGCCTCGACTACGTCTCCTGCTCCCCGTTCCGCATCCCGGTGGCCCGGCTGGAGGCCGGTCGCGCGGCCCTGACCGACACCGACTCCGACACCCGCTGACGAGCGCGGCGGCCGGGGCCCCGGGCCCCGGCCGCCCCTACCCGCGGCGCCGGTTGGCCAGCGCCACGGCGGTGAACACCACGATCCCGATCAGGAGGAAGAAGAGCACGAAACCGATGATGATCTCCGGGACGCCTAAGTTCACGGGGGTTCCCTCCCTGCCGGCGCCCCCTGGAGGAGCGCTCCTTGCGACGGATCGTAGGAGCGCCCGGTTGAAGATCTGTTGATTTCCTGTCCATGAACCCCGGAGATCGCGCGAAAAGCGGCTTTTGGGATACTTTCCGCCATGAAAGATCTCCTGGAATGGGAGCTGCGGCCCGCCGGGCCGGACGAGGTGGAGGCCATCGCGGAGCTGCGGGCCACGGTGATGCGCCCCGACCTGGAACGGCTGGGCCGCTTCGACGAGCACCGGGTACGGCAGCGCTTCCGCGACTCCTTCGCTCCCGGGCACACCTCCGTCATCCTGGCCGGCGGCGCCTTCGCCGGCTGCGTCACCCTGCGCCCCGCCGCGGACGGGCACTGGCTGGAGCACTTCTACCTCGCCCCCGCCGTCCAGAGACGCGGGCTCGGCTCGGCCGTGCTGCGGGCGCTGCTGGACCGCGCCGACGCCGAGCGCGCGACCGTGCGCCTGGTCGTCCTGCGGGGCAGCGCCGCCCAGCGGCTCTACGCGCGGCACGGCTTCACCGTCGAGGGCGAGGACCAGGTGGACGTCCTCATGGTCCGCCGGCCGGAGGCCAGGCAGCCCGCGACCCGCTAACGGGGCAGGGCCTCCTCGGCCGGCACGTAGTCGTGCCGCATCCCGTGGTCGCCCAGCCACTGCCGCAGCCCGGCCACGGCCTCCGGATCACCCGCGACCCGGGCCGCGTACTCGGCCAGGGCCACCTCCTCGCCGTCCTCGAACAGCAGCCGGGCGGGGCCCGACCAGGACAGCGTCCACCTGGCCTCGCCGAGCTGGATCAGCACCGCCTCCAGCGCCTGCCCCAGCACCCCGGCGAGCAGCGTCTCCGACGGCTTCCAGCCCAGCTCGCGCAGCCGTTCGGCCAGTTCGGCCTGGCGGCCCCTGGCGATCGCCTCGAAGGCCGCGTCGAGGTAGGGCCGCGTCGCCCCCATCACCCGCTGTCCCGCCACCGCCAGGTCGTGCAGGGCCTCGGCGTTGCGCGCGGCGTACATGCCCTGGGCCACCAGCTCGTCCCACGGCACCGGGCGCAGCCCGGCCAGCGCCTCCGGCGTCCACATCGACCGCTCGACCGCCTCGGCCGCGACGTCGGGATCGCGCAGCAGCGTCAGCGCCGGACGCGGATCGGGGACGTGCTCGGGCTCGGGCAGCACCGCGATGGCGGCCAGCCGGTCGGCCAGGCTGGGATGGGAGTCGTACGGCGAGACCTCCTCGGGCCGCTCGCCCAGCCGGGCGATCTCGGCCTGCCGGCCGGGGTCGTTCATCAGCGCGTGGAAGCCGCCGAACACCGAGGCGGGCCGGGTGCCGCCCACGCCGGTCAGCGACAGGTAGTCGCCGGCGTACAGGTCCCAGCCCAGGGAGGTGTCGTGGATCTTGCGGAGCGCGCCCGACATGGCCTGGCGCCCGCCGATCGCCACCGCGAACTCGTCGGCCTCCAGCTCCTGGCGACGCGACACGGCCTGCGACACCCGCAGGTAGAGCTTGGCGTACCCGGCGAAGAGCCGTTGAATGAGCGGATGGTTGCCCAGCCCTTGCACGGTCGCGATCAGCGAGACCCGCCCCCGGTAGACGGGCGCGCCGAGCCGCGTGTGCGCCCCGCTGTAGTGGCCCAGCTCGTGCCCCAGCACGGCGCGCAGCTCGTCGACGGTGAGCGTCTGGAGCAGCGGCAGCCCGATGAACATGCGCCGCCGCGTCGCGCGCAGCCCCAGGAACCGGGTGTCCTCCGAGACCGCCGCGTTCACCTCGGGGACGAGCCGGATCTCGTCGGGCGGCGCGGTGCGCACCCGCCGGGCCAGGTCCTCCACCGCCTGCCAGAGCGCGGGCTCGTGCTCGCGCCCCACCGGCACGCCCGGCAGCTCGCCCCCCTGGTTCCTGCCCACCATGAACAGCGCCCGCACCAGCGCGCCCGCCGCCAGCGTGAGCACGATCGCGACCTTCAGCGCCGCGGCGTGGAAGTCCACCAGCAGCAGGACGTCGAAGAACACGGCGGCCACCAGGATGACGCCGACCAGCACGTAGAAGCCGGCGAGCAGACTGAAGGCCAGCACCGCTCGGAACGCTGTCGTCATGGGGGAGGGCTCCCGGGGAAGGGGTTCTCGCGAGGCTCGACACTAGCGGAGACAGGAAACTGGATAAAATCACTGCACCAATGTCGTACTACGACGAGCACGACCAGGAACGATGGGTCCCGGAACCACCCGGCAACCCCGGCCGCGGTGCGTTCGAACGCGACCGCGCCCGCGTCCTGCACAGCGCCGCGCTGCGCAGGCTGGCGGCCAAGACCCAGGTCGTGGGCCCCGGTGAGACGCTCGGCGGCGGCCAGCACATCCCGCGCACCCGACTGACCCACTCCCTCGAATGCGCCCAGGTCGGCAGGGAGATGGGCGCCACGCTCGGCGTCGACCCCGACCTGGTCGAGACCGCCTGCCTGGCCCACGACCTCGGCCATCCGCCGTTCGGGCACAACGGCGAGGTCGCGCTCAACGCGCTGGCCACCTCCTGCGGCGGCTTCGAGGGCAACGCCCAGAGCCTGCGCCTGCTCACCAGGCTGGAGGCCAAGGTCCTGACCGACGACGGCCGCAGCGCCGGCCTCAACCTCACCAGGGCCGCACTCGACGCCTCCGTCAAATACCCCTGGACGTGCGAGAAGTCCCCGAAGTTCGGCGTCTACCACGACGACCTGCCGGTCTTCGAGTGGATCAGGGACGGCGCCCCGGAGGGCCGCGTGAGCTTCGAGGCCCAGATCATGGACTGGGCCGACGACGTCGCCTACTCCGTCCACGACCTGGAGGACGCGCTCCACTCCGGCCACGTCACCCCCGAGGCGCTCCAGTCGCCCGTGGAGCGCGGCGCGGTGGCCCGCGTCACCCGCGCCTGGTACGCGCCCGGCGCCGACCTCAACGAGCTGGAGGAGGTCTTCGCCAAACTGATCGCCGACCCGCTGTGGCCGCGCCGCTTCGAGGCCACGCTCGCCGACCTGGCCGGCCTCAAGGCGCTCACCAGCGGCCTGATCGGCCGGTTCTGCCGCTCGGCCCAGACCGCCACCAAGGAGGTCCACGGCGCCCGCCACCGCGCCGACCTCGTCGTGCCGCGCGCCACGCTGCTGGAGTGCGCCCTGCTCAAGGGCGTCACCGCCCACTACGTGATGACCACCGAGGGTCACCACGCCAACCAGGCCAGGCAGCGCGAGCTGATCACCGAGCTGGCCTCGCTGATCACGCTCGGCGCCCCCGCCACCCTCGAACCCGCCTTCCGCCCCGCCTTCCTGGACGCCCCCGACGACCCCGCCCGGGTGCGCGTCGTGATCGACCAGATCGCCTCGCTCACCGACACCTCGGCCGTGGCCTGGCACCGGCGCCTGTCGAAGTGACGGAAGGCCGCCGGGGCCGGTGAAACCGGCCCCACGAGCGGCTTTGCGGACCTGCCTCGTCGGCGGATACTGCGCGCATGGCTACATATGTCATCGTCGGCGCGGGCCTTGCGGGAGCCAAGGCCGCGCAGACGTTGCGCGAGGAGGGCTTCGCCGGCGAGGTCGTGCTCGCCGGCGCGGAGAGCGAACGCCCGTACGAACGGCCGCCCCTGTCCAAGGAGTACCTGCGGGGCGGCGGCGAGCGGGAGAAGATCTACGTCCACGCCCCCGGCTGGTACGCCGACAACGACGTGGAGCTGCGGCTCGGCCTGCCCGTCACCCGCATCGAGCCCCGCAACCACGTCGTCAGGTTCGCCAACGGGTCCCGGCGGGCCTACGACAAGCTGCTGATCGCGACCGGGGCGACGCCGAGACGCCTGCCCGGACCCGCCTACTACCTGCGTACCGTCGAGGACTGCGAGGCGCTCAGGCGGCGCTTCGCCGAGGGCGGCAGTGTCATCGTGGTCGGGGCGTCCTGGATCGGGCTGGAGAGCGCGGCGGCGGCCCGCGCGGCGGGCTGCCCGGTCACCGTCGTCGAGCCCGAGCCCACCGCGCTCAACCGGGCGCTCGGCCCCGAGCTGGGCGCGGTGTTCGCCCGCCTGCACGCCCGCAACGGCGTGGACCTGCGCTTCGGCACCGCCGTCGCCGAGGTCACCGGCACCGGCGTGCGGCTCAGCACGGGGGAGCGGCTGACGGCCGACCTCGTGGTGGCCGGCATCGGCGTCGCGCCCGAGGTGGAGCTGGCCCGGGACGCGGGCCTGGAGGTGCGGCACGGCATCCGCACCGACGCCTCCCTGCGCACCTCGCACCCCGACGTCTACGCCGCCGGCGACGCCGCCGAGCCCTTCCACCCCCTGTACGGCCGGCACGTCCGCGTCGAGCACCGGTCGGGCGCGCTCAAGGGCGGTCCGGCCGCCGCCCGCGCCATGCTCGGCCAGGACGTCGTCCACGACGACATCCCCTACCTCTACACCGACCAGTACGACCTGAGCATGGAGTTCACCGGCGACACCGACGGCCACGACGAGATCGTCTGCCGGGGGTCGGTGGAGGACCTGCGGTTCGTCGCCTTCTGGCTGCGCGCGGGCCGGGTGGTCGCCGGCATGAGCGTCAACACCCGGGACGCCGTGCCGGAGATCCAGGAGCTGATCAGGTCGGGCGTCGTCATTGACCGAAAGGAGTTGACGACGGGTCCGCCGTGATCGGGTTGTCGTCCTTGGGCTCGGCGGTCCTGCGCGGCTTCCTGGGCTGCTTGGTGGCCTGCGGCACCTTCTTCGAGGTGCACTGGACCGCGCAGCGCGGCGTCTCGCCGAGTTTGCCGCGCAGCGCCAGCGTCTCCTTGCGGGGGGAGAGCGTGCGGTTGCCGGAGCGCCAGGCGTCCAGGTAGTCCCACGGCTCGACCATGCCCCGGCGCACCCACCAGTAGGCCGGGCCGGTCTTCCAGGAGATCGCGAAGTAGAGGTTGGAGCCGGCGTCGCGGGCGTTGCCCGACCTGCCCACCCGGCCGAGCAACTGCCCGGCCTTGACCCGCACGCCGGGCCGTACGCCGTCGGCGACGGAGTCGAGGTGGCCGCCGAGGTAACGCACGCCGTCGTCGCCGATGATCGTGACGAACCGGCCCTCGCGGTCGGCGCCCTTGTCGGTGGAGGGCGCCCACCGGTTCTTGACGTTGACCTCGTCCACGACGCCGTCCACCGGCGCGACGAACGAACAGCCCTGCGGGGCCCAGATCGTCGTCTTGGGCAGCACCAGCAGGCTGCGCTGGTAGGTCGTGCCGCAGCCCTTGACCGGGAACGTGTAGGTGAACTTCGACAGCTTGGGCGGCGGCACCTTGACCGGGTCGTCCCCCTTGGGGGGCTGCTCGGCCTGCTGCTCGCCGTCCTGGCCGGACGGGCCGGGCGAGGGGATGGTGGCGGTGACCGCCGGGGTGACGGTGGGCGTGCCCGTGGGCGGGGCCGTGGAGGGCGACTGGGCGCTGACGCCCGCCACCCCGGTCGCCTGGGCGCAGGCGCCGGTGAGCAGCACGGCGCCGGCCACAACCGCCCACCGTACGATATGCCCGGAATGCATAGTCTTCCTCACCCGTGTCACCGTTTCCACCGACAACCCTCACCTTTGTAGCCGACCACGGGACTCCGCATCACCAGTTTCCCGCTTTAGCAACCCAGAGGTGACGCGCGTCTTCCCCGGCCGTCGACAGCCCGTGCCACGCCGTTCACCGGCCGCGGCACACCCCGCGCGGGGCGGAACCGTCGGTCGGGCGGAATAGACTCACCGGCGTGGCTGGCCGGATCCGTGATGTCGACATCGCGCTCGTACGCGAGCGTTCCCCCATCGCCGACGTGATCGGCGAGCACATCCAGTTGCGCAACGCCGGAGGGGGCAACCTCAAGGGCCTGTGCCCCTTCCATGACGAGAAGAGCCCGTCGTTCAACGTCACCCCCGAGCGCGGAATGTACTTCTGCTTCGGGTGCTCAGAAGGCGGCGATGTGATCACGTTCGTCGAGAAGATCGAGCATCTGCCGTTCGGTGAGGCGGTCGAGCGGCTGGCCCAGCGGGCCGGCATCCAGCTCCAGTACGAGCAGGGCGGCTACGTCCCCAAGCGCGACCACGGCGAGCGGGCCCGGCTGATCGAGGCCCACCGGGTGGCCGCCGAGTTCTACGCCGAGAAGCTGTTCGGGCCCGACGCGGCCCCGGGGCGGCGGTTCCTGTCCGAGCGCGGGTTCGAGCGCGCCGACGCCGAGATGTTCGGCGTCGGCTACGCGCCGGCCGAGTGGGAGGCGCTGGCGCGCCACCTGATGGGGCGCGGGTTCACCGCCGACGAGCTGGTCAAGGGCGGCCTGGCCAAGGAGGGCAGGCGGGGGCCGATCGACCGGTTCAGGGGGCGGCTGATCTGGCCGATCAGGGACGCCACGGGTGACGTGATCGGATTCGGCGCACGCAAGTTGCTCGATTCCGACGATGGTCCGAAATATCTGAATACGCCTGACTCGCCGCTTTACAAGAAGAGCCAGGTCCTTTATGGCATTGATCTCGCCAAACGAGAGATCAGCAAGCGCGCCCAGGCGGTGATCGTCGAGGGATACACCGACGTGATGGCCTGCCATCTGGCCGGAGTTCCGACCGCGGTGGCCACCTGCGGCACGTCGTTCGGCGAGGAGCACATCAAGATCCTGCGCCGGTTCCTGCTCGACCAGGCCGAGTTCCGCGGCGAGGTCATCTTCACCTTCGACGGCGACGCGGCCGGCCAGAAGGCGGCGCTGCGGGCCTTCGCCGACGAGCAGAAGTTCGTCACGCAGACCTACGTCGCGGTGCAGAGCGACGGCCTCGACCCGTGCGACCTGCGGATCAAGCAGGGCGACGCGGCGGTGCGCGACCTCATCGCGAGCCGCGAGCCGCTGTTCCAGTTCGCCATCAGGAGCACCATCTCCCGCTACGACCTGCGCAGCAACGAGGGCAAGATCGCCGCCCTCGACGCGGCGGCGCCCATCGTGGCCGGGATCAAGGACGTCGGCCTGCGCAAGCGCTACGCCATCGACCTCGACCGCTGGCTCGGGTTCATGGACGAGCGCTTCGTCATGCAGCGCATCGGCGAGGTGGCCAACACCCAGCAGGGCCGCCCCCAGCGCGCCCCCAAGGCGGCCCCGGTCGATCCGAGCGTGCGGGTGGAGGGCGAGCTGCTCAAGCTGGCCGTCCAGCGGCCGGCGCTGCTCGGGCCGCGCTTCGACGCCCTCGACCCGCAGGCGTTCACCGCGCCCGACCACGTCGCGCTGCACAAGGTCATCCAGGCCGCCGGAGGCGCCGGCTCGGCCGGTCACGGCGGCCGCGAGTGGGTCGACCGGCTGCTGGAGCACGCTCACGACGAGGGCGCCAGGGCGCTGGTGACGCGGTTCGCGGTGGAGCCCGTCCAGGCCGACGCGCACGCCGAGGAGCGTTACGCGGGGGCCATGCTGGCGGCCATCGAGGCGATCGCGGTCGACCGGGCCATCGCCCAGGCCAAGTCCCGTATGCAGCGCCTCAATCCGGTGGAGGAGCAGCAGGAGTACAACAAGCTGTTCGGCGAGCTGGTGGCGTTGGAGCAGCAGCGCCGGGTGCTGCGCGAGCGCGCCGCGGGAAGCTGACCGCCGGGGCGTTTTGATAACAGTTCGGCAGCGGGGACGGGCGGTGAACCGGGTGGTTCGCGGGGAATCCCGGCCGGTCCGCGCTGCCGTAATGGGGCATCTCCGGCGTCTTCCGGGCAGCGAAAGAGATACGTCCGGCCGGCGGACGTCGCCGGACGTGGGATTCCAGACCGCGTAATTGACTTTTCTTTCCTGATCAAACTCGGGCCAAACCTTTACTCGATCTCAATTCGGTAATGCTGATCGTCTTACCTTCCGCAACAAAAATGGGTCTGCCATTTGATGGAACCAATACTGCAGACTGTCTCCCGTGGGTGCATCGGTGCTGCCAAGCGGGCCGCCATCGGTAGATCAGGTGGCGGACCTCGTCGCGAAGGGAAGGGAGCGCGGAAGCGTAACCGTCGATGACGTCGCCGCCGCGCTTGACCGATCCGAGCTGCCGTCCGACGCGCTGGAACGCGTCGTGCGGATGCTCGCAGAGAACGGCGTGGAGGTCCTCGAGCCCCAGGGCGACGAGGAGTCCACCCGCGCCGATGAGGAGGACGTAGGCAAGCGGGCGCCGACCAGCGATCTCGTCCGTATCTATCTGCGGGAGATCGGCCGCGTCCCCCTGCTGACCGCCGAGGAGGAGGTGGAGCTCGCCAAGTCGATCGAAGCCGGCCTGTTCGCCGAGGACAAGCTGGCCAACGGGGTCTCGCGTCTGGCCTTCCCGGAGTTCAGGGAGCTCGTCTGGCAGGGCACCAGGGCCAAGCAGCGGCTGATCGAGGCCAACCTCAGGCTCGTGGTGTCGATCGCCAAGCGGTACGTGGGCCGCGGCATGCTGTTCCTCGACCTGATCCAGGAAGGCAACCTCGGGCTCATCCGGGCGGTCGAGAAGTTCGACTACACGAAGGGCTACAAGTTCTCCACCTACGCCACCTGGTGGATCAGGCAGGCGATCACCCGGGCGATCGCCGACCAGGCGCGCACCATCCGCATTCCGGTGCACATGGTGGAGACCATCAACAAGCTCGTCAGAGTGCAGCGTCAGCTCCACCAGGACCTCGGTCGCGAGCCCATCCCCGAGGAGATCGCCAAGGAGATGGACCTCCCGGTCGACCGCGTGGTGGAGATCCAGCGCATCGCCCAGGAGCCGGTGTCCCTGCAGTCGCCGATCGGCGAGGAGGACTCCGACCTCGGTGACTTCATCGAGGACGCCGACGCCGTCGTGCCCATGGAGGCCGCCGCCTTCATCATGCTGCAGGACCAGCTCGACGACATCCTGGCCACGCTGTCCGACCGCGAGCAGCGCATCATCCAGCTCCGCTTCGGCCTGGCCGACGGGCATCCGCGCACGCTGGAGGAGGTGGGCAGGGAGTTCGGCGTGACGCGCGAGCGCATCCGGCAGATCGAGTCGAAGACCCTGGCCAAGCTCCGCCACCCGACGCGCGCGCAGATGCTCAGGGACTACCTGGACTGACCCTTCGACCCCGCGACGGGCCCGGCGAGCGTGCCGGGCCCGTCCGCATGCCGGGCGGCGGGCTCAGGAGCAGCCCTCGAACGCATGCCGGGCGGCGGGCTCAGGAGCAGCCCTCGAACTGCGGCACGGCGATGTTGGTCAGGTTCAGGCCCGCCTTGCCGAACCACTTGTGCAGCAGCTTGCCCGCGGTCCCGTCCTGGTACATGTCGGTGATCGCCCGGTTCACCGCCTCGCAGCCCGGCACGTCGTCCTTGTGCAGGCCCACCCCGCTTCGCTGCTCGTTGAACTGGGCGTTGGCCAGCCGCAGTCCCGACCCGTCCTGGTTGGCCAGGCCGGCCAGGATCACGTCGTTGGTGGTGACCGCGTCCACCTGCCGGTTCTTCAGCGCGCTCAGGCACGTCGCGTAGTCCTTGAACGGCACCAGCTTGGCCGCCACGCTGCGTTCCTCCACGACCCGCTCGGCGGCGTTCGAGCCCTCCACCGCGCAGATCCGGCGGCCCTTCAGCTGCCGGACGTTGTCCACCTTGTCGTCCGGCCGCGTCAGGATGTCCTGGTAGGAGATGTGGTACGGCCCCGCGAACAGCACCTTCGCCTTGCGGTCCATGCTGATCGTGTACGTCGCCACCACCATGTCGGCCCGCCCCTGGACCAGCACCTTGTCCCGGTCGCCGGCCAGCACGGGGATCAGCTTGAAGTCCTTGCCCAGCCGCTTGGCCACGTAACGCGCGACGTCGACGTCGAAGCCCTCGAAGGTGCCGTCCGGCTTGCGGAAGCCCACCGACGGCAGGTCGGGGCGGACGGCGATGACGATGGAGTCCTTGTCGAGGATCGACTCCCGGCCGCCGGTCCCGCAGGCCGCGGCGGCCACCGCGGTCAGGGCCAGGGCCGCTACCAGTGCCCGCTTCAACGGTACTCCTTGAGTCTCGGCCACACCCCGGCGATCATCAGCAGCCCGATCCCGGCGATCGCGAACGGCAGCAGCCGCCACAGGTTGTCCAGCGCGTTCTCGCCGGCGTCGATGGCCTGGTCGAAGGTGCGCTCGTGCCGTTCGGCCAGGGCCACCAGGGCCCGGTCGTAGGCGTCGAACGCGGCGGTGACCGGTTCGAGCTTGGCGGTCACGGCCTCGGCGGTCCTGCCCTCCAGCGCCAGCGCCCGGAAGGAGGTGTCGGCCTTCTGGAAGGCCCGGTACGCCTCCAGCACGCGGACGCCCTCAGGGCCGGTCAGTTCGGGCCCCAGCATGCCGCGGGCCGCGCCTGCGTCGGCGGCCACCTTCGCGTGGTACTGGGTGAGGTTGCCCGATTCGAAGTAGACGACCGTCTGCGACTTGTCCAGGAACGTGTGCTCGTAGGTGTCGGCGCGGTCCTTGTCGAGCAGGTACCGGCTCTGGTCGCCCTGCATGCTGTTGCTGATCGCGCGGGCCTTGGCCAGGGTCAGGACGGAGTCGAAGCCCTGTGTCTTGGCCGTGCGCAGGTCCGTCTGGTCCTGGCCGAGCACGTTCACGCCGAGGATCAGCGAGACCAGGGTGGCCAGCGTGGCGACCAGCAGCGCCGGGCCGAACACCCGGCGGAACCGCCGGGCCAGGAAGATCTGGAGCCAGATCAGGCAGCCCAGCGCGAGCAGCCCGGCCAGCAGCACCGCGGAGCGCAGCAGCGGGACCATGGCGTTCTTGTCGTCGTAGGTGCGGCGGACGATCGTGCCGCTCTCCAGGGTCAGGTTGTAGGCCTGCGGCAGCAGCACCAGCCGCATCAGGTCGGTGGCCTGCCGGTAGGTGCCCACGACGGTGTCCGGCGGCGCGCCGGGGGCGTGCCGGGACTGCTCGTTCAGCAGCAGCGCCTGCCCGGCGAGCCGTTCGTAGCGGCCGAGGCCGTCGAGCACCGACTGCACGGTCCGCCGCTCGGCGGCGTTGTCGCCGGCCAGCTCGAACGCCTTCAGCAGCGCCTGGTTGGCCTCCGTGCGCCGCCGCTCGTACCGGTCGACGGCCTGGCGGCGCTGCTGGCCGTACTGGTCGCCCATGACCAGCGCGTTGGCGACCTGGGCGTCCATGTCGCTGAGCGCCAGGTAGAGCCCGGCGGTGGCGACGACCTGCGGCCCGGCGTCGCGGCCGATGACCTGCAGCCCGTCGCCGGCGGTCAGGCTGCCCACCCCGAGCGCCGCGAACAGCAGCGCGAGCGCCGCCACGGTGACGCCGGAGATGACGCGGATGCGGCCGGGCACGCCGCGGCGCGGCAGGGGGGCGGGGGCGCCCGCCGGGACGACGGCGCCCGGGTTCTGCACCAGGGTCACGGTGTGCCCTCCCTGATGGTGATGACGGTCCAGGCGCCCAGGTGGATCCGGTCGCCCGGACCGACCCGGACCGGCGTGTTGATCTCCACCGTCCTGCCGTTGACCTGGGTGCCGTTGGCCGAGCCGGGGTCCACCAGCGTCCAGGTGCCGTCGGGCTGGGCCAGCAGCACTGCGTGCAGGTGCGACACGCCGGGGTCCTCGGGCGGGCCGGTCAGGTCGATCTCCGGCGCCAGGTTCCTGGCCTTGCTGCGCCGCCCGATGCGCACCTGCTCGCCGACCAGCCCGAACGAGCGCTCGGGACAGTACGGCGGGAAGGCCATGCGCGCCGCGTCGGGACCGCCCTCGGCGACCACCTTCTCGTAGTAGGTGCGGTCGGCGGCGGCGACCGCCTCCCACCGCGCCCCTCGCACCGGGAGCGGGACGCCGCCCCCGCCGCCGGTGAAGTCGTGGCCGCACACCTCGCAGAACTGCCCGGCGCGCGGCGTCTGGCAGACCGGGCAGGCGTCGTCACCCCCGCCGGCGCCCGCCGCCGGCTGGGGCTGGGACGCGGCGGGCGCCCCGGCCATCTGCGCGCCGCAGACGTCGCAGTAGTCGTCGGAGCCGGAGGCGTGCCCCTGGGGACAGGTCGCCATCAGCCCTCGCCCTTACGCAGCCGGCTGGTGCGGACGGAACCGGTGTCCAGCTCGATCTCGTCGGCCTTGTCCACGTTCCTGCGCAACCGGGCCGTGCCGGTCGCGGGATCGACCTCCACGACCTTCTCCAGCAGCCGGGCGGTGTCCTCGCGGCCCGACTCCGCGGCCAGCTCCCTGGCCTTGGCCAGGCGCGCGGTCGCGGCCTCCACGTCACCGGCGGCGCGGGCGCTGAGGCCGTCCTGGATGAGCTCGTGCAGCTCGGCCTGGCCGGTGTAGTGGGCGACCTTCCGGTTGATCTGCGTGGACTGCGCCAGGTCGTCGGTCCACTGGGCCAGCACGTTGCCGCTGGCCACGACGTCCTGGGTGTCGGGGCGCACCAGCTTCACCCAGCCCGCCCTGATCTCCTGGCCGATCTGGCCCGGCGGCACCTCCACGCACAGGTGGTACTCGCGTTCCTCCTGACCCCACGAGCCGGTCGGGTAGTCGCCGGTCAGCGGGTTGACGTCGGTGCGCTTGCCGGTCAGGTCGAGCAGCGTGGGGGAGACCTGCTTGACGAACTTCAGCTTGGCGGTCTGCGGCACCAACACCCGCAGCGACAGGTCCGCCACGGTCTTGCTCATCGACGTCTGCGTCACCCGGCGGAAGAACTCGGCCAGATCACTCTGGTTCCGTACGAACTCGAACGAGCCGAGCATCGCCTCGGCGACCTTCCGCAGCTCGGCGGGCACCCAGTCGTCGCCCACGCCCAGGCTGTCGCAGACGAACTTGCCGCTCCACCCCTGCAGCACGGCCCCGAACACCTCGGGACGCTCGTTGTTCTGGCCGTCGGTCATCAGCAGCGCGTGCCTGATCGCGTTCGGGTAGCCGCTCAGCAGGTGCCCGGCCAGCTTCAGCCACTCGCCGATGGCCGTGCCGCCGTGCGCGAGCAGCCTGCTGATCGCCCGCTCGGCCTCGGCGCGGGTGGCGGGCGTGGCCCTGACCAGGTTGGCGTTGCCGCCGGGATAGACGACCTTGGCCCGCTCGGTCCCGGCGATCACCGCGAAGTGCACGCCGTCGCGCAGCGCGTGCACGGCCGCCGCCGCGGCCTGCCGGGCCTCGCGGATCTTGCCGCCGCTCATCGAGCCGGAGGTGTCGACGATGATGACCTCGGCCGCCTCGGTGGGCGCGGCCTGGGCGAAGCCGCCGCCGGAGGAGGCCACGGTGAGGATCGCGTGCACCTCCCGGGCGTCGGTGGACAGGTACTTGTTCTGGTCGATGTTCAGTGTGAACGTGGGCTGGTCACCCATGCGTTTCTCCTAGGGGGATGAGAACGATCGTCACGTTGTCCTGGCCGCCGGAGGCCAGTGCGTGGCGCAGCATCTCGCGGGCCATGTCGAGAGGGGTTCCCGTCTGCGGGAACCGGTAGCCGTCCAGGTAGCGCCACAGCCCGTCGCTGCACACCAGCAGCAGGCCGGGCGCCCCCGGGGCGAGCGTGCGCACATGCAGCGACACCTCGCCGGAATCCGCGCCGAGCCACGCGGTGATCTCGCCGGTCGGGACCACGTCGTCCTCGGTCAGCAGCACGCCCTGCCCGGGGGCCTCGCCGGGCAGCCAGTACGCCCGCGTGTCGCCCGCCCAGCTCAGCGTGATCCCGCCGGGGCCGGCGACCGCGGCGACGTAGGTGCAGGCGGGGGCGTCGTCCACGGAGGTCGCCAGGGCGGTCACCGCCTTTCCGGCCAGCTCGAACGCCTCCTGCGCGGAGGCTCCCCTGGCCAGGGCGGCGCCCGCGGTCTCCACCGCCGCGGCCGAGGCCTGGTCGGCCCGCGGCGAGCTGCCCACGCCGTCGCACACGACCGTGATCACGGCGTCGCCGGTGGTCAGCAGGGCCATGGCGTCCTCGTTGCGGGCGCGCCGCAGGCCCTTGTCGGTCACGGCGGCGGACCCGCCGTCCAGGACGGCCTCGGCGTGGTCGCGGCCGGTGGGCTGGCGGGCGCCGCAGAGTTCGCAGTAGCCCTCCGCGTCCACCGCGGCCGCGCCGCAGGAGGTGCAGACCGGCGCGCCGAGCGCGTGGCCGCACCGCTCGCAGTAGACGTCCCCCTGGACGATGGGGGACGCGCACATCGGGCAGTTCTGGGGGGTGGGTTCGGTCACAGCCACGTCCTCGGTCGTACGGCGTTCGCCTCGTCGATGAGCGCGTGGCGTTCATGGCGGGAGCCGGCCGCCACCGCGAGCTTCCGGTAGATCGACTCCAGTCGCCTGCGCAGCCCCGGCTCGGTGAAGTCGGCCTCGGCCAGCTTCGTCCCGGGCGGCGCGGGGTTGTTGTCCAGCCAGGCCAGCGCGCAGCGCAGCAGCTCGGCGGTGAGCAGGTCGCGGCGGCGCGGGTCGAGGTCGGCCAGGTTGGCCAGCCGTCCGGCCGCGCCGACCAGGTCGGGGGCGGACACCGTGCTCAGGTCGGCCCGGCGGAACACCGAGGCGGCCAGCGCCACCTGCGCCGCCACCCGGTAGCTGGAGGTGGGCGGCACCTCGTCCAGCACGTTGACGCGGCCCGTCCTGGCCAGCCCGAACGCGGCGCTGACGTAGGAGTGGTCGGTCCGCCAGACGGCGTTGTACCAGTGGGCCGACTGCCTGCCGGCGCACTCCAGCGCGAACGCCAGCGCCAGCTTGGGCGCGAGCTCGCCGGGCAGCGCCGACACGCAGGCGTCGAACATCGTCACCGCGGTGTCCGTCTGGTGCGTGGCCAGCGCGAGCACGCCGCGGTACCAGGTCGTCCGCCAGTCGCCGGGGAGCTGTTGTTCCAGCTCCGACAGCGCTACCGGGGTCTCGGCGGCGCCCGCTTCAGCCAGCAGCCTGGCGCGCATGAGCCGGGTCTCGGGCGTCGGCGGCATCGCCGAGAGCTGGTCGAACAGCTCCTTGCCGTCGAACCCGAGCAGGCCCGCCAGCGCGCCCGCCGCGGGGTCGAGCGGATCGACGTGCGGCACCGGCAGCTCGACCGCGACCACGGCCGGGTCGAGCGGGCCGAACACCTCCTGGCGGGAGTCCGACAGCGCCGTCCACACGGCCGAGCGCTCGGGCCCGAACAGGGTCGAGGGCGCCGGGAACGGCACGCCATCCTCGGCCGCGCTGATCTCCCGCAGCACCCCGACGAGCTGCTCCTCCATCTCCCACGCGCTCTGGAACCGGTCGGCGGGGTTGGGCGCGGTGGCCTTGCGCAGCAGCCGCGCGAACGACTCGTGCCCGCAGTCCTGCGGCAGCGGGCTGGCCACGCCGCCCTTGGCCGGGCTCCAGGACGGGATCGTCAGCACCGCCAGGGTCCTGGCCACCGTGTAGAGGTCGGAGGCCACGGACGAGGGATGGGTGTCCAGCTCGGGCGCGTGGTAGCCGACCGTCGCCCAGGACGTGCCGGGCGGCGAGCCGACCGGCTGGACGGCGCCCAGGTCGATCAGCTTGAGCCGCCGGCCGACCCGGATCACGTTGGCCGGCTTGAGGTCGCAGTAGACCAGGCCGTTCTCGTGCAGGTAGCCGAACGCGTGCAGGATCTCGCGGCCGTAGATCAGGGCCTCGCGCAGCGGCAGCGGGCCCTGGCGGCGCAGCTCGTGCAGGGACTGGCCGCCGACGTACTCCATGACGATGTAGCCGAGGCCGCCGGAGAGCTGGAAGTTGAGGATCTTGACGATGTTCGGGTGGTCGACCGTGGTGAGGAACTTGCGCTCGGCCTCGGCCGCCGCCAGCGCCTCGGCGTCGTTGGTGTTGAGCAGGCCCTTGAGCACGACCCAGCGGCCGTCCAGGGCCTCGTCGGCGGCCAGGTAGATCCAGCCGAGGCCGCCGTGCGCCAGGCAGCCGAGCACCCGGTACTGCCCGGCCACCATGTCGTCCTTGGCCAGCTTCGGGGTGAAGGAGTACGGCGTGCGGCAGTGCGGGCAGAACCCCTCCGTCAGCCCCGGACGGCCCTGCCGGGACCGGCCCACCGGCTCCCCGCAGGCCGGGTTGGCGCAGAACCGCTTCTCCTCCGGCACCTGCGGATCGGCCATCACGGCCGTCGCCGGATCCCGGTACGGCACGGACGGCAGGTCGGCGATGCCGCCCAGCACCCCGGCCCGCGACCTGCCGCTGCTGCTCACCGGCGAGGTCAGCGACCGGCTCACCGGCTGGGTGTTCACCGGCCCCGAGAGCGGCCCCGAGAGCGGCCCCGAGCCTGGGGCCGACGCCTGTTGGGGGACGGACACCGCCGGCGGCGGCGCGGCCGCCGCGTTGCCGCACAGGTCGCAGTAGCCGTCCTCGATGGTGCCGGTGCAGCCCGGCTGCGCGCAGCGGGTCATGGCTTACCTCCGTGTATCGCGCGCTGGTAGGTGTCGACCGCGGCGGCCGCCTCGGTCAGGTCGCAGGGAGCGCTCCACAGCAGGGATCGTGCCCGCTCGAAGCACGCGGTGGCGCCGGGGTCCTCGGCCATGCCCTTGCGCACCGCCATGGCCTGGCAGGCGCCGAGCCGGCCGCGTAACTCGTCGCGCCTGCCGACCAGGCCGTACAGGGCCTTGGCGGTGGCCCGCGCCCGGTCGGCCGCCTTCTCCGCCTCGCTCTCCACGCTCGCCAGCCGCCTGGCGCGCACCACCCAGGTGTCGGCCGAGGCGTCGAGCGCGGCCAGCTCGCCGGTCAGCTCCTCGACCCGGCTGCGCGGGCGGGCCTGCGGCGGCAGGGCGATCTTGACCACGACCGCGCCGTGGGCCAGCCTGGCCTCGCTCTCGGCCGCGCGTACCCGGTCGAGGGCGGCCACCAGGTCCTCGCGGCGCCTGGCGTACTCGCGTTTGACCACGATCGCCTGGTCGATCTCCGCGCGGGCCTCGGCCAGCACGCGGGCGACCCCGCCGAGGTCGGGGCCGACGCCCGCGCCGAGCGGGTCGGCGAGCAGGGCCGCGCGCATCCGCCGCAGCTCCGCCTCCCGCGCCTCCAGGCCGGCGCTCTCGCCCAGCTCGCGCTCCAGGTCGCGGATCTCGCGCAGGACGCGGTCGGCGTCGTCGAGCCGGGGCAGGACGGCGTTCCACACGGCGTCGATGTCGTTGAGCGCCGAGGTGACCTCGCGGAAGGCGCCGTCCATGCGGGCGACGGTCTCGTCGAGGGTCAGCCGCTCGTCGGCCTCGGGCAGCAGCGAGCGCTGCTCGACGGGCTTGGCCGCGGCCCGCAGCACGACGGACGTGCCCGACAGCAGCCGGGTCAGCTCGTCGAGCTGCTCGGCCCCGAGTTTCGCGCGCGCGGCCCTGACCTGCTCGGCCTCGCGCAGCACGGCCCGGTAGGCGTCGTTCAGCAGCCACAGCCGGGTCAGCGCGGCCTGGACGGCGGCCCAGCGCTGCCGCGTCACCCCGTCCAGCGTCGCGCCCTTGAGCAGCTGGTACGTGGTGTGGGATTCGAGATCGAGCAGGTCGCCGGAGATCCGGTCGCGTTCGTCGGCCCGAGCGCGCAGCGCGTACTCGGCGCCTTCCCTGCTCATGGGTGGTCCCAGACTCATCACGCTCCCCGTGAAGAGGGCCCCCGATGCCCCGTGTCCTACCGGCTCAACGGGAGTCTTGACCGGTTGGTTCCAAAGGGTAGGGGTGACCCTGACTTGTCCCTGATTCAACCCTCGGTCACCTGCAAACGGCTTAACGGATCTCCTACGGTGGAGACATGGCACGCATCCTTCTGATCATCGCCGCGATCATCGTCGCACTGCTTCTCGTCGGCCCGCTCGTGGGTTTCGTCTTCACGCTTCTCAAGTGGGCTCTCATCATCGGCGCCGTCGTCCTCGGTGTCACGTTCGTCGCGAAGTGGGCCAAGAGGCCGTAGCTTCCGCCCGCTTCCCAAGGCATAGTGAGTGAATGGAGGCGCGGCCGGCGGTTGACGATGCCGCGCTCGGGCGCGAGGCCCTGGCCGTGCTCGAGGCGAACTGGACGGGCAGCGGCACCGTGCCCGCGCCGGGTCTCTACCCGCACCAGTGGAGCTGGGACTCCGCGTTCGTCGTCATCGGCCTGGCCAGGCACCGTCCGGAGCGCGCCCGGGAGGAGCTGCTCAGCCTGCTGAGCGGCCAGTGGGCGACCGGCATGGTGCCCCACATCGTCTTCCACACCCGCGAGGCGTACTTCCCCGGGCCGTCGGTCTGGCGCTCGCAGGAGCACGCCTCCGCACCCAGGGTCTGCACCTCCGGACTCACCTCCCCGCCGCTGCAGGCGCTGGCGCTGCGGTGGCTCTACCGGCACACCGGCGACGTCGCGTTCGTCCGGCGGACGTTCCCGCTGCTCGTCGCCCAGCACCACTACCTGGCCTCGGCCCGCGACCTCGGCGGCGCCGGACTGGCGGCGATCGTCCATCCCTGGGAGTCGGGCATGGACGACAGCCCGGCCTGGGACCAGCCGCTCGCCGCGCTGCCCGCCATCGGTTACGGATACCGCAACGTTCAGCTGGCCGACCGCCACCCCGACAGCGACCACGACCGCTACGTCTGGCTGGCCATGCGGTACCGCGACGCCGGCTACCGGCCCGAGTACCTGCGCGACGACCACCCCTTCGCGGTCGAGGACCCGATGTTCAACGGCATCTGGCTCGCCTCCTGCCAGGCGCTGGCCGAGCTGGCGCCGGTGGCGGGGGCCGACCCCGCACCCCACGCCGAGCAGGCCGAACGCATCAGGCAGGCCATGCTCGACCGGCTCTGGGACGGCTGCTTCTACCCCCTTGACCTGCGCTCCGGCCGGCTGATCAAGGTCTGCACGGTGGGCGCGTTCGGGCCGCTGCTCGATCCCGGGCTGCCCAGCGACCACCTGCACGCCTGCGTCGAGGTGCTGGAGTCGGCCCGGTTCATGGGCGCGACCGGCTACCCGGTGCCGAGCTGCGAGATCCGCGCCGCCCAGTTCGACCGCACCCGCTACTGGCGCGGGCCGTCCTGGGTGAACACCAACTGGCTGTTACGCCGGGCCGCCGCCGTCCACTCGCTCGACCAGCTCGGCCGGCAGCTCGCCAACGGCACCCTGCGGCTGGTCCGGCAGGCCGGGTTCCGCGAGTGCTTCGACCCGTTCGACGGCAGCGGGCGCGGGTGCAGGGACTTCTCCTGGAGCGCGGCGCTCACCCTCGACCTGCTCGCCGATACCGTGGAGATATGAGCATTCTTCGCCGCCTGCCCGCCGACGTGCGCCGATCCCTGGACACCCGGCTGGGGGAGCGGGTGCTGACGTTCACCGAGACCGCCGACGGTCACCTGGTGGCCACCAACCTCGCCCTGTTCCTGTCGGACGGGACGCGGGTGCCGTACGAGGAGATCGACAAGGCGTCCTGGGACGACGAGGGGCTGCGGGTCGTCACCACCGGCGGCGTCCGTCACTTCGAGCGCGTCGCCGAACCGCGGATGGTGCCCGAGACCGTGCGCGAGCGGGTGAACTCCACCATCGTGGTCAACAAGCGCGTCAGCCTGCCGGGGCGCGGCGGCGTCCGGCTGGTGGCCAGGCGTCCGCCGGGCGGCGAGGTGCTGGGCTGGACGCTCGTCTTCGACGACGGGCTCGATCCGACGGACCCGGGCCTGCGCGCGCAGGCCGAACAGGCCCTGGAAGGCGTCCGGCGCAGCATGGGCGTGTGAGGGATCACACGTCCGTGCCGCGCCGGATCTCGGGGCCGATCTCAGGGCCGGGCCCTCAGTAGGGGATGCCGGTCTCGCGGGACTTCCGTTCCGCGAGATCCTCCTCCTCGGGCCAGCCGCTGCCGGACCTGTGGTGGCCGTCGGAGCCGAGGAACGGGATCTTCTCCTGAAGCGTCCCGCCCACCTTCTCCCTGGCCGCCCCGGCCAGCCTCGACGCCTGGGCGCCGACCACCCCCGCGGCCTCCTGGACCCTCGGGCTGTCGGCCACGCGCTGGGCCGCCCGCTTGATCTGTTCGTACCGCTCGCGGCCCGCCCTGCTGCCGAGCACGTAACCGACAGCCAGACCGACCGCAAATGTCATCCGATAACGCATCTTGCACCTCCGCTGTCTCCCGGCCTACCCCAGTTGCGATGCGACACGCACTCCAAGAGTGCGCTAATCTATTCCTGCGCACGACGGAAGGGCCCAACAAGCCCGACCAGCAGGGCGAACGTTCGATCCCGCGTAGCTCAACGGCAGAGCAGCCGGCTGTTAACCGGCAGGTTATAGGTTCGAGTCCTATCGCGGGAGCTGTAGTCAGGCAGCAACTCAGGCCCTCTCACCGAGACAGGTGGGAGGGCCTGAGTCGTTCCATGGAGACGTCCCCTCGCTGAGGGCTCCAGGAAATCATCTCGCTGACACCCTCATTGGGAAGTTGTACATCCGCAGCGGTTCCAGTGACGTCCTCCTCACTCCGTGAGAAGCCGTTGACCACGTCTGAAGCACCCCTCACCCCGGAGCAGGGCCGCACTCCGCCGGCGGGCCTGACGCGTGCCAGGGCGCGGCAGATCATCGGGCGTCTCACGCTCTGGGTGGCGTTCGGGGCGAGGAAGTGCGGGAACTGACGCAGCGGATCTCCGACGCGCTCGAAGAGTCACGGATCGCCGATGATCCGAAACCCTGAGCGATCAGGGCACACCGCCGCGAGCCGACGAGGGCATGTCCTGAAAGGAGAGGGATTCACGCGTTGTAGTGGGTGAGTTACCGATTTTGGCGTTACGCGGGACAACGGGCGTTCGCGGCGGCAAGATGGGGGAGCCGGCCGGGTGCGGCCGGTAGCCGCGGGAAGTCGTGACGGGGGCGTGGAGAGGGCGCCGCCGGCAGGACGTGCCGCCGACCCGGAATCGGCGGGGCGCTCCGCTGAGCGAAATGTTGGTTGCCGCGTGCGTACCTGGATCAGGTCACTGCGTCCCTTCGATGTGCATGCCGTGCACGCGCTGTTCGAGCGCACCACGGACCTCCGCGAGGCGGAGCGATTCATCAGGCTCTTCCACGCCGAGAACCCCTCCGCCGGCGGCCTGGCCGCCCGGCTGCGCGACGTCGCCAGAGACGTCGCCCGCCACGGCACCTACGTCCACACCTTCGAGGAGCTGGAGTTCGGCGCCCGGGTCGCCTGGCGCAACAGCGGCCGGTGCATCGGACGCCTGTACTGGCGTTCGCTGAAGGTGCGCGACCGGCGGGAGGTGACGACGGCCGAGGGCGTGGCGGTCGAGTGCGTGGCGCACCTGCGCGAGGCGACGGGGGAGGGGCGCATCAGGCCCACCGTCACCGTCTTCGCCCCGGACACCCCGGCCATGCCGGGCCCCCGGGTGCTCAACGACCAGCTCGTCCGCTACGCCGGGCACCGGCTGAACGGCGGCGGCGTCCTCGGCGACCCGCGCAACGCCGAGCTCACCGACCTGGCCAAGGAACTGGGCTGGCGCGGCGGGCCGGGCCGGTTCGACGTGCTGCCGCTGGTCGTGCGGGCCGGGCTCGGCGACCCGCTGGTGTGCAACCTGCCGGGCGACGCCGTGCTGGAGGTGCCGCTGCTGCATCCCGAGTACGCGTGGTTCGCGGAGCTGGGGCTGCGCTGGCACGCCGTGCCGGTCATCTCGGACATGTGCCTGGAGATCGGTGGCGTCTGCTACCCGTGCGCGCCGTTCAACGGCTGGTACATGGGCACCGAGATCGGGGCGCGCAACCTGGCCGACTCCGACCGGTACGACCTGCTCCCCGAGGTGGCCAAGCACCTCGGCCTGGACACCTCCACCGAGCGCTCGCTCTGGCGCGACCACGCGCTGGTCGAGCTCAACGTGGCGGTGCTGCACTCCTTCGAACGGGCGGGGGTGACGATCACCGACCACCACACCGAGTCCCGGCGCTTCCTGACCCACCTGGAACGCGAGGAGCGCGCCGGACGGCGCTGCCCGGCCGACTGGTCGTGGATCGTGCCGCCGCTGTCGGGCGGCGCGACCCCGGTCTTCCACCGCTACTACGACACCTGCGAGCTGACCCCCGCGTACGTGCACCGCCACCCCGCCCGCTGACGCGCTTGCCAGCCCCGCCCAGAACATGGTTCGGTTAGCGCATGGCGGAACTCGTGCTCTCATCGTCGGACCGGGGCGTGCTCACGCTGACCTTCAACCGTCCCGACACGCTCAACGCCTGGACGGACGCCATGGGCCGGCGCTACTTCGACCTGCTGGCCGAGGCCGAGAAGGACCCCGACGTCCGGGCGATCGTGGTGACCGGCGCAGGCAAGGGCTTCTGCGCCGGCGCCGACTTCAGGACGCTCGCCGCCATCCAGACCGGCTCCTACGACGAGACCCCCGACCCCCGTCCCAACACCTTCCCCACGACCATCGGCAAGCCGATCATCGCCGCGGTCAACGGCGCCTGCGCCGGGCTCGGCATGGTGCACGCGCTCGTCTGCGACCTGGTCTTCACGGCCGAGGAGGCCAAGTGGACGACCGCCTTCCCGCGCCGCGGCCTGGTCGCCGAGTACGGCCTGTCCTGGGTGCTGCCCCGGGTCATGGGCCAGCAGCGGGCCATGGACGTCCTGCTGTCGGGCCGGGTGTTCAGCGGGCGGGAGGCGTACGAGCTGGGGCTGGCCAACCGCGCGGTGCCGGGGGAGTCGCTGCTGGCGCAGGCCCAGGAGTACGCCAGGGAACTGGCCGTGCACAGCTCGCCGGCGTCCATGGCGGTGATCAAGCGGCAGGTGTGGCAGGACTGGGACGTCACCCTGGAGGAGTCGGCCAGGAAGGCCGTCCACGAGATGCTGGCCTCCTTCGGGCGGCCCGACTTCGCCGAGGGCGTCGCCAGCTTCCTGGAGCGTCGCCCGCCGGACTTCCCGGCGCTGTGAAACCGCAGGCCGGAGGGGGTACGAGCGGAGCGCGCCGAGGTTAGACGGCGATCCCCGCCGGGTAGGGCTGGGCGTGTCCGAAGGGTCCGCGGCCAGGCCGGGGCGTGGGGGACGTCCAGCGGGGGCACGTTCGGGGGGCGCGGTGCAGGCTTTCGTCATGAAGGAGATCGGCCGGGTCGGCTTCATGGACAAACCGGTGCCGCGGCCGGGTCCGCGCGACGCCGTCGTCCGCACCACCACCGCCCTCATCTGCACCTCCGACTCCCACACCGTCCAGGGCGGCATCGGGCCGCGCGCCGATCTCACGCTCGGGCACGAGGGCGTCGGCGTGGTGCACGAAGTGGGCGAGGAGGTGCGCGACTTCCGGCCGGGCGACCGCGTCCTGGTGGGGGCCATCACCCCCGACTGGGGCGATCTCGCCTGCCAGAACGGCCATCCGTCGCAGTCGGGCGGCCCGCTCGGCGGGTTCAAGTTCGCCAACTCCAAGGACGGCGTCTTCGCCGAGTTCTTCCACGTCAACGAGGCCGACGCCAACATGGCGAAGATCCCCGACGGGGTGCCGGACGAGACGGCCGTCTACTGCGCGGACATGCTCTCGACCGGGTTCATGGGCGCCGAGAACGGCGACATCCCCATCGGCGGGGCGGTCGCCGTGCTGGCCCAGGGCCCGGTGGGCCTCATGGCCACCGCGGGCGCCCGGCTGCGCGGCGCGGGCCTGGTCATCGGGGTCGAGTCGGTGCCCCGCCGCAAGCGACTGGCCCGCGACTTCGGCGCCGACGAGATCGTCGACTTCAGCGCCGAGGACGTCGTCGAGGGCGTGCTCCGCCTGACCGGCGGGCAGGGCGTGGACACCGCCATCGAGGCGCTCGGCGCGGACGCCACCTTCCAGACCGCGATCAAAATCGTCAAGCCGGGCGGGACGGTCTCCAACACCGGCTACTACGGCCAGGGCGAGTTCGTCCGCATCCCGCGCGTCGAGTGGGGCGTCGGCATGGCCGAGAAGAAGATCACGACCGGCCTGTGCCCGGGCGGGCGGCTGCGCATGGAACGCCTGCTGCGCGTCCTGGAGGGCGGCCGCGTCGATCCCACGCCGCTGACCACCCACACGTTCCCCTTCGCGGAGATGGAACGCGCCTTCGAGGTCTCGGACAAGAAGCTCGACGACGTGGTGAAGGTGATGATCACCTTCACGTGAGGACCTCGGAGGAGAACGGCGGCCATGCTCGATCTCGATCCACCCTTCCGCCCGGTGCGCCACCGGGAGGGCTACCCGGCGCTGGAGGACCTCGGGCTCATCGGCGACGGCACGACGGCGGCGCTGGTCGCCCTCGACGGCTCGATCCCGTGGTTGTGCCTGCCGCGCTTCGACAGCGACCCGCTGCTGTGCGGCCTGCTCGACCGTGAGCGCGGCGGCTGCTTCACGCTGACGGCCGACGACCTGCGCGAGGCCAGGCAGTACTACGAGCCGGACACCGCCGTGCTGGTCACCGAGCTGCGCGGCCCGTCCGGCGTGGTCCGGATCACCGACGCGCTGGTCCTGCGCGCCGGCGCCGACCTCAGCGACGACGCCGGCGGCGGACGGGGCGAGCTGGTCAGGTCCGCGGTCGTCCTGGCGGGGGACGTGCGCCTGCGGGCCGAGCTGGCGCCGCGCGGCGGCGGGCAGGCCCGGATGCTCGGCAGCGGCCTGGAGGTGCGCGCGTCCCGCCGGCCCGACCTGCGGCTGCACCTGCGCTCCAACCGGCCGCTGACCGGGCTGCGCACCGTGCACGACCTCCAGGAGGGCGAGCGCCTGGACCTGGTGCTGTCGTGGGGACGCATCCACCGTCACCACCGGTTCGACCCCGAGTCGATGGTGCGGCAGACCGCCGACGCCTGGCGGCGCTGGATGGGCGCGTGCACCTACCAGGGGCCGCAGGAGGCGCTGGTCCGGCGTTCGGTGATCACGCTGAAGCTGTGCGACGACTGGGTGAACGGCTCGCTGGTCGCGGCGCCGACGTCCTCGTTGCCGGCGCCCGTCGGCGGGGTGCGCAACTGGGACTACCGCTACACCTGGATCCGCGACGCCGCCTACGCCGTCTTCGCGCTGCGCCGCGTCGGCTTCGCGGAGGAGGCCGACGGTTTCCTCGGCTGGGTCCTCGACGCCTTCGAGCAGAGCGGCCAGCCGCGGATCATGTACACGCTGCGCGGCGACCCCGTACCCGAGGAGGTCCTCGACGCCGACCTGGAGGGCTACCGGCGCTCGGCGCCGGTGCGGTGGGGCAACGGCGCGGCCGACCAGCGCCAGCACGACGTGTACGGCGAGGTGCTGGACTGCGCCGACCAGTGGCTGCTGCCCGGCCGCGACCTGCAGCCCGCGCTGTGGTCGGGGCTGTCGGCGCTGGCCGAGGCCGCCGCGCACAGCTGGCGGCAGCCCGACCAGGGCATCTGGGAGGTACGCAGCCAGGGCCGGGTCTTCACCTACTCGGCGGGCATGTGCCAGGTGGCGCTCGACCGGGCCGCGGCCATCGGCGAACGGCTGGGCCTGGCCGGTCCGATCGCCCGATGGCGCGCCACCGCCGAGGAGCTGCGCCGGCTGATCCTGGAGCAGGCGTGGGACGAGGACGCGCAGTGCCTGAGCGAGCACCTCGACGGCGACGGCGGCCTGGACGCCAGCCTGCTCGCGCTGCCGCTGCGCAAGGTCGTGCCGGCCGACGACCCGCGGATGGCGGCGACCACCGCCGCCGTCGCCGAACGCCTGTCCGCCGGTGACGGCCTGCTCTACCGCTACCTGCACGACCAGTCGCCGGACGGCCTGCCCGGCGACGAGGGCGCCTTCCTGCTGTGCAGCTTCTGGCTGGTGGACAACCTCATCCTGCAAGGCCACCGGGCCCGCGCCGAGGAGCTGTACGCCTCCCTGTGCGCCCGCGCCGGCCCGCTCGGCCTGCTCCCGGAGCAGATCGACCCGGCCACGGGCGCGTTCGCGGGCAACTACCCGCAGGCGTTCAGCCACATCGGGGTGATCGCCAGCGGGGTCAACCTGGCACGGGCGGGGGCGGCCCGCACGCCCTGACCGGCTCAGGCCAGGCGGTGGGCGCCCTTGGCGGCGGTGGCGGCCAGGAAACGCGGGGCCTGGAAGCCGCGCTCGGCGTAGGCGGCCGAGACCGACTCGCGCACGCCGTCCAGGCGGTCGTCCGGGACCAGGGCGATGGCCGAGCCGCCGAAGCCGCCGCCCGTCATCCTGGCGCCGCGGGCCCCGCCGCGGAAGGCGGCCTCCACGGCCACGTCGAGCTCCGGCGAGGAGACCTCGTACTGGTCGCGCAGCGACAGGTGGGAGGCGTTGAGCAGGGCGCCGATCTCGGTGACCTTGCCCGCGCGCAGCAGGCCGACCAGGGCCTCGACGCGGTGGTTCTCGGTGACGACGTGCATGACGCGCTTGCGCTCGTCGCCCTGGAGCCGGTCGAGGGCCGCGGCCAGGTCGGTGACGTCGCGCAGGGACTCCACCCCCAGCTTGCGGGCGGCGGACTCGCACTCGGCGCGGCGCTTGGCGTACTCGCCGCCGGCGTGCTCGTGGTGGACCTGGGTGTCGATGATGAGGATGCTCAGGCCCTCGGCGGCCAGGTCGAGGGGGATCTTCCTGGAGCCGAGCGAGCGGCAGTCGAGGAACAGCGCGTGGCCCTCCTCGCACAGCGCCGAGGCGGCCTGGTCCATGATCCCGCACGGCATGCCGACGAAGTCGTTCTCGGCCCGCTGGCTGAGCAGCGCGATCTCCATCGGCGTCAGGCCGAGCCCGTGGACGTCGTTCAGCGCGGAGGCGACGGCCACCTCCAGCGCGGCGCTGGAGCTGAGCCCCGCGCCCTGGGGCACGTCGCCGTCGATCGCGATGTCCGCGCCGGCGACCCGGTCGCCGAGCATGGCCAGGACGCCCACCGCGTAGCGGGCCCAGCCGGTCGCCTCCTCCCTGGCCGAAAGCTCGATCGGGCCGCCGGAGGACTGGAGGGACAGCAGCCGGACGGTCTGGTCGGCGCGCGGGGTGACGGCGGCGCTCACTCCCCACGGCACCGCGAAGGGCAGGACGAAACCGTCGTTGTAGTCGGTGTGCTCGCCGATCAGGTTGACCCGGCCGGGCGCGCGCCAGACCGTCCGGGGATCGGCACCGAAGGCGGCACGAAAAGCTTCAGCAACGCGCATAATCCAACACTCCTCAACAAAGGCCCGACCGTAGACTAGCGCCATGGAGGAGCTCCTGGATCCAGCGCTCGGCCAGGTCCGGGTGTTCCTGATGCACGACGACAACAAGCGGCGCAAGCTCAAGTACAACCTGGGCCATCGGCGGCTGCTCACCTTCGGCGGGGCGTACTCCCATCACATCAGGGCCGTGGCCCAGGCGGGAAGGCTGCACGGCATCGAGACGATCGGGGTGATCAGGGGCGAGGAGCACCTGCCGCTCAACCCCACGCTCGCCTTCGCCGCCTCCTGCGGGATGACCCTCACCTACCTCGACCGCGCCACCTACCGGCTCAAGCACACGCCCGAGGTGCAGGCCCGGCTGCGGGAGCGGTGGGGCGACGTCGCCATCCTGCCCGAGGGCGGCAGCAACGCCGCGGCCGTGCGCGGCTGCGCCGAGCTGCCGCCCGAGATCGACGTCGACTACGACGTCGTCTGCTGCCCGGTCGGCACCGGCGGCACGCTGGCCGGCATCTCGGCCGGGCTGCCCGAGGGCAGGCGGGCGCTGGGCTTCGCGGTGCTCAAGGGGGCCGGCTTCCTGGCCGGCGAGGTGGCCCGGCTCCAGCGCGAGGCCTACGGCCGCACCTGGACGAACTGGTCGCTCGACCTCGACCACCACTTCGGCGGCTACGCCCGCTCGACCCCCGCCCTCGACCGGTTCGCCGCCGAGCACCGGGTCGAGGGCGTCTACGTGGCCAAGATGCTCTACGGCGTCCTCGACCTGGCCCGGCGGGGGGCGTTCGCGCCGGGCACCCGCGTCGTGGCCGTGCTGACCGGTCAGCCCTCGACGTCCGTGGCCGCGTGCGGGGCGCCGACCGGCTTCGACTCGGGCGAGCCGCGCTGACGCAGGTAGACCGACAGCACCACCATCGACAACACGGCCAGCAGCTCCGACTGCCAGTTCTGCAGGCTGCGGTTCCAGAACTCGGCGGAGGTCACGTACTGGCCCCACGAGACGGGGTCGCGCAGGTCGCCGAGCCGTTCGGAGTTGTAGGCCGCCTGGCCCGCCACCGACTGGGCCAGCCACGACAGCACGAAGATGGCCCCCATCACCAGCCCGAGCGAGTTGCTGAACAGCCACAGCCGGGCGCCGCGGGCCTTGGCCCAGGCGGGGGAGTAGCTGGTGGCGTACGCGCCGACCTGCTGCTCCTCGTCCGACTCGGCCCCGGCGTCCTCCACCTTCTTGGACTCGGGGGAGCCCTTCTGGACGAGCCAGACGGTCAGCATGATGTACAGGAAGAACTGCAAATACTCCGACTGCCAGTTCTCGGCCACGTCCACGGCGAAGTCGGAGGAGGTCACGTACTCGGCGAACGACACCGGGTCGGCGCCCTGGACCAGCTGCACGTCGTTGAACTGCAGCATGCCCGCCACCGCCTGCCCGCCGAGCGCCAGCAGGAACATGACCAGGAAGGCCAGCGAGAGGGAGTTCTCCTTCAACCACTTCACAACCGCGCCCACCCCATGGCCAGGAACCAGGCCAGCCCCGCCGCGATGACGAGCAGGGTCAGCGTGAACATCACCCGCATCAGTCCTCCACCTCGCATTCGTAGGGCAGGTCGTGCACGGGTCGGCAGCCCGCGGCCTTGACCCGCCAGCCGTCGTCGAAGCGGTGCAGGAACAGGGTGTCGCCGGCCAGCCGCACCTGGGCCTCCTTGCCCCACACGTTCACCTCGGTGACCGCGCCGCCGGGCCCCAGCTTGAGGTCGCCCAGCGCCTGGGCGCAGGTCTGGCCGCGGTCGGGCAGCTTCTCGGCGGTGGTCCTGGCCAGCAGCCCGCACGCGGCGTCCTCCTGGTGCGCCGCCAGGGCCGCGTGGAACTGCTCGGCCGCGCGGGCGGGGGACGTCGTGTCCACGGCGCAGCCGACGGCCGCCAGGAGGAGCGCCGTCACGACGAACGGAAATCTCATGAGCCTCCCGCTACCCACGGGGGCACCGGGCATGCTGGCCGGCGGGCTACCCGAGCTGGTCGAGCACCGGGGCGACCAGCGCGTTGAGCTCGCGGACCAGCACGAGCACGGCCCGGTGGGCACGCTGCTCGACCTCGTCGTGCGGCCCCTCGGGCTCCGGCGGGAGGTCGCCGAGGGGCACGGGCGCCTCGACGAGCAGCGTGGCGCGCAGGAACGGGATGCGGGCGAGGTCCTGCTGGCTCGGCTCGACGTACTGGCCGAAGGTCTCCTGCCAGCCCAGCCAGCCGCGGTCGCGCCACCAGGCGCGCGACCTGGTCAGCTCGGCGGGCGGCGGCGAGACGATCCGGACGCGCGCGAACAGGGTGCCGTCCCAGGTGTTGCGGTGGCAGGTGGCCTCCAGGACGCGGCGGTCCCAGCGCACGTAGCCGGGGGTGAGGGCGGGCGGGGTGGCCAGCCGCCAGGCCGCGCAGGCGAACCTGACCGGCGCGATGTCCCCCCACTCGAACTCGTCGAGGTTCTTGCGCACGTGCACGGCGTAGCGCCCGTCACGGTCCCTGTCGAACTCCTGGTCGATCCAGAACGCCTTGCCCATGCCCCCCACGCTACGGCCCGGCGGCCCCTTCCCGGCGGCGTACGGGAGATCCGGCCTTGCCATCAATTACGTGACCACATAAGCTCATCCAGTCAAACAATTGGAGGACGACGTATGGCCAGAGCGGGCAGGCCGCCGCAGGACCCCGCGCGGCAGGCCGAGCGCGCCCACCGGATCCTCGACGCCGCCGCCGAGCTGATCCTGCGCTGGGGCTACGACAAGACCACCGTCGACGACGTCGCCAGGCGCGCCGGGGTCGCCAAGGGCACGATCTACCTGCACTGGAAGACGCGCGAGGAACTGTTCGCCGCGCTGCTGCGGCGCGAGCGGGTGCTCATGCTGGACCGGGTGCGCGACCGCGCGCCCGCCACCCTCGGCGAGCTGTTCGGGAGCCTGGCCTCGGCGCTGCTGCACCGGCCGCTGCTGCACGCGGTGCTGCTCGACGACTCCGAGGTGCTCGGCAAGCTCACCCGGCTCAAGCGGCAGGGCCCGGCGGCCGGCGGCCTCGAACTCGGCGGCCCCTTCGACGCCTACCTGCGCGAGCTGGTCCGGCTGGGCGCCGTGCGCGCCGAGCCGGCCGAGCACGTCACGGTGATCGGCTCGATCTTCTACGGCTTCATGTTCCTGCCCGGCGCTCAGCCGGAGTCGGAGCGGCTGCCCGACGACCGCGTCGCCGATCTGCTGGCCGAGACCGTCGAGCGCGCGGTGGGCACCGGACGCGCGCTGCCGCCCGACGACGCCGCCGCCGTCGCGCGGGCCACGCTCGACCTCCTCGACGCCCTCGCCGACGTCGCCCGGCGCAAACTGGCGACATCCATGAGCCCGGCCAAGGAGCGCGTGCAATGAAGGCAGTCATCCCCCTCGACGACGAAGCCGCCGACCTCGGCACCGCGGGCGGCAAGGGCGCCTCGCTGGCCCGGCTGGTCAGGGCGGGGCTGCCGGTGCCCGGCGGGTTCGTCGTCACGACGCGGGCGTACCGGTCGTTCGTGGCGGCGTTCGCCGACGAGATCGCCGCCGGCGGCGACCCCGGCGCGCTGTTCGCCGCGCACGAGATCCCGGCCGGCCTGGCCGAGGAGATCCGGGCCGCGCACGCCGCGCTCGGCGACGACGTCGCGGTGGCCGTGCGCTCCTCGGCCACCGCCGAGGACCTGCCCGAGCTGTCGTTCGCCGGGCAGCAGGACACCTTTCTCAACGTCAGGGCCGACGGCCTGCTGGAGGCGGTCCGCCGCTGCTGGGCCTCGCTGTGGAACCCGCGCGCCGTCGCCTACCGCGAGCGCAACGGCGTCCCGCACGACGACGTGGCCCTGGCGGTGGTCGTCCAGGAGCTGGTGGACGCCGACGCGGCCGGGATCATGTTCACCGCCGACCCGGTCACCGGCGCGCGCGACGAGATCGTGGTCAACGCGTCCTGGGGGCTCGGCGAGGCCGTCGTCGGCGGGCAGGTCACGCCGGACACGATCACCCTGTCCGGCGGCCGGGTCACCGGCTCGCGGGTCGCCGACAAGACCGTCATGACCGTGCGCACCGCGAGCGGCACCCGCGAGGAGCCCGTGCCCGAGGAGCTGCGCCGCGCTCCCGTGCTCGACGCGGCGCAGGCGGTGGAGCTGGCCGCGCTCGGCGAACGCGTCCAGGCCCTGTACGGCATGCCCATGGACGTCGAGTGGGCCAGGCGCGACGGCACGTTCGCGATCCTCCAGGCCCGCCCGATCACCGGCCTGAAACCGCAGGTCGAGGAGTGGAACGACAGCCTCAAGGGCGACTACCTGTGGACCGCGGGCAACCTGGGCGAGGCCATCCCCGACGTGATGACGCCGGCGACCTGGTCGTTCGTCCGGATCTTCATCCACGAGGCCATGTCGGCCTCGGCGCTGCCCGGGTTCGACCTGGTGGGCAACATCGGCGGCCGCTTCTACATGAACCTCAGCGTCGTCCACTCCATCGCCGCGGCCCTGGGCATGCGGAGCAGGCTGGGCGCGGTCGAGCAGGTCTTCGGCAGGCTGCCGGCCGGCCTGGAGGTGCCGCTGGTGCGGCTGTCCCGCTGGGAGATCGTCCGGCGCGTCCTGCCGATGGCCGTCACCCTCCAGCGGCGGGTGCGCCGGAACATCAAGGACCTGCCGGCCTTCCTCGCCACCTCCCGGCAGCGCTGCGAGGAGCTGCGCGAACGCGTCGCCGCCACGACCGGCGGCCCCGAGCTGGCCGACCTGTGGACGTCCGCCATCGAGCCCCACCTGGTCACCTCCAGCCGCATGCTGGAGGCCGCCGGCCGCCAGGGCGGCGCCACGCTGGTCTGGACCCGCGACCGGCTGCGCAGGCTGATGGGCGAGGCAGACGCCGAGGCCATGCTCACCGGCGTCAACGCCGACGGCGAGCTGGCCAGCCTCGGGCCCGTCCTGGGCCTGGGCCGGCTGGCCAGGGGCGAGATCAGCAGGGAGGAGTTCGCGCTGGCCTACGGGCACCGCGGCCCGCACGAGTTCGAGGTCTCAAGGCCCCGGCCCGGCGAGGACCCGGCCTGGATCGACGCCCAGCTCGCCGGCCTGCGCGATCTGCGGGCCGGCACCGAGGCGCTGCTGGCCCGGCAGGAGAAGGCCAGGCAGGAGGCGTGGGCCCGGTTCGCCGCCCGCTACCCCGGCAAGGAGGCCCGGATGCGCGCCCGGGTACGGCGGTGGAACGCGGTCGTCCGCGACCGGGAGAGCGCCCGCTCGGAGAACATCCGGGCCTTCTGGGTGCTGCGGGCGTTCGTGGTGCGCGCCGGGGAGCTGACCGGGCACGGCGACGACCTGTTCCACCTCTACCTGGAGGAGATCCTCGACGTGCTGCGCGGCGACGCCTCGGCCCTGGCCCGGATCCCGGTCCGGCGGGCGACCCACGACCGGTACGCCGCGCTGCCGCCGTACCCGACGGTGATCGTCGGCCGGTTCGACCCCGTCCGGTGGGCCGCCGACCCGGGCCGCCGGGCCGACGTCTACGACGCCCGCGGCTTCGACGTCCCGGTCAGCGACACCGTGACCGGGTTCCCCGGCGCGCCGGGCGTGGTCGAGGGCGTGGCCAGGGTCATCGCCGGCCCGGAGGACGGCGACCGGCTGGCGTCCGGCGAGATCCTGGTGACGACCCTGACGAACGTCGGCTGGACCCCCATGTTCCCGCGCGCGGCCGCCGTCGTCACCGACATGGGCGCGCCGCTGTCGCACGCCTCGATCGTGGCCCGCGAGCTGGGCATCCCGGCCGTGGTCGGCACCGGCAACGCCACCATGCGGCTGCGCGACGGCGACCGCGTCCGCGTGGACGGCGAGCGCGGCACGGTCGAGTTGCTCCAGTGAAAAGACTGCGCCAAGTCGGCCGGCCCCCGGCGGCCGGTGTGTTCACTGGATGACCATGATCGAACAGTGGATCCTCGACGACGAGCGCGAGCTCGAAGCGCGCTGCGCCCGCTTCCGCCTCGCCCTGCTGGGCCTCGACCGCGACGCCGCCCAGCCCGACCTCCAGGAGGCCCGGCAACCGGATGACACCACCTGAACAGCACGACCCGCCCGGCAATCGGACGACTCCGCCTGAACGGCACGACCTGCCCGGCAATCGGACGACTCCGCCCGAACGGCACGACCTGCCCGGCAACCGGACCGGGCCGCTCGGGTGGGAGGACCTGCCCGGTGCTCTCGTCCGGGAGGTCGAGCGGCGGCTCGGGCGGGCGGCGGCCGGCTTCGCGGAGCGGCACGGCGGCTTCACCGGCGGCGTGCGCGGCGTGCTCACGCTCGCCGGCGGCGGCCGGGTGTTCGTCAAGGCCGTGCCCGCCGGTTCGCCGCACGCGGCCGACTACCGGGCGGAGGCCGTGGTGGGCGCGGCCCTGCCGCCGGGCGTGCCCGCCCCCCGGTTCCTGTTCTCCTGCGAGGCGGCGGGGTGGGTCCTGCTCTGCTCGGAGGTCGCGCCCGGCCGGATCCCGCACGAGCCCTGGCACGACGACGAGCTGGCCGCCGCGCTCGCCCTGCTCACCGCGTGCGCCCGCGAGCTGACCCCGTCCCCGCTGGAGGGCCTGCCCACGCTGGCCGGGCGCATGTCGGGACGCTGCGAGCTGTGGAACACCCTCGACCCCGCCCGCGCCGGAGCCTGGGAACGCGCCCGCCTGCCCCGCCTGGCCGCGGTCGAACGCCGCTGGACCGCCCTGGTCACCGGCGGCACGCTGCTGCACTTCGACCCGCGCTTCGACAACATCCTCATCGACCGCGACGGGACCGCAAGCCTGGTGGACTGGGGGCGTGCCTGCACCGGCCCGGCCTGGGCCGACCTGGTCTGCCTGCTGCTGCAGTCGGACCTCGGGCCGCGTGACCCAGAGCGCCTGCTCACCACGCACCCGCTCGGCCGCCGGGCGCCCGCCGACCAGGTGGACGCCCTCCTGGTCGCCCTCCTCGGCTACTGGACGCGCTCGGCCACCGCGCCCGCGCCGCCGGCGCTGCGCGACCGTCGCGAACGCTCCCGCCGCGCCACCCTCTCCTGGCTGCGCACCCGCTGGCCCTGACGCGACCCCGAACCGGCCCTGGACCGGCCCTGGAGCGGCCCTGGACCGGCCCTGGACCGGTCGCGGCCGGTCAGCCGCCGACGTGGATGCCGGGCCGCCGCTGCGGCTCGGGCTCGACCTTGCGGATGATCTCGCGGACGACCGGCGCGGTGTCGCCGCGGCCCAGGATGAGGTAACGCAGCAGGTGCACCATCGGCGAACCCTCGGCCCACTCGAAGTAGCAGTGGGGCCGCACCCCGGTGCCGTCGCGCAGCGCCAGCAGCACGGCCGCGATCGCGTTGGGCGCCGCCGGGCTCTCCGCGCGCAGCACGCGGTGGCCGTCGACCTCGACGCCGCGCACCCGCAGCACGTCGCTGAAGCTGGACGGGTCGATGACGTCGATCTCCAGGAACAGCACGTCGGCCCGGCCCGGCACCGGGTTCATGGACCGCTGCTCGCTCTCCTTGGCCAGGTATTCGGCCGCGTCACCGGGACCGCGCCGGTTGGCGATGATGTTGAGCGCGCCGTCGTGGTTCAGCGAGTCGGTGACGAACCGGCGGGCCGTCTCGTCGAACTCGATCCGGTCGGCCCGCAGCTCGGTCGTGCGCGACACCCGCGAGATCAGCGAGATCGCGACGATGCCGAGGATGAAGAACGCCGAGATGGTGATGCCGTCGGGCTTCTCCCTGATGTTCTCCACCAGCGCGTAGACCAGCACCAGGGTCAGCACGGCGAAGCCCACGACGGCCGGGGTCTGGCGGTGGCGGACGGCCGAGATGGTCACCGCCACCGCGCCGGAGACCATCATGGCCAGGATGCCGGTGGCGTACGCGCCGGCCTGGGCGTCGACGTCGGCGTTGAAGGCCAGGGTGAGCAGGACGCAGATGGCCGTGTAGACCAGCACGACGGGCCGGACGGCCTTGCCCCACTCGGGCGCCATGCCGTACGAGGGCAGGTAGCGCGGCACGATGTTGATCAGGCCCGCCATGGCCGAGGCGCCGGCGAACCAGAGGATGAGGATGGTGCTGACGTCGTAGACCGTGCCGAAGCCCTCGCCGAGCCGTTCGTGCGCCAGGTACGCCAGCGCCCGGCCGTTGGCCTGCCCGCCCGGCGCGAACTGCTCGGCCGGGATGAGCACGGTCGTGACGAAGCTGGTGGCGATCAGGTAGACGCTCATGATGAGCGCGGCCACGGTCAGCAGCTTGCGGGTGTTGCCGATGCGCGAGCGCAGCCGCTGCTCGGGGTCGTCGCCCTGGGCGGCCACGAGCGGCATCATGCTGACGCCCGTCTCGAACCCGGACAGGCCCAGCACCAGCAGCGGGAAGGCCAGCACCGCCGGGCCGACCAGCCCGGTGAAGCCGCCGCGCCCGTTGAGCAGCGCGTCCGTCCAGCGTGACAGGGTCTCCGGCTCGGCCGCCACGTCGGCGAACCCGACGGCCACGACGACCGCGTTGAGCAGCAGGAACAGCGCCACCAGCGGGATGGCGACGCCGACCGCCTCGGTGAAGCCCATCAGGAACACCCCGCCGAGCACCACCAGCAGCACCACGGTGATGATCACCGCGTGCCCGTGCAGGAAGCTCGGGAAGTACGGGTTCTCCAGGATGTGCACCGAGGCGTCGGCGGCCGACAGCGTGATCGTGATGATCCACGACGTGGCCACGAACCCCAGCAGGACCAGCACGAACAGCTTGCCCCGCCAGAACGGCAGCAGGCGTTCGAGCATGGCGACCGACCCCTGCCCGTGCGGGCTCTCCTTGGCCACCCGCCGGTACATCGGCAGCATGCCCAGCAGCGTCAGCGCCACGATGAGCAGCGTGGCCAGCGGCGACAGCGCGCCGGCCGCGAGCGCGGCGATGCCGGGCAGGTAGGCCAGGGTGGAGAAGTAGTCGACGCCGGTCAGGCACATGACCTTCCACCAGGGCTGCGGCTCGCCGTGACCCTCGGCCGACTCCGGGCCGACGGGCTGGACCTGGTGCCGCAGCAGCCATCGCGCCGGCCGGCTCGAAGGCGGCCCGGTACGGCCCGCGCTCTCGACCGACTCGGGTATGGCAAGCTCACCGGTACCGCTCACCGGAACTTCCTCTCGGGGACGCCGCCAACGAACGTCCCCACCTTAGGGGGTCCGATCCCGGCGGCCCCCGCCGCGGTCCTCCCTCAGAAGCCGTCCTTGCGGGAGTCGGCCGGAAGGGCGGTGGCGGCCGGGCCGTCCGGCGCGGGACCGGCCGCGCGCTCGGCCGGGTCCGGCGCGGGCACCGGTTGCACCAGCACCAGCGTCAGGTCGTCGCGCAGGTCGCCGGCGTGCTCGTCCAGCAGGTCGAGCAGGTTGGGCAGCGCGTGGTCGAGGCCGGGCGCGGCCAGGGCGTGCCGGACGTGCTGGTCGAGCGGGAACTCAACGCCGTCGGCGTCCCTGGCCTCGCTCAGGCCGTCGGTGTAGAGCAGCAGCCGCTGGGACAGGCCGAGCCCGGCGCGCCGCATCCGCGGCTCGGGGCACAGGCCGAGCGGCGGCGAGGGCTCGGGCGGCTCCAGCGCCTCCAGACGGTGGCCGATGCGCAGGGGAGCCGGATGGCCGCAGTTGACCAGCCGCACCTCGCCGGGCACGAACTCGGCCAGCAGGACGGTCACGAAGTCCTCCTCGCCCAGGTGCGGGACGAGGTCGGCGTCGAGCGCCGTGGCCAGCGTCACCAGGTCGGGCGCGTCGGGCGCGTGCCGCCGGAAGGAGGCCAGCACGACGGCGCTCAGGCGGACGGCCTCCATGCCCTTGCCCTTGACGTCGCCGACGATCAGCCGCACCCCGGAGGGCGCGACCAGCGCGTCGTGCAGGTCGCCGCCGATCAGCGCCTGGTCGGTGGCAGAACGGGTGTGGACGGCCAGGCTCATGCCGCCGAGCCGGGGCGGCAGCGGCCGGACGATCGCCTGCTGGGCCAGCTCGGCGATCTGCCGCACCCGGGACAACTCGCGCTCCTGGTCGCACTGGAACCGGTAGGCCACGGACGCCAGCCCCGTCGCAGGGGCGAGGACGAGCAGCCCCGTCAGCGGGTCGAAACCGGCGCGCCCGAAGGTGACATAGAGCGCGACAACCCCTTCGACCAGCAGGAACAGCAGGAACCAGCCTCGCTGTGAACGCATGGTGTGTCTCCGGATATCGGCTTCTTCTTTCCGGACGCGGCGAACAGGGTGAGTAGCTACTTTCTCACTTTTAGTCACGCAGTGCATCAGGTTCCGGCAAGCTGCTGTCACAACTTCATCCGATAGGTGGCGATCACGATGGCAGGTAAGTGGCAGGCGGGCAACCTTCCAGCGGAACTCACGAGCCTGATCGGCCGCGGCGCGGAGTTGGAGCAGGTGCGCAGGGCGTGCCGGCGTTCGCGGCTGGTGACCCTGACCGGGGTGGGCGGCGTCGGCAAGACCCGCCTGGCCCTGCGCGCCGCCGCCGACCTGCGGCCCGACTTCGCCGGCGGCTGCTGGCTGGTGGAGCTGTCGCCGCTGGACGACGGGACCCTGCTGCCGCACGCCATCGCCGAGGCGCTCCGGCTCACCGACCAGACCACCAGGCCCATGTCCGAGGTGCTGGCCGAGCACCTGTTCGGGCGCGAGCTGCTGCTCGTGCTCGACACCTGCGAGCACCTGGTCGGGGCGTGCGCGGCGACCGTCGAGGGGCTGCTCGCGGCGGTGCCCGGCCTGCACGTCCTCGCGACCAGCCGCCGTCCGCTGGAGGTGGGCCCCGAGCTGGTGATCGTGGTCGACCCGCTGCCGGTGCCGGCCGCGGGCGCCACCGCGCCGCTCGGCCATGACGCCGTGACCCTGCTCGTCGAGCGCGCCGCGGCGACGATGCCGACCTTCGAGATCACCGACACCAACCGCGACGACGTCGTCCGGCTGTGCCGCAGGCTCGAAGGCATCCCGCTGGCGATCGAGCTGGCCGCGGCCCGGCTGCGCGACCTGCCCCTGGGCCATCTGGCCGACCGGCTGGAGGACCGCTTCGCCACCCTGGAGGACGACCCCGCGCTCACCCAGGAGGCCGACCCGCCCTGGCACCAGGCGCTGCGTACCGCCGTCGGGTGGAGCCACGAGCTGTGCGAGCCCGCCGAGCGGCTGCTGTGGGCGCGGGTGTCGGTGTTCGCCGGCGACTTCGACGCCGAGGCGGCGCGCCGGGTGTGCGCCGACGAGCGGCTGCCCGAGGCCGACATCGGGCTGCTGCTCGACGCCCTGGCCGACGAGTCGATCCTGACCTGGCTGCCGACCGGCTCGGGCGAGCGCTACCGCATGCTGGACACGCTGCGCGAGTACGGCGCGGGCTGGCTGCGCGGCCTCGGCGAGGAGGAGGAACTGCGCCGCCGGCACCGGGCCCACTACCAGGATCTGGCCGTGCGCGGCGCGGCCGGCTGGCTCGGCGCCGGCCAGCCCGCCTGGTACGACCGGATGGTCGGCGAGCACGACAACCTGCGCGCCGCGCTGGAGACCGCGCTCGGCGAGCGGGACGGCGCGGCCGCCCTCGACCTGGCCGGCACGCTGGCCTTCTTCTGGTACGGCTGCGGCTACGCCAAGGAGGGCCGCCACTACCTGGGCCAGGCCCTGGCGCTCGACCCGGCCCCCGGCCCGGTCCGCGCCCGCGCCCTGTGGGCCGACGGCCTGCTCGCCGCCACCCAGGGGGACGCCGCCGCGGTCGAGGCGCGGGCCGATGAGTGCGAGGCCGCCGCGGCCGACGACGACGCCTTCGCCGCGCTGTGCGTCAAGGCGCTGCGCTCGTCGGCCGGCGTGATCCGCGGCGACCTGGAGCAGGCCATGGCGGAGTCGGAGCCGGCGTACGCGATGCGCTGGAGCGGCGACGAGCTGACGATCGCCGGGCTGCTGGCGCTGATGTGCCGGGCAGTCGCGCACACCGTCGCCGGCCGGATCGAGGAGGCGATCTCGGTGCTGGAGGATCTGCGCGCCCTGTGCGACCAGCAGGGCGAGCAGGCCATGCGCTCCCACGGCGACCTGCTGCGCGGCCAGGCCGAGCTGGCCCGCGGGCGGGTGGCGGCGGCCGTCGCCTACGGGCAGGCGGCGTTGCGCACCAAGCGGAGGCTGCACGACGACTTCGGCATCGGGCTGACCGTCGACCTGCTGGCGCTCGGCGCGGGGGCCGCGGGCCGGCCCGAGCGGGCGGCCCGGCTGCTGGGGCTGGCGCAGCGGATCTGGAGCAGCCACGGTCAGGCGCAGGCCAGTGTCCCGGCCTGGGTGGCGGCCCGGCAGGAGTGCGAGCGGCAGGCGCGCGAGGCCCTGGGCGACGACGCGTACGGGTCGGCGTTCCGCGCCGGGTACGACGGCGAGGTCGACGCCGGGATCGCGTACGCGCTCGAACCCGAGGGGGAGGGGCTGCCGAACGTGTGAGACCGCCGATCCTGGGGCTCCGACGTGGCGGAGGAGGCAGATGTTGCCTGCCAAGGGGTGACAACCTCACCCCTTGGATCCATCGGCGTTACCACGGAGAGTAGGGAGACATCCGTACATGGGAGGCTGCATTGGACACCGCGCCACTTCCGTTCCCGGTTCCCGGCGAGCGGACGTCCGACACGATCCGCCGCCTGCGGGACGAGCACGGACCGGTCCTGCCCGTCCTGCTGCCGGGGGAGGTGAACGGCTGGCTGGTGACCTCCTACGAGGCGACGGACGAGGTGCTGGCCAACGACGAGGCGCTCTACAGCAAGGACGCCAGGAACTTCACCGGCCTTCATGACGGCAGCGTCCCCGCCGACTGGCCGCTGCGCCAGGTCATCGAGGGCGACCACCTGCTGACCAAGGACGGCGCCGACCACCGGCGGCTGCGCAGCCTCATCAACCGCGCCTTCACCCCGGCCCGGGTGGCCGCCCTCGCGCCGCGCGTCCAGGAGATGACCGACGAGCTGCTCGACCGCATGGCCGAGCGGGACGGCGAGGTCGATCTCGTGCACGCCTTCAGCGAGCCGCTGCCGGTCGCCGTGATCTGCGAGCTGTTCGGCGTCCCGCAGGAGGAGCGGGCGCAGATCCGCGAGTGGACGGGGGTGATGTTGTCGCACGCCGCCGCCCCCGACGAGGTGAACGCGGCGGCCGGGTCGCTGCTCGGCTATCTGGCGGCCTTCATCGCGCGCCGCCGCCGCGAGCCGGCCGACGACCTGACCACCGGCCTGATCCGCGCCAACGAGGACGACGGCGGCCGCCTGTCCGACAACGAGCTGCTGTGGATCCTGTGGGTCGTGCTCGTCGCCGGCCACGAGACGACCGTGCACCTGATCGCCAAGGCGGTCGTGGCCCTGTGCGCCGACCCCGCCCAGCTCGACCGCGCCCGTACGGAGGACGCGTGGGAGCAGGTGGTCGAGGAGGCGCTGCGCAGCCGCAACTCGGTCGTCGGCCTGGTCTTCCGCTACGCGCTCAAGGACGTCACGGTCGCCGGCACCACCATCCCGGCGGGACGGCCCATCGTCGTCGGGCTCACCGGCGCGGGCACCGACCCGGCCCGCTACGGCCCGGACGCCGGCCGCTTCGACCTGGGCAAGGCCAAGGAGGGGCATCTCGGCTTCGGCCGGGGCCCGCACTTCTGCCTGGGGGCGCCGCTGGCCCGGCTGGAGGCCAGGATCGCGCTGTCGTCGCTGTTCGGCAGGTTCCCGGGGCTGCGGCTGGCGGTCCGCCCCGAGGAGATCGCCTACACGGCGTCGATCATCACCGAGGGGCCGCTGGCGGTGCCCGTACTGCTGCGCTGATTCTGCCTGTCAAACCGGCTTTCCGTGATTCGGAACAGGGTGGCCGGGTCGAGGATGACGTCCTCGACCCGGCCGCTCCTGTCGTGCCGGGTGCGGTGACGCCCCCTCACTTCCTCTCGGCCGCTTGACACGATCTTCGCCGCAATGGTCTCCTAGCGCCAGTTCGGAATAGCATTCCTTATGACGGAACAGGAACAGGACGGGATCTCCATGGAACGCGCGCATTCGACCGCCGGCCGGCCCTCGTGAGGGCTCTCGTCTTCACCGCCCCCGGCGTCGTGGAGCAGCGGGACGTGCCCGAGCCCGTGGCCGGGCCGGACGAGGTGCTGGTGCACGTGGTGGCCTCCGGCATCTGCGGCAGTGAGCTGCACGGCGTGCGGACCCCCGGGTTCCGGGTGCCGCCGCTGGTCATGGGGCACGAGTTCGCCGGGCGCACCGACGACGGGCGGCCGGTGACGGTCAACCCGATCCTGTCGTGCGGCGCGTGCGACGTGTGCCTGATCGGCCGGCCCAACGTGTGCAGGAAGCGGCAGATCATCGGCGTGCACCGGCCGGGCGCCTTCGCCGAGCGCGTCGCGGTGCCGGCCGGGGCTGTGGTGCCGCTGCCCGACGGGCTCGGCTGGACCGCCGCCGGCGTGGTGGAGCCGGCCGCGAACGCCGTGCACGCCTGGGGGCTGGCCGGGCGGCCGGCCGGGGCGCGCGTGGGCGTGATCGGCGCCGGGGCCATCGGCCTGACCTGCCTGCTCACCGCCCTGTCCGGTGGCGCGGCCGGCGTGGACGTGGCCGACCGCTCGCCCGAGCGGCTGGCCGTCGCCGCGGGGCTCGGCGGCGTGGCGGCGGGCGCCGAGCTGACCGGCGAGTACGACGTGATCTTCGACGCGGTCGGCGCCGCCGCCACCCACGAGCAGTCCCTGTCCCGGCTGCGCCCCGGCGGCGTGGCCGTCTGGCTCGGCCTGGCCGACCACGTCGCCGGGTACGACGCCGCCGACCTGGTGCGCGGCGAGAAGCGCGTGCTGGGCTCGTTCGCCTACGATGCGGCCGACTTCGCCGCGGCCGTCGGCCTGGTCGGCCGCTGGGACCTGAGCTGGGTCCGGACCTTCCCCCTGGAAGAGGGCGCCGAGGTCTTCACCCGGCTGATGAACGGCCAGGCCACCCCCGTCAAAGCCCTGCTGACCCCGGAATCGAGGTAACCCATGGCCCGCATCGTCCTGGTGGGCGCCGGCAGCATCACGTTCGCCAAGAACCTCCTCTCGGACATCCTGACATTTCCGGAATTGTCGGAGTCCACGATCGTGCTCCACGACATCGACCAGGCCCGGCTCGACACCGCCGCGGCGATGGCCCGCTGGATGGTCGCCGAGCTGGGCATCGGCGCCCGGATCGAGGCGTACGCCGACCGCCGGCCCGCCGTCGAGGGCGCCGACTACGTGATCAACGAGATCGCGGTGGGCGGCCTGGAGGCGGTCAGGCGCGACCTGGAGATCCCCGCCGCGTACGGCGTGCGCCAGACGATCGGCGACACCCTGGGCATCGGCGGCATCTTCCGCGCCCTGCGCACGATCCCCGTCATGGTCGGCATCGGCGACGACCTGGCCGAGCTCGCCCCCGACTCGGTGCTGTTCAGCTACACCAACCCGATGTCGATGATCCCCTGGTCGGTCTACGCCGGCACTCCGTTCAAGAACGTCGTGGGCGTCTGCCACGCCGCCCGCGACACGCAGAGCACGCTGGCCGCCATGGTCGGCGTGCCGGAGGAGGAGATCTCCTTCCTCACCGCGGGCGTCAACCACCAGGCGTTCGTGCTGCGCTTCGAGCGCGACGGCGAGAACCTCTACCGGCGGCTCGACGAGCTGATCGACCGGGACCCCGAGCTGCGGCGGCGGGTGCGCGTGGAGGTCTACCGCAACTTCGGCTACTTCCCGACCGAGTCCTCCGAGCACGGCTCGGAGTACCTGCCGTGGTTCCTGCCGCACGCCGAGGAGGTCGAGCGGTACCGCATCCCGATCAACGTCTACCTGGAGTGGCTGGCCGAGGGCTACGAGGAGTACGAGCAGTACAAGAGCTCGCTGGAGGCCGGCCGGGGCGTGCCGATCGAACGCGGCGACGAGCTGGCCTCGCTGGCCATCCACTCGATGGAGACCGGCACCCGCAGGCTGATCCACGGCAACGTGCGCAACGGCGGCCTGATCTCCAACCTGCCGCCGGAGGCCACCGTCGAGGTGCCCTGCCACGTCGACCGGTCCGGCGTGCGGCCGCTGCCCGTCGGCGAGCTGCCCGCCCAGGTCGCCGCACTCAACCGGGCCTTCCTCAGCGTCGGCGAGCTGACCGTCAAGGCGGCCCTGGAAGGGCGGCGCGACCACGTCTACCAGGCCGCGCTGCTCGACCCCAACACCGCCGCCACCCTGCCGGTCCGCAAGGTCCGCGAGCTGGTGGACGCCCTCATCGAGGCCCACGGCGACCTGCTGCCCGAAGGCATCAGGAAGTGACCCTGTCGTCCGACGCCGGCCTGCCGCTGTCCCGCTACCGTCCGGTGTCGCAGCTCCGGGTGGCCGTGCACGAGGTCGACCGGGCCCGGCTGCCCGTCGTGGACGCCCACATCCACCTCGGCCGCTGGCTGTCCGAGGACGGCGGCTGGATGGTCGAGGACGTCCCCGCCCTGATCGGCATGATGGACGAGCTCAACCTGCGCGGCATGGTCAACCTCGACGGCCGCTGGGGCCGGGAGCTGGCTGAGAACCTCGAACGCTACGACGCCGCCCATCCGGGCCGGTTCGCCACGTTCTGCCACGTCGACTGGTCCGAGACCGCGACGCCCGGCTTCGGCGAGCGGCTGGCCGCCCAGCTGCGCCGCTCGGTCGCCGAGGGCGCGGCCGGGCTGAAGGTGTGGAAGGACGTCGGGCTGCGGGTGCGCGACCACCGGGGCGAGCTGGTCATGCTCGACGACCCCCGGCTGGACCCGCTGTGGGCCGCCGTCGGGGAGGCGGGCGTGCCCATCGCCCTGCACACCGCCGACCCGGTCGCCTTCTTCCAGCCCGTGGACGAGCGCAACGAACGCCTCGAACTGCTGGCCGCCCGGCCCGACTGGAACTTCTCCGGGCCGGGGTTCCCGCCGTTCGAGCGGCTCATGGAGGCCATGGAGTCGATGGTGGCCCGGCATCCGGCCACGACCGTGATCGGGGTGCACGCCGGGTGCTGGCCGGAGAACCTGGGGTTCGCCGGCCGGATGCTGGACGCGTACCCGAACTTCCACATCGACATCGCGGCGCGCGTCGCCGAGCTGGGACGCCAGCCGCGCGCCACGCGGGCGCTCATGCTCCGCCACCCCGGCCGGGTGCTGTTCGGCACCGACGAGATCCCGCCGCACCCGGACGTCTACCGGATCCACTTCCGGTTCATGGAGACCGACGACGAGGCGTTCGCGCACTCCCTCGACGACCCGCCGCTGATGGGCCGGTGGACGATCTCCGGGCTCGACCTGCCCGACGACGTCCTGGAGCAGGTGTACGCGGGCAACGCGCTGCGGCTCGTGCCGCGGCTGGCCTGACCGGTCAGGGCGCCGGCACGCCGCCGTCCGGGGCGGGGCCGGGCCCGGGGTCGAGGGCGGGGTCGAGGGCGAGGTCGAGGGCGGCCAGGCGGGCCGGGTCGGAGACGATGTCCATCTCCGTGATGCGCTCGCCGTCCGTCGTGACGCGCAGCACCAGGAACAGCCGGCCGCCGCGCAGCACGCCGATGCCCGGCCTGCCGTCGATGAGCAGGAGGTCGGCGAAGCGCGCGCGGCCGGAGTCGGTGAGCGTGCCCTGGGCCACCGGACGGGCGCCGCGCCGCTCGCCGCCCGACCCCGGCACGTCCGACCGGTGCAGCACGTCGGGGTCGAGGACCGCCAGCAGGGCGTCCAGGTCGCCGGCGCGGGCCGCGGCGAGGAAGGCGGCCACGAGCCTGCGCTGCCTGGCGTGGTCGGCGGCGGGCAGGACGGGCGTGCCGTGCACCCGCTGCCGCGCCCGGCTGGCCAGCTTCTTGGCCGTGGCGGGGGAGCGCGCCACGATCTGCGCGATCTCCCCGAACGGCATCGCGAACAGGTCGTGCAGCACGAACGCGACCCGCTCGGCCGGGCTCAGCGTGTCGAGGACCACCAGCAGGGCCAGCCCGACCGAGTCGGCCAGCACCGCCGCGTCGGCCGGATCGCCGTCATGGACGCTCACCTGGTCGAGCCGCTCGCCCTCGACGAGCTGCTCGTCCCTGCGTCCACGGGCGCGCAGCATGTCGAGGCAGACCCGGCCGACGATCGTGGTCAGCCAGCCGGGCACGTTCGCGACTCCGTCCGTGCTGGCGCGGGCGGCCCGCAGCCAGGTCTCCTGGACGGCGTCGTCGGCCTCGTCGGCCGAGCCGAGCATGCGGTGCGCCACCGCCCGCAGGTGGCTCCTGGTCAGGTCGAAGTGGCCGGCCAGGTCGGCTTGCGCGTTCATCGGTCACCTTTCGTCGCGCCGGGTCGTCATACAGGCTGCTGGGCGACGACGGGGGGCGACCATGGCGGCATCCTAAGCCCGTCAGGACATGGTGAGGGGCCCCGGCACACGAGCGCGCCGGGGCCCGTCGGCATGTCCCCGGGGCGATCTTTCCGGCGGTCGGTCACCTTTCCCAAGCCCGCGTCGTCAAGGAGGTGAGTCTTCATGAAGGAGTGGACGATGACGTACGACAAGCTGCGCACCGCGGTCGAGGGACGCGTGTGGCTGCCCGGCGACGAGGGATTCGAGGCGGCGGCCAGGGCGTGGAACCTGACCGTGGCCCAGCCGGTGGCCGCCGTGGTCGAGGCGGCCGACGCCGCCGACGTGGCCGCCCTGGTCCGCCATGCCCGCGAGGAGGGGCTGACCGTCTCCGCCCAGCCGCGCGGCCACGGCGCGAGCGGCACCGCCGACGGCGTGATCCTGCTGCGCACCGACCGGCTGGACGAGCTGGAGATCCACCCGGCCGCGCGGCGCGCCCGCGCGGGGGCAGGCGTGACCTGGGGCGCGGTGCAGGCCGAGGCGGGCAGGCACGGCCTGACCGGGCTGGCCGGCAGCAATCCGGCCGTCACCGTCACCGGCTACACCCTCGGCGGCGGCCTGAGCTGGTTCGGCCGCAGGTACGGCTGGGCGGCCGACAGCGTGCGCGCCTTCGACGTCGTGGACGCCGAGGGCCGGCCCGCGCGGGTGACCGGGGAGAGCGACCCCGACCTGTTCTGGGCGCTGCGCGGCGGCGGCGGCGACTTCGCGCTGGTCACCGCCGTCGAGTTCGACCTGTACGCCGAGCGCGCCCTGTACGGCGGCCGTCTCATGTGGCCCGGCGCAAAGGAGGCCGAGGTGTTCGCGGCCTTCCGCGAGCTGACCGCCGACGCGCCGCCCGAGCTGTCGTTGTGGGTGAACCGGGTCCAGTTCCCCAAGGCGCCTCCGATGGTGACCGTGGACCTGGCCTACCTGGGCGAGGCGGCCGAGGCCGAGAGTCTGCTGGACCGGCTCGCCAAGATCGACGGCGTGCTGAGCGACACCCGGTCCGCCATGGCCACGGCCGACCTCGGCGCGATCACCGCCGAGCCGACCGACCCGGCGCCCGCGGTGGCCCGCACCGAGCTGCTGACCGGGCTGGACGCCGGCGCCGTGGAGATCCTGCTGGCCGAGCCGGTCGGGCCGCTGGTCGCCATGCAGGTCAGGCACCTGGGCGGGGCGCTGACCCGGCCGGGCGGCGGCGCCGGGGGAGCGCTGGCCGAGCCGTACCTGCTCTACCTGCTCGGGGCCGGGATCAGCCCCGAGCTCGGCCAGGCCGTACGGGCCAAGCAGGACGCGGTCGTCGCCGCCCTGGGCGACCGGGTGAGCGGCCGCAAGCCGTACACGTTCCTGTCGCCGGGCGAGCGGGCGGCTCAGGCGTTCCCCGAGCCGGCGCTCGCCCGGCTGCGCGAGATCAAGCGGTCGCGCGACCCGCAGGGCGTGTTCCGCGCCAACTACCCGGTGCTGGACTGATCACCAGTTGGCGGGCAGGCCCGGCGTCGTGGCGGGCAGGGCGTGGCCGGGCGGGCGGATGACGTAGGCGACGCCGCCGCTGCTCGAACCGCGCAGCCACACGTTCTCGAAGTCGGCGCGCGGATAGACGTGGCGGACGGCGTCGTTGCTGGACGAGGCCGGGTCGTTGGCGATCACGTCGCCCGACGCGGTGAAGCCGACGATCACCATGAGGTGGCCGTCGGTGCCGTAACCGGCGCCGGGCAGCTCGCCCTTCTTGAACGACTGTGAGGTGATCACCGGGATGCCCGCCTTGATCAGCCGCTCCAGCTCGGTCAGGGTGCGCAGGCGGGTGACGAAGCCGTCCAGGCCGTAGCGGCCGGCGTAGGCGGTGTTGAACGGCCAGTTGCCGGCGCCCTGGTAGGCGTGGTCGTAGGTGTAGCGGGCCGCGTGGTCCACCTCGGGGTTCGGGTCGGACGGGTCCACCCAGGAGGTGTCCTGCGCGCTCGGCCACTTGTCCCAGTAGCCGAGCACCATCGTGGTCGAGGTCGGGCTGCACCACGCCTCGCCGCCGCCGTCCCACTCGGGGTAGTGGCCCGCGTGCACGTTCTGGGAGCGGCGCGGGACGTTCAGCTCGACGCCCCACGCCCCGCCGCCGGGGCTGACCGGGACGGTCTTGCGGTCGGGCACGTTCGAGGCCATCGCGCCGAACGTGCGCACCCGGGGCGTCACGGCCGAGCCCGGACTGCGGTAGAGAGTCAGGCGGAGCTGGTACGCCGACAGCTGCCGCCCGGACGCCGCCACCAGCGTGTCCACGGCGACGGACCCGTCGGCGTCGCCCTGGCCGGCCACGGAGGTGCGCAGGATGTCGCCCTCCGCGTAGGACCAGCGGCCGAGGACGTACCACTTGCTCAGCCCGGCGGTGTTCCTGGCCCTGGCCTCGACCTGCAGCCAGCTTCCCTGGGGCACGTCGGCCGTCCAGGAGGCGATCAGCTGGGTGGCGGGGAAGCCGACCGTGCGCTCGGGGCCGGTCCAGCGGGCGTACTCCCACGTCCTGGTGCCCAGGGCGTCGGTGTAGGAGGTGGTGCCGGCGGCCGAGGCGAACGACAGCCCGTCGGCGGCGGACGTGCCCTCGCCGGTGCCGGTGGCGAAGTCGGCCCGCTGGTAGACGACGTCGGGCACGACGGGGCCCGGCTTCGTCCCGGCGGCGTCCTTCCCGGCGACGGCGGCGACGGCGGGCGGTTGGAGGGTGGTGGCCAGCAGGAGTCCGGACAGGAGGACGGTCAGCGCGCGCATGAACCCACCTTGCTCGGAAGGCTTCGGATGGGCCCGACAGTAGGGACATCCGGCGGGCAAAACATCGGGAAATCTACGTATGGGCCATGAAGCTTTCCGCGCGCCGAAACTTTCTCTCCCGTTCGCCGCAGCTCGTCCTGGTGTTGTCCTCCAGGCGGTGGCGAAAGTTTCTGTGATGGATTGACATATTTCGGCATGGTCATCACACTCGCGATCGAGCTTCCCGTACCCGCCGCACGCCTTGGAGGCAGACCATGATCAGGAAGTTGCTCATCCTCGGCGCCGCGTGCACGTTCGCCGCGGGCCTCGCGCTGACCTGGGCCACCACCCCCTCGAACGCCGCCGACTGCGGTGGCGGCTACGTCGGCCTCACCTACGACGACGGCCCCGACCCCGCCACCACCTCCACCCTGCTCAACGCGCTGACCTCCAACGGCCTGCGGGCCACGATGTTCAACGTCGGCCAGAACGCGCAGAACAACCAGGCCCTGGTCCGCGCCCAGCAGAACGCGGGCATGTGGATCGGCAACCACAGCTGGACCCACCCGCACCTGACGCAGCTGAGCGCCGCCCAGATCCAGTCCGAGCTGCAACGCACCCAGCAGGCGATCCAGCAGGCCACCGGCGCCGCGCCGAGGCTGTTCCGGCCGCCGTACGGGGAGACCGGCGCCACCCTCCGGTCGGTCGAGCAGCAACTCGGCCTCACCGAGATCATCTGGGACGTCGACTCCCAGGACTGGAACGGCGCGAGCACCGCCCAGATCGTCCAGGCCGCCGGCCGGTTACAGAACGGCCAGGTCATCCTGATGCACGACAACTACGCGACGACCATCGCCGCGATCCCGCAGATCGCCGCGAACCTGCGTGCCCGCAACATGTGCGCGGGCATGATCTCGCCGGCGACCGGCCGGGCCGTCGCGCCCGACGGGAGCGGCCCGTCCGCGCCGCCCTCGTCCCCGCCGCCCGGCGGCGGCGCCTGCACGGCGACGGTCTCCGCGGGCCGGCAGTGGGCCGACCGCTTCAACCTGTCGGTCGCGGTCTCCGGCACGAACTCCTGGATCGCCACCGTCGCCGTGCGCAGCCCGCAGAAGATCATCGCCACCTGGAACGGCACCCCGACCTGGGACGGCACCGGCAACGTCATGACGATGCGGCCGAACGGCAACGGCAACACCTTCGGGTTCACCGTCCAGCACAACGGCGACCGGACCTGGCCCGCGGTCTCCTGCCGGGTGGGGTGAGGCCCGTCCCGGTATGGAATGCTCTCCGCCATGCTGATAAGGAACGGGACAATTGACGACATTTCCCCGATCGTGGCGTTGCATGTGGAGAGCTGGCGCACGGCCTACGCGGGCATCATGCCCGACGGTTTCCTGAACGGCCCCCTGGGCGACGACCGGCTCGCGCTCTGGCGGGAGCGGCTGGACCCGCCCGTCCGGGGGACGGGCCTGTTCGTCGGCCACGACGACGAGGGGAAGCTGCTCGGCTTCGCCTACCTGCTGCCGTCCCCGGACGGCCGGATCCTGCTCGACAACCTGCACGTGCGGCCGGGGAGCACGGGCTCGGGCGCCGGATCGCGCCTGCTGCGGCACGGACTGGCCTGGGCGGCGGACGAGCATCCCGGCCGGGAGGTCTACCTGGAGGTGCTCAGGGCGAACACCCGGGCCATCGGCTTCTACGAACGGCACGGCGCACGCCGCACCGACGAGCGGATGTGCCGTTTCCAGCAGGGGTTCGAGCTGCCCGAGCTGGAGTACGCCTGGGTGAACCGACCCTCCGGCGACGCGCGCCGCGAGCGGACGGCCGGGTCGTCAGGTGAGGGCGTCGCGCGTCCAGGAGCCCAGGACCAGCAGGGATTTGGTGCCGGTGACGTTGCCGGCCCGGCGTAGCCGGTCGATGACCTGCTGGAGGTGCCCGAGGTCGCGCACCCGTACGTGGATGAGGGCGTCGGGGTCGCCGGCGATGGTGAAGACGGCCTGCACCTCGGGCACGTCCGTCGCCGTGCGGACGATCTCGCCCACCGGCGTGGTCCCCGGGTACCGCAGCTCGGTGAACGCCTCGATGCCCCAGCCGAGCTTGGCGTAGTCGATCTGCACGGTGAACCCGGTGATCACCCCGATCTCCCTGAGCCGGTCGACCCGCCGCTTGACCGCCGCCACCGACAGCCCGACCTGCTCGGCCATCTCGGAGAAGGTGCGGCGGCCGTCCTCGCGCAGCAGCCGGAGCACCTGATGGTCGATGTCGTCGATGTCCGGCATGTGAGAATCCTCCTTGGTGACGCAAAGTTCTTCTGCGCCAGAATCGCCCAGCTCACATTATTTGCGTCTTCGTTGTGGTTTCACGTCTGATACTTGCGCACAGTAGCTCTCCGTTGCTGTGCTGGGAAACCCCACATACGCATTGCCCGCCAGGAGGTTCGCGTGAGCGTGAACAGCGCGACCGTGTCGCTCGACGACAAGTACGCCGCGCCGGACGGCCGGGTGCTGATCTCCGGCATCCAGGCCCTCGTCCGGCTGACCCTCGAACAGCGGCGCCTGGACCGGGACCGCGGCCTGAACACCAGGGCCTTCGTCTCCGGCTACCAGGGCTCCCCGCTGGGCGGCCTGGACCTGGAGATGGGCCGCGCGGCCCGCTTCCTGGACGAGGCCGGCGTCGTCTTCCAGCCCGGACTCAACGAGGAGCTGGCCGCGACGGCCGTGGCCGGCACGCAGCTTCTCGGCCAGGTCCCCGGCCGCAGCCACGACGGCGTCACCGCCTTCTGGTACGGCAAGAACCCCGGCCTCGACCGCGCCGCCGACGCCATCAGGCACGGCAACATGGCCGGCACCGCCGCGCTGGGCGGCGCGGTGGCCTGGATCGGCGACGACCCCGGCTGCAAGTCCTCCACCGTGCCCAGCTCGTGCGAGCCGATGTGCCAGAGCCTGTCGATGCCGCTGCTCGCGCCCGGCTCGGTCGCCGAGATCATCGAGTTCGGCCTGCACGCGGTCGCCCTGTCCCGCGCCACCGGCCTGTGGACGGGCCTGAAGATCGTCGCCGACATCGCCGACGCCTCGGCCACCGTCGAGCTGGGCGCGCCGTACGACATCCCCACCCCTGACCACGCCGACCGCGGCAAGTCACCGATCCTGGTCGGCCCCTCCGCCCTGGACGCCGAGTACGACCTGCTCACCCGCAGGCTGGAGCTGGCCCGCGACTACGGCCGCAGGCACGGGCTCAACCGCGTCATGCGCGACGCCCCCCGCGCCACGCTCGGCATCCTGGCCTCCGGCACCACGTACGCCGTGGTCCTGCGCGCCCTGGCCGACCTCGGCCTGGACGAGAGCGCCACCGAGGACCTCGGGCTGCGCCTGATCCGGCTGGGCATGCCCTTCCCGCTGGCCGAGGCCGACCTGGCCGCCATGACCTCCGACCTCGACCGGGTGCTGGTGGTCGAGGACAAGGTGCCGTTCCTGGAAGGGCAGCTCAAGCAGGCCCTCTACGGCGGCGAACGCGCCCCCGTCGTGTCGGGCCGGGACCTGCTGACCGCCCGCGGCACCCTCGGCGCCGAGGACGTCGCCAAGGCGCTGGCCACCTGCCTCGGCCCCGACCGGCTCCCGCGCGGGACGGTGCACCTGTCCCGCCCCGCGTCCGCCGCGCGCCGCCTGCTGCCGATGGTCGCCGCGCGCACGCCGTACTTCTGCTCGGGCTGCCCGCACAACTCCTCCACCCGCACGTCCGACGACACGCTGGTCGGCGTCGGCATCGGCTGCCACGCCATGATCGCCCTCGACGGGCACGGCCGCGGCACCCAGATCGGCATCACCCAGATGGGCGGCGAGGGCGCCCAGTGGATCGGGCTCGCGCCGTTCACCCGGGACCGGCACTTCGTGCAGAACCTCGGCGACGGCACCTTCCACCACTCCGGCTCCCTGGCCGTGCGGGCCGCGGTGGCGGCCGGGGTGACGATGACGTACAAACTGCTCTACAACGACGCCGTCGCCATGACCGGCGGCCAGCGCGCCGAAGGGCGGCTCGACGTGCCCGCGCTCACGCGCTCGCTGGCCGAGGAGGGCGTGCGCAGGATCGTCATCACCACGCCGGAGCCGGAGACGTACCGCGGGGTGCGGCTGGCACCGATCGCCTCCGTGCGGCACCGCGACGACCTCGCCGACGTCGAGCGCGAGCTGGCCGCCCTGGATGGCGTGACCGTCCTGCTGCACGACGACAAGTGCGCGGCCGAGGAGCGGCGGTTGCGCAAGCGCGGCAAGCTGCCCACCCCGACGGCGAAGGTCGTGGTCAACGAGCGCGTCTGCGAGGGCTGCGGCGACTGCGGCGACGTCTCGACGTGCCTGTCCGTCCAGCCCGTCGAGACCGAGTACGGCCGCAAGACGCGCATCCACCAGCCGTCGTGCAACTCCGACCTGAGCTGCCTCAAGGGCGACTGCCCGTCGTTCCTGCTGGTCGAGCCCGGCACCAGGGCGCCGCGCGAGCTGCCGCCGCTGCCCGTGCGGCTGCCGGAGCCGGTCGTCAGGCTCGACGGCGACGCCGAGACGCTGATCCGGATGCCCGGCATCGGCGGCACCGGCGTCGTCACGGTCTCGCAGATCCTGCAGATGGCCGCCCACCTCGACGGCCTGCACGCCGCCGGCATCGAGCAGACCGGCCTCGCGCAGAAGGGCGGCCCGGTCGTCAGCGACGTGCGCATCGCCAAGCGGCCGGTGGACGGCTCGGTGCGCGCCTCGCGCGGCACGGCCGACGTGCTGATCGGGTTCGACCTGCTCGGGGTCGCCGCCGACGCCAACCTCGCCGTCGCCGCGCCCGGCCGGACGGTCGCCGTGGTGAACACCTCCATCGTGCCCACCGCCGCCATGGTCACCGGACGGGCGACCGTGCCCGGCTCCTCGGCCGACGCGGTGGTCAGGCTGGAGTCCGCCACGGAGGGCGCGGACAACCTGTACCTCGACGCCCACGAGCTGTCCGAGGCGCTGTTCGGCGACCACATGCCGGCCAACATGCTGCTGGTCGGCGCGGCGTACCAGCACGGCTGCCTGCCCGTCTCGGCCGCTTCGATCGAGGCGGCGATCAGGCTCAACAAGGCCGCCGTCGAGAAGAACCTCGCGGCCTTCCGCTGGGGCCGGGCCGCCGTCGCCGACCGTGAGGCGGTACGCCGGGCCGCGCTCGCCGAGCCCGCCGAGCGGCCCGCGCCCGGCCTGGAGGAGACGCTGGCCCTGCGGGTGGCGGACCTGACCGGCTACCAGAACCAGACCTACGCCCGTACGTACGAGACCGACGTCAGGCGCGTGGTCGCCGAGGCGGCCAGGCGCGCGGGGGAGGAGGCCGGCGCGCGCGTCGGGCTCGCCTACGCCCGCTCCCTGCACAAGCTCATGGCCTACAAGGACGAGTACGAGGTCGCCCGGCTGCACCTCGACCCCGAGGAGCAGGCCAGGCGCGAGCGCGAGTACGGCGCCGACGCGGTCGTGTCCGTGCTGCTGCACCCGCCGCTGCTGCGCGCGATGGGCATGAAGCGCAAGATCCGGCTGCGCCGCTCCGCGCCGGTGCTGTTCCGCGGCCTGCGGGCCGCACGCGTGCTGCGCGGGACCGCCCTCGACGTGTTCGGCCAGGCCGAGGTCCGCCGGGTCGAAAGGGAACTGATCACCGAATATCGTGATCTCATGCGTGCCGCCCTCGCCCGGCTGACCCCCGGCACGATCGACGCCGTCGCCGAGATCGCCGGCCTTCCCGAGTCGATCCGCGGGTACGAGGACATCAAGCTCGCCCGCGTCGCCGAGTTCCGTGAGCGGGCCGCGGCCGCCCTGGCCCGCCTCGCCGAAGCCGCACCCAAGGAGTCGTCGTGACCGTTGACCGCCTGCTCCCCGACCAGGACGCCAAAGACCTGATCGAGCTGACCCGCGACATCGCCGACAAGGAGCTCGCGCGCCGGGTCGACGAGCACGAGCGCGCGGAGACGTACCCGGAGGGGCTGTTCGCCACCCTCGGCGCGGCCGGACTGCTCGGGCTGCCCTACCCCGAGGAGTTCGGCGGGGGCGGGCAGCCGTACGAGGTGTACCTCCAGGTGATCGAGGAGCTGGCGGCCCGCTGGGCGGCGGTCGCGGTGGCGACGAGCGTGCACACGCTGGCCTGCTTCCCCGTGGCCGCGTACGGCACCCCCGAGCAGCGCGAACGCTGGCTGCCCGACATGCTGGCCGGACGGATCGTCGGCGGCTACAGCCTGTCGGAGCCGCAGGCGGGCTCGGACGCGGGCGCGCTCACCTGCCGGGCCGAGCGCACCGAGAGCGGCGACTACCGCATCACCGGCAACAAGGCCTGGATCACCCATGGCGGCATCGCCGACTTCTACGCCCTGTTCGCCCGCACCGGCGAGCGCATCTCCTGCTTCCTCGCGCCCGGCGCGGCCGAAGGGCTGACGTTCGGCCGCCCCGAGGAGAAGATGGGCCTGCACGCCGTGCCGACCACCAGCGCCCACTGGGACGGCGCCGTCATCGACGGCGACCGGCTGATCGGCGAGGAGGGCCAGGGCCTGCAGATCGCCTTCAGCGCCCTCGACTCCGGCCGGCTCGGCATCGCGGCCTGCGCCGTCGGCCTGGCCCAGGCGGCCCTAGACGAGGCCGTCGCCTACGCCAAGGAGCGGCAGACCTTCGGCAAGCGCATCATCGACCACCAGGGCCTCGGCTTCCTGCTGGCCGACATGGCGGCGGGGGTGGACAGCGCGCGGGCGACGTACCTGGACGCCGCCCGCCGCCGCGACGCCGGCCTCGACTACAGCCGGCAGGCCAGCGTGGCCAAACTGGTCGCCACGGACACCGCGATGAAGGTCACGACGGACGCGGTCCAGGTGTTCGGCGGCTACGGCTACACCAGGGAGTTCCGGGTGGAGCGCTACATGCGCGAAGCCAAAATCATGCAAATCTTCGAGGGGACGAACCAGATCCAGCGCCTCGTCATCAGCCGGCACTTGGCCAAGTAGAGCCTGACATGCGGAAACCCCGCTTCCCTGTGGTGGGAGGCGGGGTTCTTTGTGTGGGGGTCGGGCGTCTAGATGATCACTGTTCCGTGCCTGTTCCGTGAGAGATCTCGCGTGGACGGAACAGGCGGTCGTCGATGGCCTTGCGGGCTCGGTCGTGGGAGCCGGGCATCAGGTGGGCATAGACGCGGAGGGTGTGAATCCGGGGTCGGCGTGGCCGAGGTATTCGGCGAGGTCCCTGACCGAGACGCCGCCCGCAAGCATGACGCTCGCGTAGTAGTGGCGGAGCTGGTGCAGGCCCTCCTTGCGGGAGGTGGTGTAGCGCCTGCGCTGACGGGAGTCCTTGCCTGGGGGTGGGATCACTCCCGCTTGGACGAGTGCGGGCTTCCATACGATCTCGCTGTAGGTCCGGGACCTGACGTGGCGGTCGTCCGTCCAGCGGAAGAGCAGGTTGTGGGTACGCGGCTTGCCGTCCAGCTTCTCCCAGGGCAGGGAGCAGACCAGGGAGCGGTAGACCGAGACGTGTCGCCTGACCGCCGCGGCCGCCCAGTCGGGCAGTGGCGCCGTTACCAGTTATCTGTTGTCTGGATTGACGTTCTGGGTACCAACCAGGACGGTCTCAGCCACATCCGCCGCAGCGGCGATCGGACTGAATAGCGCAACGATTGACACAAGAGAAGTGATGACCAAAAGAGCGATTCTTTTCATTTGTGAGTTGAAATCCTTTCTGGAGTGACTCTGCTCGACATTCAGATAAATCCATGATTTACAGATCAACCCCCCGGTTTGATTAAATCTCCGGAGAGATCGAGGATAGTCGTCATCGGTCCAACGAGACAAGGCTTGTAAAGATCGTAGCGAATGTGATAAAAGAATCTTTCCAGACGTGCTCCAGTACTATTCGACAGCCTTCCTTACCCGGATATGCGGGAGCTCCTCGCCTGAGCGCCTCAGATCCGCGGCATCGTCGACCATCCTGGGCACGAGCAATTGCGAGGACGTTGCGGATCCTCGTCCCCCTCGCCCTGTCCACCGCCAGGCGCACGGACCCCTCTCGCCGAGTCCGCCCTCTCTTGCGGTTTGTTGAGTGACAAACTGAGCCTCGATCCACCGATCGAAATCTGGCAGGGAGATGATGAAATGAGGCGAGGTACCCTCTGAACTGGGAAGATTGGAGTTCTTCAAGCTTCAATGAGTGTTTTCCATCCTGAAGCCGCAGGTCGCGGGCGTGCTACACGACGGAGCCTGATCGACAAGTAGAAGAGCCCCTGGTAGAAGGGTTGTCGACCAAGATCAACCGTTAGACCAGAGGCTCCGAGTTGCTGTTCTACCGCGCCGCGCTGCCGTTGTCACCTCAGACCCTGTCCTACCTGTCCGGCATCCTGCGCCGGCACCGCAAGACGGTCCGCTCGCCCTGGCGCCGCCTCAACCCCGGCAACAAGCCCTGCTCGTCCTCGTCCACCTGCGCAAAGGCGAGACCCTGGCAGAGGCCGCCGCCGGCTTCGGCGTCGGCATCGCAACCGCCTGGCGCTACATCCGCGAGGCCATCACCCTGCTCGCCCGCCGCTCGCCCCGCCTGCAGCAGGTATTACGCGCCGCCAAGCGCGCCGGCTACCCCTACCTGGTCCTGGACGGCACCCTCATCCCCACCGACCGCGTGGCCGCCGACTGGCCCTACTACTCCGGCAAACACAAGAAGCACGGCATGAACATCCAAATCCTGGCCACCCCCGACGGCACCCCCTTGTGGACCTCCGGCTCCCTGCCTGGCTCCGTCCACGACCTCAAAGCCGCCCGGATCTGGGGCATCCTGCGCCGCCTCAAGGCCGCCGACCTGGTCACCCTCGCCGACAAGGGCTACGTCGGTGCTGGCGAGCACGTACGCGTGCCCTACAAGGGCCGCAACAAGCCCGCCTCCCAGAAGGCCGCCAACGCCGCCCACGCCAAGCTCCGCGCACCGGGCGAACGGGCCAATGCACAGCTGAAGACCTGGCGTATTCTGCGCAAACTCCGCTGCTGCCCACTTCTCGCAGGTCAGCTCGTCAAAGCGATCCTCGTCCTTCAGCTCCGCGAAGCGGGATGAAAAGCACTCACGGCACAGACTGACATGCGCCCACTGCTCCGGAGTCTCATTCCTACTCGCGGGATCTCCAGCTCGTCGTTCGGCACATCGACGTGGCAGCAGGTCTGCGATAGCTCGAAGCGACGAGAGGCCGAACCCTGCGGTTGAGGCGGTGGCGTTCGGCTGGCGAATCGTCAGACGGCGCTGGCGTTACTGCGTGGTGCTATACAGCACCCGGATACAGCAACGCCGCCTCACCCCGATGCCACCAGTCTCCAACTGCCGCTTGAGCAGGGAGAGGAAGCCTCTATGTCGTGACTGGCTCCCGCTTGCAAGCACGAGCTCACCAAGCATCTGTGCAGACCGCCTCGGTGCCCTCCTTTGTTCCGCCGCTGTTCCATGGGAGCACCGGAACCAGCGAGAAGTGATGCGAGACGTCCGCAGACGTAGGCGCTGCTCAGCAGCGTGATCGAACTGGTTCCGCAGGTGATCGCATAGAGGGTCGGAGATCATGCAGATCTTCGAGGGCACCAACCAGATCCAGCGCCTGGTCATCGCCCGCCAACTGGCGAAGTAGCCCCTGACGTCCGAGAACCCCGCTTCCCTGTGATGGGACACCGTTGGCGAAGTAGGCCAAACAGAAACAGCCCCCTGGTCACGTTTGTGATCACGGGGCGTTTCCTGTGTCAGGAAGTGCACGCCGGGCAAGCAAGGGCATGTCAGAGAGTGTCTTGGATCCCTGAGTCCCTCCCCCGAGCAGGGCGGTGACTTCACGCGAGGGGGAACGGGTACGCGATCATGTGATCCATGTCGATCCCCCGGGACCCGCCCGCCCCCGCACCACCGCAGAAGTCCAGACATTCGCGAGTGGCTCGCCGAAGCGGCTGCCTGGCCTTGCTATTAGTGCCGCTCCTGCTGCTCGCGGCGATCGTCATGGCGCCGGTGTGGATCAATGACCACCGGCTGGCGCGCATGGTGGACCGCATCCAGGAGTATCCGCTGCCATCCGGAACAGACTTCGGGTACTTCGACCCGCAAGTAGAGGTGAGCGGCGACTCCGGCGACTGCTGGTACACCATCCGCTTCGAGCTCTCCACCGAACGGCCCGTCCAAGAAGTGCTGAACCACTACCGCCAGGCAAAGATCGAAGACCCCGACGGAGACCTCGGCGACTACGAGGTGGTGGCCTTCACGCTGTTCGACGAGCCCGGCACCCCCGTGGATGACACCTCCGCCACAAACTCAGTGATCATCAACCTGGACGGCATGTACGACGACACCTGGACGGACATGCGCTGCTACTGACACGGCGACCGCCGCAGGCCAAAGCCCTTGACGCCTTGGGCGACAGTCCCCTCCACGCCTGCCTTGTGGGCGTAGCCCATGCGGCCATCGGGATGGAAAGGGACTCGTTGAGCACTTCGAGGGATCTCGTGCGAGTCGGCGAAGATCTCGGCAACCGACGCGGCCGGCAGCGTCCGGCGTTGCGCGATGAGCTCGTACTTGGCGAGCGTCATCGAGTCTCGGACGCGAAGAAGGCGGCCGCTTTTTCAAGAAGACCAGCTTCTCGGGCAGCTCGGCGTTCTCCCGCTCCAACTCCCGGATCCGCGCCCGCTCCGGCCCGGAGAGCGCCTGCCGTTCCTCCTGCGCGCTCGCGATCCGATGCCGGTTCACCTCGCTGCCCACGTCCGATCGCCCTCCAGCGTCCGGCGAGAACCGCCTGCGACGCCTCGTCACGTACCAACCTCTTCCAGACTTCTGTCGGCTTATGTAGCCGACTGTCCGGAATCTGCTGGGCACCCCGGACTACCTGCGGTAATCGCTGAGATCACCTCAATGCACGCTGATTGCGGGGAGCCTCACGTGCACGGTGTCTGATGCCGGTCGCCTACAGCAAGATGTCCGCCCCTCGTGCTGAGCCTCTGCCTCGGCCGCGATCTGGCGCCGGCTCCTTGCCGTTAGCCACCGAGAGAAGGATCGAGTCGCCGTTGTCGCGGCGCATCCGCCTTCCTCACCATGGCTCTTCCCCTCCCGGTTCCCAGCCGGACTCCCCAATGGGCAGGAAATCGTCCACCTGATCCAGAATCGGTCGGCCCGTTTCGCTGCGCACTTCGCATGCCCGCTGTACCAGGTTCTCGCCTACGGCCGGGACGATGTGCACGGCCACGCTTGCCTCCCGCGCGGCGAGTCCCGCGTCGACCAGGCGAAAGAGGGCGGTCAGCGCGGCGCGCGGGCAGTAGTGCCGCCTGGCGAGGGCCACCAGAGCACGCGTGGGGTCAGCCCACGCTGCTGCTGTGCCGGCACGCTCAGCCGGCGGGGTTCTGAGGTATCGCACGTGAGCGTAGCGGCGCGCGTACAAGGTATCTTCATCGAGCTCTTGCTCGACGAAGCCGTCGTAGCCCTCCGTCCAGCCTTCCCAGCGCCATTCGGGCACCGCCACGCTCCAGCTGCTGGGATTGTCGTCACTGTGGAATGCCAGGTAGCCGACGCGGTGCTTGTAGTGGCGGATCGGCCAGGTCATCTCGCATCTCAACATCGGCCTTGGCGGAAACAATCGCCAGCCGAGACGATTCTCGCTCCGGGGTACTTCCGCAAGCGGGTCGGAAATGATGTCAGAAACATCAAGGAAAAGGTCGATGTGGGTGGAGAGGAGTACGTCTTTCAGATTCCGGGGGTCACCGTCGGCCGCCGCCTTCTTCTGCCCGGGGTGGACGTTTACTGCCCTTGGCGCAGGGCCGGGCGGTCGCCGCTCATCCCGGGCATCTTCCCACAGCAGCTTCCATCGCCGTCGATACACGTCAATGACAGCTGCTTGACCCGGTTGGCCCGGGTGGGCGCGGGGATCCGCCCACTCCAGCAGGACTTCGATCAAAGCCCATGGGGCGGTGAAGTCTCTAGCCGGGTTGCCGTGATTGAACCAGTCGCTCACTGTACTGGTACTGAGTGAGGACAGTCCGAGGTTGACGCGCCGTCGGTTGGCCTCGGCGATGGCTTGTGCCCGGGTTCGTTCGGGTGTGAGTGCGCGAGCCTCCAGGCGTGCCAAGTCTTCCAGCAGCAGCAGCCGCCTGCCGGGACCAGGCGTGTGGTTACCGCTCAACGCCGGACGCCTGTGCTCCGGCCGGTCCGGTGCGTCCGGCCGGATTGGCAGCGGCAGCCTCTCTGACCTGTAGGTACGTCAATCCGATCCGGTTGATCCGGCAGTTGTTCTCTCCGTGATCCCGAGACGTATGGAATCGGCAAGGGAAGTCGCCCGAAGACGAGGCGGCCTGAATGGCTGGAGAGTGTCATGACCATTGCCGTGTATGTCATCGCGCCGCTCGCAGTTGTCATGGTGATGGCCGCCGTAACTATCGCTGTCGTTAGCATCGCACTACGGGGAACGCCCCCGCAGGAACGCGCGCGCATTCTGTATGCGGTAGCAGCTGTGATCCGCGCAGCTCGGTATCCCCGATCGGGTCGGGTCCACCGCGGACGTTGACGGGGCGAGCGAACGGGTCGTGCGCCTCGGCGTCACCGACGGTGGCTCTCAGAAGGAGTCCCGCACTCCAACGTCACTAAATGGGTGTTTGAGAAGCCAGTGGGGCTCGGCGTGGCGGTGTGGCGAGCAGCACTGACGCTGCCAGGGTGGCCCGATGCCCCCGGACCGTCACCCCTCGGATCTGAACGACGCGCAGCGGGAACTGATCGAGCCCTTAGTGCCCAAGCCGAACGCGGCGGACGCCCGGAGAGGCAGCCACGCCAGGAGATCGTCAACGCCATCCTGTACGTGGTCCGCTCGGGCTGCCCTGGCGGTACCTGCCAACTGACCTGCAACCCTGGAAGACCGTGTACTGGTACTTCCAACAGTGGGAAGCCGCCAGTGGCACCGAGGGACACTGCTGCGCGAGCTTGCGCATCAATGCCCGCCGCCAGGACGGTCGCCCCGATGAGCCGACGGCGGCCATCATCGACTCCCCCAGCGTCAAGGGCGCCGACACCGTCGGCCGTGACAGCCGCGGCTACGACACGGGCAAGAAGGTCAACGGCTGTAAGCGATTCATCATCACCGACAGTGGCTGTGGTTGGCGGGGGCTTCGAAGATGAGGCCGTGGCCGTCCTCTTCGTCCCAGTCTTCTCCGACCTTGACGAAGCCGAAGCCGGCGATCGTGGCCAGGGACGCCGCGTTGTCGGGGCTGATCGTCGCCCGTACGGTCTTGACCGCCGGTTCGGCCGCGGCCCGGTGCAGCAACTCGATCAGGATGGCTCGGCCGTACCCCTGGCGACGGAACTCTGGAGCGACCGCGTAGCCGATCTCCACCATGCCCGCCTCGTCGGGCGGTCCGTGAAAGCCCGCATGGCCGACGACGACGCCTTCGGGCCCGGTCACCGCCTGCCGCGCCATCCACGGTGCGTGGTCAGGGTCGGCGGCCATCCGGTCGATCCGGATCTGCCACAGCCATCGTGCTCTGTCTGTCACGAAGTAATCCGTCAGGGCGACCCCGGCCGCATCGCTGGCTGTGGTCAGATCTCCGTCGAGCAGAGCGGACATCGCGGTGCTCGACAACTCGACGAAGCGCACCTGCTTCGGACTGGTGGGGAATGACGTCTGGCGATCGGCTTCATCTGTCACCGTGCGATGGTCGCAAGGTGTTCGACAGACGTCCACGAGTTTTTGGCCGGTTTCGGTGCTCACCGTAGGAGCAGCAGGGCGCCGGGTGTTAGGCCCCTGGTTACTTACGTAACGGATAGTAGTTGATTAATCACTCTATGCTTAGGGTTGGGGTTGGGCGGCATCCGCCGCTCCCGTCCCGAAGGGAAATCGATCATGCGACGCATCCCGATCGCGCTGGCCGCTCTCGCCGCCGCCGGCGCCGTGGCGATGGCTCCGCTCGCCACAGCCCAGGCCGCCACCGCGGTTTCGCTCAACGCGCCGGTGGCGCGGGCGGGCGAGGTCATCACGTGCCAGGAGGTGGACGCGCAACTGCCGGACATCTTCGCCCGCGCCTGCGACACCGACCATTGGGGGCCTCTGTCTGATTTCGTCATCAATTCCAGAGACCGGGCCGTCTACCGCTGCGTCACCGGCTGGGCCGAAGGCAGCCTGTGGGTCCGTGGTCAAGGATGCCGGCGGCTCCAGACCTCCTGACCGGCCGACGGTTCAGACCGGCGGCTCAGACCGGTGGCCCGAACCGTCGTGGGCGCGTGGGGGAGTTCGTCCGGAAAGTCCGCGAAACGCCGGGACTGGTGACTGCATCGTGAGCGCCGCCGGTCCGGCGGCGGCCGGGAGCGGCCGGAGGGCCGCTCACCCGGCGGGCCGATCCGCCAGGCGGCGCCGAGCGTTCCCGCCGGTCCTCCGCCCGCGCCTTGCGGGGTGCCCCGGGCGGGCGCCCGGCAACCTGACGCAGAGCACCTCTCCGTGCCCGCATCGCCGTGACGGAAAGGACCGCATGCGGTTGCATTTCATCGGCACCGGATCGATCTTCACCGACCGGATGAGCGCGAGTGCGCTCATCGACGGCACGCTCCTGGTCGACACACCCAACGGCTCGGTCAAGGCGATGCGCCGTGGCGCGATCGACCTGACGGCCATCGACCTCTGCCTGATCACGCACCTCCACGCCGACCACTTCTTCGACATCATCTTCCTGCTCAGGGAGCAGGGGCTGCTGCGCGAACGCGACCGTGAACTCGTCCTGCTCGGCCCCGCCGGGCTGGAGGAACGAGTTCGGCCCCGCCGGCGGCCGATGGGAGGGCCCCGGCCGGGGGCGCGACTACCTGGTACGGGCCCCGCCGGTGCAGCACACCACACCGATCGCGCTGGGCTACGCCATTCATGGGCCTGGACGACGTCGGGGCCCTGGCCGGACGCTGGCGCGACCGCGCCTTCATCCCCACCCACCTCGGCGACGACGTCACCGGCTCCGACCGGCCCGACATCGTCTTCCCCGCCGACGGGCAGGCCTTCCCCCTCGACGTGAATGGCCTGACCGGCAGCCCGGACCAGACGCCGGAGCGCGCCGACATGGAGAGCGGCAAACGACGGCGTCCGCGACCACTTCATCGACGCCCTACCTGGCCAGGTTCGACGTCGCCGAGCAGGAAGGGACCTCCCCGGCCGCCGGCCGGAAGGCGAAGTCCGGCCGCCACGGTGCCAGTGCGCTGAACGGCCCGCTGCCCAAGGAGGCCCGGCGCCCTGCCGGATGGGGACCACCACCAGGCGCCGCCGGACCTGCGGCACGCGGCGCCCCGGCGCCGCCGAGAAGCCGCTCCGACGCCGTCCGGGCAGCCCGGTGGCGACGCAACTCTCGATGGGGTGCTCGGCAGTGACTTGACCCGCTGTGTGTGACTTTGAGGAGATCTTGCCGGCGAACGCTAGGGTGAGATCTTGTGCAGTCGCTCACGCCGGAAGACTTACCTCAAATAGGTCCCTATCGCCTGGTCGGGGTGCTGGGACGAGGCGGTCAGGGAACGGTCTACCTGGGGCACGGGCAGTCCGGCGCGCAGGTCGCGGTCAAGGTGCTGCACGCCGACGCCGCGGCGGACGAGAACGCGCGCCGCCGGTTCCTGCGCGAGGCCGAGGCGGCCCGCCGGGTCGCCGCGTTCTGTACCGCGCGGGTGCTCGACACGGGCCTGGTGGGCGGGCGGCCGTACATCGTCAGCGAGCACATCCCGGGGCCGTCGCTCGACCTGCTGGTCAGGACCGAGGGGCCGCGTTCGGGCAGCGGGCTGGAGCGGCTCGCGGTGGCCACGCTCACCGCGCTGGCGGCCATCCACCGGGCCGGGATCGTCCACCGCGACTTCAAGCCGCACAATGTGATCATGGGTCCCGAAGGGCCCGTGGTGATCGACTTCGGGATCGCCAGGGTGACCGCCCTGACGGCCACGCACAGCGTGGTGGGCACCCCCGTCTACATGGCGCCGGAGCAGTTCGGCGGAGCGCTGGTCACCCCGGCGGCCGACCTGTTCAGCTGGGCGTCCACCATGGTCTACGCGGCCACCGGGCAGCAGGCCTTCCGTGGAGACGCCCTTCCCGCCATCATGCACGCCATTCTGACCCGCGAACCCGACCTGTCGTCCGTGCCGGGGGAGCTGCGTCCGGCGCTGACGGCCTGTCTGGCCAAGGATCCCGCGGCCCGTCCGGACGCCGCCACCCTGGTCCGCCGCCTGACCGGCGACGAGCCTCCCGCCCCGACGGAGCCGTACGGGTCACCTGGATGGGGTGCCCCTCCCCGGCCTCCCCCCGGGGACGGCGGCGGCCGGGCGAAGAGGGTGGGGCTGGCCGTCGGCGCTGGAGCGGTCGCCCTGGTGCTGGCCGTGGTGGGCGTACGGGCCGTGGCCAAGAACGCGGTACGGGGAGCGCTGTTGAGCGACCGGCCCGCCACCACCGCCGCCTCCTCCCTCCAGCCGAGCCCCTCCGACACGCCGGCGCCTTCACAGACGCCCGCCCAGACGCCCTCCCAGACGTCTTCGGAGACGGCGTCGGAGAAGCCGCGCGAGGACCCGTTCACCCCCGCCGACCTCGACAAGGAGAGCACGGACCCGACCCCGATCACCGCCGACGCCCTGCTCCCGCAGTCCTTCACGAGTGCCATGGGGATGCGTTTCAGCCGTAAGGCGGCCGGGGTGGAGGACTGCCCGAGCCCGTGGCCCGTCGCCAGGGTCAAGTCCGCCCTGCGCAAGGCGCGCTGCGACGACATGGCCGTGGGCGTCTACGTCGGCTCCGGCGCCCCGAAGGGACGCGTCATGGTGACCGTCTGGGTCGTCCCGCTGAAGGACTCGGGCCGGGCCCGCGCCGCGTACGCGAGGCTCAAGGACGCCTACGCGCAGGAGTGGGGCATCCGGTGCCCTCAGACCGGTCCGGGGTCGACCGGAATCTGCTACACGTCGAACTGGTGGGACGTGCAGCTGTCCTCGTGGACCGGGCAGCGCGGCCGGTACGTGATCCGCACCCTCGCCGTCCACACGAACCTCACCAGAGCCGCCGCCGCGGCCAAGTGGCTCAAGGACGCCTCGCGCGCGGCGTTCAAGAACTCGGGCCCCCTGGTCCACCAGAACGGGCAGTGAACGACACCGACGGCCTACGTGCGGATAACGATCAGTCCGGAAATGTCAAGATCACTTGCTGCTCAAAGCCATCTCCAGTATCAGCCGATCTCTCCGTTAACTCCGGTCTCTTGCTGGGCGACGTTGATCGCGTAAAGATCCCCACGCAAGGAGCTGCCATGATCCGCGCACTCAACCAGCTGGGAGACCGCCTCCTCGACAAACTCCTCCCCTCGGCGAACGCCTCGGCCGCGTGCTGGACCGACTGGTGCTGCCAGGGCAAGTTCTGCCGGACCTGCTGCTACCACGACTCCAGCGGCACGGTCAGCTGCGGCAGCTTCGACTACTGCTGACGCCTCCTCCCGATCTCCCATGACAGCCATGCAGTACGTCGCGCCGGCCTGCCGGGTGGCGCTGGGCGTCGTCTTCCTGGTCGCGGTGGCCGGCAAGGTGCGCGGCAGGGCCGCGTTCGCCGGGTTCCGCGGGTCCGTGCGCGGCCTGGTACCGCTGGGGCCGCGGGCCGTCACGGCGCTGAGCGGCGCCGTCGTCCTGGCCGAAGGGTGCGTCGTCGTGCTGCTGGCGATCCCCGGGACAGTGCGGGCCGGCGTGCTGCTGGCCGGCACCGTCCTGGTGGGTTTCTGCGCCGGGATCGTCAGGGCGATGCGCTCGGGCGCCACGACGCCGTGCCGGTGCTTCGGCGCCGCCGGGACGCCGCTCGGCGGCCGCCACCTCGTCCGCAACGCCGGGCTGCTCGCGCTGGTCGCCGCCGGGCTCGTGCCGGGGCACGCCGCACCGCATCCGGCGGGCGTCGCCCTGAGCGTGCTGGCCGGCGGCGTCCTCGCCGTCATCGTGATCTTCTTCGACGACCTCGCCGACCTGTTCGCCGCACAACCGCGTCACCCCTGAGGAGCCCGCATGCCCTATCTCGTCGCCGCCGTCGTCATCGTCGGACTGTTGTGCCTGGTGAACCTGGTGCTGACGCTGGCGGTGATCCGCCGCCTGCGCGCGCACACGCTACGGCTGTCGGAGCTGGGGCCGACGCGTCCCCCGACGGTGCAGCCGGGCACGACGATCGGCGAGTTCAGCGCGACGACCGCCGACGGCGGGACCGTGTCGCGCGCGTTCTTCTCGGGGGTCTCCGTGGTGGCGGTGTTCTCCACCGAGTGCGCGTCCTGCCACGAGCTGCTGCCGGAGTTCACGTCCTACCTCGCCGACACGCGTCCCGAGCGGGTGCTGGCCGTCGTCACGGGCGACCCGGACGAGGCCCGGCGGTTCACCCGCGAGCTGACCTCGGCCACCGTCGTCGTGGAGCCGATGGGCGGCCCGGTGAGCAGGGCGTTGCAGGTCTCGCAGTTCCCCAGCTTCTTCCTGGTCGACGGTGACGCGGTGGTCGTGGCGGCCGACACCGCCCCGGGCAGGCTGCCGGCGGTCACCCGCCGATGACCCCTCCCGCCGGGCCCGGCGGCGCCGCCCGGGGACGGCGTGCGCGCGCGGCCGTGGCGCTCGCCTGGCGGGCGCATCCGGCCGCCGTCCTGGGGTCGGGGATCGCGGTGCTGCTCATGGGGCTGGTCCCGGTGGCCGCCGCGTGGCTGACCAAGCTCGTCCTGGACGGCCTGGCCGCCGGGGCGGGGCCCGCCGAGCTGCTGCCGCCGGGCGTGGCCCTCGGCGTGACCGGCCTGGCCGGCGCGGCCCTGCCCGCGGTCGCGGAGTACGCCCAGGAGCAGCTCCGCCGCGCCCTCCAGGTGCTGATCCAGGACCGGCTGTTCCAGGCGGTCAACGCCCATCCGGGGCTGAGCCGGTTCGAGAACCCGGCCTTCCACGACCGCATGCGGCTGGCGCAGGAGGCCGGGCAGAACGCGCCGCAGCGGATCGTCCGCTCGACCCTGGGGATCGCCCAGGGAGCCGTCACCCTCGCCGGGTTCACCGCGGCGCTGGCCGTGCTCGCGCCGGGGATGATCGCCGTCGTGGCGCTCTCCGCGATCCCGTCGGTCCGCGCCCAGCTCGACCTGTCGAGGCGTCGCGCGGGCATGATGTGGGGCGTCAGCTCCAGGACCCGGCGGCAGATCTTCTTCGCCGGCCTGCTCACCAGCCCCGACGCGGCCAAGGAGATCCGCCTGTTCGGCCTCGGCGACCTGCTGCGCGGCCGGATGCTGGCCGAGCTGCGCGCGGTCAACGCCGCCGAGCAGGGGCTGGCCCGCCGGACCCTGCGTACTCAGGGCGCGTTGTCGCTGGTGGGGGCGGCCGTCGCGGCGGCCGGACTGCTCTGGGCGATCATCGCCGCCGCGTCGGGCGCGCTGAGCGTCGGCGACGTCGCCGTGTTCGTCGCGGCCGTGGCCGGGGTGCAGTCGGCGCTGGCGTCGATCGTCGGCCAGTCGGCGGACGCGCACAACGCGCTGCTGATGTTCGGGCACTACCTCGACGTGGTGGCCGACCCGCCCGACCTGCCCGTGCCGCGGCGGCCGCGGCCCGTCCCGGCGTTGCGCGAGGGCATCGAGGTGCGCGACGTCTGGTTCCGGTACGACGACGCCCATCCGTGGGTGCTGCGCGGGGTCGACCTCTTCGTCCCCCGCGGCGGCTCGCTCGCCCTCGTCGGCCTGAACGGCGCGGGCAAGAGCACCCTGGTCAAGCTGATCTGCCGGCTGTACGACCCGGTGCGCGGGTCCATCCTCTGGGACGGCGTCGACCTGCGCGAGACGGACCCCGCCGAGCTGCGCGGCCGCATCGGCGCGGTCTTCCAGGACTACATGTCCTACGACCTGACCGCGGCCGAGAACATCGGCCTCGGCGACGTCGCGGCGATCGGCGACCGGGAGCGGGTCGAGGCCGCCGCCCGGCTGGCCGGCGTCCACGAGACGGTCGCCGGGCTGCCGCGCGGCTACGACACGCTGCTGAGCCGGATCTTCTTCGGCGACCGGGACGACCCCCAGGCCGGAGTGGTGCTGTCCGGCGGTCAGTGGCAGCGCCTGGCGCTGGCCCGCGCCTTGATGCGGAAGGGGCGCGACCTGCTCGTGCTGGACGAGCCGAGCTCCGGCCTGGACGCGCAGGCCGAGCACGCCATCCACCAGAGCCTGCGCCGCCACCGCGCCGGACGCACCAGCCTGCTGATCTCCCACCGGCTGGGCGCGGTCCGGGAGGCGGACGCGATCGTCGTGCTCGCCGAGGGCCGGATCGCGGAGCAGGGCTCGCACGCGGAGCTGATGGCGCTCGGCGGGGAGTACGCGAGCCTGTTCACCCTCCAGGCCCAGGGCTACGAACCGGCCACCCCACCGGACCCGCGGACGGGCGACATCGACCGGACGACGACGCCGAGCACCCGGTCGAACGGCACGTAACCCCACACCCGCGAGTCCTCGCTGACCGGCCCGTCACCCAGGACCACCAGCCGTCCGGCCGGGACCGTGTCGCCCGGCGCCGCCCCCACCCGCCCCGCGACCTCGGGCGGAACCGGGTCGCCCGGCACGGCCACCGCCCGCTTGATGAACCACATGGCCGCCCCCGGCGCCGGCAGCGGCCCGGTGCGCCACTCGCCACCGGGCGGCAACGTCTGCAGCACCACGACCTGACCGCGTCCGACGCCCGCCCCCGTCGTCCTGCGGACGAGCACCCGGTCGCCGGTGCGGTAGGTCGGCAACATGCTCGCCCCGCTGATCCGGACGACGACCAGGCGCCGCCGGGCGACGGCCAGCCCGGCGGCCAGCCCGGCGGCCAGGGCCGCGATCGGGGCCAGCAGGATCAGGACACGCCGCACGACGCCCTCCCAAGTCGATCATCACCGGAGACTGCCGACACTAGCGGCGGATCTCCTCGCCGGACAGCCCGGACAGCCCGGACAGCCCGGACAGCCCGGACAGCCCGGACAGCCCGGACAGCCCGGACAGCCCGGACGGCCCGGACGGCCCGTGTGGCCCGCCGAAGGGGCCGCTCACCTCACGGCCCGGGCCGGCCGGGGTGGTCGAGGCCGGCGGTGAGCTGGTCGATCGCCGTGTCGATGCGCCGTCCGAGCAGGGCGGTGTCCGGCGGCCCCGCGGAGGCCGCGGTCTGCCGGAGCCACTGGTCGAGGACGACGCGCAGCGCCGTCAGGGCCGCGGCCGCGCACAGCAGGGGATAGCCGGTGTCGCCGGGACGCCCGGGGGCGGGGTGGCCGACGTGCTCGGCGATCGCCTCGGCCAGGGCCTGCTCCTGCGCCGCGAGCACGGCCAGTTGCTGCGGCACCAGCGTGGGCGCCGACCGGACGAGCTGCAACGCCCGGACGTGGTCGCGGCCGGCGGCGTCGCTCTCGTTCATGACCGTCAGCACGGCCTCGCGGAATGCCCGCAGGACCGGCTCGGTGCGCGGCCGGGCCCTGAACCGGGCGACGAGCTCCTGCGCGGCGGTGGCCAGCGAGGCCACGACCGCCTCCTCCTTGCTGGAGAAGTAGTTGAAGAACGTGCGCAGCGCGATGTCGGCCTCGCCGGCGATCTGCTCGACGGTCACGTTCTCGACGCCGTGGCGCAGGGCCAGCCGGAGCGCCGCCGCGCGGAGGGCGGCGCGGGTGGCCTGCTTCTTGCGTTCGCGGCGGCCGGGCGACGCGGGCTCCCCGCCGCCCGATGCGAGCTGAACCACCCCGGCCTCCTCTGCCACGGTCCTCATTATGGGCTCCGGCAGGGCGACGGGACTCCGGCGGGCACTGCGCCCGGTCAGGACCAGGCGACCGGCAGGGAGTGCACGCCGAAGATGAGCATCTCGTCGCGCACCGGCACCTGGCCGGCCGGCACGGCCAGCCGCAGGTCCGGCAGGCGCGTGATCAGCTCCGTCAGGCCGATGCGCATCTCCACCCGGGCCAGCTGCTGGCCCAGGCACTGGTGCACGCCGTGCCCGAAGGCCAGGTGCGGGACGCGGGCGCGGTTGACGTCGAACCGGTCGGCGTCGAGCCAGTGGCGGGGGTCGCGGTTGACCTCGGGCGTGGCGATCACGACGGTCGCGCCGGCGGGGAGGTCGGCGCCGCCCAGCGTGACGGGCTCGGTCGTGACGCGGCTGACGCCGAGCTGGATGATGCTCAGGAAGCGCAGCAGCTCCTCGACCGCGTTGTCGACGAGGGAGGGGTCCGCCCGCAGGGCGGCGAGCTGGTCGGGGTGCTCCAGCAGGGCGAACGCGCCCAGTCCCAGCATGTTGGCGGTGGTCTCGTGGCCCGCGCCGAGCAGGACGAGGGCGACGTCCACGAGCTGGGCGTCGGTCAGCGGCGGGTCGGCGTCGTGGACGAGCCCCGACAGCAGGTCGTCGGCCGGCTCGGCGCGCTTGGCGGCCACCAGCCGCTGCATGAACGCGTACAGCTCGACGCCCGCCACCGCCCGCTCCTCGTCGGTGGAGCCGGCGTTCAGCCCGACGGAGGTGCGTTCCTGGAACTCGGCGCGGTCGGCGTAGTCGACGCCGAGCAGCTCGCAGATGACCAGCGACGGCAGCGGCAGCGCGAACGACGGCACGAGGTCGGCCTCCGTGCCGGCCGCCTTCATCGCCTCGATGTGCTCGACCGCGATCTCGGTGACCCGGGCCTCCAGCTCCCGCATGCGCCGGACGGTGAACTGGCCGGTCAGCAGCCGCCGGATGCGCGTGTGCTCGGGCGGGTCCATGAACACGAAGAAGCCGTCCTCGCGGCTCTCGACGGACGGGCCCGCCGGAAGGGCGCCGGCCGCCTGCTCGGCCACCTCGTGCGGTTGCAGCGACGTGGCCTCGCGGTGGCGGACCCGGTCGGCGCTGAAGCGGGCGTCCGACAGGACGGTGCGGGCCTCGTCGAAACCGGTGACCAGCCACGCCCGCGCGCCGTTGAGCAGCTCCACCGGCCGGACCGGGTCCTGGCCGCGCCGCTCCCGCAGGCCCGGCGGCGGGTCGAACGGGCACCCGCCGCGCACGACCAGGTCGGCGGGCAGGATCCGGCGCATCGCCGTGGGACTCGCACCGGGGGAGTCGTCGGTCAGGCTGCGGTCGCTCATCGGCACGTCCTGTTCTCTCGGGTGCGGGCCGTTCCACCCTACAAAGATGCACGACGCGCATCAATGCACGTTGTGCATGTCCATTCGATCGCCGGGTCAAGGTGTGCCCGCGGGCCCACGGGGCAAAGGCACGCATCCGACAGCTCACCCGCACGGGAGGAACGTGATGACGCGACAGCCTGGACGAGTGCCGGTTGCGGGGTCGGCGTGAGCGGTAAGGGGGGCTCGCAGGAGGCGACCTACGCGGCGCTGGCCGCCAACCTGGGGATCGCCGTCACCAAGTTCGTGGCGTTCTTCTTCACCGGTTCGTCCTCGATGCTCGCCGAGGGCATCCATTCCTTCGCCGACTCGGGCAACCAGGGGCTGCTGCTGCTCGGCCAGTCCCGCGCCAAGCGCGGGCCCACCCCGTCCCATCCCTTCGGCCACGGGCGCGAGCGGTACTTCTACGCCTTCCTGGTCTCCGTCGTGCTGTTCTTCGGCGGCGGCCTGTTCGCCCTGTACGAGGGTTACGAGAAGATCAGCCACCCGAAGCCGCTGGAGAGCTGGCCGTGGGCGATCGGGGTGCTGGTGGGCGCGATCGTCATGGAGGGGCTGTCCCTGCGCACGGCGGTGCGCAACGCCAACCGGGCCCGCGGGGGCCGGTCGTGGCTGCGCTACATCCGCGAGGCCAAGGCCCCCGAGCTGCCCGTGGTCCTGCTGGAGGACACCGCCGCCCTGCTCGGGCTGGCCTTCGCCCTCATCGGGGTCACGCTCACGCTGGTCGTCGGCGACCCGGTCTACGACGGCATCGGCTCGATCGCCATCGGCGTGCTCCTGATCATCGTGGCTGTCACCCTGGCCACCGAGACCAAGAGCATGATCATCGGTGAGTCGGCGTCGCCGGAGGTCCAGCGGGCCATAGAGGAGGCCCTGCGCGAGGACGACGCCGTCGCCTCCTTCACCCGCCTGCGCACCCTGCACCTGGGCCCGGAGGAGCTGCTCGTGGCCGCCCGGGTCACCGTCGCCGAGCAGGGGGACGCCGTGGCCGAGGCGCTGGCCAAGGCCGAGCGGCGCATCCGCGAACGCGTCCCGATGTCCACGGTCGTCTACCTGCAGCCCGAGCCCTGACCCTGCTGCCACTGCCGCACCCACGAGCGGCCGTAGTCGTTGCCGTGCGGCGTGCGCAGCACGGTGTGGACGTGGAACGGCTTGGGCGTGTCGTAGTCGAGGAAGACGCCGCGGTGGTGGTCGAGCTCGGCGACGATCACCGGTGACTGCAGCCGGTAGTAGAAGACGTCGCCCGGCCGGTGGCCGCCGATCCAGCAGAACCAGGTCTCGTCGAGGTGCGCCGCGATCTCGCGCAGCCGGGCGGCGCGCGGCCCCGCCGGGAGCAGGCCGACGAACGACTCGGCGACGGCCAGCGCGTGCTCCCGGGCCGCCGCGGGCATGGCGGCGACCCGCACGCCCTCGAACGGGATCACGCGGTTGTCCTGGAACGCCCCGGCCAGGTGGCGTTCGTCTCCCGGGTGCACCCGTCCCTCGGGCATCGCCGGGTCGACCATGTGCTCGTAGACGACGGCCTGCCGGCGCTGCTCCTCCGGCAGGGCGGCCATCAGCCGCAGGCCGCGGGCGACCCGGTCGGCGAACAGGTCGCGCAGGCCGGCGTGCGGACCGGCGTCGATCTCGTCGGGCTCGGCGCCGAGGAACACCGGCGACAGCGCCATGCGGCCCTCGACGACCAGGCAGTTGAGCGCGCAGTGGTGGCCGTAGAGCTGCCAGCCCCAGGGGGCCCGCGGGTCAGGCGTGCCGTAGAGGGCGAAGTTGTAGCTGAACTCGTTGAGTATCGTCTCCAGGCCGACCACCTCGCCCAGGAAGCCGTTGACCCGCATCACCGCGCGGACGAGCCGGCCGCCCTCGGGCGAGAGCGAGGCGCCCACCAGCGCCAGCGCCTTCTCCCTGACGGCCGGAGCTCGCAGGTCCAGCCGCAGGCCGGTGTCGAACTGCATGAACTCCGGGTTGGCCCAGGTCTGCCACGCCACGTCGTCGGCGTCGTGCGAGAGGCGTTCGCGGTCCTCGTCGTCGAGGCAGGCCAGCAGGTCGCGGGCGGCCGACACCATCGCGGCGACCGGCGCCTGCTCGCCGGGGGCGGCCGGGGTCAGCGGGTACAGGCCGTCCCGCAGGACGCCGTCCTCGGTGACGCCGCGGAAGTCGTTGCCGTACAGCGGGGTCCAGCCCTCGATCAGGCCGCCGGTGAACGTCCCCGGTCTCCTGGCCAGCTCGCGGTAGGCGTAGGGGTCGAGGCCGCGTACGCCGGCCAGCCGCGGGTGGTCGTGCGGGAACAGGTACTGGCGGAACTCGCCGGACATGAGGGCTCTCCGGTCTGTCTCAGACGGTGGTGTTGTGCCGGGCGACGGCGGCCCGTACGGCGCTCTCGTCGCCGGCCGCGATCGCCTCGACCAGGTCGGCGTGGATCTGGTGGCGCAGCTCGCGGTAGCCGGCGCCGGCCGCGTCGTCGGGACGCGCGGACGCGGCGCCCAGATGGCCGAGCGTGCCGAGGTAGACGGCCCGGGCCATGGCGTTCGGGCTGATGGCGGCGATGCGCTCGTGCAGGGCCCAGTTGGCGCGCATGAAGGCGTCCCAGCCGGGCGCGGCGCGCAGCCGCCGCAGCAGGCGGCGCAGGTCGGCGACGTCCCGGCGGGTGCGGTGGCGGGCGGCGCCGACGTCGATCAGCTCCTCCAGGTGGTCGCGCAGCTCGACGGCGTCGGCGACGGTGCCCGGCTCCTCGGCGACGCCGAGCAGGGTGTGCCGCAGCCGCACCACCGGGCCGGGGTCGGCGACGAACAGCCCGCCGCCGCGGCCCGGCCGGATCTCCAGCACCCCACGGTCGCGCAGCAGCCGGACGGCCTCGCTGACCGTGGCGTAACCGAGGCCCGTCTCCGCGCGCAGCGCCTCCAGCGTGCCGACCGGCTCCCCGGGACCCAGCCCGCGCGACCTGATCCGCTCGTCGAGCGCGGCGGCCAGCCGCTCGGCCCGCGTGCCCGCGCCCTGCCCGAGCGCGGCGGCCGGTTGTCCGGGGGAGGAGGAGTAGGGCATAGTCCGGATCCAACCATAAAACCTGCGAACCTTTGGCAGGTTTTCGCCGCCGTGAGGAGATGAGCGATGAGGATCGTCGGGATCCGCCGGCACGCCGCCGGGGGCGTCGAGGCCGGCGCGTTGTCGGCCGACGGGGCCGAGGTCACCGTGCTCGCCCCGCTGGAGCGGTTCTGGGCCGGCGCGGCCGCCTTCCTGGCCCGCGAGCCGGCCGGCGAGCGGCTCCCGGTCGCGTCGGTCACCCTCGTGCCGCCGGTGCTGCCGGAGGCCCGGGTGATCTGTATCGGGCTGAACTACCTCAGGCACGTCGCCGAGGGCTCCTACGCGGGGGAGGGCGTGCCGCCGCACCCGACGCTGTTCGCCCGCTGGACGCGGTCGCTGACCGTGGGCGGCGTCCCGGTGCCGGTGCCCTCGGGCGAGGACGGCCTGGACTGGGAGGGCGAGGTGGTCGCGTACGTCGGCGCGCCGCTGGTGGACGCGGACCCGGAGGAGGCGCTGGCCGCGGTCGCCGGCTACTCGGTCTTCAACGACCTCACCGCGCGTAGGGCGCAGAAGCTCACCAGCCAGTGGATCCTCGGCAAGAACGCCGACCGGTCCGGCCCGCTCGGCCCGCTGGTGCCCGCGTCCGAGGTCGGTGACCTGCGCGACGGGCTGCGGGTGCGGACCCGGGTGAACGGCGAGGTCGTCCAGGACGGGCGTACCGACGAGATGGTCTACGGCGTCGGCGACACGCTCGCCCTGATCTCGCGCACGTTCACGCTGCGGCCCGGCGACCTGCTGGCCACCGGCACCCCCGCCGGGGTCGGCTACGCGCGCACCCCGCCGTGGCTGCTGCGGCCCGGCGACGTCGTCGAGGTCGAGGCCGAACGCCTCGGCAGCGTGCGCAACCCGATCGTCGGCAACGACGCGCGGGCGCTGACGGGCGCCCGAGGGGTGACCGCGCCGGAGGGGTGAAGCGCGACACTGGGGTGGTGGAGACACGACCTGTCCGCGGCGGGGCGGGGCGGCCGGGGCACCGGTTGCGCTTCGGCCCGGCCGCCGAGGGCATCGAGCGGCTGGCGGCCTCGCTCGTCGGCGAGGCGTTCGCGCCCCACCGCCACGACACGTACGCGATCGGCGTCACGCTCGCCGGCGTGCAGACCTTCCGCTACCGCGGCGAGCTGCGGCGATGCCTGCCGGGGGAGTGGCACGTCCTGCACCCCGACGAGCTGCACGACGGGGCCGCGGGCACCGACGCGGGCTTCGGCTACCGGATCTTCTACGTCGACCCGTACCTGATCCAGGAGGCGCTGGGCGGCCGGCCGCTGCCGTTCGTCGCCGACCCCGTCGTGCGGCCGGAGGGGATGTCGCCGGCGCTGCTCGCCTGGCTGCGGCACCTGGACGAGCCCCTGGAGGAGCTGGCCCGGCTGGAGGTCGCGCTGCTGGTCGCGGCGGCCCTGGAGCGTCACGCCGACGTCCCCGTCCGGCGGCGGCGCGATCCCCTCGCGATCGAGGCGCTGGCACGGGTGCGCGAGCTCATCGCCGCCGACCCCGCGACCCGGCACCCGGTGGCCGAGTTCGAACGCGTCTCGGGGCTCGACCGCTGGACGATCGCCCGCCAGTTCCGCGCCGTCTTCGGCACCAGCCCGACCCGGTACCGGACGATGCGGCAGCTGGACGTGGCCCGGCGGGCGATGAGCGGCGGCCTGCCGCTGCGGGAGGCCGCGCTGCGGGCGGGCTTCGCCGACCAGAGCCACCTGACCCGCATGTTCAAGCGCGCCTACGGACTCACCCCCGGCGAATGGACCACCGCCCTCACCTGACGCCCGGCGCGTCCACCCCTGTGCTCACCTGACGCCCGTCGGTCCTGGCCTCGATCGCGCGGATCACGGCCACCATGTCGAGCGTGCCGTGCCCGAGCGCCAGGGTCTCGGCGAACAGCGCGTGGCAGACGTCGATCAGCGGCGAGGCCACGCCCGACGCCCGCGCCGCCCCGGCGATGAGCCGGTTGTTCTTCAGCACGTCGGCGATGGCCGCTTGGGCGGCGAGGTCGCCGTCCAGCAGCTTGCGGACCTTCCCCCGCGACACGTCGCTGGCCATCGGGCCCGAGTCGAGCACCTGGGCGAACCTGTCCAGGTCCAGGCCGTGCCGGGCGGCGAAGTGCGCGGCCTCGGCCAGGCCGCTGACCATGGTGATCAGGAAGATGTTCACCGCCAGCTTCATCAGCAGCCCGCCGGGCACCGGGCCGCACGCGATCGTCCCGGCGCACATCGGCGCGAGCAGGGGGCCCACCTCCTCGACCGCCGCGGGCTCGCCGGCCAGCATCGCCACCAGCCGCCCGGCCTCGGCCGGGCCGCGCGAGCCCGACACGGGCGCCTCGACGTAGTCGCCGCCGGCCGCCCGCACCGCCGCGCCCAGGTCCGCCGACCACGCCGGGGACGTCGTGCCCATGTGCACCACGATCCGCCCGGCCACCATGGACGCGAACCGCGGCGTGCCGCGCCCGAGCACCGCGTCCACGGCGGCCTCGTCGGCCAGCATGAGCAGCACGACCCTGGCCCGCGCGAACACCTCGTCCGGGCTCGCCGCCACGTGCGCGCCGGCCGCCCGCAGCGGCTCGCACCCGGCCGCCGTACGGTTCCAGACCACGACCGGCGTGCCCGCCCGCACCAGGTTGAGCGCCATGGGCCGGCCCATGATCCCCAGTCCGATGAATCCCGTTCCGGCCATCCGTCCTCCCGCTCCGCGTGTCCCGCCGTCACCGTTGTAGCGGCAGGGACCGGCTCCGGTCTTGAACGGTTGTGCGGCCCGCGCCGGCGTCAGGGCGTGGTGACGTCGAGGTCGACGCTGGAGACGCCGAGCACGCCGTCGATCTCCAGCAGCTCGGTGACCAGCACCTCGACCGGCCCCGGGCCCTGGACGACGAGCCAGATCGAGATCGACTCCCGGTCCTTGGGCGGCTGGTCGCGTTCGAGGGTGAGCTCGGCGATGACGAAACCCCTGTCGCTGCACAGCGCGAGCACCCGCCGGAGGGCGCCGTGGCGGTCGAGGTAGGTCAGGTGCAGGCGCGACTGGGCGTACTTGGAGCGGGGGAGCCGGGCGCTGAGCGGGGTGAAGGCGAACAGGACCAGGAAGTGGCCGGCGGTGACGGCGACCGCCAGCAGCCACAGTCCGGCCCCGGCGGCCATGCCGACCGCGCAGGTCAGCCAGACCACCGCGGCGGTGGTGAGCCCGCGCACCGCGTCCCGGCGGACGAAGATCAGGCCGCCGCCGATGAACCCGATGCCCGACACGATCTGCGCGGCCACCCGGGACGGGTCGAGCGTGACGTGCTCACCCAGGACGTCGGCGAAGCCGTACTTGGACACCAGCATGATCAGGGCCGAGGCGAAGCCGACCAGCGTGTGGGTGCGCAGGCCGGCGCTCTTCTGGCGGATCTCGCGTTCGAGCCCGATGGCGGCCGACAGCAGCAGGGCCAGACCCAGTTCTCCCAGCTGGGTCCATCCTTGTCCGGCCAGTGCCGTCGTGGCGAACGCCGTCCCCATTTGCCCAGATGTCCCCGGCGTGCGGGGGTCTCACACCTTGCCAGCGAGAAGTTAGTTGCCTGACTTAGTTTCTGTGCTACGGTTCTTCTTAGTCAGGCAACTAACTAATGATTGAGGAGAACCATCATGTTCGTTGTCACGGGTGCCACCGGGAACGTCGGCCGCACGCTGGTCGGTCTGCTGGCCGAGGAGGGCCTGCCGGTCACCGCCGTCGCCCGCCGCGTCACGGAGGCCGACGTGCCGCCGGGCGTCCGGGCCGTCGCCGCCGACCTGGGCGACGTCGCGAGCCTGCGTCCGGCCCTGGCGGGTGCGGACGCGCTGTTCCTGCTGGTGGCGGGGGAGGACCCGGAGGGCGTGATCGCGGCGGCCGGGGAGGCGGGCGTGCGCAAGGTCGTCCTGCTGTCCAGCCAGGGCGCCGGGACCCGGCCGGGGGCCTACCCGCACGCCGTGCGGTTCGAGGAGGCCGTCCGCGGGTCGGGGCTGGCCTGGACGGTCCTGCGTTCGGGCGGCATGGCCTCCAACGCCTACGCCTGGGCCGAGCCCGTACGCCTGAGCCGCACCGCCGAGGCCCCCTTCGGCGACGTCGGCCTGCCCTTCGTCGACCCCGCCGACGTCGCCGCCGTGGCGGCCGCCGTCCTGCGCGAGGACGGGCACGACGGGGCGACGTACGTGCTGACCGGCCCCGAGGCCACCACTCCGCGGGACCGGGCGGCGGCGATCGCGGCGGCGCTCGGCGAGCCGGTGCGCTTCGCCGAGCAGACCCGCGAGGCCGCCCACGCGCAGATGGCGCAGGTCATGCCGCTGCCCGTGGTGGAGGGCACGCTCGCCATCCTGGGCGAGCCTACCCCGGACGAGCGGAGCGTCAGCCCGGACGTCGAGCGCGTTCTCGGCCGTCCCGCCCGCCCGTTCGCCGCCTGGGCCGAGCGCAACGCCGCCGCCTTCCGCTGACCACCGGCGACGGGCCCAACACCGCCGGTCTTGTCGGTGGCGGGTTCTACGGTGGTCCGCATGACCGACAACGACACCCCCAAGACCACCTGTCCACCGTCAGGCTGACCGGCGCCCCGCTCGGCGAGCCGTGGGAGCCGGCCGATCGGGACGGCCCCGACTGGCGTTCACCTCCGCCGTGCACGACAGCCCCGCCAACCTCCTCCGCGAAGCCGTCGACGGCCTGGTGGGCGAGGACCCGCCGGCCGGCTGGCAGCCGGACAACCACCGGTAACGCCGCAGAAGCCGGTGACGGCGGGCGTCACCGGCTCCGGATCCGCGCCCGTCAGGTGATCGGGCAGGTGTCGCGGTACTCCTCGATCGCGGTCCCGCGCGGGGCGGGGCACAGGAACTGGTCGTAGCGGGTGTCGTCGTCGACGAACCGCTTCAGCCAGGCCACCATCGACTTGGCCATCGTGGTGTTGGTGACCTGCGGGAAGAAGTGCGAGGCGCCGTTCAGCTCCAGGTACGCCTTCTCCACCGACGACGGGATCGACTGGTAGAACGGCTCGGAGTGGGTCGCCACCGGCGCGATCGTGTCGGCCTCACCCCCGATGATCATCGTCGGCACCCGGAGGCCCGACCAGCTCTTGGTGAGGTTCCACGGCGCGAGCGGCACCGCCGCCTGGAGCGACGGGCGCGCGTCGGCGGCCTCCAGCGTGCCGCCGCCGCCCATGGAGTGACCGGCCACCGCGAGCCGGGACGCGTCGATCCTGCTGCGCACGGCCGACGGGCTGCCCGAGGTCAGGTAGTCCAGCGCGGCCAGGAGCTGACGGCCGCGGCTGGCCGGCTGGTCGTAGATCGTGGTGGTCTCGATGCCGATCACCACGAACCCGTGCGAGGCGATCCGCGGCCCCAGCCAGGCGAGGCTGGACCAGGTCGCCGTGTAGCCGGGCGAGATGGCGATCGCGCCGAAGGTGCCCTGGCTGGTGTCGGTCGGGTAGTAGATCGTCCCGCCGCCGAAGCCGGAGACGCTCAGCCGCGAGACGCCGAGCTCGGCGGTCGCGAACGGGCCGCGGGCGGCTTCCAGGATCGCGCCGGTCGGGTCGGGGCCGCGCTCGTACGGACCGGCCGCGTGGGCCGCCGGCGCCGCCGCGACGCCACCGGCGAGCAGCGTGACGGCCAGGGCGAGCTTGGTGAACGTTCGCGCGCCGAAGTGGGGGGTGGAGAGCTGCACGTCGTCGAACTCCCTGCTCATCGGGGGAATGACTGCTGTCTGTCGCCATTGTCGGGACACGCGGTCAGCCGTGCATCGGTGAAATCACCGGTCTCGTGCCGCCCGCCGCCCGGTTCAGGCGCTACATGAACCTGACCAGCTCCACCCGTGAGCGGATGCCGAGCTTGCTGAAGATGTTCCGCAGATGGTGCTCGACCGTGCGCCTGCTGAGGAAGAGCTGCTCGGCGACCTCCTTGTTGGTGGCGCCGGCGGCCACCATGCGGGCGATCTGCGCCTGCTGCGCGGTGAGCTGCGACACCGTCGCGTCCGCGGCCGGCCGGACCGGCTCGCCGGAGGCCCGCAGCTCGGCCCTGGCCTGCTCGGTCCACAGCCGCGCGCCGTGCCGTTCGAACGTCTCCAGCGCCGTGTGCAGGTGGTTCCTGGCCGCGCCGGGCCGCCGGTCACGCCGCAGCGCGCTGCCCAGCAGCAGGTGCGTACGGGCCGCCTCGAACGCGCAGACGCCCTGGCCGTGCAGGCGCAGGGCGTCCAGGAACAGCTCCTCGGCCTCGCCGGGACGCACCGCCAGCAGCGCCCGGCAGCGCGAGACCAGCGCCCGCAGGCCGGGGCTGCGCGTGCTGCCGACCCAGCGTTCGAGCACCCGCAGGGCGGCCGCGGCCCGCTCGCGGTCGCCGGTGCGGGCGGCCGCCTCGATGTAGTGCGGGGTGGACATGACCCTGATGACGACGTGGCGGTTGCGCCGCTCGGCCCGCAGCCTGCCCGCGGCGTCGGCCACGCGGCCCGCGGCCAGGTCGAGGCAGGCCAGCGCCCAGTTGCCGACCGCGCCGGCCAGACCCAGCTCGTGGGCGTCGGCCAGCTCGATGGCGGCGTCCGCGCGGATCCGGCACGTCTCCTGGTCGCCCTCCACGGCGGCGCTGATCGCCAGCCAGGCCAGGTGCTGGGCCGCGGTGTTGTGCTGGCCCGTCTCCCGGGCCAGCCGCAGGCCCTTCGCGGCGGTGGCGGCGACGGAGGCGTACCGGCCCGTCCAGACGTCGGGGTAGATCGTGAACTCCAGGAGCTGCGGCACCGCCGACGCGGCCCCGCGCAGCCGGGCCTCCTCCACGGCCCGCGCCGACAGCCGGTGGGCCACCGCGTCCTCGCCCAGCAGCATGCCCGCCACGCACGCCCACGTGAGCACGGCCGGGTCGCGTACCGAGCCGGCCAGCTCCAGCACCCGCCGCAACGGCCCGGCCGCCTCCTGGTGCAGGCCGCTGAAGGTGTGGGCCATGCCCGCCAGGTACTCGAACATGAGCTGCGCCGGCGCCGGCTCGTCCGGACGTCGCAGGGCCGCCGCCTGCCGGGCGATCGCGATGAACGCCCGGTTGTCGCCCGCCCGGTAGCTGGCGTCCGCCGCGCGGACCAGCGCGCGCACGCCGAGCACGCGGTGGCTGTCCAGCAGCCCGCGGGCCGCCGCCAGCAGCTCCTCGCGGGCGCTGCCGGTCTCGCCGCCCAGCAGCTCCAGGCTGCCGCGCAGGAGCTGGACGTGGCCGCGCAGTTCCTCGGGCGCGCCGGGCGACCGCAGCCGGGCCAGCAGGGAACGCGCGGCCAGGGGACGTCCGGACACCCAGGCGTGCCTGGCGGCGGCGGCCAGCCGTCCGGCCTTGACCGCGGGATCAGCGGTCAGCTCGGCGGCGCGCTCCAACGCCAGGTAGGGCTCGGGGAACCCGGCACGACGCTCCGAGGCCAGGCACGGCTCGGAGCTCCCGGCGGCCCACCGCACGGCCAGCGCCGCCCGCGCCAGCTCGTCCCCGGCCTCCTCCCCGCCATCCCCCGCCCAGGCCCGATGCCACGCCCGCCGCAACCCCTCCCAACCACCTGCGTGGCACCCGCCCGGGGTGAGCAGGTCGGCGAGGAGGCGGTGGGCGCGGCGGCGCTCGGCCAGCGACGCCGCGTGGTACGTGACCGCCCGCATCGCGGGTTCCCGGAACACGAACGCGTCCCCGTCGGCCCGCAGGACGCCCGCCCGTTCGGCCGGTTCGAGCACCGACAACGCGCACGCCGGGCTCGCCGCCCTGGCCAGGGTCGCCACGTCCAGGGCCGGATCGGCGGCGATCAGCAGCGACAGCCGGCGCGTACGCGCGGGCAGCCGGGCCAGCACGCCCGTGTGCTCCCGCCACAACCGCCCACCAGGAGGCAGGACGGCGGGCGGCGCCGCGAGCCCGGCCCGCTGGTCGGGGGTGAGCGCGCCGATCAGCTCGCGCAGCGCCAGCGGGTTCCCGCGGGCGATCTGGTCGAGCGCGGCCGACAGGTCCTCGGCGAGCCCGCCGGGCGCCAGGTCCGCGGCCAGCTCCCGCACCGCCGGCCCGTCGAGCCCGCGCAGCTCCCGCGCGGGCACGCCCTCAAGCCGCCGCATCGCCTCGCCGTCGAACCCCTCCGGCTCCCGCTCGCCGTACGGGACGGCGTGGGAGGGCGGGGGTCTGCTGGTGAAGAGCAGGGCGATCGGCTCGCAGGACAGGCGGCGGGCCACGAACGAGAGCGCGTCCAGGCTCGCCGCGTCCAGCCGGTCGGCGTCGTCCACGCAGGCCAGTACGGGACGCTCGGCGGCGACCGCCGACAGCAGCCCGAGCACGGCGGCGGGCAGCACGAGCCCCGCCCCGCAGGTCCCGGACTCCAGGGCCTCGGCCAGCGCGCGGGCCTGGGCGGCCGGCAGCGCCGCGACGACCCCGGACACCGGCCTCAGCAGGCCGTGCAGCCCCGCGTACGGCACCCCCGACTCCGGCTCCACCCCCGACACCCGCAGCACCCGGAACCCGGAGGCCCGCGCGGCGGCCAGGTCGAGCAGCGCCGTCTTGCCCATGCCCGCCGCGCCGGTCAGCAGCAGCGCCCCTCCGGAGCCGGCCCGGGCGTCGTCGAGGAGCCGCAGCAGGACGTTCTCCTCCGCGTCGCGGCCGCGTAACACGGGAACGCGCGTGACTGGGGACACGCCGTCCAGTGTCACGCGCGGATGCCGCCTCTGAAAGAGGCCGCCACCCACGGAAACCGCCGACGCCCCAGGAGCACGAGAGAGGGCGGACGGGAGAAAGTATGGCATTCCGGTGACAGCAAGCGCTTGGTGACCTACCTTGAGTCCTGACCGTCAAGGAGTGCCGATGCGGAATCAGGGGCTTGGGTCATGGCCGGCACGCAGGGCGCGGATGACGCCCGCCCGGCCCGCCGTCGGTTACCAGGGGATCGACCGCACCTACGGCGACCTGTACGACCGGGTCACCCGCCTGGCCCACGGGCTGACCGGCCTGGACGTGGGCCGCGGCGACCGGATCGCCTATCTCGGGCCCAACCACCCGTCCCTGGTGGAGACGTTCTTCGCCGCCGGACTGCTGGGCGCGGTGTTCGTCCCGCTCAACGCCCGGCTGGCCCCGCCCGAGCTGCGCTTCCTCCTGGACGACTCCGGCGCCCGCGTCGTCGTCCTCGGCGCGGGCCAGGACGGCGGCGGCCTGCCCGGCCGGCACCTGGACCAGGACGCCTTCGAGGAGCTGATCGCCGGCGCGCCCGCCGACCCCGTGGACGAGCCGGTGAGCCAGGACGACCTCTGCCTGATCATGTACGCCTCGGGCACCACCGGCCGCCCCAAGGGCGCGATGCTCACCCACGGCAACCTCATCTGGAACGCCGTGAACCTGCTGGTCGACGTGCCGCTCGCGCACGACGAGGTGACGCTGGTCAGCGCGCCGCTGTGGCACATCGCGGCCCTGGCGCAGACGCTCGTCCCGACCGTGCTGAAGGGCGGCCGGGCGCTGCTGGAGCCGTCGTTCCGGGTGGACAGGACGTTCGACCTGGTCGAGTCCGAGCGGGTCACGATGATGTTCGGCGTGCCGTCGATGTTCGCGGCCCTCGCGCGGTCGCCGCGCTGGGCGGACGCCGACCTGTCCAGCCTGCGGCACCTGCTGTGCGGAGGAGCGCCGGTGCCCGAGCCGCTGATCAGGACGTACCGGGAGCGCGGGCTGCCGTTCCTCCAGGGGTACGGCATGACGGAGACCTCCCCGGGCGCGCTCTTCCTCGGGGCGGGGCACCCGGACGCCGAGCTCGGTTCGGCCGGGGTGCCGTGCTTCTTCTCCGACGTGCGGCTGGTCGCCCACGACGGCTCGCCCGCCGCCCCCGGCGAGCCCGGCGAGGTGTACGTCCAGGGCCCCAACGTCATGCCCGGCTACTGGCGGCGTCCGAAGGAGACCGCGAAGGTGTTGTCCGCCGACGGCTGGTTCAGGTCCGGCGACATCGGCGTGGCCGACGAGGGCGGGTACGTCCGCATCCGCGACCGGATCAGCGACATGTACATCTCCGGCGGCGAGAACGTCTACCCGGCCGAGATCGAGAACCTGCTCCTCGCCCATCCGGCGGTGGCCGAGTGCGCGGTGATCGGCGTACCGGACGAGAAGTGGGGGGAGACCGGCAAGGCGCTGGTCGTGCTGCGGCCGGGCGCGAGCGCGGAGCCCGGGGAACTGCTCGCCCACCTCGACGGCCGCCTGGCCCGCTTCAAGATCCCGAGGTATCTGGAGCTCGTCCCCGGCCTACCGCGGAACGGCGCCGGCAAGCTGCTCAGGGCGTCCCTCAGAATGCTGCACGGGCAGCGGGGGCGGTGACCGGGCGGGGAGCGGCGGGTCAGCCGATGGCGGGCAGACGCAGGTCGGCGAAGACGCCGCGGTGGTCGGTGCCGGGCACGTCGAGGATCTCCGTACGGGCCACGCCCACCCGGCGGTCTGCGAGCACGTGGTCGATCGTGATGATCGGCGGTATCGCCCTGCCGTTGGGCCAGGTCGGGACGAGCCCCTTGCCCACCTGGTCGGCCGCGTCGACGTAGCCCCGGGCCAGCAGGTCGCGGAAGGCGCGGTGGTCGAGGCTGGCGTTGAAGTCGCCGGCCAGGATCCTGATTACCTCCGGCGACGGGGACGGGAGCGCCTTGAGCGAGGCGTCCCACTCGGCCGCCATCCGGCCGAGCGGCGGGTTGGGATGCACGGCCACGATCTCGACCTTGCCGCCCGAGGGCAGGGACAGCGTGGCGGCCGGCATGTTGTGGCCGATCGGGGTGAACAGCCCCCGCCGCGGCCGCAGCGGGTGCTTGGCGAACAGGCCGCTGCCGATCGCGCCGTCCGCGGCCTGGAGCACCCGGTACGGGAGCAGCTTGCGCAGCCCCGCCTGGTCGAGCCGCCGGACCGCGTCCGGGGGCAGCTCCAGCGCGCTGAACACCTCGATCTCGTACGTGCGCACCAGGCGGACCACGGTCTCGGCGTCTGCCCGTCCGAACAGGTTGACCGACAGCACCCGCAGCGGGATGCCGTCGATCACTCTGCCCGGCTCGACCCCGGACGTCCTCGGGATCAGGCACGCGACGAACACCATGCCCACGACGGCCGCGCTCAGCCCCGCCGGGCGGTTGCGCCTGAGCACCGCCAGCAGCGCGGTCAGCGCGGCCAGCCCCGCGCCGATCGGCGTCACCGTCATGAGCTGGATGAGGAAGGAGCCGGTCTCCAGGCCACCGACCCGCAGCGCCGCCCAGGCCGCCAGCAGCGCGACCACCGTCCAGGCGAACCAGCGCCTGCGCCGCCGGGGTGAGGGACGCTTGCCGGCGGATGCGCGTTCGGCCGTCGCGCTCGCTGCCCGTTGATCCACAGCATGAACCCTAAGGCAGCGGCGGAGGGCCCGAACCAGGGCCTTCCAGCCCGGCTCACTGGCTCGGCTCAGTGGCTCACCTCGCCGACTCGGCTCCCGTCTTGACGGCGAGGAGCTGCCTGCGCATCGCGACGAAGTCGCCGACGTCCGTCATCGCGACGTGGGCGGCGCCGCGCACGGTGGGCTCGCCGCGCATCCGGAGCCGGTAGATCAGCCGGGTGCCGCCGCCGGTGTCGCGGAGCGCGATGGAGCAGGTCGTGGTGGCGTCGGCGCCGCGGTCGGCCAGCACGAGGCTGTGCGGGGGCTCGATCCGCTCGACGACGAAGGCGCCGCCGTCCATGACGTCGCCGGGCTTGAGGTCGTGCGGGGGCTGCGCGGGCTCGCCGGCGGCTTCCGCCCGCGCGTCGGTTCCGGTGCCCGGACGGGTGCCGGGACGGGTGCTCGGGCCCGGGTAGCCGCCGAGCCGGACCACCCAGGCCCACACGACCGGCGGCGGCGCGTCCACGGTGACGGCACGGGTGGCCTGGAGCTGGGGGAGCGGCACGATGTCGTCACCCGGCAGGTCCTCGTGCACCTCTCTGTCGGTCGCGCCCCAGCGCAGGTGCCAGGGGCGCACGGCGAGCAGGTACCCGGCCGCCGCACCCGCGGCCAGCCGGAACACACGGCGTGGCAGGAACATCGCAGCACTCCTTCGTGTCACTGACGAGACGCGTCGCCGGACGGAACGTGTCACCGGCGGAACGTGTCGTCTGCGCGGCCTCTCGTCGATCGGCGCTCGGAATTTCGGTGCTTACGCTGAATTATGGGCCAATATGGCTAGATCTGGTCGGCTTTCCATATTGTCAGGCCATATGTCTCTGCAATCGGCTGCCACGCCTGCGCGAATTGCGCCTTCGCCGTCTGCGCGGCCTCCGATCTGCTGAGACCTCGCCGGTAATCGCGGTCGTCCGAGACCGGGCCGGTGCAGCCGCCCGCCAGATGGCGCCGGGCCCAGGAGAGGAAGGCGGTGTCGGCGTCGTAGGAGGCGTCGAGCGCGGTGATGAGCGTCTGCTTCAGCGCCGCGCCCTCGGGCAGGGCCGTCACCTCCAGCGTCCGGGCGGCGGCGAGCTGGTCGCGGCGGCCGGCGGTGATGTCCTCGATCGTGGTCACGCCGGCCCGGCGGCAACCGGTCGCGTCCGCGATCGCCGCCGACAGGCTGGCACGGGCGGAACTGCTGCTGGACAGCAGCTCGTCCACCCGCCCGGCCTGCCCGGCCGCACCTGCCGTGGGGTCCGTGCTCGGTGTCGGGTCGGTGCTCGCGGCCGGGTCGCCGGTGGGGGTGGCGTCCCCGGTCGCCGGGTCGTCCGTCGCCTCGTCCGAGGTCTGCGGCTGGACGGCCGACGGCGCGCCGCCCGAGCGCCCGCCCGCCTCCGCCGGAGAGGGCGGGCGGCTCCCGGCCACCCACCAGACCAGCGCCGTCGTCGCGCACGCCGCCGCCACGCTGACCAGCACCACCGGCCGCCGCCACCCCGGCGGACGCAACCGCGAGGGCGGCGGCGGATGATCGTCCCCCAGCGGCCCCCGCGAGAGACCGGCGAACGCCCCCTCCCCGGACGAGCGCACCACAGGCGGGACACCACCGGAACCGGCCCCCGGCGTGCCGACCCCTACGAACGGGACGCCACTGCCGGCGGGCGGGGAACCGGGGCCACCGGGTGGGGCGCCGGTGTCTGCGGGGTCGGCGGGTGAGGGGCCGGAGGAGGCGGGAGGTGTGGAGGTGGGGGGTGTGGGGGCGGGGAGGAGGGCGCCGCAGCGGGGGCACTGGGTGAGGGCGCCGGTGTCGCTGCCGCATCGCCCGCACCGCCCCTCGGCGCCTGAATGGTGGACCAATACACCCTCCCGTAATGCTCCGTAAAGGGAAGAATTTCAATTTATCGGGCTTTTGTCCCGAGCTTCACTTCCGGTGAACGAGACTATTTGATAACAACGAGCCCCCCGAAGCACTCGCCCCTCATAAGCTCGGCCGGGTTCACCGACGAAGGAGGGTCATGGCCGTCGACAGCTCCGGCGCCACCGGCTCCACGCGGGACACCAGGGCCCACCCCGGCGTGCCCCGCATGAGCAACGTCACCCGCTACCTCAGCGCCGCCGCCTACCTCGACAGCGGGTTCCGTGACCGGGTGCTGGGCGAGCTGATGTTCGATCCCTACCGCGCGGTCCCCCCGTCCTACGGCGGCTTCGACCTCGTCCCGGTGATCCACCACTGCCGGCGCTCGCGCTCGATGCTCGTCGTCCGCGACGCGCTCATCACCGTGTTCTTCCTCGTCGGGTTCGTGATCTCCCCGCTGACCACGATCGCGTGGGTGGCGACGCTCGTCCCGCTGGTGCTGCTCACGTCGGGGCGGGTCCGGCGCGGCTCGCTGGTGCTGCGGGCCATGCTCTGGTTCTGGGCCGCGAACATGGCCCTGCTCCTGCTGGCCGCGGTGTTCTCCACCGCGCTGTCCGTGCTGCTGCTGCAGAGCCTGTCCAGCTCCTCGTTCTACGACGACGGCCCCTCCTACGGCGTCGCCGACGTCCTCGGCCAGGGGCTCGGCACGCTGGCGCTGGCGATGGCCGTGCCCTTCACCACGCTCGGGGTGGCGCTGGTCTACCGGATCGCGACGTACATGACGCTGGCCGGCACGCTGCGGCCGGGCGCGCCCGAGCCGGTCACCGGCGCGACCGGCCCCCGCACCGCCCATCGCGTCGACTACGTGCGCAGCGCCCAGTGGGGCAACATCACCATGTACGCCAACGAGGACGCCTTCATGGGCGCCGGGTCCATCGCCAGGACCTGGTCGATCGCCGTCGAGCTCGACCGGGTGCGCGGCCGCGAGGGCCCGCCGCGCCGCCAGGACGACCCGGTCGACCTCGACCCCGTCGAGCTGCACGCCTTCGTCCGCGAGCGGCTGAAGGACATGCGCGACCGGGTGCTGCGTCCCAACGAGGGCATCCAGCGGCTCGACATCGGCGACCACGTCGTCACCAGGGGGATCTTCACCGTGGCCGACTGGCACGATGGCGGCGTTCCGGTGTCCCATCCGCTGATCGGCAAGAACGGCCTGCCCAGGTCCCACGCCACGCCCGAGGAGATCGAGGCGATCGTCCGCCATCCGCAGGGCGGCGTGCGCTACTACCAGCGCGTCACGATCAACAACGCCGGGCAGGAGATCCGCGACCGCAACGGCCGGCTCGTCGCTCCCGCCGAGGACCAGGAGGCGCTGACCTCCGCGTTCATCTACCTGGCCGTCGAGGGACGGATGCTCTACACCCAGTTCGTGGTCACCGTGCTCCCGCCCGCCCACGGCCCCTACCACGTGGTCGACCGGCTGCCCACGATGACCGGCGGCCGCATCGCCTGGGAGGCGGTCAGGTCGTTGAAGCTGCGGCTGCTGCGCGACGTGCTGGCCGCGCCCGCCCGGCTCGTCCGTACGGGGGTGCAGGCCGTCCGGCAGAACATGCTGGCGCCCGACCCGCGCAAGCACATCGTCTACCCCTACGGCGCCCGCTTCAGCGTCCGGGAGCTGGGCGCGAGCGACGACCTGCAGACCCACATCCAGGTCCTCGACGTCTCCAAGTACGTGCGGATGATCGAGCAGCGGCTCACCGAGGCGGTCCTCGACTTCCTGGAGGACAAGGGCGTGGAGACCGGCGCCTACCGGTTGCAGGCGGCGAGCGTGACCATGAACACGCTGTCGGTCAGCGGCGGCGCCACGGTCAGCGGCCCGGTCGCCTTCGGGCACCAGGCCGCGGCGACGGTCAACAACCTGGGAGGGCAGGGCGCGTGACGAACGAGCAGACCCCCACGCCGGGCTCGTACGGCGTGCACATCAGCGGCGGCGAGGTGAGCGGCCCGATCGCGGTGGGCCCGCACTCCCGCGCCACGGTCAACAACCTGGGCGGCTCGGCCCCCGGCGAGGCGGCCCGGCTGCTCGACCGGCTGGAACGCCTGCTCGCCGAGCACGAGGCGGAGGTGACCGAGCCCGCGCGGGCCCGCCGGGACGTCGCCGACGTGCGCCAGGAGATCGAGCAGGCCGACCCCGACCGCTCCCGCGTCCTCGACGCGCTCAAGCGGCTGTCGGCCCGGGCCGCCGAGGTGTCGGTGATCGTGGAGGTCGTCGGCCAGATCCGCGAGCTGTTCGGCTGACCGGCGGCTCTCGAAGGGGGCCGCGGTCAGCGGAAGACCGCGACCGCGGCCTCGCCGAGCATGTCGTCGATCAGCTGCACGACCTCCCTGACGACGGGGGAGTGCTCGCCCGCGATCTCCCGGAGGCGTTCGACGAGCCGGGCCGAGGGCTGGTCGAGATAGAGCTCGGCCTCCAGCCGCAGCGCCCCCACCAGCCCGCACAGCGCCGCGCCACGCCCGTCTGGCTGCTTCCAGCCCTCCACCGCCGAGCGCACCCCGGCCGAGGCGCGCACCACCGAGGCGATGTCGGCGAGCTGGTACCGCGTGTACGGCAACATGCCCATACGCCGCCCGGTCACCATGACCAGCACGCCCGCGGTGACCAGGCTCTGCCGGGTGCGGTCGTAGGCGTCCTCGGCCAGCTTCTTGATCCAGAACCTGGCCTCGCCCTCGGCCCGGTCGCGGGCCATCAGCGGGACCAGGGAGTCCACGACCGCGTCGCCGACCGGGGTGGGGTCGACGACGGCGATCCGGCCCCGCCCGACCGTGACGCGCCCGCTCAGCGCCAGGTCGAGCAGCACCGCCCCGGCCAGCCCGAGCGCCATCGAGTGCTGGTGCACCAGGGGCTTGCCGGACTGGTCGTGAGCGATGAGGAACAGCTCGTGGTGGAGCGGTGGCCGCGTCACGGCGACCGGATCCCGGTCAGGCCGGCCTTGTCGTCGCCGTCCAGCACCGGGCGGCGGCCGCGGGCGTACAGGACGCCGAGGACGACGACGCCGACGGCGAGCCAGATCAGGCCCACCCGCTGGGCCAGGATGTTGGCGTTGACGATCACGAAGATCAGGATCGCCATGCCGATCAGCGGCGCCACCAGGTGCGACCAGAAGTCCGTCGAGCGCTGCCGCACCCGGTAGTGGACGATCACCGACACGTGCAGCACGACGAACGCGATCAGGCCGCCCATGTTGACCAGGCTGCTCAGCAGGCCGACGCCCTCCTTGAGCTGCGAGGCCCACACGCCGATGCCGACGGACAGTGCCGAGACGAGCAGGATGGCGTTGGCCGGGACCGAGTGCTTGATCGACACCTTGGCGAGGAAGGCCGGCAGCTGCCGGTCGCGGGCCATGGCGTACAGCAGGCGGGAGACGGCGACCTGGGCGACCAGGGTGTCGGCGAAGCCCCAGGAGATGGCGGTGGCCGTCGAGGTGACGTGCCGCAGCCACTCGCCGCCCGCCGAGGCGGCGGCGTCGTAGAAGGCGGTCTCCGAGCCGGTGTTCAGCAGGCCCGCCGGGTCGGGCACCACCAGCGCGGCCACCCAGACCTGGGCGACGAACAGCAGCCCGGCCAGGATCAGCGCCAGCCGCATGGCCCTGGCCACCTGGGCCGAGCCGCCCGCGGACTCCTCGACGAGCATGCTGATGCCGTCGAAGCCGAGGAAGGACAGCACCGCGACGGAGACCGCGGCGAAGATCACCGGCCAGGAGAAGGTGTCGGGGTTGAACAGCGGTGAGAGGCTGAACCCGTGGCCCTCGCCCTGGAGCAGGGCCCAGATCCCGATCAGCACGAACAGGCCGAGCACGACCAGCTCACAGGTGATCAGCACCTTGGTGAGAGTGATCGTCATCCGGATGCCGCGCAGGTTGACCACCGTGTTGACGGCCACGAAGACGAGCAGCCACCCCCAGACCGGCACCCCCGGCACGCTGGCGTTCATGGCGATCGAGGCGACCAGGTAGAGCAGGCTCGGCACGAGCAGGTAGTCGAGCAGGATCGCCCACCCGGTCATGAAGCCGACCGACGGGGCGATGCCGCGGCCCGCGTAGTTGTAGACCGACCCCGACAGGGGGAAGGCCTTGACCATCTGCGCGTAGGAGGCCGCGGTGAACAACATCGCGACCATGCCCACCAGGTACGCCAGGACGGGCATGCCGCCCGAGGCCTTGTAGACCGGGCCGAAGATCGCGAACGGCGCGATCGGCACCATGAAGATCAGGCCGTAGAACACGAGGTCGGTCAGTCCGACCCCGCGGCGTAATTCCTGACGGTAGCCGAACTGCTCGATGCTCTCCTGAGGTTGCACGACAGCCTCTCCATGTCGTCCATGCGGGGGGTGACGGGCCTCGGTATACGCATGGGGTTACGGATACCGGTGGGGCTCGATCTGGCGATCCTTCCGTAGCCCACGGTCACGTCGCAAGAGGCTGCTCCAGGTGGTTGCGTACCTGACCTCGCCGCAGGGCCCGCGCCGGCGGAGGCGGGCGGGACGCGCGACGTCCCGCCCGCCGGCCGGCGGCGCCGCCTCAGCAGGCGCCGACGTCCTTCCAGACGCCCCACTCGCCGGTGGTGCCGGGCTCCTGGCCCTGCGTCCACCACTTGGCCTCCCACGTGTGGGCCTTGTGCGAGACGCGCTGGCCGCCGTTGTAGACGGCCGTCGCGCTCCAGGCGGGCGCGGTGCAGGCGCCGCCGGTCGGGGTGACGGTCGGGGTCGGGCTCGGGCTGGGCGCGACGCCGCCCCGAGCCAGGTCCTGGACCAGCCCGTACGTCCTGCCGCCGAAGGTCAGCGTGTAGTTCGCCTGGCCGGGGACGGGCAGGTAGTACACGTAGTCGAGGGTCACCGACGCGCCGGGCGCGAGCGTCTGCCAGGTGGGCAGCTTCACCGAGACCCGGTGGAAGTCGCCCTTGAGCCCGCCGACGTTGTTGCCGGTGTGCTCACTGCTGATCACCCGCAGGCCGAAGCCCGACTGGTCCTTGGCGTTGTTCGGGGCGGAGGTCGCGTAGTCCCACTGGAACTCCGCGCCGCCCGGGATGGTGGTCTGCGTCTTGTTGGTGATGACGAGCTTGGGGTTGATCGGGTAGTTGCTGTCGCCGGCGGGGAAGCCGGTGGCCTCGATCGTGACGTCCACCTTCTCGACGGGGACGGCCACCTTGGCCTTGGCCGCGCCGTACGGGGCGGCGGTCCTGAGCTTGTCGTAGAGCAGGCCGGTCAGGGTCTGGCCCATGGAGTACTCGCCCTTGGCCGCGTCCCAGGCGTAGTCGCCGGCCAGCTCCCAGATCATCACGCCGCCGATGCCCTGGTTCCTGACGTAGTCGGCCTTGGCGCCGAGCGACTGGTCGTCCTCGGTGGACAGGAACACCTTCTTGGTGGCGTTCCACAACCAGGGAGCGGTCAGGGTGGCGTTGTAGTTGCGGGTGTAGGTGCCGGTCAGCCGGTCCTCGGGGTCGTTGGCCGGGTCCAGGCCGTAGGCGGGGCCGTAGGAGCCGGCGATGCCCTTGGCCAGGTTCATGGCGTGCCACATGGGGTTGGAGCCGGCGCCGACCTCCTTGCCGTTCTCCTCGTCGTGCCACAGGTTGTCGATGCCGCGGGCGCCGTCGCCGCAGGTGGTCAGGCCCTGCGGGCAGCTGCCGCTCGGGCCGTTGGAGGTGCCCCACAGGCCGTTCGCGCCGCCGTTGACGTTCTTCCAGCCGCGCGTGTAGTACGGCACGCCGATGTTGATCCGGCCGGCCGGCATCGCGCCGCGGAAGTAGTGGTAGGCCCAGTCGGTGTTGAGGTAGCCGAGGCCGCCGTACTGGGCGGCGGTGTAGACGCCCCACTTGGCCAGCTCGGCGTCCTTGCCGTCGTCGTACAAGGCGGCGTTGGGGCCGACGAACTCGTTCCAGGCGCCGTGCAGGTCGTAGGACATGATGTTGACGTAGTCCAGGTACTGGGTGACCTGGAAGGTCTCCATGCCGCGCAGCAGGTAGCCGGAGGCGGGGGCGGCGACGGTCAGCATGTAGTACCTGCCGTCGGCGGCGGCCGCGGTGTCCAGCTTCTGGCGGAGCGTCCTCATCAGGGCCGCGTAGCCCTTCATCAGGCTCGACCGGCGGGCGTTGGCGATGGTCCAGTCGAGCGGGTTCCCCGCGTCCTTCATCGAGGTCGGGTACTCGTAGTCGATGTCGACGCCGTTGAACCCGTACGCGCGCACGAACGCGACGACCGAGTCGGCGAACGTGCCGATGCCGGCCTGGTTGACCGAGCCGTCGGCGTTGGTGGTCATCGAGTAGAAGCCGCCGGAGGGCACGCGGGCGCCGCTCGCGTCGAAGTAGCCGCCGGTCTCGGCCCAGCCGCCGACCGACACCAGCGTCTTGGTGCCGGGGTACTGCTTCTTGTACTTGTTCAGCAGGTTGAAATGGCCTTTGTACGCGTAGGCCGGGTCCATCTCGGCGCCGGCGACGCCGGGCCACTCGGTCGCGGTCGCGTCGGCGTCCACGGCGATCTTGTTGCTGCCGTCGACGTGGGCGAAGGCGTAGTTGATGTGGGTGACCTTGCCCCACGGGATGTTGCCGGCCAGGTAGGCGGGCCGGCCGTTCTTGCCGGTGCGCCAGCTGGTGAAGTAGCCGATGATGCGGCGGGGGTGGTCGGCCCCCATCTTCTCCCGGCCGTCCTCGTCGTAGGCCAGGCAGTAGGGGACGTCCACGCCGGGGGTCTGGTAGAGGCCGTCCGGGCGGCAGGCGGCGTTGTCGGCCGCGGCGGTGGCCGTACCGGCCAGGGCTCCCGCGATGAGGACCAGTGAGGTGCCGCACGCGGCCAGGGCCGCGCGTAGGCGTGTGGGCTTCAAGGCCACCTCCGATGGGGCATGACTGGGGGGTTGATCGGAAGGTAAGCCTGGTGACCAGGGCCGTCAATGCTCTCTGTTAGGAAACTTTCTTAATAGTTGCCGTCCGGTCGCGCGGGCGGTCACGATCCGGTCCGGCGCAGGATGAGCACCGCGATGTCGTCGCGCGGCGCGCCGTGCGTGAAGGTGTCCAGGTCGGCGGCCAGGGCCTCGACGGTCCTGGCCGGCGGGTCGCGGGCCCAGGAGCGCAGCCGTTGCTCCAGCGGGTAGAAGGAGCCGTCGCGGTCGCGGGCCTCGGTCACGCCGTCGGTGCACAGCAGCAGCGAGGCCCCGCGCGGGAAGGCGAAGCGCGCGCCGTGGCGTGGCTCGCCCGCCAGCCCGGCGAGGCCGAGCGGCACCTCCGGCTCACCGAGCCAGAGCTGCCCGGCGTTCCCGCCGTGGATCAGGTACGGCGCTATGTGCCCGCAGTTGACCGCGTCCACCTCCAGCTCCGGGCCGATGTCCAGCAGCAGCGCGGTGACGAACCGCTCGGGCTCGCCGGTGTGCGCGGCGAACCTGTTGTGCCTGATCACGGCGTCCTCCAGGGCGTCGGCCACGCCCATGAGGGAGATCTCGCGATAGGCCGCCTCCCGGAAGGCGCCCAGCACGGCCAGCGCGGCGCCGATCGCGGGCAGCCCCTTGCCCTGCACGTCCGCGATCATCACCCGGGTCCCGTACGGCGACGGCGCCACCTCGTACATGTCGCCGCCCACCATCGTGTCCTCCTCGATGGGCTGGTAGAGGCCGTCCACGACCACGTCGAGCGAGCGCAGCGGCAGCGGCCTGACGAGCTGCCGCTGCAACGCCGCGGCGGCCGAGCGCAACCGGCGGACCTCCTCCTCGCGCTGGATCCGGTAGCTCGCGCCGACCACGCTCATCAGCCCGAACGCCGCGGTGAAGCCGGAGACCTCCAGGTTCGTCCGCAGATTGCCGCCCAGATAGGCGACCGAGGCCGACACCACCGCCAGCACCCACACCGACGCGACCGCCGTCTGCCACACCGAGCCCAGCCCCGACACGATCGCGGGCAGGAAGATCAGCACCGGCACGAGCTCCGCGCCCCCGCCGGTGAACCTGTCCAGCCCGACCACCAGCACCGTGATCCCGATCAGGCCGACCAGGAAGACCGGTGTCGTGAAGAAGGGCCGCCTGGGCCCGCCACCCCACAGAATCGTCGTTCACCCCCGGTGACCAGCTTCTCCCAAGGCGTCCGTGTTCCGTCCTGCGGCGCGCCGGGCACGGCGAAGGGCCGGCCCCGAAACCCGGGACCGGCCCTGACGTGCGAACTTATCCGAGGCCGTTCTTCATGGCCGTGAGGAGTTCGGCGTTGGTGGTGTCACCGCTGAGCTCCCAGAAGAACGCGCCGCCGAGGCCCTGGTTCTTCGAGTAGCTCATCTTGCCGCCGATGGTGCTCGGCGTGTCGTAGCTCCACCACTGGTTGCCGCAGTAGGCGTAGGCCGTGCCCGCGACCGTGCCGGTGGACGGGCAGCGGGTCTTGATGACCTTGTAGTCCTCGATGCCCTGCTCGTACGTGCCGGGCGCCGGGCCGGTCGCCGTGCCGCCGGGCGCGGCCTGGGTCACGCCGGTCCAGCCGCGGCCGTAGAAGCCGATGCCGAGCAGCAGCTTGGCGGCCGGGACGCCCTTGCTCTTGAGCTTCTGGATGGCGTTGTCGGTGTAGAAGCCGGGGATCGGGATCTTGTCCCAGGTGGTGAGCGGGGAGTGCGGGGCGGTCGGGCCCTGCGCGTCCCAGCCGCCGAAGAAGTCGTACGTCATGACGTTGTACCAGTCGACGTACTGGGCGGCGCCGCCGTAGTCGGCCGCGTCGATCTTGCCGCCGTCGTTGCCGTCGGCGGTGATGGCCGCGGTGACCAGGTTGTTCGCGCCGAAGCGGGAGCGCAGCGCGGACATCACGTTCTTGAACGCCGCCGCGCCGCTGGTGTCACAGGTCAGGCCGCAGGCGTTCGGGTACTCCCAGTCGATGTCGATGCCGTCGAAGACGTCGGCCCAGCGGGGGTCCTCCACCAGCTTGTAGCAGGAGTCGGCGAAGGCGGTCGGGTTCTGCGCCGCCTGGCCGAAGCCGCCGGACCAGGTCCAGCCGCCGAAGGAGAAGAGCACCTTCAGGTTGGGGTACTTCTTCTTCAGCTTGCGCAGCTGGTTGAAGTTGCCGCGCAGCGCGCCGTTGTCCCAGGTGTCGGCGACGCCGTCGACGCTCTCGCCCGCCTGGTAGAAGCGGTCGTAGTCGGCGTAGCTGTCGCCGATCGTGCACTGCCCGTTCTGCACGTTGCCGAACGCGTAGTTGATGTGGGTCAGCTTGGCCGCCGAGCCGCTGGTGTCGATGTTCTTGACGTGGTAGCCGCGCTGGTAGATGCCCCACTGGACGAAGTAGCCCAGCACCTTGTTGCCGCCGCCACCGCCGCCGCCCGTGGTGGTCGCGGTGATCTGGTTGCTGTCGGCCGAGCGGTTGCCCGCCGCGTCACGCGCGCGCACGGTGTAGTTGTAGGGGGTGTTGGCGCTGAGGCCGGTGTCGTTGTACGTGGTGCCCGTGACGGTGGTGACCAGGGTGCCGCCGCGGTAGACCTCGTAGCCGGTGACCGCCACGTTGTCGGTGGAGGCGTTCCAGGCCAGCGAGACGCTGTTGTTGCTGACGCCGGTCGAGCGCAGGTTGCCGGGGACCGACGGCGGTGTCTTGTCGTCGCCGCCACCGCCGCCGGTGGTCGTCGCGGAGATCTGGTTGCTGTTGGCCGAGCGGTTGCCGGCCGCGTCACGCGCGCGCACGGTGTAGCTGTAGGCCGTGTTCGCGGTGAGGCCGGTGTCGTTGTACGTGGTGCCCGTGACGGTGGTGACCAGGGTGCCGCCGCGGTAGACCTCGTAGCCGGTCACGGCCACGTTGTCGGTGGAGGCGTTCCAGGCCAGGGCCACGCTCGTGTCCGTGACGCCGGTCGAGCGCAGGTTGCCCGGCACGGACGGCGCGGTCGTGTCGCTGCCGCCGCCGCCGGAGACCTTCCACAGCGCCGCCACGTTCGGCGGCTCCCAGCCGGGCTGGGAGGTGTGCGCCTGGAGACAGACGTAGTCGACGCCGTTGTAGGTGACGACCGTGCCCGCCGTGTAGGCGGTCCACGGGGCCCAGGCCGCCGCGTACGCCACCGTGCTGGCGGAGGCGAGCGCTGGGGCGGCCACGGCCGCGGTGAGAGGCAGGGCCAATGCCGCCATTCCCGCCAGGACCTTGCTCAGAATGGTGTGCTTCATGTCGCTCCGACATCCGTTGGGGGGTGTGTGGGGAGTGGGATGGGAGACTTCTGGGGAAACTATTAGGAAAGTTTCCTTTAAGTTGTGAATCGACGGTAGCTTCTGCCTGGGGGAGCGTCAATACGTATCGGTCAGGCGTCCGTAATCGTGCCGGTCAGACCCTGGGCGCGCCCGTTCACGAGGGGATAACGGTTCAGGAACGGGGGCTGACGGCGGGGTGAGCCGTGGCTCAGCATTGGAGCGTGGCAGGAATCTCCGCCTGGCGGCGGACGCCCACGCGACGCGGGCCCTACGTGGTCCGCGCGGTCGCGGAGTTACGGTCCTGGCCGTCGCTGAACGTCAGCGGCACCGGTCAGCAGGTCACCTTCGCCGTACACGGAACCGAGATCCTGCGCCTGGCCGGCCGGGACGAGATCCACGTACGGCTCACCGCCCCCGCCATCGGCCGCCTGGAGCCGTACCTGCGGGCGTGCGACCAGGTCCATGCCTGCCGCGACCGCGCCTGGGTCGCCGTGCAGGTCGACGCCGAGCCCGATCTGGAATTGTTGCTGGCGCTCACGAGTGTGGCGATAAAGGCGCACGTGGCGTGAACCGATTCGGTGCGTAGCGTTTCTCCCACGCACCGTCGAATTCATTGCCGCCATTTGCCTGGGAATTACTCGCCGGGTAGCTTGGTTGTACACAGCCGAACGGGGAGTCGTCCCAGGTAGGGATGGCATTGCCTGGGAATTACCCAAGCGGGACCCGTGTTGTACAGAGTCGATGCGGACATCCCCGCATCCGGGCGTCGCACATATACCTTCAGGCCCTTTCCCGGGCCCGGGAAGACGATGCGTCAGCCCTTTGCCTGACCAAGAGACCGCTGAATCCGCCTGTGCGCGGAACCGGGGACCCATGTGTCCAATGGGGTGAATCGGCACCGTGGTGCCGTAGGGCAGCTTCCCGCCCGAACCCGTCAGCTAACCCGGCAAGCGGCACGGAAGCTCAAGGAGTAACACCCTCATGGCCAAGCACCGTCTTCACCGTGCCTACAAGCTCGACCTCGCCAAGATCGCTCTCGGCGCGACCACCGTCGCCGGCGTGCTCGGCACGCACGCGGCAGTGAACGCCGACACCGCCACCGCCCACACCGCCACCCAGACCGCCAAGGTCGCCGGCGTGGCCGCCCAGCCGCGCGTCGCGCAGAACCGCGTCGCCGACGAGAGCGCCAAGGGCAAGGTCAACGTCACCGCCGCCCAGGTGCTGGCCACGGCCCGCGCCCAGGTCGGCACCTCCGAGGACGCCAACGGCGGCGGCACCAAGTTCCAGAAGTGGTACGCCGACTCGCAGCGCGCCGCCGAGACCGCCGCGCGTGACGGCGGCAACCGCGCCATGTACCTGAACGCCCCCTGGTGCTCGATGTTCGTCTCCTGGGTCGGCGAGCAGACCGGCGCCCGCCCGCAGGTCGGCTGGGACGCCTACACCGTGACCCACGCCAAGTGGTTCGCCGCCAACGACCGCTGGGGCACCGAGGCCAAGCCGGGCGCCGTCGTCTTCTTCTCCTGGAGCGGCAGCAAGAGCCTGAACGACATCCAGCATGTCGGCTTCGTCGTCAAGGACAACGGCGACGGCACGATCTCCACGATCGAGGGCAACACCGGCAACGGCAAGGTCGAGCAGCGTGTCCGCCCGACCTCCCAGGTCGTCGGCTACGGCTACCCGTCGTACGCCGCCTGATCCTGCCAAGCAAAGAGCGCATTCCCCGCGGGGAGTGCGCTCTTTCGCGTTTCAGGGCCGCCGGTGCCGGTGGACCAGGACCGCCGCGGCCTGCCCGGCCGAGCGGGCCGCGCCCGGCTCCTCGGAGATCATCGCGGTGACCGTGGCGCCGTCGATCAGGGTGAGCAACTGCTCGGCGAGCAGGCCGGGGTCCCCGGCTCCGGCCTCCTCGGCGAGCGAGCGCAGGTAGGCGCGCAGGCGCTCCTTGTGCTCGCGCACCGCCGTGCGGACGGCGGCCGAACCGGCGCCCAGCTCGGCGAAGGCGTTGGCGAACCCGCAGCCGCGGAAGCCGTCCTCGGCGAACCAGCGTTCCAGCCACGCGAAGACCGCCGGGATGCGGTCGCCGGCGTCGGCCACGTACGCGGTGAGCGAGGCCATCCAGCGTTCGTCGCGCCGCCGCAGATAGGCCACGACCAGCGCCTCCTTCGACGGGAAACACTGGTAGAGGCGTTTCAGCGAGACGCCGGAGGCGGCCCGGATCTCGTCCATGCCGACCGCCTGCACGCCGCGGCGGTAGAACAGGTCGCCCGCGGCGTCCAGCAGCCGCTGCTCGTGATCCATGACACCCCTCCAGGTGCTTGCCGCGGAGAACGATCGTTCTCTACGCTAGCGCACAACCCGGGAGAACGCCAGTTCTCTCGATCGGAGAGGACCGCCCATGACCCGCCCGCCCGTCCCGCCGTTCACCGAGGAGACCGCCCGGATCAAGGTCCAGGCCGCCGAGGACGCCTGGAACACCCGCGACCCCGACCGCGTCGCGCTCGCGTACACCGAGGACTCCGTGTGGCGCAACCGGGGCGAGTTCGTCACCGGCCGCGCCGAGATCGCGGAGTTCCTGCGCCGCAAGTGGGCCCGCGAGCTGGACTACGCCCTGCGCAAGGAGCTGTGGGCGGTCACCGGCGACCGCATCGCCGTGCGCTTCCAGTACGAGTCCCGCGACGCCGCCGGCCAGTGGTGGCGCAGCTACGGCAACGAGCAGTGGGAGTTCGACGCGTCGGGGCTGATGCGCCGCCGGGAGGCCAGCATCAACGACGTCGCCATCACCGAGGAGGAACGCCGCATCTTCGGCTCCCGCCCGCTGTCCGAGCACGGCGTGGACGTCCTGGGCATCCGCCACGCGGAGATCGCCGGGGTAAGGTCGGAAGGCCGATCGTAGGAGGTCTGACATGGCGGTCTTGCTGCTGGGCACCCTCGACACCAAGGGGGAGGAGTACGCCCTCGTCCGCGACCTGATCGTCCGGGCCGGCCAGGGCGTCGTCCTCATGGACACCGGCGTCATGGGCGCCCCGGCGCTGGCCGCCGACGTGCCCGCCGAGGCCGTCGCGCGGGCCGCGGGCACGGGCCTCGATCGGCTCAGGAGCGCCGGCGACCGCGGCGCCGCGCTCGCGGCCATGGCGGCCGGGGCCACCGCCCTGGCCAAGGACCTGCACGCCCGCGGCGAGCTGAGCGGCGTGCTCGCGCTCGGCGGCAGCGGCGGCTCCTCCATCGCCGCCGCCGTCATGCGGGCGCTGCCCGTCGGCCTGCCCAAGCTGCTCGTCTCGACCATGGTCAGCGGCGACGTCTCGGCCTACGTCGGGGAGACCGACGTGACGCTCATGTACAGCGTCGTCGACGTCGCGGGCGTCAACTCCGTCTCCCGCCGCATCCTGACCAACGCCGCCGCCGCGATCAGCGCGATGGCCGCCTCCTACGACGCCGGCGCCGAGCCGTCCGGGGAGGACAAACCGCTGGTCGCGGCCACGATGTTCGGCGTCACCACGCCCGCCGTCGACGCCGCGCGGGCCCGGCTGGAGTCCCTGGGCTACGAGGTGCTGGTCTTCCACGCCACCGGCTCGGGCGGCCGGGCCATGGAGGCGCTGGCCGCCGGCGGCCACTTCGCCGGGGTGCTCGACCTGACCACCACCGAGCTGGCCGACGAGCTCGTCGGCGGCGTGTTGTCAGCGGGCCCCGACCGCCTGACCGCCGCCGGGCGGGCCGGCATCCCGCAGGTCGTCAGCCTGGGCGCCGTCGACATGGTCAACTTCGGCCCGATGGAGACCGTGCCGGAACGGTTCAGGTCACGGCAGCTCCTGGCGCACAACCCGACGGTGACGCTCATGCGCACCACTCCCGACGAGAACGCCGAGATCGGGCGGGCGATCGGCGAGCGGCTGGCCCGCGCTTCCGGGCCGGTCACGCTGTTCGTGCCGCGCGGCGGCGTCTCGGCCGTCGACGTCGAGGGCGGCCCGTTCCACGACCCGGCGGCCGACGCGGCCTGCTTCGACGCCGTGCTCGCGGCCGTCGCGGGCACCGCCGTCGAGGTCGTGCAGAGCGACCAGGACATCAACAACGCGCAGTTCGCCGTGGCGGCCGCCGACCGGCTGCACCGGCTGATCGAGAAGGGGGCTTGATGCGTCGCGACGAGGCACTACGGAGGTTGCGCGCCGAGCGGGAGGCCGGCCGGCTGATCATCGGTGGCGGCGCGGGCACCGGGCTGTCGGCCAAGTCCGCCGAGGCGGGCGGGGTCGATCTGCTCATCATCTACAACTCCGGGCGGTTCCGGATGGCCGGCCGCGGCTCGCTCGCCGGCCTGATGCCGTACGGCGACGCCAACGCGATCGTCGTGGAGATGGCGGGGGAGGTCCTGCCGGTCGTCAAGGACACGCCGGTGCTGGCCGGGGTGTGCGGGACCGACCCGTTCCGGCTGATGCCGCGCTTCCTCGACGAGCTGAGGGACATGGGCTTCACCGGCGTCCAGAACTTCCCGACGGTCGGCCTGATCGACGGTGTCTTCCGGGCGAACCTGGAGGAGACCGGCATGGGCTTCGACCTGGAGGTGGAGATGATCAGGCTGGCCGCCGAGCGCGACCTGCTCACCGCCCCCTACGTGTTCACCCCCGAGCAGGCCACGGCCATGGCGCGGGCGGGCGCCGACATCCTCGTCCCGCACATGGGCCTGACCACCAAGGGCAGCATCGGCGCCGTCACCGCGATCGGCCTCGACGAGGCGGCCGTGCGCGTCCAGGAGATGCGCGACGCCGCCGTCGCCGTCAACCCCGACGTCATCGTGCTGTGCCACGGCGGCCCCATCGCCGAGCCCGACGACGTGCGCCACATCCAGCAGCGCACGGTCGGCGTCGCCGGGTTCTTCGGCGCGTCCTCGATGGAACGCCTGCCCGCCGAGCGGGCCATCGCCGAACAGGTCCGCGCCTTCAAGCAGCTCTGACCGGGAGGAACCCGCCATGCACCGACGACCGGACGCCCTGCCCACGATGATCTTCGACTGGGGGGCCATCAAATGGCACGTGACGCCCGACGCCGTGCCGGGCGCGTCCTCCACGTTCGGCGAGGTCATCATCAACCCGAACAAGGGCCACGAACGCCACCTGCACCCCGACTCCGACGAGGTCCTCTACGTCATCGAGGGCGAGGGGCGGCAGACCGTCGGCGGCGACCCGGAGTTCCCGGTCAGGGCCGGTGAGGCGATCTACATCCCGAAGGGCACGCTGCACTCCACCTTCAACACCGGCTGGCGGCCGCTGCGGATCATCGCGACGTACACGCCGGGCGGGGCCGAGCTGGCGCTGCGCGAGCTGCCCGGCTTCGTGGAGCTCGGCCCCGGCGACCACCCCACCTGGGCGGCCGCCACCTCCTGAGCGGCGGAGGCCGTGCGCGGGGTGCGAGCCCGCGCGCGGCCTCCGGCGTGCTCGACCTCCATGTGAATGATCGTTCACGTCCGGTCTGTCGGTGGCCTCCGGTAGATTTCCGGGTCTGTTGATCAAGCCCCATCGGAGTTGGCTGTCGGCGCGAGCATGCCGTCAGACTGGAGGTCGAGACCTTGGACGCGGACGAAACCGCGTGGGAGCAGCGCAGCGTCGTGCGGGTGGTGCCGCCGGTCCAGCCGCGCAAGCTGGCGAAGGTGCCCTTCGTCGAGCTGGCTGACGGCAGGTTGCAGGGGGTCGTGTCGAGCGGGTCCGACATCGAGCGGGTCTACGTCTCCTCGATCGCCGCCGGCACCCACGACCTGAGCTGCAGCACCAACAACAACCGCCCGTGCGGCGCGCTGCACGGCTACGCGTGCAAGCACATCCGCATGCTGGCCGACGAGGCCGTGCTCCAGTACGGCCTCGACCGGGTGGCCCGCTACCTGCGCGTCGAGGTGCCCGAGGGCGGCCACCTGATGAGCGCGCTGAACGGCACCCCCCAGCGCACCCCGGCGGCCGTGGTGTTCAGCCGGTTCCTGCGCCACCTGGCCTACCTGGAGGTGCCCGACAGCACCGAGCCGCTGGCCGAGCTCCACTGGTTCCCGGCGATGGGGCCCGAGACGGGAAAGGTGGGCTGATGCTCGACGTACAGCTCGGGGAGCTGGCCGGCGACGGGCCGGCCGGGGTCGCGGAGGCGCTCGCGCTCGCCACGGGGTTCGACGGCGCGCTCGGGCACGGGTTCGCCAGGGTCGCCGAGGAGCCGGCCGCGGCGCTGGCGGCGCTGGCCGGCGCGCTCGCGGGCTCCCCGCTCGGCGAGCGGCTGGGCGAGGCGGTGGAGAAGGTGACCGCGGGGTCGGTCGCCGACGAGCACCTGGCCGCGCTGGCCGGCGGGCGGGCCGCGCTGTTCGGCGCGGTGCACGACGCCCTGCTCGCCCGCCTCGACCACGCTCTGGGCCGCAGCCGCGCACCCTGGCCGCTGGCCGCCGCCACGGACGCCACAACAGGGGCGGCGTCCGTGGGCGGCGTGCCGGGCAGCGGGGCGGCGTCCGGCGGCGTGCCGGAGAACCTGCTGGCCGGGTGCCGGGTCTGGTTGCGGGAGCTGGCGATCACCGGCTGGCGGGGCGTCGACGACGACCTCGTCTCCGGCGCCGACCAGGCGATCGAGGCGCTGCTCGGGGTGCCCGAGCTGCGCGGGCTCGCCGTGCTGCTCGACGGGCTGGCGACCGAGCTGCGGGCCTCGTCCCCGGTGGCGACGATGGACCGGCTGCCGCTCAGGCGGTGGGCCGACCTGTGGACGCGCGGGCTGCTGCTGGCCCAGTCCGGGCCGTGGCACGGCGTGCCCGAGCCGGTGTCGGGGCGGCTGCTCATCCTCGGCGCCGACGTGCACGAGCACGCCACGGTCGTCCGCGTGCAGGTGCACGGCGTCCTGGAGGAGGCCGGCGGCCAGACCCGGCTGGTACGCACGAGCGTCGCGGCGGCCAAGGTCGACACCATCGTGGGCCCGTCGGTGTGGCGGCTGTTCGGCGGGCGGCCCGTGCTCATGGGCGCGCTGGCCGACCACCGGTCCGTGGAGATCGACGGCATGCCGCTGCTGCCCGGCGGCGACCTGCTGTGGCACGACGACCGCGCCCGCACCGGCGCCGAGGCCGACCCGTTCACCACCGCGCGGGTGCGGCTCGCGGGCGCGCTGGCCCCGGCCACGCCGCCGCTCGACCGCCACCCCGTGCGCATCGCCGAGCCGGTGCTGGTCGAGGGGTACACGGTCGACGGGCACACCCTCGACCTGGGCGGCAACAAGCTCGCCCTCGACCTCGACCGGCTCCCGGCGAGCTGCCCGCTCACGCCGGAGCTGGTGGCCGCGTCCTCGGCGTGCGTCGGGCTGGTGCGCCGCGACGGCGGCAGGTGGCTGCTGCAACCGCTGGCCGTTCAGGCCACGGTCAAGAAGAAGCCCGTCACCGTGCACAACGGCGACTGGGCGAACGGCCCGACCGACCCCAAGGTCGTCAAGGCCGAGGCCAAGGCCGGCGACGTGGTCGCCGTGCTGCGCGAACGGGCAGGACGGCTGCTGCGGAAATGACCGACTCGACCACGAGCGCCGACGAGACCCGGCGCCAAGTGCTGTACTGGCGGCTCATGTCGCGGCTGTTCTCGGCCGACGAGCAGCCCGCGCTGGAGACGGCCAGCATGGGCATCGTCGGCGACCTGGAGCTGCCGCCCGCGCTGCTCGACCCCGGCGTCTCGGTGGACACGCTCGTCCAGCGCTTCCCCGAGCTGGGCGCCGAGCTCCAGGACCTGATGGCCGACAAGGAGCACGAGGAGGGCGGCGAGGTGCGCCGCGCCGCCCTGGTCTCCAAGCTGCTGCTCAACGTGTTCTCCACCGGCACGGGCGACGTCACGGCGGGCGACCTGGCCCGCTGGAAGCAGGACGCCGCCTGGTTCGAGAAGGGCATGGGCTGCGAGCCCGGCGGCCTGCGGAACGGGCCGGGCAACGACGAGCTGGCCGCCGTCCTCGCCATGATCGAGGGCGATCTGGTCAAGCGCATGCGGCTGCGCGAGGTGCTCGCCGACCCGGCTCTGGCCAGGCAGCTCACGCCCAGCATGTCGCTCATCGAGCAGCTGCTGCGCGACAAGTCCAACCTGTCCGGCGTCGCCCTCGCCAACGCCAAGGCGCTCATCCGCAGGTTCGTCGACGAGGTCGCCGAGGTGCTGCGCACGCAGGTGGAGAAGACCAGCGTGGGCGTCATCGACCGGTCGGTGCCGCCGAAGCGGGTCTTCCGCAACCTCGACATCGAGCGCACGATCTGGAAGAACCTCACCAACTGGAGCCCCGAGGACCAGCGGCTCTACGTCGACCGGCTCTACTACCGGCAGACGGCCCGCCGCACCACGCCGGCCCGGCTCATCGTGGTCGTCGACCAGTCGGGCTCGATGGTCGACGCGATGGTCAACTGCACCATCCTGGCCTCGATCTTCGCCGGCCTGCCCAAGGTCGACGTGCACCTCGTCGCGTACGACACCCGCGCGCTCGACCTGACGCCGTGGGTGCACGACCCGTTCGAGGTGCTGCTGCGCACGACGCTCGGCGGCGGCACCGACGGCACGGCCGCGATGGCCCTGGCCAGGCCGAAGATCGCCGATCCGCGCAACACCGTGATGGTGTGGATCTCCGACTTCTACGACAACCGCTCGCTGATCAACGACTTCGGGTCGATCCACCGTTCAGGGGTCAAGTTCATCCCCGTCGGCTCGGTCAACAGCTCCGGCCACCAGAGCGTCGACCCGTGGTACCGCCAGAAACTCAAGGACCTGGGCACCCCCGTGCTCTCCGGCCACGTCCGCAAGCTCGTCTTCGAGCTCAAGAACTTCCTCACCTAGGAGAACCCCCGACCATGAGTGACATGCTGCGCGCCCCCGCAGAGGTGAAGTACGCCGACGAGCTCGACTGGCTGGAGTCGGTCGACGACGGCCCCAAGCCGTTCTCGTGGCGGCTCAGCCCGCGCATGATCCGCATCTTCATCCTCGGCTCCGAGCGTTCCGACGGGCTCGACCGTGAGATCCCGCAGAAGTGGTTCGGTGACCGCAGCTTCGTCGAGCGCAGCATCGTGACGCTGGCCTCCGACCGCGGCCTGCTGCTCATCGGCGACCCCGGCACGGGCAAGAGCTGGCTGGCCGAGCTGCTGTCCGCGGCGATCAGCCGCAACTCCACGCTGGTCGTGCAGGGCACCGCGGGCACCACCGAAGACCACATCAAATACTCGTGGAACGTCTCGATGGTCATCGCCAAGGGCCAGTCGCGCGAGTCGATGATCCCCTCGCCGATCATGAACGCCATGGAGCAGGGCGTGATCGGCCGCTTCGAGGAGCTGACCCGCTCGACCAGCGACGTCCAGGACGCGCTGATCTCCATCCTGTCGGAGAAGTACGTCTCCATCCCCGAGCTCGACGACGACAACATCGTCTTCGCCCAGCCCGGCTTCTCGATCATCGCCACCGCCAACAGCCGCGACCGGGGCGTCAACGACCTGTCCTCCGCGCTCAAGCGCCGCTTCAACTTCGTCCGCATCCCGGTGGTGACGAACAAGAAGAGCGAGGCGGAGATCGTCCGGTTCCGCACCGAGGAGCTGCTGCGCCGGCACCAGATCGAGCTCGACCTGCCGCCCACGCTGCTGGACATCCTGCTGCAGAGCTTCGCCGACCTGCGGGCCGCGGCCGCCTCGGCGACCAGCGACGACGAGAAGCTGGAGTCCGCGCTGTCCACGGCCGAGCAGATCGGCGTGCTGGAGGACGCCATCCTGCACAGCCACTTCTTCGGCGACCGCACGCTGCGCCCCGAGACGCTGGCCGGTTCGCTGGTCGGCTCGCTGGCCCGGCGCAGCCCGGAAGACCTGGCCATCCTCAACAAGTACTGGCACGGTGTGGTCGAGCCGCGCAGCAAGAAGGACGGCGGCCCGTGGCAGGACTTCCTCGAGGGCGGCCGCCAGGCCATCTCCACCCTGTCATGAGCCTCTTCCAACCGCTGAAGGATCAGCTCAGCGAGGCCGCCGCGGCCTTCGCGGGCGACGGCGCGGTGTCGTCCATCCTCACCGGCATCGTCGAGGACGTCGACCGGGCGCTGCGCGAGAAGCTGGAGATCTTCCCGGTCTGCCACCACTCGCCGGCCTCGGCGCTGGCCATGGTGCGCCGCCTGCGGGAGAAGCAGCCCAAGGTCATCTACCTGGAGCTCTGCGAAGACCTGGCGCCGCTGCTGACCGAGCTGCGCAACTGCCGGCTCCCGGTGGCGCTCCAGGCGTTCGCGACCGACCTCGACGGCTTCCCCAAGGGTTCGGGGCCGCTGAGCGTGGTGGCCCCGATCACCGAGGCGTCGGCCGAGTACCAGGCCATCTCGTACGCGCTGGAGACCCCGGGCGTCGAGCTGGTGCTGGTCGACCGCTCGGCCGACCACGTCTTCCAGTGGCTGCCGCGCGAACGGGATGAGCCGGCGAAACCGGGGGAGGAGGCCGGCCTGCACGGCGACGCCGTCGGCGTGGAGATCGGCGACCTGCGCCCCCGCTTCGCCGAGCTGGAGGAGCACCTGCTCCACCACGGCAAGGTCCGCCACTGGTCGGAGTGGTGGGACCAGTACGTCGAGCAGCCGCTCTCCGGCGCAGACTACGACACCTACCGCCAGGTCATGGTCCTCATCGGCAGCCTGTTCCGCCGGTTGCGCCCCGACGACGACCGGCTGGCCGGCGACGAGGAGCGCGAGCGCTACATGTGGACCAGGATGCGCGAGCACCTGTCCGCCTCGGGCGCCGACCCGGCCGACTGCCTCTACGTCTGCGGCGCCTTCCACGCCGCCAGCCGCGTCGAGCAGTTCGGCCTGGCCGCCACGGCCCCGTACGAGATCGGCCCCCGCACCGCGACCCGCTGGCTGTACGGGCTCATCCCCTCCAGCCACTCGGCCATCGAGGCGCAGTTCGGGCTGGCCTCGGGGTCGGTGTCGATCGCCGCCGCCACCTGGGCCAAGGCGGTGACGCGGAGCAAGCTGACCCCGTTCCAGCTCAGCGGGCAGAAGGGGGCCAGGAAACGGCCGGTCAAGCTGCCCGCGCCCGCCGCGCCGGCGCAGGTCACCGACCGGCTGACCGGGTTCCTGTCCAGGCCGCCCACGCTCGACGCGCTCGACGAGGCCGAGCTGCTGGGCTGGAGCGTCGACATCGTCCGGCTGGCCCGGCGCAACGGCTACCTCGCCAGCACCGCCGACGCCATCGCGGTGTTCGAGACGTCGATCCTGCTGGCCGGCATGCGCAACCGGGCCAGGCCCACGCCGTACGACTTCCAGGACGCGGCGGTCACCTGCATCGAGAAGGACGTCGTGCCGGGCCGGCGCGACGTGCGGCGCCTGTGCGAGATCCTGCTCGGCGGCGACCGCATCGGCTCGGTCGGCTACGACGCGCTGCCGCCGCTGGCCCAGAACGTCTATGACCGGCTGCGGCCGCTCGGCGTCGACTTCGACAAGCGCACGATCCAGCGGGCGCTGCTCGACCTGCACTCCGACCCGGAGCTGCGGCCCTGCTCCGACCTGCTGTGGATGCTGCGCTTCGTGCTGCCCGCCGACGCGGCCCGGCCGATCATGGGCGAGCGCAAGCTCGGCGAGCGGGCCATCCAGGAGAGCTGGGACCTCGCGCTCGGCCGCAACCAGCGGGCCATCATCGAGCTCGGCTACGAGGGCGTCACCATCGAGCAGGTGGTCGAACAGCGGCTGCGGCGCGCGGTCTGGGAGCCCGACGCCACCGCCGCCGTGGCCCTGGCCGCCGTCGAGGACGCCATCCTCTACCTGGGCGGCGGGCGCGTCGCCGACGAGCTGGGCGCGCGGGCGGTGGAGCTGCTGGCCGGCGAGCGCGGCGTCGACGACGCGCCCGACGTGCTGCGCCGCATCCGCCGCCTGCTGGCCTACTACCGCACCGCCGAACCCACGCTGCCGGCGTGGTGCGAGGCGTTCGTGACCGAGGGGTACGCCCACTACTGCACCCTGCTCCCGACCGCGTTCGTCGAGGACGACACCGGGGTGCGGCAGGTGTCGGCGATGCTCGGGTTCCTGTTCACGATGGAGGGGCTGGCGCTGGCGCTCGGGTGCGACCGGGCGCAGCTGGAGATCGCGGTGCGGCAGTCGCATCCGGAGGCGCCGGCCAAGGTGGCGCTGCTGTGGGCCGCCCAGCACCTGCTGGGGCTGCTGCCGCTGGCCGAGCTGCGGTCGCGGTGCGACGAGCTGCTCGGCAACCCGCTGGTCATCCCGTCGTTCCCGCAGTACATCACCGGGTTCGTGCAGGCGATGGAGCCGGCTCCGGCGCTGTCTGGGTTCGTGGTGGAGGTGATCTCCAAGGCGTTCGGACGGCTGCCCGACCAGGTGCTGCTGCCGTGGCTGCCGAAGCTGATCACGACGCTGCGCGACCAGGCGGGCGAGCTGATGCCGGTCCTCGTCCGGGAGGCCGGGCGCACGTTCCCCGGCAGCCTGACGGCGGTCGACGCCTGGACACCGCCGTGGGCCCGGACGGCGGCGGCCGCGCCGAAGGCGGCCCCCGCGGTCGCGTCCGGGCCGGTCGCCGAGCTGCTGGCGGGGCATCCGGCGGCGTGCGACGCGGTGGCGGGGCTGCTGGGCTGCGAGGGTGGCTGGCAACAGCCCGCCTCCGCCATCGGGCCCGGGAACCGCGAGGTCGAGACCCTCCTCACCGACCACCCCGCCACAGCCGCCGCCTTGGCGACCCTCCTCGCCTGACGGCCCCCCGAGCGCCGGAACGCCGGTGCTCGGGGTCGGGTTTCCCGGCGCGGGATGGTCAGCGGCCGAAGCAGATGGTGTGGCCGGGGTGGACGTGGTCGGGTTTGTAGGCGGCCTGGTCGATCGTGACGCCCTCGGGGGACACGAGCAGGATGGTTTCGCCCTGGTTGCGGAGCTGTACCCGGCCGTCGAGCACGACCTGCAGCACGCCACCACCCGCGAGCACCCCGGTCAGCTCCATGCGCCCGCCCGCCGAGTCCGCCAGCCGCCACCCGCCGAGGTCCACGGACCGTCCGGTGACGTTGAGGAGGGTGACCGTCTCGTGCCCCCGGTCGGCCCCCACCGGGTCGGGCAGCGCGGCCACGATCAGCACGTCCCCGGTGGACGGCGGGCGCGCGACGACGGGCGCGCCGGGCGGCGCCGGGTCGGGGCTGATGACGAAGTCCTCGGGCCAGGCCGTGAGCTGGATCTGGCTGCCCGAGGCGCGGATCACGTCGTGCAGGTTGCCGTGTTCGAGCCGGTCCAGCAGGAACACCGCGTCGTCCCGGTTGACGGGGTCGGCCCGGAGCCAGGCGTCGAAGCCGTCCAGGTTCGCCGCCCCGGTCGCCAGATAGGGCACCAGCCGGCGGAACAACTTCGGCCACATGACGAGCCCGGTGAGCGCCTCCAGCGAGCCGGCCTCGGCGGGCCCGTCGGGGTCGGCGGCCGAGCGCGGCCAGATGCCGGTGGGCGACGCCGCCGCCCTGGCCGTGCGCGACACGCCGGCCAGGTGCGTGCGCAGCGTCGCGGGCAGCGTGGCGTAGAAGGCCGGGTACGTCAGCCCGGCGGCCAGCAGCCTGGCGTTCGCGGACGTGTCCACCAGCGCCTCGTCGAGGAACACGGCCTGCCCGTCGGGGCCGGGGTGCTCGCCGGCGAACACGAACCCGATCAGCCGGCCGTTGGCGTCGATGCCGTTGCTGAGGACGTGCCCGCGCAGCTCGTCCTGGTCGGCCGACTGGACCTTGTTGGGCAGGTCGTCGAAGAAGCGCACATTCGTGAAGCCGAGCAGCCGCAGCAGCTCGTCGCGGGCGGCGTTCGCGCCGGTCAGCTCCTGGTGGGTGTCCTGGAAGTGGGTCTCCAGGGCGTCGATGGCCTCCAGACGGACGGAGATGCCGCGCGCGCCGAGCTCCGGCGGCCGTCCGGACGGCCGGGCCAGCCCTTCGACCAGCGCGGGCGTGTCCGGCCTGAACTTGATCGTGTCGCCGTCGGGCTCGGGGCCCTGCCGGGGAAGGTCGGGGTAACGGATCACGAAGCTGCCGCGCAGAAGTGTGTAGCTCATTGGGTTCCCCCCCAAAGACGGCCATCACCGCCCTATCGGCCATCGGGAGCGTAACTCCGCGCACTTCTCGGCGTCCACGTCCCACGCCGGACCGGGGAGCGGCCCGGCGCGGGACGTGCCGGATCAGGCGGCGCCGAACCGGGGGATCGGCAGGTCCTCGGTGGCCAGGTGCACGATGTGCGACTCGGTGTAGACGTCGATGCTGTGCCGGCCGCCCTCCCGGCCCACGCCGCTGGCCTTCACCCCGCCGAACGGCGTGCGCAGGTCGCGCACGTTCTGGGAGTTGACCCAGACCATGCCCGCCTCGATCGACTGGGCCAGCCGGTGCGTCCGGCGCAGGTCGTTGGTCCACAGGTACGCCGCCAGGCCGTACCGGGTCGCGTTGGCCAGCTCCACCGCCTCCGTCTCGGTGGAGAAGGGCGTCACGCAGACGACCGGTCCGAAGATCTCCTCCTGGAAGATCCGCATGTGCGGGGCCACGTCGGCGAACACCGTCGCGGCCAGGAAGTTGCCCGCCGTCAGGTGCTCGGGCCGGGAACCGCCGGCGACCAGGCGGGCGCCCTCGCGCGAGCCGAGCTCGACGTACTCCATGACCCGCTCGTAGTGCTCGGGGTGGATGAGCGCGCCCAGTTCGGTGGCGGGGTCGCCGGGCGCGCCGACGCGTACCCGCGCGGCCCGCTCGGCCAGCCTGGCCACGAACTCCTCGTACACGGTGTCCTGGACGAGGACCCGCGAGCTGGCCGTGCAGCGCTCGCCGTTCAGCGAGAAGACGCCGAAGACGGCCGCGTCGAGCGCCCGCTCCAGGTCGGCGTCCGCGAAGACGAGCAGCGGCGACTTGCCGCCCAGCTCCATCGACAACGTCTTCAGCGACGACGCGGCGTTGCGCATGATGGTCTGCCCGGTGCCGCTCTCGCCGGTGAAGGAGATCACCGGCACGTCGGGGTGGGCCACCAGCGCCGCGCCCGCGTCCTCGCCGATGCCGTGGACCAGGTTGAACACGCCCTCGGGCAGCCCGGCCTCCTCCATGATCTCCGGCAGCAGGCTCGCCGAGGCGGGGGACCACTCGGCCGGCTTGAGCACCACCGGGCAGCCGGCCGCCAGCGCCGGGGCCAGCTTCCAGGTCTCCAGCATGAACGGCGTGTTCCACGGCGTGATCAGCCCGGCGACGCCGACCGGCTTGCGCACGACGTAGTTGAGCTGCGCGGAGCCGACGCGGTAGACGTCCTCGCCCATGGTGGTGATCACGTCGGCGAAGAAGCGGAAGTTGTGCGCCGCGCGGCGGGCCTGGCCGCGGGCCTGGGTGATCGGCAGGCCGGTGTCCCGGCACTCCAGCGCGGCGATCTCGTCGTCCCTGGACTCGATGGCCGCCGCGACCGCGCGCAGCGTGCCGGCCCGCTGCTCGGCGGGCATCGTGCTCCACGGGCCGTCGGTGAACGCCTTCTGGGCGGCGGCGACGGCCGCGTCCACGTCGGCCGCGCCGCCCGCGGCCACCTCCAGGTACGGCTCGTTCGTGGTCGGGTCGAGCGCGGTGAAGGTCGCACCGGACTGGCTCGGGACGTGCCGGCCGCCGATGTAGTGCTCCAGTTTCATCAGGCGACTCCCTCGCTCTGTGCCAGTAGTTCGTTGATCCGGGCGATGCCGGGCTCGGTGGGGGTGATCAGGGGGGCTCGTACGTGGCCGGAGGCGATCAGGCCGCGCTGTTCCAGCACCCACTTGGCGGGGGCCGGGTTCGTCTCCACGAACAGCAGCTCGACCAGCGGGTGCAGCGAGTAGTGCAGCTCCAGCGCGGTCGCGTGGTCGCCGGCGGTGTACGCCTCGTACATGCGGGCCACGGTCTTCGGCGCGAGGTTGGCCGCCGCGCTGACGAAGCCGACGCCGCCGATGGCCAGCAGCGGCAGGCAGAGCAGCTCGATGCCGGACCACATGAGGAAGTCGCGCCCGCACAGGTTGAGCACGTGCGAGAAGTGCTCGAAGTCCTTGGTGGTCTCCTTGACGCCGACGATGTTGTCGTGGTCGCGGCGCAGCCTGGCCACGGTCGCGGGGGCGATGTCGACGGCGGTGCGCGAGGGCACGTTGTAGATGACGATCGGCAGCGCGGGGAACTCGGCGGCGACCGTGGCGTACCAGCGGTAGAGGGCTTCCTGGGTGGGACGGGCGTAGTAGGGCGTGATGACCAGGGCGGCGTCGGCGCCCAGGCGCTCGGCCTCGGCGGTCAGCCGCAGCGTCTCGTCGAGCTTGGCCGAGCCGGTGCCGGGCAGGAACGGCACCCGGTCGGCGGTCTCCTCGGCCACCACGGCCATCGCCGCGACGCGCTCCTCGACGGACTGGGCGCCGGGCTCGCCGGTGGACCCGCCGGTCGAGATGCCGTGCGAGCCCTGGTCGAGCTGCCAGCGCACCAGCGAGCGCAACGAGTCGAGGTCCAGCGACCCGTCGGCGGCGAACGGCGTCACCACGGGGGCGATGGATCCGCGGATGGTCGACGGATCCGAGCGGAACTTCATGGATTCTCCTTCTTGGGGGGTCAGCGCTGCTGCTCGTACGCCTCGCGCCAGGCGCCCTTCAGCGGGTAGAGGCCGTCGATCGAGGCTCCCTCGGAGACGCGATCGAGGATGAAACGCTCCTCGTCCTCCTGCCGGGCGGCGTCCCCGGCGACCTCGGCGACCAGCGCGGGCGGGATGACGACGACCCCTTCGGCGTCGCCCACCAGCACGTCGCCGGGGCACACCAGCACGCCGCCGCAGTCCACCGGCACCTGCGAGTCCATCGGGACGTGGCGGCGGCCGAGCACGGCGGCGTGCGCGGCGCCGTAGTAGGAGGGCAGGTCGAGCGAGGCGAAGGAGGGGCTGTCGCGCAGCCCGCCGTCGGTGACGACGCCGGCCGCGCCGCGGCGCAGGGCGCGCATGGCCAGGATGTCGCCCAGCGTGCCCGCGCCGTGCTCGCCGCGGGCGGAGATGACCAGCACCTCGCCCGGCTGGAGCTCCTCGACGGTGCGCTTCTGGGCGTTCATGCCGCCGCCGCGCTCGGCGAAGACGTCCTCGCGCAGCGGCAGGTAGCGCAGGGTGCGCGCGACGCCGACCATGCGCAGGTCGGGACGGGCGGGGCGGACGCCCTCGATGAAGTGGTGGTCGATGCCGCGCGCGCGGAGCTGGGAGGAGAGCGTCGCGGTGGAGACCGAGCGCAGCGCGGCGACGACCTCCGGGGTCAGCGGGCCGGGGTCAGGGGCGGGGACGGGTTGGGCGGCGCCGTACGCGGCGGCCCTGGTCGCCTCGGTGACCTGGGGCTGGACGCCGTACGCCGCGGGGGGATCCTGGCCGGCGACGACCTCGTTGCGCAGCCGGGCCGTGCCCTCCAGCTCGACCTCCACCACGTCGCCGGGCCGGACGACGGTCGAGCCCGCCGGGGTGCCGGCCAGGATCAGGTCGCCGGGCTCCAGCGTCATGTACCGGGACAGGTCGGCGACGAGCAGGTCGAAGCCGAACAGCAGCTCGTCGGTGCACGCCTCCTGGGCGAGCTCGCCGTTGACGTAGGTGCGCAGCCACAACCGTCCGGGATCGGCGCCGGTGAGCAGTTCCGAGCCGACCGGCGTGAACCCGTCCTGGCCCTTGGCCCGCAGGTTGGAGCCGAGGTCGGCGTGCTTGAAGTCGTAGACGCCGAAGTCGTTGGCCGCCACGTACCCGGCCACGTGCTCCAGCGCGCGTCCGGGGGGGACGCGATGGGCCCGGCTGCCGATGAGGATGCCGATCTCGCCCTCGAACGCCAGCAGCTCGCACCCCTCGGGACGCACCACGGGCCGTCCGGACCAGGACAGGGACGTCGGCGGCTTGAGGAAGTAGGAGGGGACGGCAGGGACGCGACCGCGCTCGGCGGCCCGGCTGCGGTAGTTCAGATGGACCGCGACGATCTTCCCTGGTGACAGTCCGAGAGGGTGTCCCACCTCGTCTCCTTCCAAATCATATACGACATCATTTATGTTATGGCATGTGGAACAATATCGACATACCCCCGCAGATGCCTACATGATGCTCATCACGTCATCAGTGGAGAGGAGAGTGCGGATGATGGTTCAGACCGCCCAAGCAGGCCGGGAGTGGCGTGATGGGTGAGATCGTGCTGGCCGCCAAGATCACGCATGTGCCGTCGATCTGGCTGTCGATCCAGCCCGGCAAACACTTCAGCATCCGCCGTCCCGCGGAACTCGCCCTCGCCGAGGTCGGCAGGCGGGCCCGCGAGCGCGGCGCGGACACGTTCCTGATCGCCGACACCCATTGGATGAACAGCATCGGCTTCCACCTCAACGGCAAGCCGCGCCACCAGGCCACGTACGTCAGCCATGAGTTGCCGCACTTCATCCACGACCTCGCCTACGACTACGCGGGCGATCCCGAGCTGGCCGAGCTGATCCGCGAGGAGATCGTCGCGGGCGGCCAGAAGGCCCGCGTGCACACCTACCAGGACCTGGGCCTGGAGTACGCCACACTCGTGCCGATGTACTTCATGAACCAGGACTCCGACATCCGGGTCCTGCCCATCGGCTGCAACATCTACTCGACCGTCGAGGAGAACCGGCGGATCGGCGAGGCGCTGCTGCGGGCCGTGCTTCGCAGCGACAGGAAGGTGGCCTTCCTGGCCAGCGGGTCGCTCTCGCACGCCTTCCCGCCCAACGAGATCGCCGAGTCGCTGCTCGACGACGTGAGCAGCGAGCTGAACCGCAAGGTCGACCACGCGGTGCTGGAGATGTGGGACGAAGGGCGCATCCCGGAGTTCCTGGACATGCTGCCCGACTACAACGAGCGGTGCACCGGCGAGGGGGCGATGGCCGACACCGCCATGCTGTTCGGGCTGCTGGGCTGGCGCGAGTACACCGGGCGCGGCGAGCAGCTGTGCCCGTACTTCGGCAGCAGCGGCACCGGCCAGGTGGTCGTCGACTTCCCCGTACCCGCCCACCACACGAGATGAAGGAGCCGGCGCACATGACGGCCGTACAGACGTTCACGCCCGACCGGCCCGCCGGGGCGCCGCCCGTGCTGCTGCTGCACGGGTTCGCCTCCAGCGGGCGGCAGGACTGGGTGGAGACCGGGATCGCGGCGGAGCTGGCCGCGGCCGGGCGCGTGGTCGTCGTGCCCGACCTGCCCGGTCACGGGAAGAGCCCGGTGCCGGACGGGCCGGCGGGCGCGCCCGAGATCGCGGCCGCGCTGCTCGCGCTGGCCGGCGACGGGCCGCTCGACGTGGTGGGGTACTCGCTCGGCGCCCGGCTCGCCTGGGAACTGCCGGAGCTGGCCCCCGATCGGGTGCGCGCGGTCGTGCTGGGCGGGCTCAGCCCGTTCGAGCCGTTCGCCGCGCTGGACGTGGCGGCGCTGCGCTCGGCCGTCGCGGGCGGCGAGCCGGGCGACCCGATGACCGGCATGATCGCGGCGATGATCGCGGGCGCCTCCGGCGGCGACCCCGAACGGGCCGCCGGGCTGGTGCGGCTGGTCGAGGGCCTGCGCGGCACGCCGTTCGAGCCCAAGGGCTGGGCCGGGCGCACGCCGCCGGTGTTCGTGGCGGGCGCGGAGGACATGATGACCTCCGGCATCGAGAACGTCGTCGCGCTGGTGCCCGGCGCCCGGCTGGTCACCGTCCCCGGCGACCACCGCGGCGCGCTGGCCGGGCCCGCGTTCCGCGCCGCGCTCGGCGAGGCGCTCGGCCCGGCGTCCGGCCCGGTGGCTGATCCGGCGTCCGGCACGTGACCAGCACCGGCGGAGTCGCGTCGAAGGCGGAGCTCAGCTACGAGATCCTGCGTTCGCGCATCCTGGACGGCACCTACGGCCCTGGCTACCAGCTCGTCATGGACCGCCTCGCGCGGGAGATCGGCGTCAGCACGATCCCCCTGCGCGAGGCGCTGCGCCGCCTGCAGTCCGACGGGCTGGTGGAGGTCGTGCGCAACGTCGGCGCCCGCGTCGCGGTCTTCGACGCGGCGCAGGTGCGGCACACGCTGGAGGTGCTGGCCCGGCTGGAGGGGTACGCGACCGCCGTCGCGGCCCCGCGCATGGGCCCGGCGGACGTGGCGCGCTCCCGCGAGATCAACGCCCGGCTGTTCCAGGCGCTCGACTCCTTCGACCCCACCGCGTTCACCGCGCTCAACCGCGCCTTCCACTTCTCGGTCTACGAGCACTGCGACGACGAGCACCTGAACTTCCTGCTGGAGGCCGAATGGACCAGGCTGGACCACATGCGGCGCTCGGTGTTCGGCTACCTGCCGGGCCGGGCCCGCCGTTCGGTCGAGGAGCACGAGCACCTGCTCGACCTCATCGCCGGGGGAGCCGACCCCGCCGAGATCGAACGGCTGGCCTGCGCGCACAAGACGAACACCGCCGGCGCCCTCTATGACGTCCGGGTCACCCACGGCTAACGATCGGGTCATACCCTCCCGGCATTTTGTCCTACACTGGTAGACGAAACGCCGTACGGAGGGGTGCCCGCATGCCCAAGATCATCGACCACGACCAGCGTCGCAGCGACATCATCGACGTCACGTGGGACCTGATCACGAAGGGGGGCATCGAGGCGGCCACCATGCGCGAGATCGCGAACGCGGCGGGCTTCGCCAACGGCGCGCTCAAGCACTACTTCCCCGGCAAGGAAGACATCATCGAGGCGACGTACGAGCGCGCCCTGGCCATCGTGACCAGCTACGTCAAGCTCGACGGCCGCCGCGGGCTGGGCGCGCTGCGCGAGATGTGCGAGGCCGCGATGCCGATCGACGAGGAGCGCATCACGGCCGGCCGGGTGCTGCTGATCTTCTGGCAGACCTCGCTGACCAACCCCAAGTTGTACGACAAGTACCTGGAGCACCTGCGGGCCTGGCGCGGCATGCTGCACCGGCTGATCGAGGAGGGCCGCGCCGACGGCGACATCCACACCTCGATCCCCGACGAGCAGCTCGTGGACGAGCTCGTGCTGCTCAACGCCGGGGCCAACGTGATGAGCCTGGTCGGCCCGCAGTTCTCCACGGTCGAGCTGCAGAAGCGGCACCTGGAGTCGTTCTTCGACCGCATCTCCCGGCCCTGATCCGCGTGTTCCGGCCCTGATCCGCGTGTTCCGGTCCTGACCTGCGCGTTCCGGCCCGCGCCGCCACCTGGGCGGCGCGGGCCGCGTCGTGCTCAGACCGCTTCGGCCACGATGACGCGCGGGCTGCCCGGCAGGGCCAGCTTGTCCACCGGCTTCCAGGCGGCCTCGTCGAGCCAGGCGCGCACCTGCGACTCCTCGTAGACGACGGTCCCGTCGATCACCAGGTACTCCCCGGCGTGCAGCGCGTCGATGGCCCGCTGCTCGGCGTCGTCGTCGAGGAAGAAGTCGAGCAGCAGCAGCCGCGCCCCCGGCGCCGCCGCCGCGCGGGCGTTGCGCAGGATGGCCCGGTTCTGCTCGACGCCGAAGCGGTGGATGACGTGGTTGACCATGACCAGGTCGTACGGGCCGGCGGGCGTGGCCGTGTCGGTCGGGACGCCGGTCACCTCGGCCCGGTCGGCGAACCCGGCCTCGGCCACCTGCTGGGTGATGGAGTCGGCGAAGGTCGGGTCGTACACGAAGGAGGCCCGCAGCTCCGGGTTGGCGCGCAGGGCCTCGAAGGCGAAGGCGCTGGACAGGCCGCCCAGGTCCAGCAGGCTGCGGAAGCCGGCGAAGTCGAACGCGCCGCCCAGCATCCTGGCGTGCAGGCTGTTGTACGTCATGACCCCGGCCATGAACGTGCCCCACCGGTCGCCGGAGGTGTCCAGGACGCCCGGCTCGGTGGTGTCCACGGTCGTGTCGAACTGCAGCCAGTGGCCGTAGCTGATCTGGTTGAGGAACGTGAGGAACGGCCCGAGGTCGAGGTCGGACGACTTTCGCCCGGCCAGGTAGCCGGCCGCGTCGGCGCCGAGGGCGTACCGGCCGTCGGTCCTGGTCAGCAGGCCGAGCCCGGCCATGCTGTCGGCCAGGATGCGGGCCATGCGGGGGGTGACGCCAGTGGCCGTCGCGATCTCCCCGGCGCTGCGCTCGCCGTCCGCGAGCGCCTCGAACAGCCCGATGCGGCTGGCCGCGAAGAGCTGCTTGGCGCCCATGTAACCGGTGGCGATGGCGACGATCGGATCCGGCGTGGGGGAAGGCGTGGACATGGTCAAGACCCTGCCCTTTCTGTATTGTCTACGAATGTAGACGTTCACCATAGACCCTCTGTCTACGAACGTGGAATAACCGTTGACAGTAGGGGACCCCTCTGTCAACCTTTGTAGAACTATCTGGCTCGAACATGGCTTTTCGGCAGCTCAGTGTGGGTTTGCGTGCCCCACTTCGAGCACGGGACCGGTGCCTGGAATGGAGCTCTCGCGCATGTCGCTGCTCAATCTGACGGATCTGACCATCGGCGTCACCCGGGAGGACGCCGAGCCCCAGGAAATCGTCCACCGGCTCACCCTCGACGTCGCCTCCGGGCAGACGCTCTGCGTGGTGGGGGAGTCGGGCAGCGGCAAGACCGTGACGGCGCTGTCGATCATCCGCCTGCTGGAGTTCGTGGCCCCGGCATACACCGAGGGCACGATCGAGGTCGGCGGCGTGGACGTCACGCGGCTGAGCGCCGAGGGCATGCGCGCCTACCGGGGCGCCCGGATCGGCATGATCTTCCAGGAGGCCCTGGACTCGCTCAACCCCGCCCAGCGCGTCGGCGCGCAGCTCATCGAGGGCTACCGGCCCGAGGGCGCGCTGCCCCGGCAGGCGCTGCGCCGGGGGAGCCGGCTGCGCCGCGAGGCCGAGGCCAAGGCCAGGAGCCTGCTCACCGAGGTCGGACTGGCCGACACCGACCGGATCATGGCGCTCTATCCGCACCAGATGTCCGGCGGCATGCAGCAGCGCGTGATGATCGCCATGGCACTGATGTCCGACCCCGACGTCCTCATCGCCGACGAGCCGACCACCGCCCTCGACGTGACCACGCAGGCCGAGATCCTGGCGCTGTTCCGTCGCGTGCAGCGTGAGCATCGGACCGCCTGCGTGTTCATCACCCATGACATGGGCGTCGCCGCCGAGATCGCCGACCGGATCGCCGTCATGTACCGGGGCAGGCTGGTGGAGGTCGGCGACAAGATGGACATCCTCCGCAAGCCTACGCATCCGTACACCAAGGCGCTGCTGGAATGCGTGCCACAGCTCGGCGTCAGCCGCCGTACCGGATTCCCGACGATCTCGGAGACCAGGCTGCGGGCCGCCACCGAGGCCGACGGCGTGCCCGTCGGCGGGAGCGTGACCGAGACGCCGGCGCTCGGCGACGAGCCGGCGCCGGCGACCGGCACTCCGCCCCTGGTCGTCGAGGACGTCACCAAGGTCTACCGGACCGGCCGCCGGGCGAGCGTGCGCGCGGTCGGCGGCGTCTCGCTGGAGATCGCGCCCGGCGAGTTCTTCGGCCTGGTCGGCGAGTCCGGCTCGGGCAAGACGACGCTCGGCCGCATGGTCAGCGCCCTGGAACGGCCGACCTCGGGCAGCATCTCCTTCGGCGAGCACCGCATCACCGACGCGGGGCTGCGCGGCGACGAGCGCGCCTTCCGCCGCGCCACCCAGCTGATCTTCCAGGACCCGCAGAGCTCGCTCGACCCCCGGCACACCGTGGCCCGCATCATCGCCGAGCCGCTGCGCGAGCTGACCCGGCTGCGCGGCGCGGACCTCGACCGGCGGGTGGCCGAGCTGATCGACGAGGTCGGCCTGCCCGCCGACTGCGCCCGCAAGCTGCCCTCGCAACTGTCCGGCGGCATGCGCCAGCGCGTGTCCATCGCGCGCGCGGTCGCCGCCGAGCCGAAGCTCATCGTCGCCGACGAGCCCACCTCCGCCCTCGACGTCTCCGTCCAGGGCCAGGTCATGAACCTCCTTCTGCAGCTGCGCCGCTCGCACGGCATCAGCTTCCTGTTCATCACGCACAACCTCAGCCTGGTGCTGTCGGTGGCCGACCGCGTCGGCGTGATGTACAAGGGCGACCTCGTCGAGGTCGGCGCCCCGGAAACCATCGCCTCCTCCTCCACCCACGAGTACACGCGCCGGCTCCTGGCCGCGAACCCCGACTTGTCGGCATACGTGGGATAGCCCCGGGCCGACCTTCTCCTTCTGTCCCCCCTTTTAGAGCAAGAGCGAGAACCCACCATGAACGTGCTCAAGAGCCTGAGGGCCGGGCTCGTCTCCGCCGCCGCGGCGAGTGCCCTGCTGCTCTCCGGCTGCGCGGGCGGCGCGACGTCGTCCTCCTCGTCCTCCTCCGCCGACGCCGGCACCCCCGTACGCGGCGGCGACCTCGTGGTCGCGGTGCCGACCGACCCGCAGTCGCTGGACATGGTCGCCAACCCCGGCCAGGTCACCGCCCACATCGGCAACATGCTGTACGAGAAGCTCTTCGAGGTCGACAAGACCTTCGCGGCCAGGCCGATGCTGGTCGACACCTACAAGCGCAGCGACGACCGGCTCACCTACACCTTCGAGCTGCGCGCCGGTGTCACGTTCCAGGACGGCGCCCCGCTCACCGCCGCCGACGTGGTCGCCAGCCTGGAGCGCTGGCTGAAGAGCCACGTCACCGGCCAGCAGGTGGCCGCCGACGTCAAGAGCCTCAAGGCTGCCGGCGACCGCACGATCACGCTGGAGCTGAAGAAGCCGCGTTACCCGCTGATCGACGAGCTGGCCAGCCCCGGCGCGGAGATCTACGAGGCCAGGAACCTCAAGGACGTGCCGGCCACCGGTTTCGCCAAGGAGGGCGCGGTCGGCACCGGGCCGTACAAGCTGAAGAGCTGGGACATCGGGCAGCAGGTCGTGCTGGAGCGTTACGACGGCTACAAGTCGCGCGCCGAGGAGGACTGGGGCGGCCAGGCCGGCGCCAAGCACGCCTACCTCGACACGGTCACCTACAAGGTCGTCGCCGACCAGGACGCAGTGGTCAACGGCCTGCAGACCGGCCAGTGGGCGCACGCCATGCCGGGCGACGACCAGTACACCCCGCTGAAGAACAACCCCGCCGTGGTCGTGTCGAACCTGGCCGGGGCCAACCAGAACGTGCTGATCCCCAACTTCAACAAGGGCTCCAAGTTCTCCGACGTGCGCGCCCGGCAGGCGCTCAACCTGCTGATGGACAAGCCCGCGCTGAACGCCGCCACCGGCGGCGGCCCCGACCTCACCGTCGAGGTGGGCGCGCTGGTCTCGCAGGACAACAAGGGCCTGTACTCCACCGCCGGCGACGACGTCTACCGGCAGCACGACCCGAACCGGGCCAAGGAACTGTTCGCGCAGGCCGGCGTCAACGCCGGTGACACCGTGCGGATCCTGACCTCCAGCAGCTATCCGCAGTTCAGCCAGTGGGCGGTGCTGCTGCAGGACCAGCTCTCCAAGATCGGCATCAAGACGAAGATCGACACCTACGACTTCCCGACGATGCTCGGCACGATCACCAAGGACCCCGGCGGCTGGGACGTCACCACCCTGTTCTTCAACGCCGCGCTCACCTCGCCCTCGCAGATGCCCGCGCTGACCCTCGGGGCGTTCAACGGCTCCGGCTCGCCCGAGCTGGCCAAGCTGATCGAGGACTACAACGCCGCGACCTCCCCCGAGACCGCCAGGACGCTCATGGACCAGCTCCAGGCGTTCGTGTGGCAGCAGCTCCCGGTCATCACGATCAGCCAGTCGAAGCTGTACGCCGCCTACTCGCCCAAGCTCAAGGGGTACGACACGTTCTACCGCGTGTTCTGGAACTCCTGGCTGCGGAAGTGAGGGGGGAACATGGCGGGACTCCTGCTCCGGCGGCTGCGTGACCTGGTCGTCATCCTGCTGATCGTGGGCACGATGATGTTCTTCGTCATCCGCCTGATCCCGGGCGACCCGGCCATCGCCATCCTCGGCCCGACGGCCAGGCCGCAGGACGTCGAGGCGCTCCGGCAGAGCATGGGCCTGACGGGCTCGCTGTGGGAGCAGTACCTGAGCTGGCTCGGCAACGTGGCGGGCGGCGACTTCGGCTCGTCGATCACCTACCACGCGCCGGTGGCAGGGGTGGTGGCCGAGCACTTCGTCCCGACGCTGACCCTGGCGGTGATCAGCACCGTCCTCAGCTTCGTCGTCGCGGTGCTGGTCACCTCGTGGAACGCGGTCTCGCCGCGCAACCCCGTGGCGCGCGCGCTCAACCTGCTCTCCTCGCTCGGCATGGCGATCCCCGACTTCTGGATCGCGCTGATCCTGGTGCTGGTGTTCGCGGTGTCGCTGCGCTGGTTCCCCTCCAGCGGGTACGCCGACCTCTTCGCCGATCCGGTCGCCGGGGTGCCGATGCTGGTGCTGCCGGTGGTGTGCCTGGTCATCGGGCAGTCGGCGCTGTTCACGCTGACCCTGCGGGAGAGCGTGCTCGGCGAGCTGCCGCAGACGTACCTGCGCACCGCGCGGGTCAAGGGCCTGTCGGAGCGGCAGGTCATGCTCAGGCACGTGCTGCCGAACGCGCTCATGCCGCTGATCACCCAGCTCGGCAGCAACTTCGCGATGATGGTCGGCGGCATCGTGATCATCGAGTCGATCTTCGTCATCCCCGGGCTGGGCTCGTTGCTCATGGGCGCGGTCTCGACCCGGGACTTCCCGCTCGTCCAGGGCGTGACGCTGTTCGTCGCGCTGATGTTCGTGGTCGTCAACCTGGTCGTCGACCTGTCCTACGCCCTCCTCGACCCCAAGGTGCGTGTTTCGTGACTTCCGAGGCCGTCGCCGGGCGCGTCGGGACGGCCGGGCGGCCCTCCGCGGCCTCCCGCGCCTGGCGCCGCAACCGGGTGCTGATCACCGCCACCGCGCTGCTCGTCCTCGTCGTGCTGGCCGTCGTGCTGCTGCCGGCGTTCCTGCCGGAGGCGAACGCGACCGACCCGGTGCACCGGCTGCTGCCGCCCTCGGCCGGCCACCTGCTCGGCACCGATTCCTACGGCCGGGACGTGCTGAGCCGCCTGGTCTCCGGCGGCCGGGCCTCGCTCGGCCTCTCGGCGCTCATCACGCTCTGCGCGGCGTTCACCGGCATGGTGATCGGCCTGGTCAGCGGCTTCTACCGGACCGTGGACGCGATCGTCATGCGGATCATGGACGCCTGGATGTCGTTCCCGGCGATCATCCTGGCCATGGCGCTGGCCATCGGGCTCGGCGCCAGCATCTGGACCGAGCTGATCGCGCTGACGGTCATCTTCACGCCGTTCACGGCCCGGGTGATCCGCAGCCGGGTGCTCGGCGTGGCGGCGCGGCAGTACATCGGGGCGGCGCGGGTGTCCGGCATGCGGCCGGCGAAGATCCTGTTCGTGCACGTGCTGCCCAACGTGCTGCCGCTGGCGCTGGTGCAGGTCGTGATCCTGTCGGCCTCGGCGATGCTGGTGGACGGCGCGATGAGCTTCCTCGGGCTGGGCATCGCGCCGCCCACGCCGACGTGGGGAAACATGATCGCCGAGGGGCGGTCGTACCTGACGCAGGCGCCGTGGCTGATCGTGCTGCCGGGTGCGGCGATCATGTTCTGCGTGCTGCTGCTGAACCTCATCGGGTCGAGCATGCGCAACGTGGTGGACGCGCGCGCCCGGTCGATGAGCGAGCTGCAGAAGCTGCGCACCCGCCGTCCGGCACGGTGACGGCACAGTGACGGCACAGTGACGGCTCAGTGACGGCGGGCCCGCGCGGGGACCCCGGCGATCGCCGCCGGGCGTCCCCGCGCCCGCGTCAGAGGCTCCCGGCCCGGCACGTCGCGGGTCAGGGGGCCCAGACGCCGTCGGCGCGCACGTCGCGGTCCAGCCACAGGTCGGCCAGGGCCGCGCGCACCTGCGGGCCGTGCTCACTCCACAGCCGCAACGCGCCCAGGTTGTCCTCCAGCTGGGCCATCCGGCTCACCCCGAACAGCACGTTGGCCACCGCCGGATGCTCCAGGCAGAACACGATCGCGACCTGGGCGGGGGTCGCGCCGAACTCGTCCGCGACCCGGGCGACGGCGTCCGCGGCCTGCCTGACGGCCTCCCGGATGCCGCCCGGGTCCGCGCCGATCTTCCGTTCGGGGAACTTCCTGCCCACCAGGATGCCGCCCTCGAAGACGTCGCTGGCCTGCAGCGCCAGCGCCCCGGAGGCGAAGTGCCGGCCGTAGAAGCCGCCCTCGGCCATCGAACGCCGGGCGATGCTGTACTTGAGCTGGGCGAAGCTCGGCGGCGTCAGGCCCTCCTCGGCGGCGAAGCTCAGCGCGAGGTCGACGTCCTCGGCGATCCAGTTGTTGACGCCCCAGCTCGTGAAGCGGCCGGCCGCGATCTGCTCGGCGACGTCGGTCACGATCCGCCGGATGTCGGGCCGCTGCATGTAGTCGCCGACCACGACGGTCTCGGCGCTCTCGACGCCGACGCGGTCGAAGCTGACGTCGAGCTGCTCGCGGAAGCCCGTGCGCGGATACTCCCACAGCCACAGCTTGCCGCAGAGCTGCCAGTCGTCCCGGCTCGCGCCGGCCTCGCGCACCGCCCGGCCGAAGATGAGGTCCGTACGGGCCTGCTCGGCGTGCGGGCCCATGTTGTAGTGGGCGACGTCGAAGAGGGTCACCCCGGCGTCGAGCGCCGCCCTGATCAGGGCCACCGCGTCGCCGAACTCCATGCGGTCCCAGGTGTTCCAGGAGCCCAGCCCGAACAGGGACGTCGTCGTGCCGCCCGGTCCGAGGCGCCGTGCCGGAACCCGCTGTGTGTCGCTCACGTCGATCCACTCCCTGCCGGATGAAGCCTTTTTTGTCTACGCTTGTATAATAATAAACCCAGGACGCCCGCGCAGCCCCGTCTGCGAAGGCCCGCACCGAACAGGAACCCCCACATGAGCGAACCTGTCGTTCCCAGGACCGTCCTCGTCACCGGCGGCGCGAGCGGCATCGGCCGCGGCGTCGCCGAAGCCTTCGCCGCGGCGGGCGATCGGGTCGTCATCGCCGACCTCGACGAGGCGCGGGCCAGGGCGGTCGCCGCCGAGCTCGGCGCCCACCACGTCCAGGTGGACGTCGGGGACGCCGCCTCCGTCGGGTCCGCCGTCGCGGCCGTCGCCGCCGAGCACGGCGACATCGGCGTGCTGGTGAACAACGCCGGGCACACCGCGGGCGGCGGCCCGCTCATCGGGCTCGACGTGGACGTCTTCGACGCCTGCGCCCGGGTCAACTTCCGCGGCACGTTCCTGATGACCCGGGCCGTCGGGGCGCACATGGTGCAGCGGGGCGTCCGCGGCTGCATGGTCAACATCTCCTCCATCGGCGCCCGCCAGCCCACGCCCGGCCTCGGCCACTACGAGGCCACCAAGGCCGCCATCGACGCCCTGACCCGCTCGGCCGGCATCGAGCTGGCCCCCCACGGCATCCGCGTGAACGGCGTCGCCCCCGGGCCGGTGCTCACCCCGATGACGGCCATGTTCGCCACCGACGACGCGGCCAGGAAGGCGTGGGAGGCCCGGATCCCGCTGGGCTCGATCGCCCAGGTGGCCGACATCGTCCCCGCCGTGCTCTTCCTGGCCTCCGACGGCGCCCGCCACATCACCGGCGTCAGCCTCCAGGTGGACGGCGGCCAGCTCCTGGCCTGACCCCTCCACCGGCGGGGCCGGGCCGCCACCCGGCCCCGCCGCTCAGTCCACGGACACCCGTCTCAGTCCAGGGACACCCCTTCGCGCAGGTGGACGATCCGGCCCGCGGTCACGGTGGCGTCGACCGCGACCTGCGGCAGGTCTCCCGGCGCGACCTCCAGGGGGTCGCGGTCCAGCACGCAGAAGTCGGCGGCCTTGCCCCACTCCAGCGACCCCTTCCACGCCTCCGCGCCGTCCTGGACGGCGGGCGCCGTGGTGTAGCAGCGCAGCAGGCGGGTCATCAGCCGGGGGCGCGGCGCCCGCTCGCCCAGCAGCCCGCACGCCGCCGCCACCTGCGCCCGCCAGTCGGGCGTGGTCACCGGCCCGTCGCTGCTCAGGGTGAACGTCATCCCGGCGGCCAGCAGCTCCTGCAGCGGCCAGGCCGTCCCGGCGACCTCCGGGCCGAGCGCGCCGGCCACCCAGCCGGCGGTGGCCGCCGCGATCACCGGCTGCGTGGTGAGGCCCATGCCGAGCCCGGCCATGCGGGCGATCTGGGCGGGGTTCACCAGGTCGCCGTGGATGACGTAGTGCCGCCTCGCGGCCCCGCGCTCGCCCGCCAGCTCGGCCACCAGTTCGGCCACCGTGTCCACGAACGCGTCGATGGACCGGTCGCCGGTGGCGTGCACGCCGACCTGGAGGCCCGCGCGGTGCGCCAGCCGGATCATGGCGCGCAGGTTGTGCTCCCGCGCGGCGTCGTCCGCCCCCGCCACCAGCAGCGATCCGTGGCCGCCCGAGGTGTAGCGGTGGCAGGTCCAGGCCGAGCCCATGGGCGGGATGCCGTCGGCGAAGATCTTGAGCCCGGTCACGTTGAGCCAGGCGGGGTCGGTGCGGGGGAGGGGCGCGTCCAGGCCGGCGGCGACGTCCTCCAGGGTGCTGGGGCCGTCGAGGGTGCCGAACAGCCGCAACGCGGTCACCCGTGCCCGCAGCTCGCCCTCCTTCGCCAGCGTCGCGTAGGTGTCCAGGACGGCCTGCGAGAAGCAGCCGGTCTCGCCGTCGTCCTCGCCGGGGCCGAGGCCGGGCTCGGTGTAGCTGGTGATGCCGAGCGAGGCGCAGATCCGCCCGGCGCGCAGGATGGCGGCCCGCCTGGACTCCTCGTCGGCCAGCAGCCGGCCCCGGTGGGCGGACAGGCCGTTCTCGCTGATCAGCGTGTCCGGCCAGACCGCTCCCAGCCAGGCGGCGTGCAGGTGCGAGTCGTTGATGCCGGGCAGGACCGTCCGGCCGGCCAGGGAGAGCACCCGGGTGCCGGGCCCGGCGTGCGCCAGGGCCTCCTCGTCCGTCCCGACCGCCACCAGGCGGCCGGCGCGCGCAGCCAGGCCGCTCGCCCGCCCGTCGCGGGCGTCGAAGGTGAGCACGTTGCCGCCGACCGCCACGAGGTCCGCGTACTCGTCCGCTGACACCGGGTTCCTCCTGAGGGGCTGTAATTGTTTGTCAACGAGTGTAGATTAACCACACTTAACGGTCGAAAGCCACGAAGGTGACCATGCCTACGAGAACCGCCGCCGCCGTCCTCACCGAGCACGGCAAGCCCCTCAGCCTTCAGGACGTCCCGCTGCCCGACGCCGTCGAGCCCGGCGCCGCCCTGGTGCGCATCACGTGCACCACCCTGTGCGGCACCGACGTGCACCTGTGGGCCGGCCAGATGACGTTCCCCGGGATGCTGCCGATGATCCTCGGCCACGAGATGGTCGGCGAGGTCGTCGAGGCCGGGCCGGGCACCACCGACGCCCTCGGCCGCCCGATCGCCCCGGGCGACCGCATCGGCTGGTCGGAGTCCACCTGCGGCCACTGCTACGGCTGCGCCGTGCTGCGCCAGCCGGTCGCCTGCGCCGACCGCGGCTACGGCTTCACGCAGCGCGCCGACCGCCCCCCGTACGCCACGGGCGGCCTGGTCGAGTACTGCTACGTGACCCCGGGCGCGGCCAAGCTGCTGCTGCCCGCCGACGTCAAGGACACCTGGGCCTCGATGTCGGGCTGCGCGGCCAAGACCGTGCTGCGCGCCGTGGACCGGGCCGGCGGCATCAGGACCGGTTCCACCGTGGTGGTGCAGGGCGCGGGCGCGCTAGGCATCTTCGCCACGGCCGTCGCCAGGATCGCCGGCGCGGGCACCGTCATCACCGTGGGCGGCCCGGACGACCGGCTGGCCGCCGCCCGGCGCTTCGGCGCCGACGCGACCGTCTCGACCGACCTCGGCAAGGACGAGCGCGTCGCCCGGATCAGGGAGCTGGCCGGGGAGCGCGGCGCGGACTACGTGTTCGACCTGGCCGGTGCGCCCACCGTGGCCGAGGAGGCGGTCGCGGTGGCCGCCCAGCGCGGCACCGTGGTGATCGTCGGCTCCACCGGCTTCGAGCTCGCGCCCGTGCCGCTCGGCGCGGTCATGGGCAAGGAGCTGACCGTCGTCGGCTCGCTCAACGGCGACATCGCCGACTACCACCGCTCGATCGAGTTCTTCCAGACCTTCGCCGCCCGCATGCCGTGGGACGAGCTGTTCAGCGAGCCCGTCGGCCTGGCTCAGGCCACCGCCTGCGTCGAGTCGATGTCCAGGCTCGGTGAGATCAAGGCCGTCGTCGACCCCCGCCTGCCCTAGGAGACCTGCCGTGCAGACCATCCCACGCCGCCGCATCGGCCGCACCGGACCGGAGACGGGCGTGCTCGCGCTCGGCTCCTGGCACACCTACGACCGCATGGACTTCCACGACGCGGTCGCCATGATCCGCGAGGCCGTGGACCACGGCATCGACCTGTTCGACGTCGGCGTCTACGGCTTCCCCGGCATGCCGCCCGTGTTCACCGACGTGATCTTCTCGGCCCTGGTGCGCGCGGCCGGCCTGCGCCGCGAGGACTACCTGCTCTCCTCCAAGCTGTGGCTGGAGGGCTACCCGGAGCACAGCCTGCGCGACCAGCTGCTCAACGCCCTGTTCCGGGCCGGCGCCGACCACGCCGACCTCGTGGTGCTGGGCGACCTGCGGCACGACGGCATGGACCTGCACCGGCTCGTCCTCGACCTGGCCGGCCTGGCGAAGGAGGGGCTGATCCGGAGCTGGGGCGTCAACAACTGGTCGGCGTCGAACGTGCAGACGCTCATCGACGCCGCCGCCGGCGAGGGCGTCGAGGGCCCGGCCATCGCGCAGCTGAAGTACAGCGTCTCGCGCCGCTCGATCCCCGACGGCGCGCCATTCGCCCGCATCTTCGCCCAGGGCGTCACGCTGCAGTCCTCCGACGTGCTGGAGGGCGGCGTGCTGCTGGGCAAGGGCGTGGACCGGCAGGTCGGCCGCGACCCCGGCGGCATCAGGGAGCGCATCGCGGCCTCGGCGGCGGAGGTGGCCGCGATCGCCGCCGACCTGGACGCCACCCCGGCGCAGGTGTGCGTGGCCTTCACGCTCACCCACCCGGCCAACACCACCACCCTGTTCGGCGCGACCAGCCTGGACCAGCTGCGCGACAACCTGGCGGCCGTGGAGCTGGTCGAGCGGGTCGGCGCCGAGGAGCTGCGGGCGCTGGTGGCGCCGCTGTGGGCCGACCGGGACGCCGTCGATCCGGAGGGCCCGTGAGCACGCCGCCGAGCAGGGGGTACGAGGGCTTCGGCGGCACGGCCCGCGAGCTGGCCTCGCAGTCCACGCCCTGGTGGCCGCGGCCGCGGCGGGCGCGTCCCGGGGCGCCCAACGTGGTGGTCGTGCTGGTGGACGACCTGGGGTTCAGCGACCTGTCGCCGTTCGGCTCGGAGATCGACACGCCGCACGTGCAGGCGCTGGCCGAGTCGGGCTACCGGTTCAGCAACTACCACAGCACCCCGCTCTGCTCGCCCTCCAGGGCCGCCCTGATGACCGGGCTCAACCCGCACCGGGCCGGGTTCGCGATGGTGGCCCACGTGGACCCGGGCTATCCCGGCTACCGGATGGAGATCCCGCGGGAGGTGCCCACGCTGGCCGAGTCGTTCCGGGCCGGCGGGTACGCGACGTTCATGGTCGGCAAGTGGCACCTGACCATCGAGTCCAAGCTGCACGACGGCGCCGACAAGAGCTCCTGGCCGCTCCAGCGCGGCTTCGACCGCTACTACGGCTCCATGGACGGCTTCACGTCCCTGTTCCACCCGCACCGCCTGATCAGCGACAACGGCCCGATCCCCGACGAGGGCTTCCCGGACGACTTCTACCTGACCGACGCCCTCACCGACCGCGCCATCGGCATGATCAACGGCCTGCGCGCCAACGACGCCGACAAGCCGTTCTTCCTCTACTTCGCCCACCAGGCCGTGCACGGCCCGGTGCAGGCCAAGCCGGCCGACGTCGCCAAGTACCGCGGCCGCTACGACGCGGGCTGGGCCAGGATCCGCGAGGAACGCTTCGCCCGCCAGCTCCGCGACGGCCTCTTCCCCGAGGGCACCCGGCCGTCCGACCCGGACCTGGCGCCGTGGGAGGAGCGCACCGAGCTGTACGCCCGCCACATGGAGGTCTACGCCGCCGCCGTGGACGCCGTGGACCAGAGCCTCGGCCGGCTGGTCGAGCACCTCAAGCGCATCGGCGAGTACGACGACACCGTCATCGTCGTCACCAGCGACAACGGCGCGACCGCCGAGGGCGGCCCGGAGGGCACCCGCAGCTACCTCAGCCGCTTCGTGCACCTGGCCGGCCTGCCCGACGACTGGTGCCACGACGTGCCGCGCGACCTCGACCTCGTCGGCGGCCCCCAGGTCCACGGCCACTACCCGCGCGGCTGGGGGAACGTCTCCAACACCCCGTTCCGCCGCTACAAGGGCCACGCCTACGCGGGCGGCATCCACGTGCCGTTCGTGTTGTCGTGGCCGGCCGGGCTGCCCAGGCAGGCCGGCGACCCGGGCGTGCGCGACCAGTACGCCTACGTCACCGACGTCGCGCCCACCCTGCTCACGCTGGCCGGCCTGGACCACCCGCAGGACGTGGACGGCGTGCCGTTCGACCACTTCCTGCGCGAGCGCGACCGGCCGAGCCGGCACCGCTCGCAGTACGTCGAGAGCGGCGGGCAGCGCGGCTACTTCGAGGACCACTACAAGCTCATCGCCCCGCACCTGCCCGGCACGCCGTTCACCGACGACGGCTGGGAGCTGTACGACATCGCCCGCGACCCGGCCGAGACCACCGACCTGGCCGCCGAGCAGCCGGAACGGGTGGCCGACCTGGCCGCGAAGTGGCGGGCGGCGGCCTGGCTCAACACGGTTTTCCCGCTGGCCGACACGCCGGACATGCTCAACACCCGGCCGCCGGCCGAGCTGGCGCTGTCGGAGCCGGTCACCATCCACCCGGGCACCCCGGTGCTGGAACGGTTCCGGTCGAGCAGGCTCACCTCCATGCGGTCGTTCACGATCGAGGCGTGGCTGGAGCGGCGGCCGGGCGACGAGGGCGTGATCGTGGCCCACGGCGACCAGGGCGGCGGCTACGTCCTGTACGTCGAGGACGGCGAGCTGCGGCTGACGTACAACGCCTACGGCGTGCCGGTGCGGGCGGCCGGCCCGATCCCGGCGGCGGGGCCGGTGACCGTCACGGCCCGCTTCACGGCGCTGCCGGAGGTGCGCTGGGACGTCGAGGTGCTGGTGGACGACAAGCCGGTGCTGGCCGTCGAGCGGGTCCCGCAGCTGGTCGGCATGGCGCCCTTCACCGGCATCAGCGTCGGCTTCGACTACGGCGGCCCGGTGGACTGGGAGCTGCACGAGCGCCGGGGCGTGTTCCGCTACCGGCGCGGCCTGGACCGGGTGCGGTACGTCCCGGGGGAGAAGGCGCCCTACAACCCGGAGATCATCGCGCTGGCCGAGGACCTGGCGCAGCGCGCGATCGAATGACGGGTCACAGGTGGTAGGCGTACTCGCCGAACTCCCAGTCGGTGACGTGCCGCTGGAAGCGGGCGACCTCGTCGCGCTTGTAGGCCAGGAAGGCGGCGGTGAAGTCCTTGCCGAGCAGCTCGGTGAGCTCGCCGTCGGCCTCCAGGGCGTCCAGGGCCTCGGGCAGGGTCATCGGCAGCACCGGGGCCTTGGAGGCGTCGTAGCCGTACCCGACGAGCGGCGCGGGCGGCTCCTGGGCCGCCCGCACCCCCAGCAGCGCGGCCGCCGCCGTCCCGGCGACCAGCAGGTACGGGTTGGCGCTGGCGTCGCCGAGCCGCAGCTCGAAGCGGGCGCCCGCGCCGCGCTCCGGCGGGACGCGGAGCATCGCGCTGCGGTTGTCGAGCCCCCAGTCGACGAGCCAGGGGGCCAGCGTGTCGGGGCCGAACCGCTTGTAGGAGTTGACCGTCGGGTTGGCCAGCGCCGCCAGCGCGGGGGCGTGGGCCAGCACGCCCGCGATCGCGTGCCGCGCGGTCGCCGACAGCCCGTACGGCGCGGCCGGGTCGTCGAAGGCGTTGCCGCCGTCCTCGCCCAGGCACGACAGGTGCAGGTGGAACCCCGACCCGCCCTCGTCGTTGAACGGCTTGGCCATGAACGTCGCCAGCCTGCCCTCCACCCGCGCCAGCTCCTTGACCGCGGCCTTGAACCAGAAGGCCCGGTCGGCCGCGTCGAGCGCCTCGGAGTGCCGCAGGTTGATCTCGAACTGGCCGCTGCTGAACTCGTGGTTGCCCGCCGTCACGCCGAGGCCGAGGTCGCGCAGGTGCCGCAGCGTGCGGGTGAGGTGGCCGTCGGGGTCGCCGCGGCGGCCGGCGGTGTAGACGTTGCCGGTGGCCTCGGCGTAGCGCTGCCAGCCGCCCGTGGGGGCCGGGTCGCACAGGAAGTACTCCAGCTCGGGCCCGACGACCGGGCGCAGGCCCTGCTCGGCGCACCGGGCCAGCACGGCGCGCAGCAGGTCGCGGGGCGACTCGGGGGCCGCGGCGCCGGTGGCCGGGTCGACGACGTCGCCGTGGCACCAGGCCACGCCGGGCTCCCACGGCAGCGGGGCGAGCGTGGCCAGGTCGGGAACGACGGCGATGTCGGGCAGCCCCGCGTCCAGGCCGCCGCTGATGTCGGCGGTGCCGCCGCGCGGGGTGGAGTGGTAGACGGCGCGGCAGAAGGCGAGGCCGTGACCGAGGGCGTCGGGCAGCGCCTCCAGCAGGACGTCGCGGGCGCGGTCGGTCCCGGTCAGGTCGGGGTAGGTCACGCGGACCACGTCGACGCCCCGCTCGGTCAGGCGGTCGATGTGCTGCTGCACCGGTCTCTCCTAGGGTCGTTTGACGCCAAACGTAACGGCCCCGTATTGGCTGCCGCAAGAGCTGTTGACCGATCGGCCTGGATGTTCATATTTTATTTGGAACCAAACGAGTTCCAGGAGGACCATCTTGGCCGGCGTCCGCGGCTACTTCCATCCCAAGACGGCCACGGGCCGCTCGTCCCTCGTGCCGGAGCCGCCCTGGCACTACTCCGGCGACCTGCTCACGATCGAGTACCGCACCGACCCCGACCGGGTGCGTGAGCTGCTGCCCGAGCCGCTGGAACTCGCCGCCGAGGACCCGGGCGCGGTCGCGCTCATCTGGGCCGACTGGCAGTCCTGCGCCGCCTCCCGCGAGGAGCTGCTGGACCCGGTGCGCTCGCAGTACAAGGAGGCGTTCGCCGTCGTCCGGTGCTCCTACCGGGGGCGGACCTACTCCAGGTGCGTCTACATCTGGGTGGACAAGGACTTCGCCCTCGCCAGGGGGCTGCACCAGGGCTATCCGAAGAAGCTGGGGTCGATCCACCAGACCAGGCCGCACCCGTACGGCCCCGCGCCGCGCATCGAGGCGGGCGCCCGGTTCGGCGCGACGCTGGCCGCCGCCGACCGCCGCCTGGCCCAGGCCGTGGTGACCCTGCGCGAGCCGTCGCCGCACAACGGGTTCGTCAACGGCCACCCCATGGCCCACCACCGCTGGCTGCCCGCCATCGGCAAGGGCGGCGGCCTGGCGCTCGACGAGCTGGTCGAGTCCGGCGCCGCCGCCTTCGAGGCCGGCCAGGCGTGGGCGGGCGACGCCGAGCTGGAGCTGTTCGACGCCCCCACCGAGGAGCTGTCCCGGCTGGCCGTCCGCGAGCCCATCGGCGCCTACTTCCGCCAGGTCGGCGTGGTGTGGGACGGCGGCACGCTGCTGGAATCCGGCACCTCCGGCGCGCACTAGCCCCTTGAGATTGGAAGCACCCGACATGTCCGAACAGATCACCGTCGCCGGGGTCACCGTCGACACCCGCCACTGGATCGGCGGCCGGCGCGTCGCCTCCGCGCGCACGTTCACCGACCTCTCGCCCATCGACGGCGCCGCGCTCGGCGAGATCGCCCGCGGCGGCCCCGACGAGGTGCACGCCGCCGTCACCGCCGCCCAGGACGCCTTCCCCGGTTGGGCCGCCACCCCGCGCGCCGGCCGGGCCGCCGTGCTGCGGGCCATCGCCGACGGCGTCGAGAAGCGGCTGGAGGAGCTGGCCGCCGTCGAGACCCGCGACAACGGCGCCCTGCTGCGCTCGCACCGCCGCGGCGTCATGCCGCGCGTGGCGCACAACTTCCGCTTCTTCGCCGACTGGCTGGAGGGCCTCGGCCACGACGACTTCGACACCCGCGGCCACGCCAACCACGTCTCCTGGGACCCGGCCGGCCCCTGCGCCCTGATCACGCCGTGGAACGCGCCGCTCATGCTGGCCACCTGGAAGATCGCCCCCGCGCTCGCCGCCGGGAACACGGTGGTGCTCAAGCCCGCCGAGTGGTCGCCGCTCACCGCCTCCCTGCTGGCCGACGTCGCCGCCGCGGCCGGGCTGCCGGACGGCGTGCTCAACGTCGTCCAGGGGTTCGGCGAGGAGGCCGGGCAGGCCCTGGTCGAGCACCACGGCGTGCGCCGCGTCAGTTTCACCGGCTCGGTGCCGACCGCGCGGCGCATCGCCCGCTCGGCCGCCGCCAACCTCACCCCGCTCAGCCTGGAGCTGGGCGGCAAGTCGCCGCTGCTGGTCTTCGCCGACGCCGACCTCGACCTCGCCGTTGACCTGGCCGTCGAGCAGTACGACAACGCCGGGCAGGTCTGCCTGGCCGCCACCCGGCTGCTGGTCGAGGCGCCGATCGCCGAGGAGTTCGTCCGCCGTTTCACCGAGCGGGCCACGGCCCTGGTCCAGGGCGACCCGCGCGACAAGGCCACCGACGTCGGCCCCAACATCCACCCGCGCCAGGTGGAGAAGATCGACGGGTTCGTCCGGCGGGCCCTCGCGGCCGGGGCGCGCGCCGTCATCGGCGGCGAGCGCGGCGACGGCCTGTACTACCGGCCCACCCTGCTCACCGACGTGGCCCAGGACAGCGAGATCGTCCAGGAGGAGGTCTTCGGCCCGGTGCTCACGCTGCAGACGTTCGAGACCGAGGAGGAGGCCGTCCGGCTGGCCAACGACACCCGCTTCGGCCTGGCCGCCACCGTCGCGACCGGCGACCGCGAGCGCGCCCGCCGGGTCACCGAACGGCTGGTGGCGGGCACGGTGTGGGTCAACTGCTTCTTCGTGCGCGACCTGCGCGCGCCCTTCGGCGGCTCCCGCGAGTCCGGCGTCGGCCGCGAGGGCGGCACCTGGAGCTTCGACTTCTACTGCGACCTGAAGAACACCGTCACCGCGCCGAAGGGCTGGAACGACCATGGGTGAGATCGTCGGTGCCGGCCTGCTGGCGCACGTCCCCACCATCGTGCTGCCCGAGCCCACCCGGCTGGAGCTGAACGAGGGCAAGGAGATCACCCTCGTCACCGGCCTGCGCGAGCTGCGCCGGGACGTCTTCGAGCGCGACGACTACGACACCGTCGTGGTGCTGGACTCCCACTGGGCCACCACGGTCGAGTTCGTGGTCACCGCCCAGGCGCGCCGGGCCGGGTTGTACACCTCCGAGGAGCTGCCGCGCGGCATGTGCCGGATGCCGTACGACTTCCCCGGCGACCCCGAGCTGGCCCGCAACGTGGCCTCCTTCGCGGACCGGCACGGCACCTGGATCACCCCCATCGACGACGAGTACCTGCCGATCTACTACGCCACCACCAACCTGTGGAAGTACCTCGGCGAGGGCCTGCCCGGCAAACGCTGGGTGAGCATCGGCGTCTGCCAGACCGGCGACATGGAGGACCACCTGCGGCTCGGCCGCGCGCTGGCCGACGGCGTCGCGGCCACCGACCGCCGGGTGCTGGTGATCGCCTCCGGCGCGCTGTCGCACACGTTCTGGCCGCTGCGCGAGCTGCGCGACCACGAGTCCAGCGATCCGCGGCACGTCTTCACCCCCGAGGCCCGCGCCGCCGACCTGCGGCGCATCGAATGGTTCCGGCAGGGCCGGCACGACGAGGTCCTGCGCACGATGCCGGAGTTCCGGACGTACAAGCCCGAGGCCCGCTTCCACCACTACGTCATGCTGGCCGGCGCCCTCGGCGAGGAGCGCTGCACGGCCCCCGCCCGCCAGTACGGCGAGTACGAGAACTCCGTCGGCACCGGCCAGGCCCTGCTCTGGTTCGACCGCCCGTCCGGCGGCTGGACCGCACCCCGACAGGAGAACGCCCATGCCTGAGTACCGCCGCGTCCTGCTGGACGGCGCCGTCACCGAGACCGTCCGCGACGGGGACGAGCTCGTCGCCGCGGACGGCCGCCGGATCGGCGCCGACGAGGCCGCGCACCTGCCGCCGGTCGTCCCCACGAAGATCATCGCGGTGCACCTGAACCACCGCAGCCGGGTCGAGGAGTTCCGGACCCGGCTGCCGGACGCGCCGACCTACTTCCACAAGCCCACCTCCTCGCTCAACTCCCACCGGGGCGCGGTCGTGCGGCCCGAGGGCTGCAAGTGGCTCAACTACGAGGGCGAGATCGCCATCGTCATCGGCCGGACCTGCCGCAACATCGCCCCCTCCGAGGCCGGCGCGCACATCGCGGGCTACACCGTGGCCAACGACTTCGGGCTGCACGACTTCCGCGACACCGACGCCGGCTCGATGCTGCGCGTCAAGGGCTCCGACACGCTCTGCCCGCTCGGCCCCGGCCTGGTGACCGGCTGGGACTTCCGCGGCAAACGCCTGCGCACGTACGTCAACGGCGAGGTCGTCCAGGACGGCAACACCGACGAGATGACCTGGGACATGCACTACCTGGTCGCCGACATCGCCCGGACGATCACCCTCTTCCCCGGCGACGTGCTGCTGTCGGGCACCCCGGCGGGCTCGCGGCCCGTCCGGCCGGGGGACGTCGTCGAGGTCGAGGCCGAAGGGCTCGGCCGGCTGACCAACCACGTCGTCACCGGGCCGGTGCCGATCCGCTCCGACGTCGGCGCGCAGCCGACGGAGTCGGAGGAGGTGCGCTCGACCGCCCTCGGCGGCGACTGGGAGTTCCGCGGCATCCGCCCGCCACACCGCTCGTAGCGTCGGGGGCGGCGGCCCGCCGCTGGTGAGCCGCGGGGCGCCTGTGAGCGTCCGGGGGCGGCGGCCCGTCGTCCCCCGGAACTCACAGGGGGTGGCTGAGGATGCGGCGGCCCTCGTCACGGAAGCCGCGCTTGCCGTAGTAGGCGAACAGGTGGCTCACGTCGGCGCCGTTCGGGGCGATCACGATCTCCAGGGCCGTGCAGCCCTGGGCGGCGGCCCACCGGCGGCTGTCCTCGATCAGCCGCTCCGCCTCGCCCCGCCGCCGTGCCCCCGGCGCGACGAACAGGTCCTCCAGCTCGGCGTACAGCCCCTGCTCCAGCCCGAACGTGGTCGTGGTGATGCCGAACGCGACCAGCCGCCCCTCGCCTTCGCCCTCGCTCTCGCTCACCGCGACCCGGACGCCGGGCGCGGCGATCAGCCTGGCGAGGTTGGCCTTCAGCGTCTGCGCCGGGGTGGTGAAGCCGTCCTCGGCGTAGAAGGCGACGGCGAGGTCGTGGAGTGCGGGCAGGTCCTCAGGGACGGCGGCGCGGATCATGACAGCCATGATGCCCCGACTCGCGGACGAGCGCGTCGAACAGGGCCTGCTGGGCCGGATCGCGATGGGCGGTGTCCTCGGGATGCCACTGCACGGCGGCGAACCAGCCGGGCGCGCCGTCGAGCTCAACGGCCTCCACCGTGCCGTCGGCGGCGTGCGCGGCGGGGGACAGGCCGTCGCCGAGCCGCTCGACCCGCTGGTGGTGGAAGCAGGACGCCTCCACCTTCGCCGTCCCGGCCGCGCGTTCCAGCAGGGTGCCGGGGCGCAGCGACACCGGGTGCACGACGTGCCGGTGGCCGCCCTCGGGGCCGCCCATGTCCTGCTCCAGCGTGCCGCCGAGGGCCACGTTGACGACCTGGAGGCCGCGGCAGATCGCCAGCGTGGGCAGCCCGGCGGCCAGGGCGTGGCGGGCCAGGGCCAGGTCGAAGGCGTCCTGGTCGTCGTCCACGTCGTAGACGTCCTGGTGGGTGTCGGGGGCGCCGTAGCGGTGGGGGGCCACGTCGCCGCCGCCGGGCAGGAGCAGGCCGTCGAACCTGGCCATCCGGGCCGCCGCGCCGTCCACGCCGTCGGTGGCCGCCGGGTGGATCGTGGCCGGTTCGCCGCCCGCTCGCCACACGGCCTCCACCAGGGCGCGGGCGCTCACCTCGGCGGCGTGGCGCAGGGCCGAGGCGGTGGCGGAGAAGCGGGCGGGGATCGCGATCAGCGGTCTCACAGCTGGATCCAGGTGGTCTTGAGCTCGGTGTACTTCTCCAGCGCGTGCGCCGACTTGTCGCGGCCGTTGCCCGACTGCCGCATGCCGCCGAAGGGCACGGTCAGGTCGCCCTCCTCGTAGCAGTTGACCCAGACGGTGCCCGCCCTCAGCGCGCGGGCGACGCGGTGCGCGGTGCCCAGGTCGGAGGTCCACAGGCCGGCCGCGAGGCCGTACTCGGTGTCGTTGGCCAGGCGGACGGCCTCCTCGACGTCGTCGAAGGCCAGCACGGACAGCACCGGGCCGAAGATCTCCTCCCTGGCCAGCCGGGAGCCGGGGTCCACCCGGTCGAAGACGGTGGGTTCGAGGTAGGCGCCGCCGGTGCCGGCCAGGATCCGGCCGCCGCCCGTACGCAGCCGCGCGCCCTCGGCGAGACCGGCCTCGACGTGGCCGCGCACCCGTTCCAGGTGGGCCTCGCCGACCAGGGCGCCCATCTCCGTGGCCGGGTCGAGCGGGTCGCCGACGCGCAGCGCGCGGGCGCGGGCGACCACGGCCTCCGTCACCCGGTCGGCCACCGACCGGTGGACCAGCAGGCGGGACGGCGCGGTGCACATCTCGCCCTGGTTGAAGAAGATGCCCCAGGCGGCGGTGGCCGCGGCGGCCTCCAGGTCGGGGGCGTCGGGAAGGATGATGTTGGGCGACTTGCCGCCCAGCTCCAGCCACACGCGCTTGAGGTTGGAGTCGGCCGAGTAACGCAGGAAGTGCCGCCCGACGGCGGTGGAGCCGGTGAAGGCCAGCACGTCCACGCCGGGGTGCAGGCCGAGCGCCCGCCCGGCGGTGGGGCCGTCGCCGGCGACCACGTTGAGCACGCCCGGCGGCAGCCCCGCCTCGGTGGCCAGCCGTCCCAGCTCCAGGGCCGACAGCGGCGACAGCTCCGACGGCTTGAGCACGACCGTGCACCCCGCGGCCAGGGCGGGGGCCACCTTCCACGAGGCCAGCGTGAGCGGGAAGTTCCACGGCACGACCGCGCCGACGACCCCGGCGGGCTCGCGGGTGACCAGGGCGAGGGCGTCGGCGGGCACGTGCGGGGCCTCGTCGGCCAGCTTGCCGGCCAGCTCGCCGTACCAGCGGAAGGTGGTGATCGCGGCGCGCAGCTCGATGTCGTGCGCGTCGATGATCGGCTTGCCCATCTCCAGGCTGACGAGCAGCGCCAGGTGCTCGCGCCGCTCCTCGATCAGGGACGCCAGCCGAACCAGCGCCCGCCCGCGCTCGGCGGGCGCCATCCGCGGCCACGGCCCGGAGTCGAACGCCCGCCGCGCCGCCGACACCGCGAGCCCGACCTCCGCCTCGCCGCCGTCGGCCACCTCGGCCAGCACCCGGCCGTCGCGCGGCGAGCGCGCCGTGAAGGACGCGCCGCCGGGCTCGTCGGCGCCGTCGATGTGGTGCGCGGACGGCGGCGCGACCGCCGCGGCCCGGCTCAGCCATTCCTCGTGGGTCACGACGCGCCCCGCTCCCCGGCGGCCACCGCTTGTTCGGTGGCGAACGTCTGGTCGAGCGTCGGCATGTCGCCGTTGACCGGCATCGTCGGCCCTTCTGTCGCGGACGGGTGCTTCGAAAATGTACGGTCCCAAACGATTAGTCGTCAATGGCCTGCCGCCGCGTGCGGGGAACCGGGCCCGGTGGCCCGCTCGTTGGCCGGTCGTCACTCCGAGTCCGTGGAGGATCCTTGTTACGACTCGCCTGCCTCGCGCTCGTCGCCGTCCTGGCCGCCGGCTGCACCGTCGCCGACACCGGTCCGCCGGCCGCGCCGGAGGAGACCGAAGAGGTCATCGACGACGAGCCCGACGGCGAGTCCGACGCCGCGGCGCAGGACGAGTCCGTCCGCATCGCCGTCTGCGTGGACACCGGCACGCAGGCCAGGGCCGACTACCGCCCGTGCGAGGACGAGCGCCGGGGCTACGCCTGGTACTTCTACGCCGGCGACGCCACCGTCCCCGCGGTGGGCAAGCGGGCCGACGGCGGCACCTACGAGGACCTCGGCGACGACGAGCTCACCAAGGCGTCGCCGCAGGGCGGCCCCGGCGCCGAGACCGCCATCGAGACGCCCTCGGAGTGGGTCGAGGTGTGCGTCGCGAAGCCGTCCCGGCGGCGCGTGGTCAACAACTTCTGCGAGGACCGGCAGGGCGGCTACGGCTGGTACTACATCGCCATCGACGGCCGCGTGCCGCCCGTCGGCGAGCGGGCCGACAACGGCGCCTTCAGGTTCTACGGCGGCGACAGCTACCGGGCCCGCGAGTCGGGCGGCGACGCGGCGGACGCCGCGATCGGCTACGAGGAGACCGTCGAGGAGTAGGGCCCACAGGCCGGAAGCCCGAGCTGCTCAACCGCCGCATCATCGTGCACCCGGCCGACCCGACGAAGGTCACCTACGACGACCGCGACACGCCGTTCAGCCTGACGAGCTACCAGGAGATGGACCGGGTCACGGCCGAATGGCGGCGGCCGGCCGAGCGGGCCGCCCGCGTCCGGGTGCCGCTCACCGTCACCGGGCCGGGCGGGACGAGCGTGACGGTCAAGGTGGTCGTGGACAACCCGGCGGGCCCGGTCAAGGGGTTCGTCGAGGCTGGCGGGCAGGTCGCCGTCGACGCCGCGCACCACGACCGGGCCGTGGGCGCCTGGCGGACCATCCCCGACCTCGGCCGCAGCTCAGACGGCGTGACCCCGCTCCCGGTGACCGCCCCGCGGGTCACCCCCCGGCGGGGACAGCCCGCGGCTGGAGTACACGATGACGCTGTTCACGGACGGTCAGGTCAAGGTCTCGGCGCTGCCGTCGCCGCGCAACAACGTCCTGCCGTCGGACGGGCTCAGCTACGCCGTCTCCATCGACGACCAGCCGCCCCGGACGGTGAACGTCACGGCCGTGACCGGCGCCGACGGCACGACCATGAACCGCCAGTGGGAGCGCAACACGTCCGACAACGTCAACGAGACCACGACCGTGCACACGGTCACTGCTCCGGGCAGGCCCGTGCTGAAGTTCTGGATGGCGGACCCGACCGTCGTCCTGCAGCGGCTCGTGGTGGACACCGGCGGGCGCCTGCCCGGCTACCTGGAGCCGCCGGAGAGCCGGCGGGCGTTGTAGACGACCTTCGGCGGCCGGCCGCCGAACAGCTCGCTGACCGTGACGAACCGGTAGCCGCGGGCGGACAGGCCCCTCAGCACCCGCGGGAGGGCCTTGACCGTGGTCGGGTGGATGTCGTGGAACAGGATGACGCTGCCGGGGCGGACCCGCTTGAGCGAGACGCGGGCCACCCTGGCGCTGTCGCGGTAGCGCCAGTCGAGGGTGTCCACGCTCCACAGGACCAGCGGCCGGTGCGCCTGCCGCCGCACGTCGCCGTCCGTCGCGCCGTACGGGGGACGCACCAGGCCGGGCACGACGCCCGCGGCCGACTTCACGGCCTGGTCGGTGCGGGCGAGCTGGGACCTGATCGCGGCCGGCGACAGCCGGGTCAGGTCGGGGTGGGACCAGGTGTGGTTGCCCAGCTCGTGCCCCGCCTCGACCGTGCGGCGCACCACGTCGGGGTGGAGGCCGACGTTCTGTCCGACGACGAAGAACGTGGCGTGGGCCCGGTACTTCGCCAGGTGGCGCAGCAGCGTCCCGGTGTAGGGCCCCGGGCCGTCGTCGAAGGTGAGCGCCACGCACTTGACCTTGCGGCAGTCGGGCTTGCCCGCCTCGGCGGGCTCGGCGGGTTTGGCGGGCCCCGTGGGCTCGGCGGTCTCGGTGGGCTCGGCGGACGGCCCGGTCCGGTCCGGCTTGTGGCCGGGCTTGCGGTCCTGCTTGTGGTCCGGCTTGTGGTCGGGCTTCGGCTCAGGGGAGGCCGACGGCGCCGGGTGGGTGGGGGAGGGCGTGGGGTGGGCGGGGGTGGCCCCCATGAGCGCGGTCGTGACGGCCAGTGTCGCCGCGGTCATCCCGATACCGGACAGGTACCGCTTCATGCCGCCGTTCATGACGTTCCCCCTCATGCACCGCCCCCGGTGCGTCATCCCCTGAGACCGGCCCAGAAGGACCGTTCCAGAGAGTTGGACACCAGATCGGCCCGCAAGGTTCGCAAGAGTGGTCATCGGCGGATGAAGGTTTCTCCCATGCTCATTGGGCAGAAGTGTCCGCACGTGACAGCGCAGACCGTTCAATGAAGAAGTTGACGCCTTGTCAGGCACGGGAGGCATCGAGGATGCGGAACGGCCGGACCAGTACGACGCTCGCCCTCGCGGGGCTCCTGCTCGCCGGATGCGCCTCCGGCGGCGGCGGCGCCCAGCCACCGGGCGGCCCGCCGCAGGCCGAGGGCCCGGTGGCCAAGCTCGCGATCACCCCGGCGGACGGCGCCAAGAAGGTCGCCCCCGACACCGGGATCAGCGTGCGGGTCACCGGCGGCAAGGTCACCAAGGTGACCGTCGCCGACGCCAAGGGACGCCAGGTGACCGGCTCGACGGCGGCCGACGGCACCTGGCGGCCACGGTGGCCGCTGCGCCCGGCGACGTCGTACACGGTGAGCGCGCAGGCCACCGGCACCGACGGCAAGGCCGTCACCGGGCGGTCGTCCTTCACCACGCTCAAGCCCAGGCGGGCCCTGCAGAGCGGCATGTCGCCGCTGGACGGCGAGAAGGTCGGCGTCGGGATGCCGGTCCAGCTGCTGCTGTCCCACCCGGTCACCTCCAGGCAGGCCCGCGCGGCGGTCGAGCGCTCGCTGGTGGTGGAGATGTCCGAGCCGGTCGAAGGCGCGTGGAGCTGGGTGAGCGACCGCGAGGTGCAGTTCCGGCCGCGTGAGTACTGGCCGGTGGGGGAGAAGGTCAAGGTCGTCGCCCACCTGGCCGGGCTGCGCGCGGGCGAGGACCTGTGGGGGACCAGGGACCGCAGCCTGTCCTTCACCGTCGGCCCCCGGCACGTCACCAAGGTGGACGCCGACCGCCACCGGGCCGTCGTCACCGCGGACGGCAAGGTCGTCCGGACGATCCCCGTCAGCCTGGGCAAACCCGGCGACGACAGCTACTCCGGCACCATGATCGCCCAGGAGAAGGCCGCGGAGACCGTCATGGACTCGGCCACCATCGGGGAGCCGGGCGAGTACCGGATCAAGACCAAGTGGAACGTCCGGATGACCTACAGCGGCACCTTCTTCCACGCCGCGCCCTGGTCGACGGGCGCGCAGGGCAACTCCAACGTCAGCCACGGCTGCGTCAACGCCAGCCCCGCCGACGCCCGCTGGTTCTACGACTTCACCCAGCGCGGCGACGTCATCCAGGTCACGGGCACCTCGCGCAAGCTGCGATTCGGCAACGGCCCGACCCCGTGGGCCAAGTCGTGGACGGAATGGCTCGCCGGCAGCGCCACGGGCAAACCCGTGACCGGCTAGACCGTCATCTGACGGCAGGACCTGCGCGAACATCAGAATGTCGCCTTGCCCGCGGGGGCCCGCACCACGATCATGTCGCCAATGGACGCCGACGTACCCCTGGACTACTACCTGATCTACGCCGCCGACCGTGGCCGCGGAACACTTCCCCTGGGCATCCTGGTCGAGGAGTTCGTGCTCTGCGACGACTACACCGCCGCGGGCATCGACTGCGCGGAATGGACCGCCGAGTGCGGCGAGTGGCGCGAGTCGCCCGGATCCAGCCGGGCCATCCGCGCCGACCCCGCGCTGCGCGACCGGGTGCTGCCCGTGACCCGGCGCGACGCCCGCGAGACCTACTCGATGCTCGGCGGCGGCGCGCTGCCGGAGGAGGCCGAGCTGCGGGCCTTCTTCCAGTACCGCCAGGCGCTCCCCGCCGCGGCCCCGCTCGACCTGGGCGGCTCCCCTTCGGCGCAGACCCGGCGCTACCGCATCCTGTTCGCGGGCGAGCTCGGCGAGCGCGGCCTGGCGAACGTGAGCACCGTCCTGCGCCTGGAGCCGCCGCGGGAGAACCCGCGGGCCAGGATCGCCGGCACCGCCACGGCGACCGCCGCCGGACACACCTTCACCTGGGAGCTGCGGCGCATCGGCCCCGGCATCGCCTGGTGCCTGGACGTCACCGTACGCCTGAGCGCCGGCCCGCTGGCCGCCATCGGCGCCCTGCTCCACCACCACCGGCAGGCGATCCGCGGCCAGGGCCTGATCCCGGTCACGATCGAACGCTTCGCCTGACCCCGGACAGCGGGGAAGTCGCCTGGTGCGTGGCCGGTCAGGGGAAGGGCCGGGGACGGCGTTCGCGTGGCGTGCGGCCGGTCAGGGGAAGGGCCGGAGGGAGCCGTTCGCGCGGCGTGCGGCCGGTCAGGATGACCGGCCGCCGCCGCGCCCTTACGGGCGGACCGGTGCCGTGATCACCGGCCGCCGGCGCGGCGCGGCGCGGGCGTGCTGTCGTCGAACGCGGCGAACACCTCGTCCTCCGGCGCCGATTCGAGCAGTTCGAGCAGCTCCATGGCGATGACGGAGTTGCCGAGTTCCGCCGGCCGCGCGGGTGCGAGCACGGACAGGTCGACGAGGTCCTGGTGGTGGGTGACGATCCGCGGTGCCATGGCTGCTCCTTCATCGGCTCCGGCCTGCCCGTGGCGTTCCTGGTGCGAGGCGAAGTGCTCGACAGGCAGGTCTCACATTGACGGACTTTCGCCGGCCCGCCAATGCCCTTCCGGCCCACCGCCGTGCCGAACGGGTGATCCGGCGTGCCGTAAGGCCGGGCAGCGCCTCGCTGACCAGGCCCGTCACGCCCGCCGTTCCCTCTGCGGAAATGGCATTCCCATCCGGCATGGTCCGGGGTTTTCATGTATATCCAGTAGGAAATGTTGACTTAGCGTCCGGGGTTCCGTAGCTTCGTACGCATGAGCCAGGGCCTCTACCTGACCCGGCGCCCGCACGTGGACCACGGCCACGTCGCCAGCGCGCAGTGTCGCTGATCACGCACCTCCGGCAGACCTCCCTACCCCCTGCGCAGTTCTCCCCAGAGGAACTCATCGTGATCAACATCAGACGTGCACTCCTCGCCGTGCTGCTCGCCACCGTGACCGTCGGCTGCGGCGCGGCCGAGGGCTCGGCGAAACCCGGCGAACCGGAGGTGAAGGAGCTCCGCTACCAGGGCAGCGCGGGCAACGTCACCTTCCCCGAACTGGCCGCGGAGCTCGGCTACCTCGGCGACGTCAAGCTCAAGTGGGTGGGCAACACCACCTCGGGGCCGCAGGACATCCAGTCCGCGGCCACCGGCCAGACCGACTTCGGCGGCGCCTTCGACGGCGCCGTCATCAAGCTCAAGGCGGCCAAGGCCCCGATCAAGGCGGTGATCGGCTACTACGGCTCGGACGAGAAGTCGTTCAACGGCTACTACGTCAAGGACGACAGCCCCATCAGAACCGCCCGCGACCTCATCGGCAAGAAGATCGGCGTCAACACCCTCGGCGCCCACCACGAGGCCGTCATCAAGGAGTACCTCAAGCGTCAGGGGCTGACCCCGGCCGAGATCGAGCAGGTCCAGCTCGTGGTCATCCCGCCGGTCAACACCGAGCAGGCGCTGCGGCAGGGGCAGCTCGACGTCGGCACGCTCGGCGGCGTGCTCAAGGACAAGGCGCTCGAACGCGGCGGGCTGCGTCCGCTGTTCACCGACGTCGAGCTGTTCGGGCCGTTCACGGCCGGGTCCGTCGTGCTGCGCGAGGACTTCATCGCCAGGAACCCCGGCACCGTCAGGACCTTCGTGGCCGGCTTCGCCAAGGCCATCGCCTGGGCGCAGACCCACCCGCGCGAGGAGGTCGTCGCCAAGTTCCAGCAGATCATCGCCAAGCGCGGGCGCAACGAGAGCACCGACGTCGTGAAGCTCTGGAAGAGCACCGGCATAGCGGGCAAGGGCGGCGTCATCGACAGCCGGGAGTTCCAGCGGTGGATCGACTGGCTCCAGCGCGAGGGCGAGATCCGTCCTGGCCAGGTCAAGGCCACCGACCTCTACACCAACGAGTTCAACCCCTACGCGAACGGGAGCGGCTCATGACCGCCACGATCAGCGAGACCGGCGTCCAGACCAAGATCGGCATCCGGAACGTCTCCAAGGAGTTCACGGTCAGGGACGCGGGCGAGCCGTTCACCGCCCTGTCCGGGATCGAGCTGGACGTCCGCGAAGGGGAGTTCCTCACGCTCGTCGGGCCGAGCGGCTGCGGCAAGTCCACCCTCCTCGACCTGGTCGCGGGCCTCACCGAGCCGACGTCGGGCCAGATCGTGGTCAACGGCGCGCCCGTCACCGGGCCCGGCCTCGACCGGGGGATCGTCTTCCAGCAGTACGCGCTGTTCCCCTGGCGGACCGCGCTGGCCAACGTGGCCTTCGGGCTGGAGGCCAAGGGCGTGCCCAGGGCCGAGCGTACGGAACGGGCGCGGCGGCACCTGGAACTGGTCGGACTGTCCGGCTTCGAGGACCGCTACCCGCACGAACTGTCGGGCGGCATGCGCCAGCGCGTCGCCATCGCCCGCAGCCTGGCCTTCGACCCCGACGTCCTGCTGATGGACGAGCCGTTCGCCGCGCTCGACGCGCAGACCCGCGAGTCGCTCCAGGAGGAGCTGCTGCGCATCTGGCAGCACACCCGCAAGACCGTCGTGTTCATCACGCACGGCATCGACGAGGCCGTCTACCTGGGGCAACGCGTCGCCGTGATGACCTCCAGACCGGGCCGGATCAAGGAGATCATCGAGGTGGACTTCGACTCGCGCGAGGGGGACCTGCGGGCCGACCCGCGCTTCGGCGAGTACCGGCACCACGTGTGGGGGCTGCTGCGCGACGAGGTCGCCGCGGCGCAGGTGCAGGAGCGGAAGGCGGCGATCCGGCATGACTGACGCCCGCGCCGACGAACGGACGCGTCCCGAGGGCGACGTCCACTGGTACGACATCCCCGACGACGACCCCGACCCCGCCACCCGGGACGAGCCCGCCACCCGGGACGAGCCCGCCGCTGTCCTGTCCACCGCTGTCCGGCCCACCGAGGGGGAGGACCGGAAGGCGGCGTCGGGCGGGACGAGCAGGAAGACGGCCTCGACCGGAACGAGCCGGAAGGCGGCGACGTGGCGGCGGGCGGGCGGGCCGGCGCGGCGGGCGGTGCGGAACTCGGCCGCGATCCTGCTGCTCCTGGCCGCCTGGGAGGTGCTGCCCCGCCTCGGCGTGGTGGACCCCGTGTTCGTGCCCCCGCTGTCGGAGAGCCTGGCCGCCGGCGCGGACCTGCTGCTATCGGGCCGGCTCCCGGAGCACCTGGGGGCGTCGCTGGCGCGCTCGCTGTCCGGGTTCGGGCTGGCGATCGTGCTGGCCATCCCGCTCGGGCTGCTGATCGGCTGGTACAAGCCCGTCGCCGACTTCCTCACCCCGCTGCTGGAGGTGTTCCGCAACACCTCGGCGGTCGCGCTGCTGCCGGTCTTCACGCTCATCCTCGGCATCGGCGAGACGACGAAGGTGGCGTTCGTCCTGTACGCCTGCTCCTGGCCCATCCTGCTCAACACCGTCAGCGGCGTGAAGACCGTCGAACCCCTGCTGATCAAGTCGGCCCGGTCGATGGGCCTCGGCCCGGTGCGGCTGTTCCAGAAGGTGATCCTGCCGGCCGCCGTGCCCACCATCTTCACGGGGGTGCGCCTGGCGGGCGCCTACTCGATCCTCGTGCTGCTGTTCGCCGAGATGGTCGGCGCCAAGGCCGGGCTCGGTTACCTCATCCTCGACGCCCAGTCCAGCTTCCGCATCCCCGACATGTACGCCGGCATCATCACGATCTCCGTGGTCGGCCTGCTGTTCAACCTGCTCCTGATCGGCGTCGAGCGCCGCTTCTCCACCTGGAGGACCACGTGACGAGAAAGCTCCACCTGAACGCCTTCCTCATGGGCGTCGGCCATCACGAGGCCGCCTGGCGGCACCCCCGCACCGAGCCGAGCCGCCTGACCGACGTCCGCCACTACCAGGAGCTGGCCAGGATCGCCGAGCGCGGCAAGCTCGACTCGCTCTTCCTCGCCGACGGCGTGGCGCTGCAGGGCGACGTCCGGCACAACGCGCTCGGCGGGCTGGAGCCGCTCACGCTGCTGGCCGCGCTGGCCTCGGTGACCGACCACATCGGCCTGATCGCGACCGTCTCCACGACGTACAACGAGCCCTTCCACGTGGCGCGCAAGTTCGCCTCCCTCGACCACATCAGCGGCGGCCGGGCCGGCTGGAACATCGTCACCTCCGCCAGCGAGGCCGAGGCGCTCAACTTCGGCGTCGAACGCCCCACGCACGCCGCCCGCTACGCCAGGGCGGACGAGTTCCTGGAGGTGGCAGGCAAGCTCTGGGACAGCTGGGAGGACGACGCCATCCTGGGCGACCGCACCGGCGGCCGCTACGCCGACACCGGCAAGATCCATCCCGTCGAGCACATCGGCCGCCACTTCGCCGTCCGGGGGCCGTTGAACACCTCCCGTTCCCCGCAGGGCCGTCCGTTGCTGGTGCAGGCCGGGTCGTCGGAGGACGGCAAGGAGTTCGCCGCCCGGCACGCCGAGGCCGTCTTCACCGCCCAGCAGACCCTGGAGGAGGGCCAGGAGTTCTACAGCGACCTCAAACGACGGGTGGCCGCCCACGGCAGGCAGCCCGGCGACGTGCTCGTCCTGCCCGGCATCTCGCCGATCATCGGCTCGACCGAACGGGAGGCGCTGCACCTGGAGAAGGAGCTCGAAGACCTGATCATCCCCGCCTACGGCCTGGCCCAGCTCTCCCACCTGACCGGCATCGAGCTGTCCGAGGACGACCTCGACCGGCCGCTCCCGGACGTGGCCGTCGAGACCGAGGGCGCGCAGAGCCGTCGCAAGCTCGTCATCGATCTGGCCAGGCGGGAACGCCTGACGGTCAGGCAGCTGCTCAACCGGCTGGCCGGCGGCCGCGGCCACCGCGTGGTCGCCGGGACGCCCGAGCAGATCGCCGACCAGCTCCAGGAGTGGTTCTTCACCGGGGCCGCCGACGGCTTCAACATCATGCCGCCGCTGCTCCCGTCGGGACTGTCCGACTTCGTGGACCACGTCGTGCCGGAGTTGCAGGTCAGGGGCCTGTTCCGGTACGAGTACGAGGGCCGTACCCTTCGCGACAACTACGGCCTGACCCGGCCCGTCTCCCGGTACGCCGCCGGGCTGGCGGCGGTGGTGGCCGGATGAGCGTCGTCGCGCTGGTCGGCAACCCCCGCGAGGGCTCCAGGACGCGGACCGTGGCCGTGGCGGCCGCCGAGGCCGTCGCACGGCGGCTCGGCCTGCCGGGCGCGCACGACGTGATCGACCTGTCGGCGCTCGGGCCGCACCTGCTCGCCCCCGGGCCCGCGCCCGGCGTGGAGGTGGCGCTGGAGCTGGTCGCCGAGGCGCGGGTGCTGGTGGTGGCCAGCCCCACCTACAAGGGCACGTACACCGGGCTGCTGAAGGCGTTCCTCGACCGGTTGCGGCCGGAGGCGCTGGCCGGGGTGGTGGCGTTGCCGCTGCTGGTCATGGGCGATCCGAAGCACGCGCTGGCGGTCGAGGTGCACCTGCGTCCGCTGCTGGTGGAGCTCGGCGCGACCGTGCCGACACCGGGGCTCGCGGTGCTGGAGTCGCAGGTGCCCGTGCTGGAGGAACTGCTGGGCCGCTGGACGGAGCGGCTTGCGCCGCAGGTGGCCGCGGCCCTGGCCGTCGGCCATCCGGCCACCGCCTGAGGGACGGCGGGCCGCCTGAAGCACGGCGGGCCGGCTGAAGGACCGCGGTGCCATTCGCCTGCGGGCGGGGGTGCCGCGTGGGAGCGGGCGGGCGGGGGTGCGGGGTCAACGCCAGTCGCCGGACTGGAGCGCCCCCGCCGCCTGCGGTCCCATCGTGACCAGGCCGCCGTCCACGAACACCGACGACCCGGTCATGTACGAGGCGGCCGGCGAGGCCAGGAAGGCGATGACCGCGGCGACCTCCCGGGCGTCGCCCGGCCGCGGGATCGGGTACCCCGGACGGCTCCCGGCCCGCGGCGGCCGGTCCTCCTGCCCGGTCATCGGAGTGGCGATCTCGCCGGGCGCGACCGTGTTGACCGTGATGCCGTGCGCGGCCAGCTCCAGCGCCAGCACCCGGCTGAGCAGCTTCAACCCGCCCTTGGCCGCGCAGTACGGCCCCGCCCCCACCCTCGGGTACTCCTCGTGCACGCTGGTGACGTTCACGATCCGGCCGCCGCGCCCCTCGGCGACCATCCGCCGGGCCGCCCGCTGCGCGCACAGGAACGGCCCGTCGAGGTCCACCGACAGCACCGAACGCCAGCGCTCGTAGTCCATGTCGAGCAGCGGCTCCGACGACCCGGTGCCGGCGTTGTTGACCAGCACGCCGAGCCCGCCCAGATCCCCGGCCAGCTCGTCGACGACGTGCGCGGCGCGGACCGGGTCGGTCAGGTCGTGGCGCCGCACGGCCGCCGCCTTGCCCGCGTCCCGTACCAGCGCGGCGGTCTCCCGTGCGCCGTCCTCGTCCTCGTGGTAGGTGATCCCCACGTCGAACCCGTGCTCGGCCAGCAGCACGGCGGTGGCCCTGCCGATACCGGAGTCGGCGCCCGTGACAACGGCGACCCGGTCGTAGGTGTCGGTCATGCCCTCCTCCTGCCCACCTCCGGTCCCCTGACGCGCCCGCCTCACCGCGTCAGGCCGAGCTCCGTCAGCACCGAGCGGACCTTGGCCACCATCTCGGGCTTGTCCCGCCCGAGCCGCAGATCTCGCAGGGCGAGCACGCCGCGCAGCCGGGGCGCGTCCAGCTTGAGGTGTCCCAGGACGATGTCGAGGAAGGCGGTCGCGTCCTTGTCGGCATAGGGGGCGAACGCCTGGCTCAGCAGGATGCAGTCGGCGTAGGCGCCGGCCAGCTCGGCCGGGTCGCCGCCGCGGCTGGACAGCAGCCACAGGCGGAGCAGGGCATGAGCGGGCGACATCGCGCGGTCGGGCCAGTAGCCGGCGACGGTCATCAGCGAGCGGCTCAGCTCGGCCGTGAGCGGCGCCAGGGCGTGGACGAGCAGCTCTTCCTCGTAACCGCAGATGAAGTGGAAGTGGCGGGCGGCCGCCATGAACTCCTCGTGCATCCAGGAGGACTGTCCGCGGGTCTCGTGATCCGGCCCCCTCTCGAAGGTCCAGTAGAGGTCGACCAGCGGCGGGGTGGATCCCCTGCTGCCCACCCACCTGAGGAGCAGGGTGCGTTCGCCGTCCTGCCACGACCGCTGGACCTCCACGTGGCGGACCAGGTTCGTCCAGGCGTTGTAGGCGATCTGGGACCGCCACAGACGGGCGATGCTCCGCCACCTGCTCACCACCGAGACCGGGGTGCCCGCCGTGACCGGCGGCGCAGGGAACAGCTCCTCGCCGGTGACCTCGTCACAGGCGAGGGTCAGCAGGACGAGCAGGTTGAGGCTGTAGGTGGCGAACTGCATGGGGGCGGTGCGCAGCTCGCGGACGCGGCCGGGCAGGTACGAGCCGAAGGTCAGGGAGCTGCGGAAGTACAGCGCGTCGTGGAACAGGGCCAGCAGGGTGCGCTTGAGCATGTCCCGCGAATCGCGGCTCAGCCCGCGGATCAGGTCCTGGAGGAACTCCAGCACCGATTCCCTGGATGACAGCGGGTTGTGGCAGAGCAGCGCGTGCAGGAAATCGTCGTTCGGGCGGTTGCGCCGGGCGTGCCCGGTGTCCAGTTCCGCCGCGGCCACCAGGTCCTCGACCTCGTGGGTGGTGAGCCGGGCGACGAGATACTCGCCGAAGGTGGAGTGCAGGAACTCGTAGGTCTTCCGCTGCTGGTCGTCCTGCGTCGCCTGCGATTCGTGCACGAAGAAGAAGCGCCCCACGACGAGCTGGGCGGGGTTCAACGGCGTCCGGAACTCGCCGGCCTGGCTGCTCTCCTCGGCGAGCAGGTGGAGCAGGTCTCCCTTGAGGTCCTCCTCGGTCGCCCACTGGCTGTTGCGGTTGAACATGGCGAACGCCACGACCGACAGCCGCAGCAGCTCCCGGTCCACGGAACGCTCCAGCGCCTGCTCCGACAGCGCGTCGCCGGACTTGCGGACCTCCCTGCGGGCGAACCTGACGAGGAGCCGTTCGTAGAGCTGTGCCCGGTCCAGCCTGCCCAGCTCGTGACGCAGGGGGTTGCCGTCCATGTCGTAGAGCGCGAGCATCAGCAGGAGGAGCGGCTGGGAGGCGAGTTCGCCGAGCCCGGCGACGGTGGACAGCTCCAGCGGGAAGAGGGAGTGGTCGCTGAAGTACCGGGCGTTCAACCGGTTCCACATGTCCAGCCACCGCTTGACCTGGGTCTCGTTGAACGGTTCCAGGTGGATCACCACGGTCTCCCGCGGCAGGCGGGCCCGGTCGGCCACCACGGTACGGCTCGTGACGATCACCGCGGTGGGCCTTCCCTGGGCAGCCTCGCGCTCCTGGAACGCGGCCACCTTCTCCAGGTAGTTCGTGTTGCTCACGCCCGTCGCCTGGAGCAGTTCGTCGAAGCCGTCCAGGATGACCACGCCGACGATGTTCGCGGCCCCGGCGTACAGTGCGGGCCATCGCACGCCCTCACCCGTGGCCTGCCGGATGGCGTGCTCGATCTGCGTCTGGAGGTCCTGCTCGGCGGGCGCCTCCCGGAGCGGGACGCGGACGACGGCGAACTGCTCCGGCGGCAGCCTGGCCGCCAGGATCTTGGTCAGGACGGACTTCCCCGCACCGGGCTGCCCCAGCACCAGCAGCGGGAGCTGGGTGGCGCTCGGATGCGTGAGATAGCCGAAGAGCAACGTGCGCAGGTCGCTCTCCAGAGGACGGTCCCGCCACCAGCTCCACTCGGCCGGCCGGGACGAGCCGGTCACGACCGCCCGGCGGAAGCACGGGCTGATGTACGCCTGGTCGAGCGTGGGCATGGTCATGTCGTCGGGCAGGTCGGCGCTGGAGATGACGGGCTGGTTCAACGCCGTCCGGTAGTGCTGCGAGAGCGCGTCGCGGATGCCACCGGGCACGGCTCCCGACACGACCGATTCGAGCAGCCGGCGCAGATCGCGCAGACCGGTGTCGAGCGATCCGATGACGGTACGGGTGGCCTGATGGTCGACGCGGGCCGCCCAGTACGCGATCTCGGGCACCTCGGTGCACAGGCGGTGGAACAGCTCGGCGTACTGCCGGCGCGCCGCCTGCGGCACGCCGTCGGTCAGCCAGCGTTCGGCCTGCTCGCGCTGGGCCTCGGTCATGGACTCCCACATGCGCAGCCCGCGCAGGAACGTCAGCAGCCGGGCGGACAGCAGCCGGTAGTAGTCGTCCAGAGCCTTCTCGACCTGCTCGTACGGCTGCGTCGGTCCTGGGCAGGGAAGTTGCACGTGCAGGAGGTGCTCGACCAGGTCGCCCAGCCGGTTCCCGGTCACGTCCGAGGCGCCCGCTATGATCACCTGCTCCGACCTGAGCATGCGCAGCTTCCCGGAGCCGAAGTGCTCCTCCCCCTGCCGGACGGCCTCGAAGAACGCGGTGACGACGATGACGGCGTGGGCGGCGGCGATCCGTTGGGTGCGCTGGTATCTGCCGAGGCCGGAGAAGCGGTCGTGGAGCGCCGTGCCGAGCTGTCCGCTCACGCGGGCGAGCTCTCCCTCGACGTCGAACAGGCTGACCACCAGCTCGCCCGTCGGGCCGGTCGCGCTGAGCAACAGCCCTCCGACCAGGCGGTCGAGCGCCTTGACCAGTTTCCCCTCGCCGCCCAGCACTTTCACGGCATCCGAATAGTTGAACCACCCTACGGTCACACAAGACCTACACCACAACGGAGGATGAGCCGTCTACGGTTGTGTTACTGATGTGACCATATGGTTAGACGTCGGACGAATCAATATTTGATCCGTTTATCCGGATTAAAGCGGCATGAGAATTAATGTCGATTAAGTTGTGGAATGACGTATTTGGTCCGCGTCGGCGAGGTGTCGGTTCCTCGCCGATGCGGACCCGGTCCCTAGCGGTCGCCGACCAGGGGCGGCGGCGGGGTGCTGTTGTCGAACTTCCTGCAGTCCTCCGCCTGGCGGGGCTCCTCCAGCAGCTCCCGGACGGTCAGGCCGATGGGGGAGTCGCCGAGCCTGTCAAGGTCGGACACGATGGAGAGCGCGTCGATCAGGTCGCTCTGCTGCGGTGCCATGGCCATCTCCTCTGCTGGTCGACACTCGCCGCCTCGCGAGGCGTGAGCGGCGCGGAACACCGGCTCCGAAGTTTCGCGAGAACGTTGATCTGGAAGGTACTGTCTGCGTGCCGGCATTATCGTCGCCCTATTATAGCTGTCCGGAAAACAGCTAACAGTGCTGACCGTAATGACCGGCGTGCATGAAACCTGTACGCTAATCAGCATAATGTCGGCCATCTCCATCTTGCCCCTGCCACCAGTGCGGTAATCCCTCACTGGGACTCGCGGACGGGAGGCGATAACGCGTGACGGAATCACCGGAGTCGGTGGCATGGGGGACCACGGGCCCGTATCCCGCGGTCTGGAAGGTCCCGCCGCGGAACCAGAACTTCACCGGGCGTGAAGAGCTGCTCGACAGGCTGCGCAGCGGGATCGTCGGCCAGGTCACCGCGGTGGTGGCACACGCCCCCAACCTGCCGCAGGGCCCGCGCGCCCTGCACGGCCTGGGCGGTGTCGGCAAGACCCAGATGGCCATCGAGTACGCCTACCGCTTCCGCGAGCATTACGACCTCGTCTGGTGGATCCCCGCGGACCAGCCGGGCCTCGTGCGATCGAACCTGGCGCAGCTCGCACCGCGGCTGGGCGTGCCCGGATCCACCATGACCAGCACGGAGGACGCCGCCGACGCCGTGATCGAGAGATTGCGCAGCGGGGAGCCGTACGAGCGGTGGCTGCTGATCTTCGACAACGCCGACGAGCCCGAAGACCTGCAGCCGAACATTCCCCCCGGCCCCGGGCACGTGCTCATCACCTCGCGCAACCACCGGTGGGAGGGCGTGGTCGGCACGGTCGCCGTCGACGTGTTCAGCCGCGAGGAGAGCATGCAGTTCCTCGGCAGGCGCATGCGCCGCTCGATCAGCGACGCCGACGCCGGCCGGCTCGCCGAGGCTCTCGGGGACCTTCCGCTGGCGCTGGAGCAGTCGGCCGCGCTGCAGAGCGAGACCGGCATGTCGCCGGAGGAGTACCTGCGCCTGCTCAAGGAGCGCACCGCGAGCCTGCTGAGCGAGGGCAAGCCCGCCGAGTACCCGTTGTCGATGTCCGCGGCCTGGGAGCTGTCGGTCAGCACGCTCCAGGAGCACCTGCCCGAAGCCATGGAGCTGCTGCGCTGCTGCGCCTTCTTCGGGCCCGAGCCCATTCCGCGCGGGGTGTTCCGCCCGGTCAGGGGTCCGGTGCGGCCGGTCATGGCCGAGTTGCTCGCCGACCCGCTCCGGCTGAGCAAGGCGATCAAGAGACTGGGGAAGTACGCGCTGGTCCGCATCGAGGCCGAGCCCGGCCAGGGCACGGTCACCGGCGAGCGCACGATCCAGGTGCACCGGCTCATCCAGGCGCTGCTGCGGGAGGGCCTGCCGGCCGACACCCAGGACCTGATCCGGGCGGAGGTGCACTCCCTGCTCGCCGGAGCGGCGCCCGGCGACACCGGCGACCCCGCGAACTGGCCCCGGTTCGACGCCCTGCTGGCCCATGTCGCGCCGACCAGACTGGCCGACAGCGAGCGGGAGGACGTGCGGGAGTTCGCGCTGCGGATCCTCGAATACCTGATGGCCTCCGGCAACCACAACGTCGCGCGCACGCACGTCGACAGCTTCCTGGAGCGGTGGAAGGCCGACTCCGGCCGGCAGGACATCAGCGTGTTGCGGGCGCAGCGCGTCAAGGGCGACCTGCTCCGGTTCCTGGGCCGCTACGACGAAGCGTACGACCTGGACATGGCCACGCTCGCCGCCATGCGGGAGACGGTCGGCGACGAGCATCGTGACACCCTGGTGCTGCGCAACGGCATCGGCGCCGACCTGCGCGGTCGCGGCCTGTTCGTCGAGGCGCGCGAGCACGACACCGAATCGGTGAGCGTGCACCAGGCCGTCCTCGGTCCCGACCACGCCCGTACGCTCATGGCGGTCAACAACCTGGCGCTCGACCTGGGGCTCAACAGCGACTACCGCGGCGCGCGGACACTGCTCGAAGAGGCGCTGAGGGCGGCGCAACTGGCCGAGTCGGCCGTGGCCCGGGGCACGGTCCTGAACCTGTGGGCCAGCCTGAGCCGCATGACCCGGCTCTGCGGAGACTACGCGGAGGCCTGCGACATCGGCGAGGAGGCGCTGGCCTACGGTCAGGAGCAGCTCGACGCCGACCATCCGCGCATCCTGCTCACGCAGAAGGACCTCGCCATCGCCCGGCTCCGGGTGGGCGAGGCGGCCGAGGCCCTCGAACTCGCCGCCACCGTCCACGCGCGCTACGTGCGCAACTACGGCATCGACCATCCGAGCACGCTGGGCGCCGCCCTGTGCCTGGCCAACGCGTTCCGGGTCAACGACCTGATCGACAGGGCGTTCAAGCTGGCCCAGGACGCCATGGTGCGCTATCCGAGGGTGTACGGGCCCAACCATCCGTACTATTTCGGCAGCGCCAGCAACGTGGCGGTCCTGCTGCGGGTGCGCGGCGACCTGGAGGGCGCCCGCGAGCTGAACGAACGCGTCATAGCCGGGCTGAAGGCCACGGTGGGCGGTGGGCACCACTACGCGCTGACCGCGTCCGTCAACCTCGCCAGCGACCTGGCCGCCCTCGGCGAGCTGGAGGCGGCCTGCCGGCTGGGCAGGGACACGCATCGGCAGCTCCGCCCCCTGGTGGGCGAGCAACATCCCACCACCCTGGCCTGTGCCGCCAACCTCGCCGCCGACCTGGCCAGGGCCGACTACAAGGAGGAGGCGGCCGCCCTGCGCGAGGAGACGATGCGCCACTACCGCGAGACGCGCGGCATGGAGCATCCGGATGCACGGGCGGCGGACGAAGGCCGCCATCTCGACCTGGACTTCGACCCCCCGCCCGTGTGACGGCAGGCGCCGCGTTCACTCCCCGCCGGAGGACGGGCGCGGCGTCGCCGGGGCCGTCCCGGACAGCGCGGCCAGCTCCTCGTGGAGCGCGCCCCGGATGTGCGTGATCAGCCGGTACAGATCGCGGCTGTAGACGGACGGATTGCGGAAGCCGCTGCCCTCGCGATAACGATGCGGGTAGAGGCCGCCGCCGCAGATCCCCACGATGTCGCAGGACGCGCAGGTCTCCGACATCGCGTCGCGGCCGATCTGCCGGGCGACGATGGCCGGTTCGAGCAGCGCCGTGTCGAAGGAGTCGCGCAACACGTGCAGCGCGGTGCGCGTCGCCCCCTCATAGGCGGACTTGAGCGTGTCGACCTGCTCGATGCTGCCGTCCGTCTCCACCACGACCATGGCCACGGGCGCCAGCCCGATCGACTCGCTCCTGGACGGGCTGCCGCACAACTGCCGGATGATCTCGCTGAACAGCCGGATCCGGGTCGCCCTGGGCCGGACCGAACGCCAGTGCTCGAAGACGGCGACGAGCCAGTCGCCGTAGGGCTGTGCGGTCGCCGACCAGCCGGGCGGTGGAGTCTCCCAGTTGCCGTGCGGCAGCAGGAAGTCCACCGTCGGCGGCTGGAACTCCAGCAGGGCCTTGTAGGTGATGACGGGGTCGTTGGCCAGGTCGAGCGTGCACAGCAGGCCGCTGAACAAGTGGCGATAGGCGGGGGAGGTGAGCCGGGCCAGCCCGGCGCGCACCTTGCCGTAGCTGCCCTCCCCGTCGGAGCGCCGGCGGTGGCGGTCGTGCCCGTCGGCGTCACCGTCGAGGCTGACGCCGACGTACACGTCGAGCTCGGCGAGCAGGTCCAGGAACGCCTCGCTGAGCAGGACGCCGTTGGTCTGCACCTGGACGACCGCGTCTGTCCGCTCGCCGAGCGCCGATCTCAGGGCGTTCACCGCGTATCGGACGTGTGGCATGCCGGCCAGCAGGGGCTCGCCGCCGTGCAGGGTGATGTCCACGCTCTTCAGCTGGTGAGCATCGGCGTGTTCGGCGATGCGGGCGGCCACGCGGTCGATGGTCGGCTTCGCCATGCTCCGCGGCTGGCGGCGCCAGCTCTGGTCGGCCATCTCGTACATGTAGCAGTAGTCGCAGGCGAGGTTGCAGCGGCTGTGCAGCTTGAGGATGAACTGCCGGAAGGCGGTGGGGCGCCAGCCGGACTCCAGCAGGAGCCCGACGTCGAGGTCGGCGGGCCATTCGTTGCCGCCCGGACCGGTGGGCGCTCCGCCGTCTCCGTGCACGTCGATCAGCTCCTGGGACGAATGTGCTCCTCCATCATGGTCGCAGGAATCACGCTGTCAAAATCCCTTCGCCGGTGTTTTCGACCTCACCAGGGGGCGGGGGCCGGTGGGGGGATCAGCGGAGGGCGGTCGTCGCAGGTGAGGGTGTTGGGCAGGAGCCAGGGGGCGAGCCAGCCGTCGTTGCCGCCGCCGTCCGTCAGCGCGAACTCCGAGCCGGAGGGGGTGAAGTGGAAGGTGCCGCAGTTGTTCACGGGGACCGCGCCCACGTTGCGGGCGTCCACGTTCTCGAAGGCGGCCGAGCCGGCGGCGCGGGCGCTGAGCACCGAGGTGCCGGTGCCGTCCACCCGGACGTCCTTGAAGCGCAGGTTCGTGATGGAGTAGAGGTCCTTGACGGGCCAGTCGGCGACCAGCATGACGGCGTTGTAGGTGTTGTCCAGGTAGTGGTCGCCGGTCACCCGGATGTCGGCGTCGATGTTCCGCTCCAGGGCGTAGAACCAGATGGCGCCGAGGCCGATCTTCCAGTTCAGCTCGTACGTGCCGGCCCGCACGGTGGTGTTGCCGGTGATGTCCAGGCGGCCGGCGAACGGCTCGGCGCCGAAGCGGGAGCCGACCTGCAGGGCGCTGCCCTCGCGGACGGGGTCGGCGATCAGGTTGGCCGAGACCGTGTTGTCGGCGCCGCCGTAGATGGCGATGCCGTTGGCCAGCACCGGCGTCTGGACCGTGTTGTGGTCGAAGGTGTTGCGCGCGTCCGCCGTGCGCTCCGACCACATGGCCAGGCCGTCGTCGCCGGAGTTGCGGACGAAGTTGTCCGACACGACCGTGCCGGTGACGCCGGTGTGCAGGTTGAGCCCGTCGGCGATCTGGTCGGCGATCACGTTGCCGGTGACGCGGGTGCCGCTCATCGGGCCGTCGAACCAGAGGCCGACCTTGGTGTGGTGGATGTGCAGGCCCTCGATCGTGGAGTCGCTCATCGCGCCGCCGACGCCGTTGACCTGGTCGGTGTCGACGCGCTCGCGGACGTCGCCCTCGATGGCGAACCCGGACAGGTGCACGTTGCGGCTGCCGCCGTCCGCGGCGTCCCTGCCGTAGAAGCCGACGCCGGTGTGGACGGACCCGTCGGGCGCCGGGGCGTCCAGGGTGACCTCGCGGCCCCTGATGATCGTGTACCAGCTTCCGGCGCCGGTGATCGTCACGTCGTCCACGACGATGTGCCGGTTGACCTGGTACGTGCCGGGCGGGACGTACACCTTCAGGTGGGCGCGCCGGGCGAAGGCGACGGCCCGGTCGAAGGCGGCCGACGACTCGCGGCGCCCGGACGGGTCGGCGCCGAAGGCCAGCACGTCGGCCGCGACCGGCTCGATCCGCGGCGGGGCGACGAGTTCGGAGTCGAGCAGGTCGATGACCGTCCAGGCGGCTCCGGCGCTCGCCGTCAGCCGGATCCGGTCGCCCGCCCGGTACGTGCGTCCGAGCAGCAGGCGCTGCTCGTCGTAGAAGTGGCTGGGCCGGAACGGCTTGGCGATCGCCGGGGCCGGGACGGTGGCGCTGGGCACGCAGGAGCACTCGGTGATCCACCAGTCCGGGTGCAGCAGGTCGGCGCCGGGGTCGTTGGTGAAGGGGTACTGGTTGTACAGCCAGGAGTACTGCGAGGTCAGCGTCATGGTGGCCCGGTGGCGGCCGTTGACCGCGACGTCGAGCGGCGCGGTGATGCCGCCGCCCGTGGGCGCGTCGGGGATGCTGTAGCGGACCGTGATCGCGTTGGCCGCGGCCGGCAGGGTGAACTCGACGTGCCGGCCGGGCGTCAGCCGGACCGCCCGCCGCCCGGACGCCTCGGCGGGCAGCGTGTAGGCGGTGCGGTCGGGGCCGATGACCGTGCCGTCCGTCGAGGCGTTCTCGGCCTCCTGCTCGGCGAAGCCGACGCGCGCGCCCCGGCCGGCGACCAGGGCCGGGTCGAGGGCGGCCCTGGTGACCACGGGCCCATGTGCCGCTACGGCCTGCGCGGGGACGGCGAGCGAGGCGAGGGGGAGGCCGAGGGCCGCGGCGAGCGCCGCCACGACCCTCCGGGATGTGCTCGTGCCTGACATCCGAAGCTCGATTCTCTCGGGGGGTGAGGTGACAGTAGGACCCCACGACCCCGCGGCACAAGGCTCCTGCGAAGGAGTTTCGGAGCTTTGTTGTCGAGCTGCAAGCATTTATCGGTTTCTTGCGACAGTCATGCAAGTTGCTTGCGTCAGGGGAGCCAGCTCACCCGGCCGTGCAGGGCGGCGTACCCGACGAAGGCCACCACGTCGATCAGCGTGTGCGCGATCACCAGCGGCATCGCGCGCCCCCACCGCTGGTACAGCCGTCCGAACACCAGCCCCATGACCACGTTCCCGACGAACCCCCCGAACCCCTGATACAGGTGGTACGACCCCCGCAACACCGACGACACGGCCACCGCCCGCCACGGACCCCAGCCCGCCTGGTCCAGCCGGTGCAGCAGGTAGCCGCTGACCAGCACCTCCTCCAGCACGCCGTTCTGCGCGGCGGCCAGCAGCAGCACCGGCACCCGCCACCACACCTCGGGCAACTGCCCCGGCACCACCGTCAGGTTGACGCCCAGCGCGTAGACCACCAGGTAGAAGGCCAGCCCCGTGCCGCCGATCGCGGCGGCGAGCAGCGCGCCGCGCAACGTGTCGCGACCCGGCTCGCGCAGGTCCACCCCGATCGTCCGCAACGACTCGCCCGACCGCACCAGCAGGTACGCCACCAGCGCGACCGGCGCCACCGAGATCGCGATGTCCACGAGCTGCAACGTCAGGTCCAGCCACGGCCGCCCGGGGGCCAGCGAGCCGACCAGCACGGCCTGCTGCCCCTTCAGCTCCTTGGGCGCGGTCAGCGAGCCGATCAGCCGGACCAGCGACAACACCGCGCTGGCGCCGAGCGAGACCGACAGCACGACGAGGATCTCGGCTCTGATGAGCCTGGGGCCGAGGGCCGGACCGGGTGCGAGTGACTGGGTGTGCATGGGCCGCAGAGTAGCCGCCCAGCGCTCCGATCCGGATAAAGCACCCCTTGTCGGCGGGTCCCGGAGCTCGGTGGCCGGAGCGGGCGGGACTTCCGCCGGCTCAAGCCGATGTCACACTTCCCGTCCCGGGTTCCTCTCAACGGGCATGAACGACATGATTCTCGTCACCGGCGCCACCGGGACGTTCGGACGCCCGCTGGTCGAACTGCTCACCGCCCGAGGGGCCAAGGTGCGCGCCGTCACCCGCTCGGCGGCCGGGGTGCGCCTGCCCGCCGGGGCCGAGGCCGTCGAGGGCGACCCGGCCCGCCCCGAGACCCTCGCCGGCCACCTGGACGGCGTCACCGCCGTCTTCCTGCACCCGCGCGCCATCGGCGACGGGGCGCCCGGCCTGCTCGCCCGTGCCGCCGAGCGCGGGGCGCGGCGGGCGGTGGCCCTGTCGGCGATGAACGTCGACGAGCCCCTCGACGAGCAGCCCTCCCGCTTCCGCGGCGACCGGAACAAGGAGGCCGAGGCCGCCGCCGTGCACAGCGGCCTGGAGTGGACCAGCCTGCGCGCCGCCTCCTTCGCCGGCAACGCCCTCCAGTCGTGGGCCCCGCAGATCCGGGCCGGGGACGTCGTCCGGTACGTGCACGCGGGCTTCCAGGAGGTGCCGATCGACGAGCGGGACCTGGTCGAGATCGCCGCCAGGACGCTGCTCGGCGGGTACGCCGGACGCCGGCTCGAACTGACCGGGCCCGAGTCGCTGACCCACGCCGCGATGGTGGCCGTGCTCGGCGAGGCGATCGGCCGGCCGCTGCGCTTCGAGGAGATCCCGCCGGAGGCCGCCGAGCGGCGCCTGGTCGCGGGCGGCCTGCCGGAGCCGTTCGTCCAGGCCCTGCTGGCGCGCTACGCCAGGACCACTCGGCCGCGGGCCACGCGTCCGGGTTCCGCCCGCAGGGCTGAACAGCCGACACCGACCGGAGGGTCCCGTGCCGCACTCCACCGCCTACGTCGTCACCGCGCTGGTGACGATGGCCTGCAACGCCTTCTCCGGGTTCGCCGCCATGACCCGGCTCGCCCCGGTGATGCGGTCAGCCGCGCTCGGGGACGGCCATCTCGCCGAGCAGCGACCAGTCATCCTGCGGGACGTTCGCGTTGACGATGCGCGGCGTCTCGGCCAGGTACCCGGGCAGCACCTGCTGGGCCTGCTTGAAGTGCGCCGACCCCACGTGCGCCGCCCCGGCGGCGTCGTCGCGGAAGGCCTCGACGAGGACGTACTCGGCCGGGTCGTCGAGGCTGCGCGACCAGTCGAACCACAGGCAGCCCGGCTCGGCGCGGGTGGCCTCGGTGAACTCGGCCGAGATCTCCGGCCAGCGGCCGGCGTGCTCCGGCAGGACGCGGAACTTCGCGGTGATGAAGATCATGACGGGAACTCCCCGAGGTCGGCGGCGTTACGGCACGAGACTAGCCGCACACCGCCGCCCGGCCACGGCGGGGCTCACGCGCGTCGCGTCACCTGATCACGCCGCAGGCGGTGCGGCCGCCCGCATCGCCCGTCCTGCGCGTGGCCTCGTCGGGGCCGTCAGGGGCGTAGCGGGCGGGGATGTTGGCCAGGTTGTCGGGGAGCGCGTGCACGATGACCGCGCTGCCGTCGGCGTCGGTCAGCTCGCGCAGGCCGAACCGGTCGGTGACGACCGACGCGGCGCCCGTCCCGTCCTTGCCGACCAGCAGCGGCGGCAGGTCGCCCGAGTGCCCGGCGTGGACGGTGCCGGCCAGGTCGAAGTGGCCGCCGGCGGTGAAGAAGGGGGAGACCTGGCCGGTCGCCGGATCGACGGCCTTCGGGTCGCACAGGCCCGTCGTGTGGATGTGGAAGCCGTGGAAGCCGGGCGTCAGGCCCTTGACCGAGACCGAGACGCGCACCGTCCCGAACCCCTCGCGCAGGATGCTGAGCCGCCCGACCGCGACGCCGCTCGTGTCGCGGATGACCACGGGCCGCGGGTCGCCCGGGCGTGAGGCGGTGGCGTCGGCCACCGCGCTCACGCCGATGGCGGCGACCCCGGCGGCGAGCGCGAGGCAGAGCGCCAGATGTGTCCGGCCGAACGTCCGTGCCTTGGGCATGGCGGAACCGTCCCTCGTGAGGCGGAGATGTGCGGACTCATCGAGGGTACGGTCGCGCCGCGCCGCCTGTCGTATAGCTCTTGAGTCACCCGTCGGGGTTATGGACCGGGAGCCGTGGAACCGGCCGGCACGCCGCTCAGGGCGTTCTCCCCGCGCCCTGGTCGTCGAGGGCCCGCTCCCCGAGGCCGGTCTCGCCCGGGTCCGTCTCCCCGAGGCCGGGCTCGCCCGCGTCGGGACGGTCCGCGTCCCGGTCGGGACGGGCGGGCGCGCAGGCGTCGCCGCAACCGCCGAAGCGCCCGGTGTCGATCGGCGTGAACCGCGTGGCCGGCACGCCCTTCAGCGCCGCCCTCATCGTGTCGTTCCAGATCGGCCCCGGCAGCGAGGCCCCGGCCACGATGGCGAAGTACCGGCCGCCGATCGTGGTGTTCACCAGCTTGTACCGCTGCGAGCCGCGCGGGTCGCCGATGCTGACCGCGCCCGCCAGGTCCGGGGTGAACCCGGCGAACCACGCCGTGGCGTACCCGTCGGTGGTGCCGGTCTTGCCCGCCGCCGGGCGGCCGATGCCGCCGACGCGGCTCATCGTGCCCTTGGTGAACACGCCCGACAGGATGTGCGCGGTCGCGTCGGCGACGCCCGGATCGAGAGCCTGCCGGCACGACGGCCGGTACGAGGTCGGCCGGCCGGTGGCGGCATCGGTGATCTTGGTGATGGCCATCGGCGCGCAGTACCTGCCCCGGGCGGCGATGGCGGCGTACGCGGTGGCCACCGTCACCGGGTCTGTCTCGTTGATGCCGAGCGTGAACGTCTCGTACTCCTGGAGCTTGCGGCCGTCGGCGCGGGCGATGCCGAGCGACTTGGCCGTCTCGACCGTCCGGCACAGCCCCACCCGCTGCTCCAGCGCCATGAAGAAGGTGTTCACCGAGCCCCACGTGCCGGTCCGCAGCGTCTTGAAACCGGGGGAGCCCTCGTCGTTGGTGACCGTCCAGGACGGGTCGCCGACGCCGGCGCCGGCGCAGTTCTTGAAGGCGCTGGTGGAGGGGGCGTTGTAGCCGTTGCCCACGGTGATGCCGTCGTCCACCTTCATGCCCTGCTTGAGCGCCTCGACCAGGGTGAACGTCTTGAACGTCGAGCCCGCCTGGAAGCCGATCAGCCCGCCGTGCCGCGCGTCGGCCACCGCGTTGAAGGAGATCTGCTTCTTCCTGGCCGAGGAGCCGTAGCCGCGGCTGGCGGCCATGGCCCTGATCGCGCCGGTGCCGGGCTCGACCAGCGCCTCGGCGGCCAGGGCGTCGTCGGTCGCGGCGACGTGCTTCCTGATCGCCCGGTCCGCGGCGGCCTGGGCCTTCGGGTCGAGCGTGGTGTAGATCTTCAGGCCGCCCTGCGCGAAGGCGCGTTCCCTGGCCCGCCGCGTGCCGCCGAAGGCCGGGTTGGCCAGCAGCTCGTGCCGGACGTACTCGCAGAAGTAGGGATGGTCGCTGTCGCCGCAGCCGTTGGGCAGCCGGACGTCCTTGAACCCCAGCTTCCTCGCCTTGGCCGCGGCCGCCTGCTCCGGCGTGATCCTGCCCAGCTCGGCCATCCGGTCGAGCACCACGTTCCGCCGGGCCAGCAGCAGCGCGCGGGCCTTCCTGCCGCGGCTCGGGTCGGTCGTGTTCGGGTCCTGCACGGCGCCAGCCAGCGTGGCGGCCTGGGCCAGGTCCAGCCGGGACGCCGGGACGCCGAAGAACCGCCTGGCCGCGGCCTGCACGCCGTTGGCCCCCGCGCCGAAGTAGGCGATGTTGAGGTAGCGGCGCAGGATCTCGTCCTTGCCGTACTTCTGCTCGACGCCCATCGCGTAGCGCAGCTCCTTGAGCTTGCGGGCGTAGCTGGCCTCCAGGGCCTTGTTCTTGTCCTGCTCGGTGCCGGCCGCGTTGAGCAGCACCTGCTTGACGTACTGCTGGGTGATGCTGGAACCGCCCTGGCTGAGCCGGTCGGAGCTGAGGTTCTTGACCAGGGCGCGCAGCGTGCCCTCCAGGTCGATCGCGCCGTGCTGGTAGAACCGGTCGTCCTCGATGGCGACGACCGCCGTCCGCATCACCTCGGAGATCTGGTCCAGGCGGACGATCTCGCGGTTCTGGTCGTAGAAGCGGGCGATCACGTTGCCGCGGGCGTCGTACACGGTGGAGGTCTGCGCCAGGGGCGGCTCGGCCAGCGCCACCGGCTTGAGGTTCAGCTGCTCGGTGGCGGAGACGACCAGCGTGCCGGTGCCGCCGACGGCGGGCAGCGTGATCGCGGCCGTCAGCAACCCGGCCGACATCGCCGCGACCGTGAGCCGACCGACGTTCGACAGGCGATTGGGCATGCGGGAGCACCTCCGGGCAGGAACAGGGGCAAGCCCGGACATGACAGCACAGGGCGAAAGGCGGTGTCCAAGACCGATATCGGCCATCCGGTGATATCGAGATCGATATCACACCAGCGTACGGCCACGCGCGAACACGCGTCGCGCGTGGCCGTCCGGCGGCCGGAGAGCGGCCGGAGAGCGGCCGGAGAGCGGCCGGAGAGCGGCCGGAGAGCGGTCGGGGAGCGGTCAGAGCAGGGACGGCGCGGTCGGCTGCACCTGGTTCTCGACGTGCTCCTTCAGCCGGATCAGATCCTGCCGCAGCTTGCGCGCGGGATGCGCGCCGAGCAGCCCGGCGATGGCGTGCCCGGCCGCCCCCGCGATGGGGTTGTAGCACAGGTGCACCTGGACGCGCGTCCGGCCGTCGGCCTGGGCGTCCACGCGCAGCACGCCGGTGTGGGCGATGAGCTCGCCGTCGCCGGACTTCCAGGCGATCTCCGCGCCCTCCTCGCGCTTGGTCTCGGTGGCCGTGAAGCGGATGCGCGTCCCGGCCGGGCCTCTGATCACCCAGTGGGAGCGCAGCTCGTCGGCCGACAGCCGGACCTCCTCGACGTCCGGCATGAAGCGCGGGAACAGCGAGTAGTCGCTCACCAGCGGCCACACGGCCGCCACCGGCGCCGCGATCGAGACGGCCGCGTTGACGTCGATCGCCTCGCGACCGGCGTTGACCCCGGTGAGGCGGCGCAGCGGCAGGTTCGTCGCCGCCCGCACGGCCAGCGCGGAGGCGGCGCAGCGGGTCAGCCAGGACAGCGGCCTCGGCAGCTTGCCGGTGACCGCCCAGATCGAGGCCGCCGCCCCGCCCGCGACCAGCCTGGCCGAGGGCGACCAGCGCTGCTGCAGCAGCTCCGGCACCGCCTTGCGGCGGCGGCCCTGGCCCTGCAGCCGGGGCGCGTCGGCGCCGTCCCTGTGCACGTGCCAGTTGGTCTCCACCCGCTTGACGCCCGGGATGCGGCGCACCTTCTGGCGGGCGCGCTCGTCCTCGCCCGCGAGCACGTCGCCGGAGAGCGTCACGACGCGCTCGCGCACGTCGACCTCGACGGCGTGCGGGTGGCTGATGTGACGGCCCAGTTCGGCGCGTACGCGTTCGTGCAGGACGCGGTCGTCGGCGGTGCCGCCGGTCAGGCGGTACCTGGCCGCCGCGGCCGAACCGCGGCCCCTGTTGGACAGGTCGCGGCCGAGCACGCCCAGGCCGTCGCGCACCTCGTGGGTGGCGTGCGAGCCCTTGTCCCGCACGCGGGCGCGGCGCGTCCGGCCCCGGTCCGGATCCAGCAGGTACGTCACCGCGGCCCCGGCGCAGGCGCCGAGCACGGCCGCGACGAACGGATGCGACCGTCTTCGCGACTCCGTGTGCACGATCTGGATGCGCCGCGGAGCCGGTTGCCGCGATTCCCCGTTGAAGGAGCTGATGCCCCGAAAAGCAGTCGTGCGCATGACCACAATCCCCCTCGCTCGCACTTCCCGCTGGCCGTGGCCTACCCCGCAGGTCACAGCGCTAACGGAGGGCGGTCCGGAGGCGTTGGTCGCCCGCGATACCGGGCAGAAAGCACGATAGGGGATTTAAGGGGAGTTCTGCCATGAAGAGCACGGCTCGCACCGCGACGCAGGCGTTCTGGATCGACGCCGGGCACGGCGGGACGCAGGAGCACTACGGCGAACAGCTACGCAGGTGGCGGCACGCGTTCGCGGCCACGGGCGGGGAGCCGGGCGCGAGCGGTGTCACGCTGGACCCGCTGCACTTCGCGCTGGCCGCCTGGGAGGTCGCCACCCGGCCGGTCGCCGACTCGCCGTACGTGCGCACCCACCCCCGGGTTCTGGACGCGGCCTGCCACCGGGCCGAGGACGGCCACGACCCGCTGGCCGTGGTCGAGCTCGCCGCGCCGCCGCCCGTCCCGCTGCCGGACGGCTGGTCGAGCTGGCGGCACCAGGGCGAGCAGCCGTACGCGGCCGGCGCGGAGGGCACGCCGACCGCCCTGAGCACGCTGGAGCTGCGCATCCCCCTGTCCGGCGACCGGCTGCCGACGCCCACCCGGCCGCGCGCCGAGGGCCTGCCCAACCTGGACGACGCCCAGGCGTCGCTGGAGGCGTTCGTCGCCGAGCTGAACGCGGCGGTGACCCCGTTCCTGCGCGAGCTGGAGGGCGCCGAGGGCGCCCCCAACGCCGACGGCGCCACGCTGGTCCAGTGGCTGCGCACGCAGATCGAGGCCGACAAGGCCACCGCGGAGGCGGCCGGCGCCGGGCCCTGGCGCTACCTCACGGCCGCCGGCTCGGCCACCGCCCCGGTACGCCAGGGCGCGGGCGGCGCGCGGCGGCTGGAGTTCGGCGGCGGGCGGACGGTCACCCGCGTCGGCTTCCACGACGACGACCTGCTCCACCCGGTCGAGGCGATCCACATCGCCCTGCACGACCCGGCCGACGCGATCGCCCGCTGCGGCGCCGAACTGGCGTTGCTGAACGAGCACACCCCGCCGCTGTCGGCCGGGGACACCGGGGACGCCCTCTGCCCGGTGTGCGGCGAGGCCGCCGGCTCTCCCTGCCAGACGCTGCGCCACCTGGCCTACGGCTACCGCCTGCGCCCCGGCTGGCGGCCCGAATGGAGCCCCTCCCGCTGACGGCTCCCGGCCCCGGTGTCTACATGTAGTTGCCGTCGCCCTGGGCGCGGACGCCGTCGGGGCGGGGCAGGGCGCGGCCGGCGTGCAGGCCGAGCTGCTGCTGGCGGGCGGCGGCCTGCTGGAGCTGGAGCCCGGCCTGGATGCCCTGGAAGACGCCCTCCAGCCAGCCCACGAGCTGCCCCTGCATGACCCGGATCTCCATCTCCGTCGGCGTCCCGCCGTTCGGGGTGGGCCGCAGGCGCTCCAGCTCGTCGCGCAGCTCGGGCGCGACCGCCCCGGCGACCTCCCGGATGGCCTGCTCGTAGATGCGGTGCATGCGCTCCCTGGCGCGCTCCTCCAGGTGCACCCCCTTGGCCTCCTCCAGCAGGCTGCGGGCCATCGCGCTCACGCGGAGCAGCCGGGCGGGCTCCTCGACGCTCTCGATGTCCGTCCTGACGGCATCGCGCAGGGTGTGCTCGCGCTGCTCGTCCCCCGATGCTGGATGCGGCGTCGTCGTCATGTCCTCAGTCCTCGTTCGCGCAGGTGAGCGGCTCGCTACCGCCAGCAACAGCTCTTCCCGGTGCCTCGCCGTTCACTCGTGGGAGCGGCCGGAATCCTGGGTAGGGGTCACCTTCATGAACCGGCGAGACGACGATCCCGAGGACGAGTTCTTCGCTCCGGTGCTGCGCGAGCCGCCGCCCCCGGACGAGATCAGCCGCTCAGGCGTGGTGAGCGACACCGGCGTGCCCGGCGTGCACGGCGGCGGCGAGGGGCACTGGCCGCGCAAGCCGCCGCCGTCGAACGCGCTCGGCCTGCGCCTGCTGGCCGCCGCGCTGCTGCTGCTCGCCGGGGTCGTGCTGGCGGTGCTCGCGGTGCTGGCCGGACACCTGCCGCTGGCGCTGCCGCCGGCGATCCTGGCGGTGGCCGCCGCCGCGTACCTGGTGGTGTTCGCCCGGCGGCGCGCCCGCGACGACGGCGGCCCGCCCACCTTCGGCTAGCGCGACGCCGGGGCGACCACCTGGGGTTTCGGTCCTTCTGTGGGGGTACACGCCCGCTGAGGGGAAGAGGAGCCGAGATGTCTCTCATCGACCGTGACTGTGTCCGCAGGCTGCTGGAGTCGGAGCACGCCGACGCGACGCTCGTGTTCGTCCGGGGCGACTGCGTCGTGCTGCGGGCCGCGGAGATCGACGACGCCCATCGGGGGCTGGTGATAGCCAGCCGCGAGGACGTCATGGCCCAGCTCCCCGACGGCGCTGCGACGGACGGGCAGGCCCTCGACGACCTCGCCGTGCGGCTGGACAACGTGGTGCGCGACCTCGGCGCCTGACCGCGGCGCGGCCGCATGTCCTGAATCTGCAAGCCGCCACGTCCACCTGGGGAAAGACGGTGTCGGTCCGGCCGGGATTCACTGCCGGGAACACGACACGAAAGGGGCCGTTCAGATGCCCGACAACCCCACCGGCGAGTTCTGGAAGGACCTGCGGCCGATCGAGAACTCCTTCCGGCCGGACGCGCTGCCCGAGGTGTACCTGTCCAAGGTGGCCACCGACGACGACCGGTACTACGTGCCGTTCACCGAGACCGTCGGCTCCCGGCCGCTGTGGATCAACGTCAAGGACAACAGCTGGGCCGACATCCTGCGGGCCAAGGAGGCCGGGCTGGTCAACCGGCACTACCACCCGCACGAGGTGTTCGCGTACACGATCTCCGGCAAGTGGGGCTACCTGGAACGCCCCTGGACGGCCACCGCGGGCGACTTCGTCTACGAGGCCCCGGGCGAGGGCCACACGCTGGTCGCCTACGACAGCGGCGAGCCGATGAAGACGTTCTTCATCGTCAAGGGCCCGCTGGTCTGGCTGGACGAGAACGGCGACCCCGACGGCTTCTTCGACGTGCACGACTACATCAAGATGTGCCGCGAGCACTACGAGAAGGTCGGCATCGGCGCCGACTACGTCAACTCCCTGTTCCGCTGATCGCCGCCCCGCCGCATCCCCCGAAATGAGAGCGTCATGACCGACATCGCGGCCGCGCCGGACACCAGGGCCGCCGACCGGTACGAGAACCGCCTTCTCGTCATCCTCTTCCTGTCCTTCGGCTTCGTCTTCTTCGACCGGCAGGCGCTGTCGTTCCTGGCGCCGTACATGGATCAGGACTTCGGCCTGTCCAACGCCGAGCTGGGCACGCTGTCCGGCGTGCTCGCGCTCACCTGGGCGCTGGCCGGGATGTTCGCCGGCCGCCTGTCCGACGCGCTCGGCAGGCGCAAGCCCATCCTGGTCGTGGCCGTGGTGCTGTTCTCGCTGTTCTCGGCCTCGTCCGGGCTGATGGGCGGGTTCGCCGGGCTGCTGGCCGCCCGCGCGCTGATGGGCACGGCCGAGGGCGCCGTGCTGCCGATGGCGCAGTCGCTCATGGTCGAGGCCAGCCGGGAACGCCGCAGGGGCTTCAACATGGGCCTGTTGCAGGGCTCGTCGGCCGGGCTGCTCGGCGGCATCCTCGCGCCGCTGGTCGTGGTGTGGATCGCCGAGACCTACGACTGGCGGGTCGCCTTCTACGTCACGATCGTGCCGGGCCTGGTGATGGCGCTGCTGATCGCCAAGTTCGTCCGCGAGCGGTCGCCGCGGGCGGCGGCCGAGGCGCCCGCCAAGGAGCCGCGGGTGCCGCTGGGCGAGGTGCTGAAGCTGCGCAACATCGTCGTCTGCATGCTCATCGCCTGCTGCTACCTGACCTGGTTCGTCACCATCATCACCTTCACGCCGACGTACCTGACCCAGGTGAAGGGCTTCGGGCCGGGCACGATGAGCGGCGTCATGACGTGCCTGGGCGTGGCCTGGGTGCTCTGGGGCTTCGCCACCCCGGCGATTTCCGACCGGCTGGGACGCAAGCCCGCGCTGATCGGCTTCACCGCGCTCGCGGTGTTCTGCCCGCTGGCCGTGGTCTACGTCGAGAGCCCCGTGCTGCTCGGCGCGATCATGATCGTCACCTACACCGGGCTCGGCTGCTTCACGCTGTTCATGGCCACCATCCCGGCCGAGACCGTGCCGCGCGGCGCGCTGGCCACCGCGCTCGGCGTGATCATGGGCGTGGGCGAGCTGGCGGGCGGCTTCCTGGGCCCGATGGTCGCCGGTTGGGCTTCCGACCAGTGGGGGTTGCAGGCCGCGATGTTCATCGCCGCCGGCGGCGCGCTGGTCGTGGTGGGGCTCGCCTTCGCCCTGAAGGAGACGGCCCCCGCCGTGCTGCGCAGGGCGGCCGCGTGAGGGCCGCGGTCTGGCACCGGGCCAAGGACGTGCGGGTCGAGGACGTCCCCGTGCGCGAGCCCAGCCCCGGTGAGGCGGCGATCGCGGTCGCGTACTGCGGGATCTGCGGCAGCGACCTGCACGAGTACGCCGACGGCCCGCACGCGATCCCCGTGGGCGAGCCGCATCCGGAGTCCGGCGTGCGCGCGCCGATCGTCCTCGGCCACGAGTTCTGCGGCACGGTCACCGGCCTCGGCGCGGGCGTGACCGGCCTGGCCGTGGGCGACCGGGTCGCGGTGGAGCCGCACTACCGGTGCGGGAACTGCCCGCGCTGCCTGGCGGGGGAGTACAACATCTGCCGCCATTTCGGGTTCGCCGGGCTGATGGGGCACGGCGGGTTGGCCGAACGGGCGACGGTGCCCACGTACATGCTGCACCGGCTGCCCGAGTCGGTGCCGCTGGAGCAGGCGGCGGTGTTCGAGCCCGCGGCCGTGGCCCTGCACGCGGTGCGGCGGGCCGGGATCCGCGCCGGCGACACCGTCGCGGTCCTCGGGCTCGGCCCGATCGGGCTGCTCGTGGCCCGCTTCGCGGCGCGGGCCGGCGCGGGCCGCGTGGTGGCCGCCGACCGCTCGCCCGCCCGCCTGGAGCTGGCCCGCCGCCTCGGCGTCGAGACGGCGACGGGCGACGGGCTGGCCGCGACGGTCGGCGGGGAGGGGGCGGACGTCGTCTTCGAGGCCGTCGGCTCGGAGGGCACGCTGCGCGCCTGCCTGGCCGCCACCAGACGCGGCGGCCGGGTGGTCTTCCTCGGGCTGACCGGCACGGTCTCCCTCGACGCCTTCGCCCTGGTCAACAACGAGCAGACGATCGTGACCAGCGTCGGCTACCGCGACGCCTACCCGGAGCTGATCCGCATGGTCGCCGAGGAGGGCGTGGACCTGGCCGCGATCGTCACCGCGACCATCCCGCTGGAGCACGTGGTCCGCGACGGGTTCGAGGCGCTGCTGCGCGGCGAGGACCAGGTCAAGGTGCTGGTACGACCCGCTCAGGACGGGGGGCGGCTCCGGTGACCGACGGACTCGCCCCAGGGCTGTTCGCCGGGCGGCACGCGTTGGTGACCGGCGGCACGTCCGGCATCGGCGCGGCGACCGCCGTGCTCCTCGCCGAGCTGGGCGCCGCCGTGACCGCGCTCGGCCTGCCGCCCGCCGATCCGGCCGAGCTGCCCGCGCACCCGCTGGTGCGGGTGGTGGAGCACGACGTGCTCGACCGGGGCGGCCTGGCCCGCCTGCTGTCGGCCGGCGACCCGCTCGACGCGCTGGTCAACTGCGCGGGCGTCAGCCACGACCGCGAGGAGTACGACCTGGCCCGCTGGCAGCGCGTCATCGAGGTCAACCTGACCGCCACCATGGTCGCCTGCCAGGCCGCCCGCCCGGCGCTGGCCGAGCACGGCGGCGCGATCGTGAACGTCTCCTCCATGTTCGCCTTCTCCGGCAGCAGGGACCGGCCCGCCTACAGCGCCAGCAAGGGCGGCGTCTCCCAGCTCACGAAGTCGCTGGCGGCCGAGTACGCCGCCGACGGCATCAGGGTCAACGCCGTCGCCCCCGGCTTCGTGGTCACCCCGCTGGCCCGGGGCGTGCTCGACGACCCGCCGGCCCTGGCGCAGGTGCTGGCCCGCATCCCCGGCGGGCGGCTGGGCAGGCCGCGCGAGGTCGCCTCGGTGGTGGCGTTCCTGTGCTCGCCGGCCGCGTCGTACGTCACCGGGGCGGTCGTCCCCGTGGACGGAGGCTATCTGGCTGTGTGACATCTCACCTAAGCTGTGTGTCCCCTGACCGGCACGAACGCGAGGAGGGTCGCCTTGTCCGCCGTCTCCGTGATCTCCCAGGCCACGACCGAGCACGTCGAACCCGCCGAGCGCATCCATTTCTGGGAGGACTACAACCGCAGGGCGCTGGTGGGCCTGTCGTGCACGTCGTACTCCGAGCACGGCCTGCTGGCCAGGCAGACCAACATCGAGCTGGCCGGGCTGCGGCTGGCCGAGATCGCCGGGAACGCCCACGCGATCGAGCGCAGCCCGCAGACCGTCAGGTCCACGCCGAAGGACTCGGTGTTCGCGACCCTGCTGCTCAAGGGCGAGGCGGTGTTCCTGCACGAGAACGGCTGCCTGGCCGCCACGGCGGGCGAGCTGGTCGTCTACGACACGCGCCGGCCGTACCTGTTCGGGTTCTCCTCCTCGATGCGGCAGATCCTGGTGGACGTCCCGCGCGAGCTGTTCGCGCAGGCGTGCGTGGCGGGCGGGCTGCCGGGGCCGATGGTGTTCGGCAGGGCGACGGCGCGGGAGGGCGTGCTCGTGGCCGCGCTGCGCTCGGTGATCGGCGGTCTGGCCGCCCTGCGCTCCGCCCACGACCCGGCCGAGGCCGAGCGGGCCGTGCTCGACCTGCTCAGGCAGCTCGCCGAGGAGCGCACGGGCGGGCGTCCCGGGCCGGACGCCTACCGGTCGCAGCTCATCGTCGCCGAGGACTACATCGACCGGCACCTGCACGACCCCTGCCTGGGGGCGGCGCAGGTGGCCGGGGTCATGGGCATCTCCGTGCGGCACCTGGCGCGCATCTTCGAGTCCACCGGCTGCTCGCCCGCCCGGCACATCGTGGAGCGGCGGCTGGTCCGGGCGCACGCCGAGCTGACCGGGCCGCGCGCGCTGGAGACCACGATCGCCGACGTGGCCCACCGGTGGGGCTTCTCCAGCCAGGCCCACTTCGCCCGCCTCTTCCGCGCCCGGTACGGCCTGACCCCGAGCGAGGCCCGCGCCGAGGCCACCCGGTAGCCGGGAGGCCCGTCAGGGAGCCGGCCGGCAGCCGGGAGGCCCGTCAGGGGAGCCGGCCGGTGTGCGCGAGGTCGGCCTCCATGCGCGCGGCCGTCCGCCTGAGCTCGGGCAGCACGTCGCGCAGCAGGTGGTCGCGGCTGGCCCGGCCGGCGTGCGTGGCCACGTTGACCGCCGCCACCACGCGTCCGTCCGGCCCGCGCACGGGGACGGCGATCGACCGCACGCCCTCCTCCAGCTCCTGGTCCACCAGCGCGTAGCCGTCGGCGGCGGCCTGCCGCACGGCCGCGGCCAGCTCGTCCGGCGAGGTGATCGTGTGCCGGGACAGCGGCTTCGGCTCGATGGCGGCCACCCGCGCGGCGGGCTGCCCGGCCAGCAGCACCCGGCCCATGGACGTGGCGTACGCCGGGAAGCGGGTGCCGACCGTGATGTCCACGCTCATGATGCTGACCGTGGGCACCCGGGCCACGTAGAGCACGTCGTCGCCGGACAGCACCGCGACCGACGCCGACTCGCGGACGCGCGCCACCAGGTCGGCCAGGTGCGGCTGGACCACCTCGCCGAACGTACGCCCCGACAGGTGGGCGTAGCCGAGTTCGAGCACCTTGGGCAGCAGCACGTGGCGGTCGCCCACGGCGGCGGCGTAGCCGAGGCCCTGCAGGCTCTGCACCGCGCGCCGGACGGTGGCCCGGGGCAGGCCGGTCACCCTGGCGGACTCGGCCAGCGTGCAGCCGCCGCGCGCCGACCCGAGCGAGACCAGCACGGCCAGGCCGCGGGCGAGCGACTGCAGATAGCCCATGCCCAGCTCCTCCTTGACGGCCCGCGAACCGTCCAGCCCGGCGGGCGCGCGGCGCGGCTCCCGGGGGCGGGCGGCCTGGGCCGCCAGGACGGCCTCCATGTCCGCCACCGTCGCGCGCAGGCGGGGCAGGGCGTGCTCGCGCAACCCCGCCACCGTGTGCCTGCTGGTGTGGCTGACCACGCTGACCGCGCAGACCGCCGTGCCGCCGGGGTCGCGGACGGGCAGCGCGACCGCGATCAGCCCCGGCTCGATGAGCTGGTCGTCCTCGGCCCACGGCGCGGCGGGGTCGAGCAGGGCCAGCCCGGCCGCGCACCGCCCGGCGGGCAGCAGGTCGCCCACCCGGAAGGCCACCGACATCGTCCGCCGCCGGGTGAACTGGCCGACGAAGCGCACGCCGTCGCCGTCGGGCACGGCCAGCGAGACCGACTCCTCCAGCTCGGCGGCCAGCCGCTCGGCCAGGGGCGACAGGCTCTCCTGGAGGCCGTCGCAGGCCAGGTAGGCCGCGCCCAGCTCCATCAGCGGCGGCGCGAGCAGCACGTCGCGGCCCTCGGCCCGCAGGTGGCCGAGGTGCACGAGCGTGGCCAGCACGCGGTCGACCGTGGACCTGGCCAGCCCGGTGGCGCGGACGAGGTCGGTCGCGCGCATGGGCCGCCCGGGGTCGGCGGCCAGCACGCGCAGCACGGCCAGGCCGCGCTCCAGGGTCCCGGCCGGTTCCATCGACGACTCCTCGTCCAGGTGGGGGCTTTGACAGGAACGCCCCGGTTACAGATACTCGAACTCATAATAGTGAACTAAAGTTCGCAGAGCGAACACCCTCGGGCGGGCACTCGGCGGACATCCTCGGCTGAACGGAGCGTCGTGCGGAGAGACAAGGTGGTCGCGACGGCCGCGGAGGCGCTGGCCGGCGTGCGGGACGGCGCGTCGTTCGCGGTCGGCGGCTTCGGGCTCAGCGGCATCCCCAACGTGCTGATCCAGGCCCTCTACGACACCGGCGTGACCGGCATCGGCGTCGTGTCCAACAACTGCGGCGTCGACGGCGGCGGCCTCGGCATCCTGCTGGCCGCCGGGCGCATCGCCCGCGTGACCGCCTCCTACATCGGCGACAACAAGGAGTTCGCCCGGCAGTACCTCGGCGGTGACCTGGAGGTCGAGCTGACCCCGCAGGGCAGCCTGGCCGAGCGGCTGCGGGCCGGCGGCAGCGGCATCCCCGCCTTCTACACCCCGGCCGGGGTCGGCACCCCCGTCGCCGACGGCGGCCTGCCGCTGCGCCACCACCCCGACGGCACCGTCGCCGTCGCCTCGCCGCCGAAGGAGGTGCGCGAGTTCGACGGCCGGGAGTACGTCCTGGAGCACGGCATCCGCACCGACTTCGCGCTGGTCCGGGCGGCCAGGGGCGACCGGTCCGGCAACCTGGTCTTCCACCGCGCCGCCAGGAACTTCAACCCGCTGGCCGCCATGGCCGGGCGCGTCACCGTCGCCGAGGTCGAGGAGCTGGCCGAGCACATCGACCCCGACGAGGTCCACCTGCCCGGCGTGTTCGTGCAACGCGTGCTCCCGCTCACCCCCGAGCAGGCCGCCGACAAGGGCATCGAGAGGCGTACGATTGCCCCGCCTCCGGCAGGAGGGACAGTCACCGAATGAGCTGGACCCGTGACCAGATGGTCGCGCGGGCGGCGGCCGAGCTGCGCGACGGCGACTACGTCAACCTCGGCATCGGCCTGCCCACCCGCATCCCGTCGTTCCTGCCGCCGGGCGTCGACGTGGTCCTCCACTCCGAGAACGGCATCCTCGGCGTCGGCCCCTACCCCGCGCCCGCCGACGTCGACCCCGACCTGATCAACGCGGGCAAGGAGACGGTCACCGTGCTCCCCGGCGCGTCGTTCTTCGACTCCTCGCTGTCGTTCGGCATGATCCGAGGGGGCCACATCGACGTGGCCGTGCTCGGCGCGATGCAGGTCTCGGCCCGCGGCGACCTGGCCAACTGGATGGTCCCCGGCAAGCTGGTCAAGGGCATGGGCGGGGCCATGGACCTGGTGCACGGCGCGCGCAAGGTCATCGTGATCATGGAACACAACGCCAAGGACGGCTCACCCAAGATCGTCGAGGAGTGCTCGCTGCCCCTGACGGGCCGGCGATGCGTGCACCGGATCATCACCGACCTCGGCGTCCTCGACGTCACCGAGCAGGGGCTGGCCCTGGTCGAGAGCGCGCCGGGCGTGGGCCTGGACGAGCTGCGCAACCGTACCGACGCGGAGGTCACCGCATGAAGGACGTCTACATCGTCGACGCCGTCCGCACGCCGTTCGGCCGCCACGGCGGCGCGCTGGCCAAGGTGCGCCCCGACGACCTGGCCGCGCACGTCGTCGCGGCGCTGGTCGAGCGGACCGGCCAGGAGAGCGCCGACGAGGTGGTCCTGGGCAACGCCAACGGCGCGGGCGAGGAGAACCGCAACGTCGCCCGCATGGCCGCGCTGCTGGCCGGGCTGCCGGTCACCACGCCCGGCGCCACCGTCAACCGGCTGTGCGGCTCCGGCATGGAGGCGATCATCCAGGCGTACCGGGCGATCGCGGTCGGCGACGCCTCGGCGGTGATCGCGGGCGGCGTGGAGTCGATGACCCGCGCGCCCTGGGTGCTGCCCAAGCCCGACCGCGCCTTCCCGGCGGGCGGCGGGGAACTGGTCTCCACGACGCTCGGCTGGCGGCTGGTCAACCCGAGGATGCCCGCCGAGCACACGGTCGCGCTCGGCGAGGGCGCCGAGCTGATCGCAGACAAGCACGGCATCACCCGCGAGGAGCAGGACGCGTACGCGCTGGGCAGCCACCGGAAGGCGGCCAAAGCGGCCCTTGACCGCGAGATCGTCCCGATCGCCGGCCTGACCAGGGACGAGGGCATCCGCGACGACACCTCGGCCGAGGCGCTGGCCCGGCTCAAGCCGGTGTTCAGGAGGGACGGCGGCACGGTCACGGCCGGCAACTCCTCCCCGCTGAACGACGGCGCGGCGGCGCTGCTGCTGACCGACGAGGAGGGGCTGCGCGGCCGCGAGCCGCTGGCCCGCCTCACCGCGAGCGCCGCGAGCGCGCTGGAGCCGCGCTACTTCGGGCTCGGCCCGGTCGAGGCCGTGCGCAAGGCGCTGGCCAAGGCCGGCAAGGGCTTCGGCGACCTGTCGACCGTCGAGCTGAACGAGGCGTTCGCCGCGCAGGTGCTGGGCTGCCTGGCCGAGCTGCCCGAGCTCGACCCCGCCCTGGTCAACCCCGACGGCGGCGCGATCGCGATCGGCCACCCGCTCGGCGCCTCCGGGGCCCGCGTCACCGGCGCCGTGGCCCACCGGCTGGCCGCGGCCGGCTCGGGCGTCGGGCTCGCCTCCCTCTGCATCGGCGTCGGCCAGGGGCTGGCCGTCGTACTCGAAAGGTAGCGTCCATGTCCGAACCCCTCACGCAGGCCGACATCGACCGCGAGATCGCCGCGCTGAGCGAGTCCCGCGGCGAGCGGCCCGCCGACCACCCCGCGCGCGACTACGCCCCCTACCGCAGCACCCTGCTGCGCCACCCCAAGCAGCCGCTGGTCGCGCTGAAGGACCCGGAGGCGAGCGAGCTGTCCGGCCCGGTGTTCGGCGTCACGGACGTGACCGCCCTCGACTCCGACCTGACCCGGCAGCACCTCGGCGAGCCGCTGGGCGAGCGGATCACCGTGACCGGCCGGGTGCTCGACCGCCAGGGCCGGCCCGTACGCGGTCAGCTCGTGGAGATCTGGCAGGCCAACTCCGCCGGCCGCTACCTGCACCAGCGCGACGACCACCCCGCGCCGCTCGACCCCAACTTCTCCGGCGTCGGCCGCTGCCTGACCGACGACGACGGCCGCTACCACTTCACCACGATCAAGCCCGGCCCCTACCCCTGGCGCAACCACCTCAACGCCTGGCGGCCCGCGCACATCCACTTCTCGCTGTTCGGCACGGCCTTCGCCCAGCGGCTGGTGACCCAGATGTACTTCCCCGGCGACCCGCTGTTCCCCTACGACCCGATCCTGCAGTCGGTCACCGACGACGGCGCCCGCCAGCGACTGGTCTCCACCTACGCGCACGACCTGTCCAAGCCCGAGTGGTCGCTCGGCTACCGGTGGGACATCGTGCTCGACGGGCCCGCCGCGACCTGGATGGAGGAAGGCCGATGAACCCCACCCCCTCGCAGACGGTCGGCCCGTTCTACGGCTACGCGCTGCCCTTCCCCGGCGGCGGCGACCTGGCCACCGGCGGCATCACCGTGCACGGCCGCGTCTACGACGGCGCCGGCGACCCGATCCCCGACGCGCTGCTGGAGTTCTGGCAGGCCGACCCCACGGGCGACCTGTCGGGCGCGCCCGGCTCGCTGCGCCGCGACCCGGTCAACGGCGCGGTCATCGGCCGGCACGGCGTCGACTTCACCGGGTTCGGCCGCGTCCCCACCGACGCCGACGGCCACTGGACCCTGCGCACGGTCGAGCCGGGCAACGGGTACATCAGCGTGTGCGTGTTCGCCCGCGGCCTGCTCCACCACCTGTTCACCCGCATCTACCTGCGACCCGACGCCTTCCTCGACTCGCTGCCGCCCGACCGGGCGCGCACGCTGGTCGCGGTCGAGGAGCGGGAGGGCGTCCACCGCTTCGACATCCATCTTCAGGGCGAGAAGGAGACGGTCTTCCTTGACTTCGGCTGACCCCGGCGGCGGGAACCCGGGCGCGTCCTCCGCGGGCGCCCTGGGCGACTTCGGGCTGCTCGCGCCCATGCGCGGCGGGGTCGAGGCGACCGGCGACGTGGCGGTCCTGCAGGCCATGCTCGACGCGGAGGCCGCGCTCACCCGGGTGCTGGCCGCGCTCGGGCGCGCGCCGCGGGAGGCGGCCGACGCCGTGACCGCCGCGGCCCGCGCCGAGCTGTTCGACCCGGCCGGCCTGGCCGCGCGGGCCCGTTCGGGCGGCAATCCGGTCATCCCGCTGGTGGACGACCTGCGCGCCGCCGCCGGGCCGTACGCGGAGCACGTGCACGCGGGCGCGACCAGCCAGGACATCCTCGACACCGCGCTCATGCTGGTCGCCCACCGGGCGCTCGGGCCGGTCCTGGACGACCTCGACCGGGTGGCCGCCGGGCTGGCCACGCTGGCGTGGGACCATCGCGACACCGTCATGGCCGCCCGCACGCTCACCCAGCAGGCCGTGCCCACCACGTTCGGGCTCAAGGCGGCGGGCTGGCGGAAGCTGGCCCTCGACGCCCGCGACCGCCTCCGAGTCGTCCGCGAAGCGCTTCCCGCCCAGCTCGGCGGCCCCGCCGGCACCCTCGACCGGTTCACCGCCCCTGACCCGGACGACGGAGGCGCAGGGGCGCTGGAGGTGGCCGGCCGGTTCGCCGCCGAGCTGGGGCTGGCCGCGCCCACGCTGCCCTGGCACGTGCTGCGCACCCCCGTCGCCGACCTGGCCGGAGCGCTGGCGTTCACCGCGGGCGCGCTGGGCAAGCCGGCCGCCGACGTGCTGGTGATGTCGCGGACCGAGATCGGCGAGGTGTCCGAGGGCGTCGGCGGCGGTTCGTCGTCGATGCCGCACAAGCACAACCCCGTGCGGGCCACGATGATCGCCGCGGCGGCCCGCCAGGTGCCCGCCCTGGCCGCCGTCCTGTACGCCTCGCTCGCCGCCGAGGACGAGCGCCCGCCCGGCGCCTGGCACGCCGAATGGCAGCCGCTGCGCGAGGCGCTGCGCCTGGTCGCCGGCGCCGCCCGCGACGCCGCGGAACTGGTCGCCGGCCTGCGGGTCGATCCCGGGCGCATGCGCGCCGCCCTGACCGTCGCCGGACCGCCCGGCGCCGCCGCCGCCCTGGTCAAGCGGGCGCTGGAGGAGAAGTGACGTTGTTGCAGCACCGGGTGGACGGCCCGGAACACGCCGAGCCGATCGTCCTCGGCCCGTCGGTCGGCACCTCGACCCGGGTGTGGGAGCCGCAGGTCGCCGCGCTGGCCCGCAGGTTCCGCGTGGTCCGCTTCGACCTGCCGGGACACGGCGGCTCCCCGTCGTCCGGCGTGTCCACGATCGACGGCCTGGCCGGGCTCGTCCTGGACCTGGCCGACGACCTGGGCCTGGACGCCTTCCACTACGCCGGCATCTCCATCGGCGGCGCGATCGGCGCCACCCTGGCCCTGCGCCACCCCGGACGCCTGCTGTCCCTGGCGATGATCTGCTCCTCGGCCCGCTTCGGCGAGCCGGACGGCTGGCGCGAGCGGGCCGCGCTGGTCCGTGAGCGGGGCACCGCGCCGCTGCTGGAGCCCACGGCCAAGCGCTGGTTCGCCGGGCCGGGCGACCCGGCGCTGCTCGACGACCTCGCCGCCGCCGACCCCGCCGGCTACGCCGCCTGCTGCGACGCCCTGGCCGGCTACGACCTACGCGCCGAGCTGCCCGGCATCGCCGTCCCGACGCTGGTCCTGGGCGGCCGCGACGACCCGGCCACGCCGCCCGCGCACGCCAGGGAGCTGGCCGACGGCATCCCCGGCGCGACGCTCGTGGAGGTGCCGGGAGCGGCCCACCTGGCCGGCGTCGACCAGCCCGAACGGGTCACCGCCGCGCTGCTCGCCCACCTGCCCGCCGCCCCCGGCATGCGGGTGCGCCGCGAAGTGCTCGGGGACGCCCACGTCGACCGGGCCGTCGCCCGCACCACCGCCTTCACCAGGGACTTCCAGGACCTCATCACGCGCTACGCCTGGGGGGAGATCTGGACCAGGCCCGGCCTCGACCGGCGCACCAGGAGCTGCGTCACCCTCACCGCGCTGGTCGCGCACGGGCACCTCGACGAGCTGGCCATGCACGTCCGCGCCGCCGTGCGCAACGGGCTGACGGCCGACGAGATCGGCGAGGTGCTGCTGCAGAGCGCGATCTACTGCGGGGTGCCGGCCGCCAACGCGGCGTTCGCCGTCGCCCAGCGCGTCCTTACCGAGATATCAGGGGAGTCCGCATGACCATCACCCGTGACCTGCTGATCGGCGGCAAGAACGTCCCCGCCCAGAGCGGCCGTACGACGCCCGACCTGGCCCCCTACACCGGCGAGGTGTACGCGACCGTGGCCGCCGCGGGCGTCGAGGACGTCACCTCGGCCGTGGACGCGGCGCAGGCCGCCTTCGACGGCTGGGCCGCCACCAGCCCGTTCGCCCGCCGGGCGATCTTCCTCAAGGCCGCCGACCTGCTCCAGGAGCGCGGCGAGCAGGCCGTGGCGCTGATGGCCGCCGAGGTCGGCGGCACCCGCCCGTGGGCGCTGTTCAACGTCGGGCTGGCCGCGAACATGCTGCGCGAGGCCGCCGCCGCGATCACCGCGCCGCGCGGCGAGGTGCTCACCGCGCAGGAGGAGGGCGTGCTCGGCCTGGCCGTGCGCGAGCCGCTCGGCGTGGTGGCCGCCTTCTCGCCGTGGAACGCGCCGATCATCCTCGGCGTGCGCTCGGTGGCCGCCGCCCTGGCCGCGGGCAACACCGTCGTCATGAAGCCCAGCGAGGACGCCCCCATCGCGTGCGGCCTGTTCGTCGCCGACCTGCTGCACGAGGCCGGGCTGCCCGCGGGCGTGCTCAACGTGGTCACCAACGACCCGGCCGACGCCGCCGTGGTCGCCGAGGCGCTCATCGCCGACCCCCGCGTCCGCGCGGTCAACTTCACCGGCTCCACCGAGGTCGGCCGGATCGTCGGCACCCACGCCGCCCGCCACCTCAAGCCCGCCCTGCTGGAGCTGGGCGGCAAGAACGCCATCATCGTCCTGGACGACGCCGACCTCGGCCACGCCGTCGACGCCGCCGCGTTCGGCGTCTACATGAACGCGGGCCAGATCTGCATGTCGGGCGACCGCGTGCTGGTGCACGAGTCGCTGGCCGAGGAGTTCGGCCGCCGGTTCGCCGACAAGGTGCGCGCGCTGCCCGCCGGCGACCCGTCCCGGCCGGAGACCGTGATCGGGCCGCTGGTCAGCGCGGACGCCGCCCGCCGGGTGGCCGGGCTGGTCGCCGACGCGGTCGCCGAGGGCGCGACGGTGCTGGCCGGTGGCGGCGAGCCCGACGGCGCGGTGCACCCGGCGACGGTGCTGGCCGATGTGCCCAAACATGCCCGTCTGTACTACGGCGAGGCGTTCGGCCCGGTGTGCGTGGTCGGCACCTTCGCCACCGACGACGAGGCCGTGGCCCTGGCCAACGACACCGAGCACGGCCTGACCGCCGGGATCATCACCGAGAACGGCACCCACGGCCTGCGCGTGGCCCGCCGCCTGCGGACCGGCATCGTGCACGTCAACGACCAGTCCGTGGGCGACGAGCCGCAGGCGCCGTTCGGCGGGGCCGGCTCCTCCGGCTACGGCCGGTTCGGCGGCCGGTGGGGCCTGGAGGCGTTCAGCAACACCCGCTGGATCACCCTGGCGACCGAACAGGCCCACTACCCGTTCTGACCACCCGGCCCACCCCTGGGAGGGGCGGGCCGGGCGGCCCGCCGGCGGGTCAGTGGGCGTACGCCTGGAACTCCGCCGCCCGCACCTGCTCGCGCGCCGGGCTCGCCGTGGCGCAGTCGGTCGCGGAGCCGGGGTCGGCGTCCTGCTCGCCCGCGTAGCGCGGGTTGCCGGTGCACTGGCTGCTGACCACCCGCAGCATCAGGTGGGTGGCGCTGGTCGGCGGCACCCGGAAGGAGCGCACCAGCAGGTCCGCGCCGCGCGGCCGGGGCAGCGTGGCGTCGAAGGCGTCCGCCGGGCTGGTGTAGACCTTCCTGAAGCTCGCCGGGTCGGCGCAGTTCGCGGCGCAGGCCAGCACCTCGAACGCGCGCAGCGCCGAGAACCTGTTCTGCCCGCCCGGATCGGCGGCGTCCCCGACGTCGGGCCGGAGCATCGCGCTCACCTGGACCCTGCGCACCGTGACCGGACGGTCGCCCGCCAGGTCCACGGTGACCGACCGGCCGGCCGGCGCGCCGGTGCGCGAGGCCCAGTTCGTGGCCTCGGTGTCGTCGATCAGCCGGGCCTGGTTGACGCCGTCGCCGGCGGCCGTCGCGCCCGCCGCGGCCGAGGCGAGGTTGCGCGGCAGCGGCAGCGGCAGCGGCAGCCTGGCCCCGGCCACCACCGGGAACGTCAGCCGCGCGTGCCCGAACCCGGCGCCCGCCACCACGAACCGGTACGTGCCCGGCGTCATCTCGACGGTGTCGCCCAGCGGCGTGGCCGGATCGGTGTCGGCGACCGGCACCGCGCGGCCCTCGTAGTCGCCCACGTAGAGCCGCAGGGCCGCGTCCCTGGCCTCGCCGAGCGGCTTGAGCTGGAGCGAGCCGTTGCGGCCCGCCGGGTCGACGAAGCTCGGCGTCGGGTCGGGGTCGTTCGGTCCGTTGCTGGCCGCGCCCTTGCCCAGGCCGTGCTCGGCGAACGCCCGCCACAGGATGTCCTGGTTCGCGCCGTCGAAGCGGATGGCGTCGGCGGCCAGGATCGCGTCCCGGTGGTCGACGTAGCTGACCGCGCCGGAGGCCATCAGCAGCAGGGCGTCGTACGAGAGCTGCGCCCACCGCCGGTTGCCCGGACACCGGTCCACCGCCACCTTGCCGTCGGCGCAGTCGCGCTGCCGGGCCGGCGTGCCCTTGCCGTACCGCTTGACGAACGCCTCGCGGACGTCGAACTGGGTGGCGGTCCAGATCTCGCCGTCGGCGTGCACCTGCGTGCCGACCAGGTCGTAGGCGAGGTCGCTGTAGTTCAGCGGCGACCTGGACATGTCGTAGTTGCGGATGCCGCGCGTCCGGTCGCCCGTGACGTACGGGCCGATCACGTACGGGGTCGCGCCGGAGGAGCGGAAGCCGTACTCGTCCAGGTACTCCATGGCGAACAGGTCGGAGGTGCTCTCGTTCATGGCGCCCGCCTGCGCGCCGCTCCAGCCGGCGTTCGGGCCGGCGATCATGCGGCCGGAGATGGCGTGGCTGTACTCGTGGCCGATGACCGACATGTCGTAGTCGCCGTCCACGCAGGGGGAGTAGAACGAGCCGGCGATCGGCTGCCACAGGTACATGTTGGTGATCGGGGCGAGGCCGTCGGGGCCGGTGATCTGGTTGGCGTTGTCGCGTACCGACGCCACGCGCGCGCCGGCCTGGGCGTTGCCCAGCTCGGGGTCGTTGCCGAGCCCGCCGCGGTCGCCGTTGTCCACCTGCATGTTCCAGGCGGACTCGGTGAAGCCGAGCCGGTAGGACCAGTCGTGCATGCGGTTGTGCATGGCGTTGAGGTTGGCGATGGCGGCCTCCAGGTCCGCCTCGCCCGGCTGGTCGAACGTCGCCGGGTCGCACTTGGCCCGGTGCCAGGTGTTGCGCCACGGATAGACGTAGTCGCGGTTGGGGGAGGGGGCGTTCGCGCGGGTGCCGACGGTGAAGGGGTCGCCGTTCGCGCGGTTCTCGTACGTCCGGGCGGCGTTGCCCGCGCTGGTGTGGGTCGGCGTGCCGGTGGCGTGGTCCACGTCCCAGGCGCGGCCGGTCGCCGGGTCGCCGCCGGTGGCGAGGTCGCAGCCGGGCCCGGCCGCCAGGCACCAGGTCCGCCGGGTGTCGGTGGCGGAGTAGTCGCCGGGCGGGTTGGCCGGGAAGGCCGCCCAGCGCGGGTTCTCCGGGTCGAAGTGGTCGACCAGGTTCTCGCGGGTGAGGATGCCGCCGGTGACCGCGTCCACGTGGGTGGTGTACGCCGCCGCCTCGCCCTTCCCGCTGCCGATCAGGACCACCTGGTACGCGCTGTGCACGCCGTCGGGCGCGGGCACGGCCACCTTCGTGACCTGCTTCGTCGTCGCCGTGGCCAGGTCCACGCCGCCGTCGCGGGCCGCGATCTCCAGGGCCCGCGCCTCGCTGATCGCGGCGGCCGGGGGCGCGGCCTGCCCGCGGGCGAGCGAGGAGGTCACGTGGCGCACCTTCCCCCGTACGACGCCGACCGCGACGAGCCCGTCCACCCCGGCCGGCAGCCCGCCGAACCGCTGGCGCAGGAGCACGGCGTGACCGGCGCCGAGGGGGTTGACCGCGACCTTCTCCAGCCCGGCGACCTCCTCCGCCGACAGCCCGAACAGCGGCTCGTTGGCGGCCAGGTAGGCGCGGGCGGCCCGTTCCGGATCCTCGCCCAGGCCCTCGGCGAGCGGCGCGGCGCCGGTGACGACGGCGGGGGTGCCGAGGGCGTTCCAGCGGATCTCCGCGCCGGCGGCCCGCGCGCCGAGCCCGGCGGGCGGCGGGACGCGGCCCTGCCGGTTGTCCAGGTCCGGCCTGCCGTGCTGCTCGGCCTGGAAGTCGTGGACGATCGGCGCCTGCCCGCCGGGTTCGCCCCGCGCGGCGCCGGTCAGGGGCAGGGCAGAGGCGGTGACCGCGAGGGCGATCACGGCGCTGCGTAACCAGGGTCTGGTGGACACGGTTCCTCCTGGGCACGGAAGACGGGCGGTTGACGCCCGTCCCGCCAGAGGTAACACCGCCCCGGAGTCCTGACAAGATCGGATGAAGCCTCCAGGACTGTCCAGTTCTTGACACCGTCGCGTATTAAACCTATAGGTTGATAAACCAACGGGTTGAACAAGGAGGAAGAGATGCTTCTCCGAGAAAAGGTCGCGGTGGTCTACGGCGGCGGCGGCTCGATCGGCGGCGCGGTGGCCCGCGCCTTCGCCCGCGAGGGCGCCCGCGTCTTCCTGGCCGGCCGCACCCGGGCCCCGCTCGACAAGGTCGCCGACGACATCCGCGCGGCCGGCGGCACAGCGCAGACCGCCCTCGTCGACGCGCTGGACGAGCAGGCCGTCGACGCGTTCACCGGCTCGGTGGCCGCCCGCGAGGGCCGCATCGACGTCTCGTTCAACGCCGTCTCCGTCCAGGACGTGCAGCGCCCGCTGGCCGAGATCTCCGTCGAGGACTTCCTGCGGCCGATCCAGGTCGCCGCGCGCACCCAGTTCCTCACCATCAGGGCCGCCGTGCGGCACATGGCCGGTTCGGGGGTCGTCCTGCTGTTCGGCGGCGGCGGCCCGCAGACGCAGCCGGGGCTGGGCGGGTTCAAGGTGTCGCTGGACACCATGGAGGGCATCCGCCGCCAGTGGGCGTGCGAGGCCGGGGCGCAGGGCGTGCGCGTGGTCACCCTGATCACCGGCGGCGTGCCGGAGAGCATCCCCGACTCGTTCCCGGGCAAGGCCGCGCTGGAGGCGGAGCTGCGCGAGCCCACCCTGCTCGGCCGGCTCGCCACCCTCGCCGACGTGGGCGAGGTGGCGGCGTTCGTCGCCTCCGACCGGGCCCGGACCATGACGTCGGCGACCGTGAACGTCTCCTGCGGCGCGATCGTGGACCATTAGGGTCGGCACCGCCCAGGAAGGAACGTACGCACCGATGCCCGACGACCAGCTCAGCCTCACCTTCGCCGCCCTGGCCGACCCCACCCGGCGGGCCATCCTCGCCCGGCTGGCCGACGGCGAGGCGACGGTCAACGAGCTGGCCGAGCCCTTCGAGATGAGCCTGCAGGCCGTGTCCAAGCACCTGAAGGTGCTGGAGCGGGCCGGGCTGATCAGCCGCGGACGCGACGCCCAGTGGCGGCCGTGCCGCCTGGAGACGGCGCCGCTGGAGGGCGCCTCCGCGTGGATCGACCGCTACCGCGAACGCTGGACCGGCAGCTTCGACCGGCTCGACCAGGAGATCAGGAAGCTCCGGCACAGCGAGGAAGGACGTGACCATGGCTGAGACCGAATTCGTCATCGAACCCGGCCGCCAGGACATCATCATGATCCGGACCTTCGACGCCCCCAGGGACGTCGTCTTCCGGGTCGTGACCGACCCGGCGCTGATCCCACGCTGGTGGGGCCCCCGCTGGCTGGACACCCGGGTGGACGCCATGGAGGTCGTGCCGGGCGGCCGGTGGCGCTTCGTCAACACCGACGCCGGCGGCCGGGAGTACGCCTTCGGCGGCGTCTACCACGCGGTCGTGCCGCCGGAGCGGTACGTACGCACGTGGGAGTTCGAGGGCACGCCGGGCGAGGTGGCCCTGGAGACCGTCCGGCTGGAGGAGGCCGGCGGCCGTACCCGGTACGTGGCCCGGTCGGTGCACCCGTCCGTGGAGGCGCGCGACGCCATCGTCCGCGCCGACGGCGCCAAAGGCGGCGCCCAGTCCATGGACCGGCTGGCCGAGCTGCTGGGAGCGCGCTGACGTCTTACTGCGGGCAGGCCAGACGGCAACCGCCGAAGCGGGCTTCGTCCGGCTCGGGGAAGCGGGACTTCGGCATCCCGCGCAGCGCCTCGGCCATCGAGGCCCGCCAGATGGGGCCGGGGATGGTGGCGCCGTCCACGGTGTCGTAGCGGCGCCCGCCGACGGTCAGGCCGGTGAGCGTGGGCCGGCCGAGGCCGCCGGTCCGCAGCAGGCCGGTCACCGCGTCGGCGACGGCCGCGTCCAGAACCTGCTCGCACCGGGCGCCGAGGGCGTGCAGCACCCTGCCGGAGCCCTCGCGGACCTCCTTGACCGCCCTCGGCGCGCAGCGCAGGCCGTGGGCGGCCAGCGTGGCGTAGGTGGCGGCGACGGTGACGGTGTCCGCCTCGTTGATGCCGAGCGTGAAGGTCTCGTACTCCCGCAGCGGTGTCCCGTCGCGGTGGGCGAGGCCGAGCCGCTGCGCCGTGCGCACGGTCTGGCAGAGGCCGACCCGCTCCTCCAGCCGCAGGAAGAAGGGGTTCGGCACGGCGCGGGCGGCCGAACGCAGGGTGGTGAACGCGCCGCCGTCCTCGCCGCCGGGGCCGATGACCGTGTGGGTGGGGTCGCCGACGTTCTCGCCCTTGCAGTTGGTGAAGGAGTTGTAGCCGGTGGCCTGGAAGGAGCGGGCGCGGGGGAAGCCGTCGTCGTAACGGAAGCCGCCGGACAGCGCCGCCGCGAGCGACGGCCCGTTGCGCCGCCTGCTGCGCCCGCGGGTCGAGGGTGGTCGCCACGACCAGGCCGCCGCGGGTGAGCAGCCGCGGATCGATCGCGGTCAGCTCGTCGTGCACCCGGCGGCAGAAGGCCGGGTGGCGGCTGGCCGCGCAGTCGGGAGCGAGCTTCTCGACGACCTGGCCGCCGCCGTCGGTGATCACGCTGTCGCGCACCACCAGAGGGGCGACGGCCAATCGCTGCCTGGCCGGCGCCGGGCCGGCCGTCGCGGACAGCACCAGGACGGCGCCCCAGACGGCCGCCGCCACCCCGGCGACGACGCCGAGGGCGAGGAGAAGTCGCTTCATCGGCGTCCTTCCGGAAGGGGGTGCGGCCGGCCCGTCCATCATGGCCGACCGCACCGCCCCCGTGCACCGGAGCTAGACGATCACACCCGTTGCCACAGGGCGGGCACGTTCGGCGGCTCCCAGCCGGGCAGCGCCGTGTGCGGCTGGAGGCAGCGGTAGGTGACGTTGTTGTAGACCACCTGGTCACCCGACTTGTACGCGGTGCCCGCCGTCCAGTTGCCGGCCGGGCCCTGGGTCGGGGTCACCGTGGGGGTCACCGTGGGGGTCGGGGTGGGCGTGGGGGTCGGCGTCGGGGTGGCGGTGGGGGTCGGCGTCGGGCCGCCGGGGCCCACCTGGAGGTCGACGCAGTTGTAGAAGGCGTTCTCCGTGTCGGCGATGTTCCAGATGGCCAGCAGCTTGATGCGCCCGGTCCGGCCGCCCAGGCTCACCGTGTGCGTCACTGTCGCGCCCGGTTCCCTGCCGTGGTCGTTGAACGAGGCGATCCGGGTGCCGCCGACGTAGTAGTCCCACGTGCTGGTGGCGTGCCGGGCCTCGATGAGCCACTTGAAGTTGACCGTGTCGCCGACGGACGCGGCGGGCCAGGCCTTGCTGTCGTCGTCCAGTGGGGCCCACCGGGCGTCGCCGCCGCTGCAGTTGCGCAGGCCCTTCGGGCCCTCGACGCTCTGCGGCTCCCAGATGATCTGGCCGCAGTTCTTGACCTTGCCGGCCGCGCAGTTGGCCTGGCGGCTGGGCGGGTCGGAGATGTAACCGTGCGCCGAGGCCGGCGGGGAGAGGGCGACGACGGTGGCGACGGAGACCGCCGCCATGGCTAAGAAGGTCCATACTCTGCGCATGTCACCGTTCCTTCATGCTGGGGGATAGTCCCAAATATAAAGGAAAGTTTCCTAACGGTAAATGGCACAGTCAGCGCTTTTCCGCCCCGCAGTCAGGCTCTCGTCGCCTTCCGCCGGTAGCGAGAGCCCTGCGCCTGATGTCGGGCAGCGCACAGATGGGCTGGCCAACAGGGGGTGACATGTCGTGACTTCGCCTAGGCTGAGGGTGCCGAGGGGAGTACTTCGCAAGCGCCGGCCCGGTCAGTACGGACGTCCCAGACGTCCCCGGGCGGCCGCCCGCGCGATCGGCGCACGGGCGAAGGAGACCTCGAACGATGACGCGCGTTCGAGGAGGACCCATGCCCCCGGGCACATTGCAGGCTGCCCCCGCCCTGACCACCATCGCCACGCCCACCCTCTGGCTGGTCGCGATCGCCGGGCTCGTGCTGCTGCTGGCGCTGGATCTTCTCCTGACCAGGCGCCCGCACGAGGTCCGCATGCGCGAGGCGGCCGGCTGGTCGGTGTTCTATCTGGTGCTGCCGGTGATCTTCGGCTTCTACCTGTGGGCGGACCACGGCGGCGGCGTCGCCGTGGAGTTCTTCACCGGGTTCGTGGTGGAGAAGTCGTTGTCGGTGGACAACCTGTTCGTGTTCATGCTGCTGCTGGCCGCCTTCGCCGTCCCGCCCGCGCTGGCCCGGCAGGTCCTGCTGTACGGGATCGTCGGGGCGCTCGTCCTGCGCGGCGTCTTCATCTGGCTCGGCGCCGCCGCCCTGCAGAGCGGCACGTGGGCGTTCCTGTTGTTCGGCGCGATCCTCATCGTCACCGCCGGGAAGATCCTCAAGGACGTGCTCGGCGGCCACGAGCAGCAGGTGGACATCTCCTCCATGCGCAGCGTCCGGCTGGTGCGCCGGTTCGTGCCGGTCACCGACGACTACCGCGGCTCCCGGCTGGCCGTGCGCGAGGGCGGCCGGCTGGCCCTGACGCCGCTGGCCCTGGCCGCCGTCGCCGTCCTGGGCACGGACATCGTCTTCGCCGTGGACTCCGTGCCGGCCGTGTACGGCGTGACCGAGGACCCGTTCCTGGTCTTCGCCACCAACGCCTTCGCGCTGATGGGCCTGCGGGCGCTGTACTTCGTGCTGCAGGGCGTCCTGGCCAAGCTGCGCCACCTCAACCACGGGCTGAGCGTCATCCTGGCCTTCATCGGGGTCAAGCTCATGCTGCACTGGGCGCACGGCGTGTGGGACTGGATGCCGCAGATCCCGACGCTCGCCTCGCTCGGCGTGATCGTCGCCGTCCTGACCACGGTCACTCTGACCAGCCTGTACGCCAACCGCCGCGACCGCGAGAAGGAGGCCGCGAGCTAGTTCACCGCTCCGACGCCTGGGTGCCCCCGACGCGAGAGCCGGCCGTCATGTCGGCATGACGACATGGTCGCGAGACGCTTTCAGGGAAGGACCCCGCGCCCATGACGATCTCTCTTGACACGAGCCGGTACACGGTCGGCATGGCCACGAGCCCCGCCGACCTCCAGGCGGCCCAGCGGCTGCGGTACGAGGTCTTCGCCGAGGAGATGGGGGCGCGGCTCGACAGTCCGGTCTCCGGCCTCGACGTGGACCGGTTCGACGCCTACTGCGACCACCTCCTGGTGCGGGAGGGGCGGCGGGTGGTGGGGACGTACCGGCTGCTGCCGCCGGGGCGGTCTGACCGGCTCTACTCCGACGGCGAGTTCGACCTGCGCGCCCTCGCCCCCATCCGCAACAACCTGGTCGAAGCGGGACGTACCACCGTGCACCCGGACCACCGGGACGGCGCGGTGGTCGCGCTGATGTGGGCCGGGATCGCCCGGTACATGGTGAACGGCGGCCACCAGTGGCTGGCGGGCTGCTGCTCGGTGCCGCTCGACGACGGCGGCGCGCTGGCGGCCGGGGTCGCCGGACGGGTGCCGCTCGGCCCCGAGGAGCACCGGGTCACGCCGCACGTGCCCTGGGCGGCCGACGGCGCGCCGCGCTCCGACCGGTTCGTGCCGCCCGCGCTGCTCCGCGGCTACCTGCGGCTGGGCGCGTGGGTGTGCGGGCCGCCCGCGCACGACCGGGACTTCGGCACGGCCGACTTCTTCGTGCTGCTCTCGATGGCCCAGGCGAACACCCGCTACCTGCGTCACTTCCTGGGCGGGACGCCGTGACCGGCCCCTGGCTGCGTACGGGCCCGTGCACGCCGGACATGTGCGTGGGGGCGGCGGTCGTCGGCGCGGGGGCGGTGCGCCGGGCGCTGCGGCTGCTCGCGGCGGCCCTGGTGGTGCTGGCCGGGGTGCCGGTGGCGCTGGCGTTCCGCCACGCCCGCCCGGACGTGCGGGCGCGCGTCACCGGAAGGTGGGCCCGGCTCCTGCTGCGCGCCCTGGGCATCCACCTGGACCTCGTCGCCGAGGATCCGGCGGAGGCGACCCGGCCGCCGACCATGGCCGGGGCCGGGGCCGGGGCCGGGGTCGAGTGCGGGGGCGGGGTCGGGGCCGCGGGTTCGGGGGGAGGTGGGAAGGCCGGGGTGTTGGTCGTGGCGAATCATGTGTCGTGGCTGGACCCGCTGGTCGTCGCGGCCGCGGTGCCCGCGCGCCCGCTGGCCAAGCGGGAGATCGCCGCCTGGCCGGTCGTCCGCACGCTGGCCGCGGGCTCGGGCGCGCTGTTCATCGACAGGGAACGCCTGTCCGCGCTGCCGTCGGCGGTCGCCGCCGTGGCCGGGGCGCTGCGGGCGGGCGACACCGTCGTGGCCTTCCCCGAGGGCACCACGTGGTGCGGGCTCGGCATGGGCGACTTCCGGCCGGCGGTGTTCCAGGCGGCGATCGACGCGGGCGCCGCCGTACGGCCCGCCACGCTGCGCTACCGCGAGGACGGCCGGCCCTCGACCCGCGCCTGCTACGTGGGCGAGGACTCGCTGCTCGCCTCGGTGCTCCGGGTGGCCGCGACCCGGCGGCTGGCCGTCGAGGTGCGCCTGCTGGCCCCCCTGCGCGCCGCGCCGCCGGCCGGCCGCCGGCGGGCGCGGGCCGCCCTGGCCAGGGACGCCGAGGCCCTGGTACGCGCCGCGATGGACGGTCCTCCCACGCGGGGGAGGACCGCCGCTCACTTGCCGAAGCCCGCGGTCAGCCCGCTGAGCAGCTGACGGCGGCCCACCACGTAGAGGATCAGGATGGGCAGCGTGGTCAGGACGACCGAGGCGAGCACGGCGGGCACGTTCACGCTGTACTGGCCTTGGAACGTCCACAACGCCAGCGGCAGCGTGCGCTTGTCCGGGCTCTGGGTCAGGATCAGCGGCAGCAGGAAGCCGTTCCAGATCGTCAGCGCGTTGTAGATCGTCACCGTCACCACGGCCGGACGGGTCAGCGGGAAGGTCAGCCGCCAGAGCATGCCCCAGTCGGTGGCGCCGTCCAGCCGCATCGACTCGAACAGCTCCTTGGGCACGTCCCTGATGAAGTTGGACAGCACCAGCACCGACAGCGGGATCGCGAACGCGATGGAGGGCAGGATCATGCCCAGCAGCGAGTCGTACAGGTGCAGCCGGATGATGATCAGGTAGATCGGGATGATCGTGGCCTGGAGCGGGATCGCCAGCCCCATCAGGAACAGCGAGTTCACCCCGCGCAGGAACCGCCCGCCGCCGCGCACGATCGCGTACGCCGCCATGAACGACACCCCGACGGCCGGGATCACCGCGCCGAGGGTGACGAGGAGGCTGTTGAGGAAGTACAGCGCGAAGTCCGACTCCAGCACCAGCCGGTAGGCCCCCAGCGTCGGCTCCGCCGGCGGGGCGAGCGGGTTGGAGGCGTAGTAGGAGCTCTGCTCCTTGAAGCTGGTGATGACGATCCAGTAGATCGGCACCACCACGATCGCCAGCCAGATCCACCCGGCGACCCCGGCCACCCAGTTGCGGCGGGCGGCGGCCGGGCCGCCCGCCCGCCGGGACGCCCCGGCGGCCCGCCGCGCCGGCTCCGTCAGCGTCGTCGCCATGTCAGGCCCCTTCCAGCTGGCTCGCCGAGGCGTCGCGGCCGCCCAGACGGCGCAGCAGCAGCGCCAGCGCCAGGCCCACGAGGACGAGGATGACCGCGATCGCGCTGGCCGGGCCCATCAGGTTGGCCTGGAACCCCCGCTTGTACATGTCCAGGGCGAGCACCCGGGTGGCGTCGCCGGGTCCGCCCGCGGTCAGCACGAAGATCAGGTCGAAGAACGTCAGCGACCCGACCACCATCAGCGTCGAGGACGTGATGATCGTGTACTTGAGCTGCGGCAGCGTGATGCTGAAGAACGTGCGCACCCGGCCCGCGCCGTCGAGCTGGGCGGCCTCGTACATCGAGCGCGGGATCTGCCGCACGCCGCCCTGGTAGATCAGCGAGTGGAACGGGATGAACTGCCACGACACCACGAAGATCACCACGCTGAAGGCGAGGACGGGCTCGCCCAGCCAGTCCTGGGCCAGCAGGTCGAGGCCGAGCCCGGCGCCGAGCCCGAAGTTCGGGTCGAGCAGCGCCTTGTAGGTGATGGCGATGGCGGCCGAGCTGAGCAGCAGCGGGATGAAGTAGAACACCGACAGCACGGCCCGGTAGCGCTGCCGACCGGCCAGGAACACCCCGAGCAGGATGCTGGCCGGCGTCTGCACCGCCCAGGACGCGGCCATCACCAGGAACGTCACCCACAGCGCGTGCGGCAGCCCGGGGTCGGCGAGCACGGCCCGCCAGCTCGACAGGCCGGCGAAGCCGATGTCGCCCAGCCCGTCCCAGGAGGTGAAGCTGAGGACGAGGACCCCGATCAGCGGGATCACGCCGAAGGCGACGAAGAGCAGCAACGCCGGGACGGCCAGCCAGGCGAGGGAGCCGCGGCCCCCTCGCCCGGCCGCCGCCGGCGCCCGCCGCCCGGCGGGGATCGGGATCACGCTCACTTGCCGATGACCGCGTTCATGTTCGTCTGGAACTGCTGCGGCGAGATGGACAGCTGGAACAGCTTGGCGATGTTGTCCAGCAGCACCTCGGCGGCGGTCGGGCTGAGCGCCTGGTCCCACGACTGGGCGAAGGTCTTGGCGTTGCTGGCGATGCCGTAGACGAACTTCAGGAACTCGGCGTCGGGGGAGGAAGCGAAGGCCGCGTCGGCGCCCTTGACGATCGGCACGGCGCCCGTGTCCGCCCACTCCTTGACCTCGGTCTGGTCGAGCACGCCGCTGGTGAAGAACTTCTTGGCGATCTCCTTCTGCTCGGGGGTGGCCTTGGCGGAGATCGACAGGTACTGGCCCGGGTTGCCGACGGTGTTGCTCGGGTCGCCCTTGCCGCCGTCCACGGGCGGGAAGTTCATGTAGCCGAGGTGGCCGCCGGGGACGAAGTCGCCGCCGTCGTTCTTCATGCCGCCGTACGTCCAGCCGCCGTGCAGCATCATCGCGGCCTTGCCGGTGTAGAGCAGCGCCTGGTCGGCGTTGGAGTCGGCGGTGATGGAGGAGAAGCCCTTGATGAAGCCGTTCGCCTTGATCAGGTCCTGCATCTTGGTCAGGGCGTCGAGGGCGGCGGGGTGGGACCAGGCGTCCTTCTGGCCCTCGAACACCGCCTGGAACACCTCGGGGCCGCCGATCCGGTCGAACAGGAACTCCAGCCACATCATGTTGGTCCAGCGCGACTGGCCGCCGAGCGAGAACGGCGCGATGCCCTTGGCGTTGATCTTGGGCACGATGTCCATGATCTCGCCCCAGGTCGTCGGTGGCTGCACGCCGACCTTCTCCAGGACCTCCTTGTTGTAGTACAGGACGATCGGCTGCACGGTCTCGCACGGCATCGCGTAGATCTTGCCGTCCACGGTGGCCGCGCCGAAGGAGGAGGGGAACAGCCGGTCCTTGACGGCGGCGTTCTCGGAGAACCAGGACGTGAGGTCTTCCACCTGGCCGGCCTGCACGTAGCTGCGCAGCGTGCCGCCGCCCCAGCCCCAGATCAGCGTGGGGGCCTGGCCGGCGCCGATGGCCGTCTTGATCTTGGTCTTGTAGGCGTCGTTCTGGAACGCCGTGCCCTCGATCTGGGTGTTGGGGTTGGCCTTGTTGAAGCGCTCGATCGCCCGGCGGCGCACGCCTTCCTGCGGCTCGACCGACAGGTACCAGTAGGTGGCCTTGGCGCCGCCGCCGCCGCCACCGCCGGTCGGACCGCCGCCACCGGCGCGGGTGGGGCCCGACGTGCCGCAGGCGGCGAGCGCGGCTCCCAGGGGCAGCCCCATCGAGAGGCTGAGGAAGGTGCGGCGAGAGGTTGTCCTGGTCTCCACGCTGATCTCCGTACTCGAATGCCGTGGCCTGGCCGCGGCTCGGTTGTCCTTGGGACGCGTTGGCCGGCGGTCGGATCGGCAAACCCCCCAATGCCGCTCGTCCGCTCGCCGTTGAGTGAACTAGTCGAAACATTTGCGACATGACCGCGCGGCACGTCAATCTAGATTTCGACCATTTCCCTGTCAAGACCTCTGTCGCGGAAACGGAGCTGGGCGGCGGCCGGGCCTGTGTAGTAATCTCGCGCGGGCATCTAGCTGGCTATTCTGCCCCAGTTGCGGCATTGTGCAGGTGGCAGGCCCAGCTCCGAAATGTTTCGAAACTTTGCGGCAGAACTCTTGAAGGAGTGCAGTTCATGACGGCTCTAGATCGGACCCCGGCGGATCGGGTCCTCGGTCCGTGGCTGGACCCGGCGCTTCCCGTGGCCGAGCGCGTCGAGGCCCTCCTTCAGGAGTTGACGCTGGAGGAGAAGGTCGCCCAGCTCGGCAGCCGGTGGGTGGGCAACGACATGGCGCACGAGGAGGCGGCCCCCGCCCCCGACCCGGACGGCACGGGCACCCACAACGTGGCCCCCATGCAGGACGTTTTCGCCGCCTCCGGCACCGTGCCCCTGGGCGAGGCCGCCCGGCACGGGCTCGGCCACCTGACCCGCGTGTTCGGCAGCGTCCCGGTGACGGTGGCCGAGGGCGCCGCCGAGGTGGTGCGGCTGCAACGCGAGGTCGTCGGGCTGTCCAGGCTCGGCATCCCCGCCCTCGTGCACGAGGAATGCCTGACCGGTTTCACCACCTACGGCGCCACCGTCTACCCGGCGGCCATCGCCTGGGCCGCCACCTTCGACCCCGGCCTGGTCGAGCGCATGGCCGCGGCCATCGGGCGGGACATGCGCGCCGTGGGCGCCCACCAGGGGCTGTCCCCGGTGCTCGACGTGGTCCGCGACTACCGGTGGGGCCGGGTCGAGGAGACGATGGGCGAGGACCCGTACCTCGTCTCGATGCTCGGCACGGCGTACGTGCGCGGCCTGGAGAGCGCCGGCGTGATCGCCACGCTCAAGCACTTCGCCGGGTACTCGGCCTCGCGGGCCGCCCGCAACCACGGCCCGGTCCCGATGGGCCGCCGCGAGCTGACGGACATGATCCTGCCGCCGTTCGAGGCGGCGATCACCCTGGGCGGCGCCCGTTCGGTGATGAACTCCTACTCCGACGTGGACGGCGTGCCCGCCGCCGTCGACTCCTGGCTGCTGACCGAGCTGCTGCGCGAGGAGTGGGGGTTCACCGGCACCGTCGTGTCCGACTACTGGGCGGTCCCGTTCCTGGCGACCATGCACCAGGTGGCCGCCGATCCGGCGGACGCGGGCGCACAGGCGCTGGCCGCCGGCGTGGACGTCGAGCTGCCCGACACCCTCGGCTTCGGCGCCCACCTGGTCGAGCGGGTGCGCCGCGGCGAGCTGCCCGAGTCGCTGATCGACCGCGCCGCGCGCCGGCTGCTCACCCAGAAGGTGCAGCTCGGCCTGCTCGACCCCGGCTGGACGCCGGAGGGCTCGGTCGCCGGCGCGCCGGACGTCGAGCTGGACTCGGCCGCCAACCGCGCCCTCGCCCGCGAGCTGGCCGAACGCTCGATCGTGCTGCTCGACCCCGGGACGGCGCTGCCGCTGCGCGCGGGCCTTCGCCGGATCGCCGTCGTCGGCCCGTGCGCCGACGACCCGCGCACGTTCATGGGCTGCTACGCCTTCCCCAACCACGTGCTGCCCCGCTACCCCGGGCTCGGGCTGGGCGTCGAGGCCCCGACCGTGCTGGACGCGCTGCGCGCCGAGCTGCCCGGCGCCGAGATCGTGCACGAGCCGGGGTGCGCGGTCCAGGGCGGCGACCGGTCCGGGTTCGCCGCGGCGGCCGCCGCCGCCCGCGCGGCCGACCTGTGCGTCGCGGTCGTGGGCGACCTGGCCGGGCTGTTCGGCCAGGGCACGTCGGGCGAGGGCTGCGACGCCGAGGACCTGCGGCTGCCCGGACTCCAGGCCGACCTGCTGGCCGAGCTGTTCGCGACGGGCACGCCGGTCGTCGTGGTGGTCGTCTCCGGCCGCCCGTACGCGCTGGGCGAGGCGCACGCCGGAGCCGCCGGGCTGGTCCAGGCGTTCATGCCGGGAGAGGAGGGCGGCGGGGCGATCGCCGGTATACTGAGCGGTCGTGTCCAGCCTGGAGGCAAGCTTCCCGTGCAGATACCCCGCCATCCTGGCGGGCAGCCGGGCACCTACCTGCAGCCCCCGCTCGGAGCCGACAGCAAGGGCATCAGCAACCTCGATCCCACCCCGCTGTTCCCCTTCGGGCACGGCCGCTCCTACACCTCCTTCGAGGTCGGCGACCTGCGGATCAGCGCGGCCGAGGTCCCGACCGACGGCGAGTTCACCGTCTCGGTCCGCGTCGCCAACACCGGCGGCCGGGCGGGCGACGAGGTCGTGCAGCTCTACCTGCACGACGTCCTCGCCCAGGTCACCAGGCCGGTGAAGCAGCTCACCGGCTTCGCCAGGGTGCACCTCGAACCGGGCGAGAGCAGGCGGGTCTCCTTCCTCGTCCACACCGACAGGACCGCCTTCACCGGGCGCGACCTGCGGCGCGTCGTGGAGCCAGGAGACGTCGAGGTGCTCGTCGGCACGTCCGCCGCCGACCTGCCGTGCCGCGGCGTGGTCCGGCTGACCGGGCCGACGCGGCCCGCCGGCGCGGGCAGGCGGCTGGTCACACCCGTGGAGATCCGAGGAGGAACAGATGCCGGCTCCTAGGCGCGCCACGCTGGCCACCGTCGCGGCCTCGGCCGGCGTGTCCGTCGCCACCGTCTCCAAGGTGCTCAACGGCCGCAGCGACGTGGCTCCGGCGACCCGTTCGCTGGTGCAGTCGCTGCTCCAGCAGCACGACTACGTGCCCGCCACGCCGCGCCGCGGCGAGGCGGGCGGCCCCGCCACGGTCGAGGTGCAGTTCGACGACGACCTCAACGCCTACTCCACCGAGATCATCCACGGCGCGATCGAGGCCGGCGACGAGCTGGAGACGTCGGTCGTCGTCAGCATCAGGAAGAGCCACCAGCGCACCGGCGGCTGGGCGCGCGACCTGGTCGCCGCCGGGCGGCGGGCGCTCATCGTGGTGACCAGCGAGCTGACCGGCGCGCAGCTCGGGGCGCTGACGCGGGCCCGGCTGCCGCTGGTCGTGATCGACCCGCTCAACCTGCCGACCACCAGCGTGACCAGCGTCGGCTCGACGAACTTCGCCGGCGGCCTGACCGCCACCCAGCACCTGCTGTCGCTGGGCCACCGCCGCATCGCCTACATCGGCGGCCCGCCGACCTCGGCCTGCAACCAGGCCCGCCTGCACGGCTACCGCGCGGCGCTGGAGGCGGCCGGCGCGCCCGAGCCGCCCGGCTACGTGCGCACCGCCCACTTCCACTACCAGGACGGCCTGGACAACGGCGCGAGCGTGCTCGACCTGCCGGAGCCCCCGACGGCGATCTTCGCCGGCTGCGACGAGATCGCGCTCGGGGTCATGGAGGCCGCCAGGTCGCGCGGCCTGCGCATCCCGGAGGACCTGAGCATCGTCGGCTTCGACGACACCCAGATCGCCCGGATGGCCTCGCCGCAGCTCACCACCGTGCGCCAGCCGCTGCGCGAGATGGGCCGGGCGGCCCTGCGCACCGCGCTGCGGCTGGCGGCCGGCGAGCGCATCGACTCCCACCACGTCGAGCTGGCGACCGAGCTGGTGGTGCGCGGCTCGACCGCCCCGGCGGCGCCTACGGAAGGCTGAAGGCCAGGAACACCGACCCGTACGGGTTCGGGTACGGCGTGAAGGAGTACCCGGACTGGACGAACAGCATGCCGTGCGACACCACGGCCCCGCCGCCGCCCGAGACGGCCCCGCCGCGCCCGGTCAGGCCGTTGACCCCCTGCACCTCCTGCATGGTGTCGTAGGCCCACACGACCTCGCCGGTGCGCGCCGAGTAGGCCCGCATCTTGCCGTCCATGCTGCCTTCCCAGACCAGGCCGGGCGTGCTGGAGACGGCCGGGGTGTGGCCGAGGCGGCAGACGTTCGGGTACTGGGCCGCGCCGCCGGTGGCGCAGCCGTCGGCCGGGTTGGGCGTCTCCCACAGCAGGTGCCCGGTGGCCGGGTCGAGGGCGAACAGGGTGCCGGGCTGGGCCATGTACGTGGCCACGTACAGGCGCTGCCCGTCGAAGGAGGTGCCCCACTGGACGCCGGACAGGCCGCCGCCGGGCATCGGCTTGGACAGCTGCCGCTGCCAGACGATCTTCCCGGTCCGGGCGTCGAGCACGTGGTACACGCCCGCCTTCTGCCCGATGCCGACCAGGGCGCGCCCGCCCGCCCTGAACAGGTTGGGCGCGGCCCCGAGGTCGAAGTCGAGCGCGGTGCCGTCGGGGAGGTTGGGGCAGTACTCGCGGTCCTCGGGGGTGGGCAGCGAGCACTCCAGCCGCCAGGTGTCCACGTCGGTCATCCGCCGGGTCCAGCGCGGGCGGCCGGTGTCGATGTCCAGCGCCAGCACCGAGTCGTAGTGGCCGGCGCTGCCGGTGTAGTTCTGGCCGGTGCCGACGTACAGGGTGCGGGTGACCGGGTCGAGGGCGGGGGAGCTCCACACGCCGCCGCCCGAGGGGGCGTACCGGGGGACGCCGTTGGGCCAGGTGCCGTCCTGGCGGGCCTTCGGGACGGTGTTGAAGCGCCAGACCGGGCGGCCGGTGTCGGCGTCCATGGCGTCGAGGTGGCCGCGGAAGGTGCAGCAGGCGTGCTCCTTGCCGAGGATGTTCTCGCCGCTGGAGACGCCGACGTAGACGCGGTCGCCGAAGACCAGGGGCGAGCTGGTCACGATCGCCGTGACGGTGTCGTCGAGCCGGCGGGCCCAGGCCAGCCGGCCGGTGCGCTGGTCGACGGCGTAGAACCAGCCGCGCACGTCACCGAAGTACACCTTGCCCCTGGCCACGGCCGGGCCGTCCTGCACCTGGGTGCGGCCGGTGCCGACGGTGGTCAGGTCGAACTCCCAGCGGGCGGCGCCGGTGGCGGCGTCCCTGGCGTAGAGCTTGCCTTCGGGGGAGCCGAAGTACACGGTGTCGCCCACGACGGCGGGCTGGCTGCGCGGCGTGCCGGCCTCCTTGGGATAGGCGAAGGCCCACTTCAGCGCGAGGCCGCCGACCGTGCGCGGGTTGATCGCGCGTTCGGCCGCGTTGTGCCGCCAGCCCAGCGGGCCCTGCTGCCACATGGGCCAGTCGCCGCCGGTCGCCGCCTGCGCGGGCGCGGGGCCCTGCAGCAGCGCGAGGCAGAGCGCGGTCAGCAGCCGGATCATGAGGTCGCCTCCTTGTTCCAGAACGCGCACTGGTGCTGCCTGGCGATCTCCCGCGTCACCTGGCTGTCACCGGCCGGGGCCAGGGACATGACGGCGGGGTCGGTGCGGGTGTACCGGGGCCACAGCGGGGTCCCCTCCGCGGTCGGGTCGCCGGTACGGGCGAAGCCCGTCCACTGGGCGACGAGCTGGGCGCCGAAGGAGCGCTGGTTGGCGTCCAGGTCCTTGACGTCGGAGTACAGGAAGGGCGCCTCGCTGATGTGGAAGGCGCCGTTCGGCTTGGTCCGGTCGAGGAAGAACAGCGGCGGCGCGTCGGCGTTGTCCACCTGGAAGGCGAACACCGGCAGGTGCGCGGCCAGCCGTTCGTCGTTGAGCAGCGCCGGGCAGACCGAGTTGCTGTCGGCCACGATCGTCCGGTACGCGATGAACGCCGCCGGAGCGGGGAACCTGGCCAGCGGGTAGCGGGCGAGCACCTCGGGGGCGAGGGGGCCGTACTGCCGGCGGACCAAAGTCTCGTACTCGGCCGGGGTGTTCGCGGCGGGGAGCTGGACCTCGTCGCGGCCCACGCCGTGCATGAGGGCGACCTTGTTGACCTTGCCCCTGGCGAACGCCCGGGACGGCGACATGGTCAGGATGCGGCCGTCCACGATGGGGGCGATCGTCCCGCGGTCCGGGCCGAGCCCGTCGCCGGACTGGTCGAGCAGCGCCTTGACCGGCTTGGCCCGCAGGCACGCGGCCGGGTCGGCGGCCTGCTCGCAGCCCAGCGCGGCGGCGAACCGGCCGCCCTGGGCCTGCGCCTCGGCCTGCGTGGGCAGCTCGGCCTTGCAGTCCTGCGGCTGCCAGAAGGTGTTCACGCCGCGCAGCGAGTTGTACTCGCCGCTCTGCACGATCCCCTTCTCGAACAGGCCCTTCGCGGTCGGCGACGCCGTGTGCGCGCAGACGCTCGACCCGCCGGCGCTGGCCCCGAAGATCGTCACGTTGCCGGGGTCGCCGCCGAAGCGGGCGATGTTGCGCCGCACCCAGCGCAGCGCCTCCTGCTGGTCGGACAGGGCGTAGTTGCCGGCGTTCCGGCCGAAGGCCCGGTGGGACAGGAAGCCCAGGACGCCCAGCCGGTAGCCGACGCCGACGTGCACGACGTCGCCGGCCTTCGCCAGGTAGGAGCCGTCGGAGGGGGCGCCGTACCGGAAGCCGCCGCCGTGGAACTCCACCATGACGGGCAGGTTCCGCGCCCCTTCGGGAGCGGCGACGTTGAGCTTGAGGCAGTCCTCGTCCTCGGAGGGGGAGCCGAGCAGCTCCGCCTGCGGGCAGGGGCTGCCCCGTCCGGTGCCGGAGAACACGCCGGGCCAGGGCGTGGCCCGGCGTGCGGGCGTCCAGCGCAGGTCGCCGACGGGCGGGGCGGCGTAGGGGATGCCGAGCCAGGAGCGCAGGCCCTCGCCCGCGATCCCGCACACCTGGCCCGAGTCGGTGGTGACGGTCGTGCCGGGCGCGCAGGCGGGCGCGCCGCGCGGGGCCGCCTGCGAGGGCGGCGTCGTCAGGCTGAGCGACGCGATCACGACGAGCGCGCTCAGCCCTGGTCGGAGCTTCAACATGCGCAAGTTCCCTCGATGGATTGACACGGGATCTTGCGCATCGTGCCAAGGCGAGTCAGCCGGATCAATGGCGGCCGTCATACCGGACCGCCATCTCGCCCGTGTGATCACCGCGCGCCGCCTCCGGCTAGCGGTCGCTCCACTTGATCTCGTACGGCTTGAGCGTCAGCTCCTTGCCGTCCACCGTCGTGGTGACCTGCTTGCCCGTGGTGTTGACCGCGAGGAGCTGCTTGGGCTGGGCCAGCACCCGCACCCGCGGGTCGGAGGAGGTGACCGGCTCCAGCTCGGCCCCCGCCGGGAACCAGCGGGTGAAGTCGCTCACCAGCTTGCCGGTGGGCATCAGCGCGCCCGTGCGCGGCTCCCACATGCAGGCCCGGCACTCGCCGTCCTTGGCCTGCGGGTTCCAGTACAGGGCGGTGCTCGCGCCGCTCCGGGCGAACTCCATCATCGAGACGGCCTGCACGGCCAGCCGCATGGGCTCGTCCCAGACGGTGCCGTCCTCGGGCACGAAGTACCACTCCGACCACCACACCGGCAGGTCGCCGGTCTTCTCGCGCAGCCACTTGGTGATCGCGCTGAACTTGCCCAGGGCGCCGAACGCGTCGGGCAGCAGCTCGTGGGTCTCGGTGGGGGAGGCGCCGTCCACGACGACGAAGTCGGCGCCCTTCTTGTTCTTGAACCAGTACTCGAAGGCGTCGAGGGCGTGCTGGTTGACCGCTCCCCACGGGCCGCGCAGCTCGGTGTCGCCCTTGCTGTCGCTGTCGAAGCCCAGGTACGGCCCGCCGATCTTGGCGTCCGGACGGACCGCCTTCACCGCGTCGTACACCTTGTTGTACAGCTCGGTGTAGCCCTTGTAGTCCGCGGGCTTCTTGTGGTCCCGCCAGAAGCCCTTGAACTCGTTCCAGACCATGAAGTACTTGACGTCCCGGTAGCGCTCGGCCACGGTCGCCGCCAGCTTGGCGAAGTCGTCGAAGTGCTCCGGGTACGGCGCGTCCTCCAGGTGCTCCTTCCAGGCCGACTCCTCGGTCGGGCCCTCGGGGCCGCCCTTCATCCAGTCGGGGGCGCAGCACAGCGTGATCACGCCGGTGCCGCCGGACTCCCGCATGAAGTTCGTCCGGCTGTCGAGGTCCTCCCAGAAGTACTCGCCTCGCCGCGGCTCGGGGTTGAGCGCCCCGAAGCCCATGATGTGCTGGTTCTGCAGCATCGGCGTCTCGGACAGCGCGCGGGCGACGTCCTGCTCCAGGCGCGGGGTGATGTTGTTGGCGCTGACGCCGGTGTGGGTCAGGCCCCAGCGCGGCCAGTCGGCGTCCACGGGCGGCGGCTTCAGCGCCTCGGCGGTGGCGGCGGGCGAGGACGCCGGCGGCGGCTGGGCGCCGGTGGTCTCCTGGTCGGCGGTGGCGCCGAGGGAGCAGCCGGCCGCGAGCAGCGCCATGGCGGCGAACCCCATGACGCAGGTGGCCAACCGGCCAGAACGCCGCGCCGCCGCCCTCCCGCTTACTGTTGACACCTGAATCCCCACCTGGTCCTCGGCGCTTTTTGCCTAGAGCGTTCCATGCCCCCGCAAACGCGGCAAACCAGTGGGCCGGATTCACAGCCAAGCGTTATCTCGCGGACACGGCGGCGCTTCCGGCGCCCCTGGCGCGCCGGAAGGCCGCCGCGTCCTGTCCCTAGCGGCCCTGCAGGCCCTTGACGTTGTCCCCGAACGTCCAGCCCTTCGAGCCGTCCCAGTTGATCGACCAGGTCATCAGGCCCTTGAGCTGGCCGTTGAAGGCGTTCCAGCCCTGCGAGACCAGCGAGGGGGCCATGTACCCGCCACCGGCGCCCGGCTGCGCGGGCAGGCCCGGCACCTGCTTGTCATAGGGCACGGTGATCGTCGTGCCCTGGATGGTCAGGCCGTTGTTGAGGCAGGTGGTCTGCACGGTGAAGCCCTGCACGGTGCCGGCGGAGTAGGAGTCGCCGGAGCAGCCGTACATGCTGCCGTTGTAGTACTGCATGTTCAGCCACCACAGGCGGCCGTTGTCGGCGTACTTCTTGATGATCGGCAGGTACGCGCCCCAGATCGACCCGTACGTCACGCTGCCGCCCGTCACGTACGCCGTCTCCGGCGCCATGGTCAGGCCGAACCCGGCCGGCATCTGGGCGAGCACGCCGTCGATGATCCGGATGAGGTTCGACTGCGAGGCGGAGAGCTGGGTGATGCTGCCGCCGCCGGTCAGGCCGGTCTCGATGTCGATGTCGATGCCGTCGAAGTTGTACTTCTTCAGGATCGGCACGACGGTCGCCACGAAACGGTCGGCGACGGCGCTGGAGCCGAGGTCGATGCCGGCCGCCGCGCCGCCGATGGACATGAGGATCGTCGCGCCCGCGGCCTTGGCCTGGCACATCTCGGCCGGGGTGGCGACCTTGACGGTGGCGTCCATGCCGTCCTCCCACAGCACGGTGCCGTCGGAGCGGATGACGGGGAACGCGGCGTTGATCACGTTGTAGCCGTGCGCCTTGATGCGCGGGTCGGTGATCGGGATCCAGCCGAGCGGCGGGTGCACGCCGTTGATCGCGCCGTCCCAGTTCTCCCAGTAGCCCTGGATCACCTTGCCCGCCGGGCGCGGCTTGGTCGGGCAGGTGGTGTCGGTCGGCGTCACGGTGGGGGTCACGGTGGGGGTCACGGTCGGCGTGACCGTGGGGGTGACGGTCGGGGTCACCGTGGGCGTCACGGTCGGCGTCACGGTCGGCGTCACGGTCGGGGTGACCGTCGGCGTGATCGTGGGGGAGGCGGTGCCGCCGGGGCCGTCGAAGCTGACGTCGTCGGCGTAGTAGGTGCCCTGCCCGTACCAGCCGTGCAGGAAGATGACCGCGGTGCTCTGGCTCGCGGTGGTCGTGAACGACACGGTGAGCTGCGTGTACGCCCCCGCCGACGACGTCCAGGAGGAGGAGCCGCCGGTCACGCCGAGGTAGACGTAGCTGCCGCGCACCCACGCGCTCAGCGTGTACGTCGTGCTCGGCCGCACCGACACCGACTGGGTGCACTGCGCGGTGTCGGACCCGCTGGCCGCCGCGGCCAGCGCCTTGGTGCCGGAGTGGACCGGGGTGGAGACCACCGACCCCAGCCCGCCGGTGCACGACCACGGCGACAGGGATCCGGTCTCGAAGTCCGGATTGGTGAGGAGGTTGGCCGCCTGGGCGGAGGTCTGGACGACGAGGACGCCCAGTGCCGCCAGGACGGAGGCCAGCAGCACGACGAGGAGACGGCGCGTTCGCTTCATGGTGGACAACCCTTTCGTCGCCCGAGCGCGGGCCCGCGACCAGCGGGTTCATCGGATTATGTAAAGAAACTTTAAAGTTGTCCACGGAGCTTGCATACCATTTGGGTCATATCGCGGACGTGCCGTCCGGGCCCCGCGGACCCGGACGGCACGTCGGGACGGGCTCAGTTCACGTTGAGGGTGAACGTGCTCGTCGTGTTGCGGATGTTCGTCGCGTTGTCGCTCAGCCGCAGATTGCCGAACGTCGCCGAGCCGACCGCCGGGCCCTGCCCCGGCTCGGGCAGCTCGTTGACCCAGATGCCGAAGCCCGACTTGGCGTCGAAGGCGTCGCCGCTGCGGTGGGCCCCCGAGATCGACACGTTCGTGAACACGGTGTCGGTGACCGGGTTCAGCGGCGTGCTCGGGCTGGAGTAGCCGGTCTGGAACATGATCCCGCTGTAGGTCGGGTCCACGATGTCCACGTCGGTGACCCGGATCGCGGTGAACTTCTTGGACGCGGAGAAGATCCACATCGCCGGGAAGGTCTGCTGTCCCCAGAAGTGCCCGCCGGCGCGGACGAGCGAGATGTTCTCGAACTTCGTCTGGCCCGGCCCGAAGTCCCGCATCGGGATGCCGAAGTCCAGCGAGCTGATCGTGATGCCCGAGTAGACCAGGGTGTCGGCGATGTAGGCGTTGCGCACGACGTTGTTCTGGCCGCCGTACACCGCGACGCCCGCGGCCCGCCAGGTCAGCAGCGAGGTGATGTTCTCGAAGACGTTGCCCGACTGGTCGGCGTTGACGTTGTCGATCGCCGCGAACAGCGCGAAGCTGTCGTCGCCGGTGGCCCGGGTCTCGACGTTGGTGATCAGGTTGTTCGTGCTGCCGTTGGTGAAGTTCGCGCCGTCGGCGAAGGTGTTCCTGATGCGCGAGTTCCTGATCGTGACGTGGTCGACGTTCGTGCCCCAGAACATGCAGATCTGGTGCTCGACCCAGAGGTCGTCGATCGTGATGTTCGAGACCTTCGACAGGTCGAAGATCTTGCCGGGGCCGTCGATGCGCGAGGTGTAGTTGCCGAAGTGGGCGAACCCGGCGAACGTCGAGCCGTTCGACGACGCCTCGGTGCGCCAGCCGACGTCGGTGCCGTCCTGGCCCGAGGGCGAGACGAACCTGGTGTACCAGGGGCCCGCGCCGACCACCTTGACGGCCTTGCCGTACACCTGGAACTTGCCCGTCGTCTGGTACGTGCCCGCGGGCAGGTAGACGCCGGTCAGGTTGGCGTCCTGGCGCGCCTTGTCCAGGGCGTTCTGCACGTCCTGCTGGGAGAACCCGGCCGGTACGGCGTAGTGCGCGGGGTCGGGGTTGGCGGCCGGCGAGACCTGCTCCAGGCTGACGAAGTCGATGGCGTAGGTCGTGTTGTTGGCCGGGTCCTTCTGCAGCCTGATCCTGCTGCCCTTGGGGACCGTGGCGTTCAGCATGACGTTGGCCTCGTCGTAGATGTGGCGGGCCGGGCCGGCGCCGGGGGAGTTGCCGGGGCTCGCCTCCGCGCCGTACAGCCAGGCGTACTTCGAGGTCAGGTCGATGGCCTTGTGGAAGGCGCCGTCGACGTAGATGTTCAGGGTCGAGCTCGTGCCGCCGCCGCCCGGGGCGTCCGGGATGGAGAAGCGGGTGACCAGGGTGTTGGTGTCGGCCTTGGTGGTCCACTCGACGTAGGAGCCGTTCTGGCTCAGCGTCACCGCCCGGCGGCCCGACGCCTCGCCGGCCACCGTGCCGACGTCCCTGCTCGGGCCGACGACCTGCGCGCCGCCGCCGGTCACGCCGTCCTCGGCCTCGTAGGTGTCGTACGGCATGTTCGCGCCGCGGCCGACGAAGAGCTGCTGGACGCTGGTGTTGTTGGCCTGCTTGACCGGCAGCTCGTTGGCGTCGTTCGCGATGACGGTCTTCACGGTGTAGCGGCCGCCGGCGGCCGTCCAGGTGCCCAGGGACACGGGGGCGGTGGTGGCGCCGGCCGCGATCGCGCCGCTGTGGGCGCCGGTCAGGGTCCTGACGACCGTGCCCGCCTCGTTCGCGACGGTCAGCGTGACGCCGTGCGCGCCGGCGGCGGAGGCCACCGTGCCCTGGTTCTTGATGGCGACCGAGAAGGCGACCGCGCTGCCGGCGGCCGGGTTGCCCGGCGTCCAGGAGACCGGCGCGGCGACCAGGTCGGAGGTGTCCACCGGCTTGACGACCAGCGGGGACGGGCCGGTGAGGGAGTTGTTGGACTCGTTCTGCTCGATGACGGTCCCGGCGTCGTCGACCTTGGCGGTGACCGGGTAGCTGCCGGCGTCCCGGGCGCCGATGTTCGCGGTCACGGTCGCCGAGGCGCCCGCGGCCAGCGCGCCCACGTTCGCGGTGGCGACCTTGCCGGAGCCGAGGGAGAAGGCGACGTCGGTCGCGGCCGACGCCGCGTTGCCGGCGTTCCTGACCACGGCCGACAGCGTGACCGCGTCGGTCTCCACCGGCGCCTGCGGCGACCAGGACAGGGAGGTCACGGTCAGGTCGGGGTTCGGCGCGGGCACGCCCATGACCTGCAGCTCGGCCACCTGCCCCGCCGGGGCCCCGGTGTTGGCCGTGAACGAGAGCCGCACGTCGGCCACCCGCGCGCCGACCGGCACCGTCACCGTGTTGCCCGAGCCCGGGTCGAACGTGTAGGCCGCCGAGGAGACCAGGTTCGTGAACCCCGAGGCGCCCTGCTCCCTGCCGAGCACCTGGAACGTCTGGGTGCGGGTGCTCCACACGGCGGCCGGGTCCAGCCTGACCACGACCGAGGAGACGTCGGCGTTCGCGCCGAGCTGCACGGTCAACGTGTTCGGATAGCTGCCGCCCGCGCCCTCCCAGTAGGTCGTCACGCTGTTGTCGTTGGCGTTGGCGGCGACGTAGGTGTGCACGTAGGAGGAGGCGGTGATCGGCTTGCCGGCGGCGAGGTTGGAGCCGCCGCCACCGCTGCCGACGCGGGTGACGGTGTTGCTGGCCGGGGACTGGTTGCCCGCCGCGTCCCTGGCCTTGACCTGGTAGGAGACCGTCAGCGTGCCGGGCTGGGTGTCGGTGTAGGTCAGCATGTTCCCGGCGACGCTGCCGCGCAGCGCGTTGTTGGCGTAGACGTCGTAGCCGGTCACGCCCACGTTGTCGGTGGCGGCGGTCCAGGTCAGCTTGATCTGCCCGGCGACCGGTTCGGTGTAGGCCAGGCCGCCGGGCGCGGACGGGGCCTGGGTGTCGCCCGAGCCGGGGCCGCGCACCTCGAACTCCGAGACCTGGGCGGCGGGCCAGCCGGTGTTGGCGGTGACGGTCACCCGGACGTACCGGACGGTCGCCGCGGTGAAGGTGATCGTCGCCGCCGGGGCGAACGTGCGCACGGCCGAGGCCGAGAGCGTCGTGAGCGGCGAGCCTTCGGTGCCGCCCTGCACCGTCAGCGTCTGCGTCCTGGACTCCCACGTGGCGGGCAGCTTGAGGACCACCTCGTTCACGCTGACGGCCGAGCCGAGGTCCACCTGGATCCATTGCGGGAAGGCGTTGTTGGCGCTCTCCCAGTAGGTGGCCTGGTCGCCGTCGGTGGCGTTGCCGCCGCCGTAGACGTCGGTGGTGCTGCTCACCGTGACCGGTTTCCCGGCCGCCAGGTTCGGGCCCGCGGCCGCGGCCGGTGGGGCCGTCCAGCCGATCAGGGCCAGGGCGACGGCCACGGCCGCCGCGAGCGGTCGTAAGAGGGAGGGCTTGCGTCTCATGGGGGGTGTCACCTCTCGTCGGGCTGGGAGGGTTGCCCGCACCTTAAGTTGACTCCTAGAAATCCGCAATGTTTCTACTTCGTTTCGCAAATAATCGACTGTCGCGTGATTTCGCGGGCCCGGCGAACGAAGCAGGTCGTGACCCCTGCGGAAGCGGCGGAAATCCGCCCCCTCGCACGCAAGGATGGGCGCAAGCTGTTGCAAGTCTTTGCGGGATTGGTCGTATAGTTTGCGCATGACCCGACGACTCGGAGACGTGGCCAAGAAGGTCGGCATGAGCGAGGCGACCGTGAGCCGGGTGCTCAACGGCAAGCCCGGCGTGTCGGAGGCCACCAGGGAGGCCGTGCTCACGGCCCTCGACGTGCTCGGGTACGAGCGCCCCACCCGGCTGCGCGGCGACCGCGCCCGGCTGGTCGGCCTGGTGCTGCCCGAGCTGCAGAACCCGATCTTCCCGGCGTTCGCCGAGGTCGTCGGCGGCGCCCTGGCCCAGCAGGGCTTCACCTCCGTGCTGTGCACCCGCACGGTCGGCGGGGTGAGCGAGGCCGACTACGTCAGCCTGCTGCTCTCCCAGCAGGTCAGCGGCGTCGTCTTCGCCGGCGGCCACTACGCCCAGGCCGACGCCTCCCACGAGCACTACGAGCTGCTCTACGAGCGCAAACTGCCGACCGTCCTGGTCAACGCCGCCGTCGAGCACCTGGGGTTCCCGCAGGTGTCGGCCGACGACGTGGTGGCCGCCGAGATCGCGCTCGGCCACCTGCGCAGCCTCGGCCACGAGCGGGTGGGCCTGGTGCTCGGGCCGCGCGACCACGTGCCGTCCCGGCGCAAGCTCGCCGCCGTGGCAGGGCAGGTCGATCCCGCGCTGGTCGAGCACAGCATGTACTCGCTGGAGGGTGGCCACGCGGCGGCCGCCAGGCTGGTCGCCAGGGGCGTGACCGGCATCGTGTGCGCCGGCGACATGCTCGCGCTCGGCGCGGTGCGGGCCGTGCGCCGGGCCGGCCTGTCGGTGCCGGCGGACGTCTCGGTCGTCGGGTTCGACGACTCGGCCCTGATGAACTGCACCGACCCGCCGCTGACCACCGTGCGCCAGCCGATCGACGCCATGGGCCGGGCCGCCGTCGACCTGCTCATCGCGCAGATCGACAAGCACGTGGTGCCCGCCGACGAGCTGCTCTTCGACCCGGAGCTGGTGGTCAGAGCCTCGACGGGACGGGTTCGCGGCTCGTCCTGAGAACGTCTTCCGGTGACCTAGTCGTTATCTTGCAACCCTATGTCGAAACATTGCGGACATCTGAGGGATCTGCCATTGTGAGCGCACAGCGGGGCGCCTCACCGTCCCCCGGCTTCGTCAAGCTTCGGAAGGGTCAGATCGATGAAGAGATCGGACTATCGCAGGACTGTGGGGCTGCTCGTGGCGGCAGGCCTGAGCATGAGCGCCGTGGCCTGCGGCAGTGGCGACGACACCAAGCCCGAGGCGCAGGGCAGCGCCTCCGGCGCCGCGCAGGTGAGCATCACCGTCGCCTGCCAGCCCGCGAAGTCCGCCCCCAAGGAGCGGCAGGCCTGGGACGACGACGTGGCCGCGTTCATGAAGGCCAACCCCGGCGTGACGGTCAAGAGCACCGACCAGCAGCCCTGCTTCGACCCCAAGACCTTCGGCCCGAAGCTGGCCGGCGGCCAGATGGAGACCGTGTTCGTGGTGCCGGTCACCAACTACGGCGACGTGATCGCCAAGGGACAGGGCCTGGACATCACGCCGTACACCGGTGAGATCAAGAACTGGAACGACCTGCGCCAGGACGTCCGCGACCTGGTCACCAAGGACGGCAAGGTCTACGGCGTCCCCAACGTCCACTACAGCGTCGGCCTGGTCTACAACCGGGCGCTGTTCACCAAGGCCGGGCTCGACCCCAACAGCCCGCCCAAGACCTGGGCCGAGGTCCGCGAGGCGGCCAAGAAGATCGCCGCGCTCGGCGGCGGCGTCATCGGCTACGGCGAGTACTCCGGCGGCAACACCGGCGGCTGGCACTTCAACCAGGCCCTGTACGGCCGCGGCGGCGACATGGTCTCGGCCGACGGCAGGACCGCCGCGTTCAACTCGCCCGAGGGCAAGGCCGTGCTGCAGTTCCTCAAGGACCTGCGCTGGGTGGACAAGAGCACCGGCGCCAAGCTGTTCAACGCCTGGGAGCCGCTCATGCAGGCCATGGGCTCGGGCAAGGTCGGCATGATGCTCGGCGCCCCCGACGTCGTCACCGACGTGGTCAACAAGTTCAAGGGCGCCGCCACCGACTACGGCATCACCGGCTTCCCCGAGGCCAAGGCGTCGCTGAGCGGCGGCGAGGCGTTCTTCGTCAACCCCAAGGCCACGCCCGAGCAGGCCAAGGCCGGCCTGGCCTGGGTGAACTTCCGCTTCAACACCGTCGACAAGGGCCGCTTCGACTTCGCCCGCGGCAAGTCGCTCGGCAACCCGGTCGGCGTGCCCGACAACGACGTCTACGGCGCCTCGCCCACCGGCAAGGCCATCCAGGACGCCCGCAAGGCCAACGCCACCCTGCCGGTGGAGAACTACCAGCCGTACGTGGACGCCTCGGCCACCATCCCGCCCAAGATGGAGCCGCCGCACGCCCAGGAGCTCTACGCCATCCTCGACGTCGCCATGTCGGCCGTGCTGAGCCGCGAGGACGCCGATGTCGACCAGCTCCTCGCGGACGCCGAGACCAAGGCGAACGCCATGCTCGGCAAGAGCTGAGCGGAACGTGAGACCGGGGCGCCGCACCCGCCGGCGCCCCGGTACGTCGAGTCGGTGATCGGAGACACCCCATGAGCATTGCGACCGCCGGAGCCGCGCGACGGCCGAGGCCGCCCTCGCCGTTGCGCCGGGCGTTGCGGAGGAACCTGACGGCCTACGGGTTCATGGTCGGGGCGCTGTTCTGCTTCGTCCTGTTCTCCTGGTATCCCATCGTCCAGGAGTTCATCCTCAGCTTCCAGAAGACCGACCTGGTCAACGAGCCGGAGTGGGTCGGGCTGGACAACTTCAGGGCCGCCTTCGCCGACCCGGCCTTCGGGCCCGCGTGGCTGAACACGCTCATGTTCACCGTCCTCGCGCTGGTGCTCGGCTACGGGCTGCCGTTCGCGGTGGCGATCCTGCTCAACGAGCTCCGCCACTGCCGGGCCTACCTGCGGTTCGTGGTGTACCTGCCGGTCATGCTGCCCCCGGCCGTCGCGGTGCTGCTCTTCCGCTGGTTCTACGACCCCGACGTCGGCCTGTTCAACCAGATCCTCGGCTTCTTCTCGCTGCCCGGACTCAACTGGATCTACTCGACCGACACCGCGCTGCTCTGCCTGGTGCTCGTCTCGACCTGGATGAACATGGGCTCGGCGACCCTGATCTACCTCGCCGCGCTGCAGAACATCCCGCCCGACCTCTACGAGGCCGCCGAGCTCGACGGCGCCGGCGTCTGGAAGCGGATCAGGCACATCACGATCCCGCAGACCCGGCTGATCCTGCTGCTCATGCTGATGTTGCAGATCGTCGCGACCATGCAGGTCTTCATCGAGCCGTACCTGCTCACCGGCGGCGGCCCGGAGAACGCCACCGCCACCGTCGTCTTCCTGATGTTCCAGCAGGCGTTCACCTACAGCGACTACGGCGCGGGCGGCGCGCTGGGGATGATGCTCATGGTCGTGCTGCTCGCCTTCGCCGCCGTGCAGCTCCGGCTGACCCGCGAGGAGAAGGGCTGACCATGTCGAACGCCACCCTGCGACGCCCCGCCGCGCCGCCCTCGCCAGGACGCCGGGCCAGGAGACGGCCGCCCAGGCGCATCGAGGTGCAGTTCCGCACGATCATCTCCCCGCACCAGCTCAACAGCCGGTGGGGACGGCGGGTCTACTGGACGGTCCTGGTCGCGACCGTCGTCACGTTCACGGTCGTGTTCCTCCTGCCGATGTACTGGATGATCACCGGCGCGCTGAAGTCGGCCGAGGAGTTCGCCCAGGTGCCGCCCACGCTCTTCCCGAAGGAGCTGAACTTCGGGAAGTTCCTGGAGTCGTGGGAGCTGTTCGACATCGGCACGCTGCTGAAGAACACCGTCCTGTACGCCGGCGGCGGCTGGCTGATCACCATGTCGGTCGACGTCGCCGCCGCGTACGCGCTGTCGAAGCTGCGCCCGGCGTTCGGCAACGTCATCCTCGGCGCCATGCTGGCCACGCTGATGATCCCGCCGATGGTCGTGCTCATCCCCACCTATCTCGCCATCCACGACGTGCCGGTCCTCGGCTGGGACCTGCTGAACAACCCGTGGGGCCTGTGGCTGCCCGCCGCGGCCAACGGCTTCAACATCTTCCTGCTCAAGAGGTTCTTCGACTCCATCCCCCGCGAGCTGCTCGAAGCCGCCCAGATCGACGGCGGCGGCCCGTTCCGCATCCTGTGGTCGGTGGTGCTGCCGGTCTCCCGCCCGATCCTCGGCGTGACGTCGATCTTCACGATCGTCACCTCGTTCAAGGACTTCATCTGGCCGCTGCTCGTCATGAGCGACAGCGAGAAGATGACGCTCAGCGTGGGCCTGGCCCAGACCGCCGGAGCCGTGTCGCAGGACCAGGTCATGGGCGGCCTGGTGATCGCCAGCATCCCGACCGTCATCGTCTTCTTCATCTTCCAGCGGCACATCATGGCGGGACTCACCGCCGGCAGCCTCAAGGGCTGAGTGCCTCCACCTATGGCAAGGAGTTGTCTTCAGCATGTCCGAAACGTGGTGGCGGGGAGCCGCGATCTATCAGGTCTACCTGCGCAGCTTCGCCGACGGCAACGGTGACGGCGTGGGCGACCTGGCGGGGCTGCGGGCACGTTTGCCGTACCTGTCGGCGCTCGGGGTGAACGCGATCTGGCTCAACCCCTGGTATCCGTCGCCGCTGGCCGACGGCGGGTACGACGTGGCCGACTACCGGGACATCGACCCCGTGTTCGGCACCCTGACCGAGGCGGAGGAGCTCATCGCCGAGGCGCACGCCCTGAACATCAGGATCATCATCGACGTGGTGCCGAACCACAGTTCGACCGCGAGCGCGTGGTTCCAGGAGGCGCTGCGCGACCCGTCCGTGCGCGACCGGTTCTGGTTCCGGGACGAGCCCGGCGAATGGCAGTCGATCTTCGGCGGCCCCGCCTGGACCCAGGTGCCCGACGGCCAGTGGTACCTGCACCTGTTCGACCCCGGCCAGCCCGACCTCAACTGGACCAACCCGGACGTCCACCGCGAGTTCCACGACGTGCTGCGCTTCTGGTACGACCGCGGCGTGGACGGCATCCGCATCGACTCGGCCGCCCTGCTCGCCAAGCCCGACGGCCTGACCGGCTCGTACGAGGACCTGGACGAGGTCCACGACGTCTACCGCAGCTGGCGCCTGATCAACGACGAGTACGACGGCCGCGTCCTGGTCGGCGAGGTCTGGCTGCCCGACCAGGAGCGACTGGCCCGCTACCTGCGCTCCGACGAGCTGCACACCGTCTTCAACTTCCCGTTCCTGGCCTGCCCCTGGGAGTCCGCCGGGCTGCGCCAGGTGATCGAGCAGACCCTCGCCACCCACGCCCCGCTCGGCGCCCCGCCCACCTGGGTGCTGTCCAACCACGACGTCGCCCGCGTCGTCACCCGGTACGGCCGCGCCGACACCTCCTGGGACCACGGCGACCGCAGGGACGGCGCCCCCTCCGACCTGGAGCTCGGCTACCGCCGGGCGCGCGCGGCGGCGCTGCTGGCCATGGCGCTGCCCGGCGGCATCTACATCTACCAGGGCGAGGAGCTGGGCCTGCCGGAGGTGGACGACATCCCGGACGAGCTGCGCCAGGACCCGATGTGGCGGCGCTCGAACCACACGGTGAAGGGCCGCGACGGGTGCCGGGTGCCGCTGCCGTGGTCGGGCGACGAGCCGCCGTTCGGCTTCGGCACGGCCACGCCGTGGCTGCCGCAGCCGGACGCCTGGAACAAGCTCACCGTCGAGGCCCAGACCGCCGACCTGGGCTCGATGCTCAACCTCTACCGGGACGGGCTGCGCATCCGCGCCGAGCGGCTCGGCGACGGCACGCTCACCTGGCTCGACCTCGGGCCCGACGTGCTCGCCTTCACCCGGGACTCCGGTCTGACCTGCGTGGTCAACCTGGGCGCCGACCCGGTGCCGCTGCCCGCCCACGGCACGGTCCTGCTGGCCAGCGGCGCCCTGGACGGCGACCGCCTGCCCACCGACACGGCGGCCTGGATCGCCTGACACCGCCCCGGCCCGTCCGGAACGCCCGGCGGGTCAGCTCTGGAGGCGGAGGTCGGCGAACAGGGCGCGGTGGTCGGAGCCGGGCAGGTCGAGGACGCGCACGTCCACCGCCCGCGCCCGCCCGTCCGTGAGCACGTGGTCGATCGCCACCAGCGGCGGGATCCGGCGCATCGGCCACGTGGGGACCAGCCCCTTGCCGGTGGCCGCCGCCGCGTCGGTGTAGCCGGTGCCCAGCAGCCGCCGGAACACGGCGTGGTCCAGCGTGGCGTTGAAGTCCCCGGCCAGGATCCGCGGCGCGCCCGTGGACGGCGCGGGCGGCAGCGTCCCGACCCCTGCCGCCCACTCCGGCACCGTCGAGGGAACCGGCGCCACCGGATGCACGACCACCACCTCCACCGCGCCGCCGGGCAGCGCCGCCTCCACGACCGGCATGTGGTGCCCGACCGGCTGGAACAGGCCCGTGCGCTCGCGCAGCGGGTGGCGCGCGTACACGCCGCTGCCGACCGGCCCCCACGTCTCCGGCTTGGTGACCTGGTACGGCAGCAGCGTCTCCAGCCCGGCCGCCGCCAGCCGGTCGCGTTCCGCCCAGGTCAGCTCCTGGAGGCTGAGCACGTCCACGTTCAGCGTGCGGACCAGGTCGACGATCGTGCGGGCGTCGCCGCGGCCGCCGTTGAGGTTGGCGGTCAGCACGCGCAACGGGCGGCCGGTCGCGCCGTCCGCACCGCCGGGCAGGGCGCGCGGGAGCACCAGCCAGGCCAGGCACACGCACACCGCCAGCATGACGGCGACCGCCGCCCGGCTGCGGGCCAGCGCCGCCGCTCCCAGCATCAGCAGCGCCGCCACCCCGAAGTACGGCGTGAAGGACACCAGCGGGACCAGCAGGACGCCCGACTCCAGGCCGCCGAGCCGGACCGCCGTCCCCGCCGCGAACAGGACCGCGACCGCCGTCGCCAGCCGCCGCCGCCAGACCCGGCGCGGACGCGTCCGCACGGGCTCCTTCACCACTTCGTCCGTGAGCACAGCCCGAACCCTAGGCCGCGATTCTTAAACCTGGATGAGCGTCAGGCGGGACCGAGGCTCCACGCGCTCAGCAGGGCGTCGCCGCCGCTGCCCACGACCACGGGACGGCCCTCCAGCTCGGCCAGCGCCAGGGCCCGCACCTCGGCGCCCGGCCCCGGGCCCAGCTCCCCGACGACCTTGCCGTCGGTCAGGCTCCAGACGCGGACGACCGTCTCGCCGCCGCCCGGCGCGTGCGCGACGACCGCGACGGGCCTGCCGCCGAGCGCGCCCACGACCAGCGCGGACGCCCCCCGGTCGTCGGGGCTGCGGCGGCTGAAGTTCCACTTCTTCCTGCGCCTGCCGGTCGCCAGGTCGTAGACGCGCAGGGTGGCGTCGAGGTGGGTGGAGACCAGGACGGGACGGCCGTCCAGCTCGCCGCAGGCGAGCAGCTCGATGCCGCCGATCTCGCCGGTCTTGTAGGTATGTGTCACCTTTCCGTCTGACAGGCGGCGCACCCGGACGCGGTTGGCGCCGTCGCCGGTGACCAGCACCTCGTCGTCGCCGAGGCGGCCGAACGCCAGGCCGTTGACGCCCTGGAAGTGGTCGGTGACGGCGGGGCCGATCTGGCGGCCGGTGGCGAGGTTCCACAGGCGGACGACGCTGTGCAGGTCCTTCAGGCTGTCGTACTTCTGGGTGACGGCGACCGCGCGTCCGGCGGTGGTGACGGCGATGACCGGGTCGGCCGCCTTCTTCGTGTGGAGAGCGCCGCCCGCCGGGTTCCACAGCCGCATCGCGCCGTCGCCGTGCCCGGTGGCGGCCTTGCCCTCGCCGCAGGCCACGGCGGTCACGGCGGCGCCGCCGTCGCCCAGCCTGCGCACGGGCGCGGACGCCGGGCCGAGGTCCCAGACGAGCACCGTGCCCTTGGACGTGCCGCAGACGACGGTGGCGCCGGCGGCGGCCAGGACGGCCGGCGTCCCGCTGCCCGCCGGCAGCGCCACGGGCTCCCTGACGGGCGCGCCGAACGGCTCGGCCGCGGGGGACCGGGTGGTGGACGCCGTGGGGGATCCGGTGGGCGACCCGGTGGGGGACCCGGTGGGGGACTCCGTGGGGGACGTGCCGGGCGCTGGGCTCGTCGCGGCTGTCGTGGGCGTGCCCGTCGCCGTGCCCGTCGCCGGGGGGCCGGTCGGGTCGCCGGTGGGGCGGGGGGACGGGTCGTCGGCGAGGCCGTTCGCGGGGCGCAGAAGAAGGAAGGCGGACGCCGCCGCAGCCACCGCGGCCGTCGCACCGCCGACCACCACGGCCCGCCTGCTCACCCGCCGATCCGTACCCGGCCTGGTCGCCTCCCCGTGAAACGCCGGCCCCGTCGCCCCACCCAGAGCCGGCGGAACCGTCGCCCCAACTCCGCCCCCGGCCGGCGGAACCGTCGCCCCAGGCCCGCGCGGCGGAACCGTCGCACCGGCTCCGGCTCCGGTCGGATGGGCCATTGCTCCGGCTCCGGGCGGGGGGATCGGCGCACCGGGCCCCGCGGTGCCGGGGGCGCTGATGAGGTGGCGGAGGAGGGCGGCGGGGGTGGGACGGGCGGCGGGGTCCTTGGCGAGGCAGGACCGGATCGGGTCCACCAGGCGGGCCGGCACGTCCGTGAGGTCGGGCGTCCCGCTCATGACCTTGTGCAGGATGGCGGCGACCGTCTCGCCCGCGTACGGCGGATGGCCGGTGGCCGCGAACACCATCGTCCCCGCCCAGCTGAACACGTCGGACGCCGGCCCGACCCGCTCGCCCGCGAACTGCTCGGGCGACATGTACGCCGGCGTCCCCATCGGCGCCGAGGCCTGCGTCGTCGCGCCCAGGGCCTTGGCGATGCCGAAGTCGATGACGATCGGCCCCTCGGGCCCCATCAGCACGTTGCCCGGCTTGAAGTCGCGGTGCACGATCCCGGCCTCGTGGATGGCGGCCAGCGCGGTCAGCGTGGAGATCGCCAGCCGGTCCAGGGCGCCCCCCGTGCGCGGCCCCGACTCCCGGACGAGCCTCTGCAGCGTGTCGCCCGCGACGTACTCGCTCACGATGTACGGCCGCCCGTCGGCCACCCCCACGTCCAGCACGGCGGCCGTGCAGAACGCGGCCACCCGGCGCGCCGCCTCGGCCTCGCGCAGCAGGCCCCGGGTGACGTCGTCGTCCTGGGTCAGGTGGCTGTGCAGCAGCTTGATCGCGACCTCGCGGCCCGCGCCGTCGACGCCCTTGTAGACGACCCCCTGCCCGCCCGAGCCGAGCACGCCGAGCAGCCGGTGGTCGCCGATCCTGTCGGGATCGCCCGGCCGGAGCGGACGGACTTCCGGCATTCCGCTCCTCCCCTCGGGCACGTACCGGCATATGCCGGCGAACCACACCATAGGGCCGCCTGGGCGAGCCCCGGAAGCCGGGGCCCGCGCCGGATGGCAGGATCGAAGCCGGCACCGCACAGGAAAGGCGTCCCGTATGGCTCCCAGGATCGCGACCGCCCGCCGCGTCGATCTGCCCGAACTTCTCGACTTCCTCCGCCCCCGGCATCACGGCCTGCTCTCGACGACCCGCGCCGACGGGCGTCCCCAGCTCTCGCCGGTCTCGTGCGGCCTCGACGACGAGGGCCGGATCGTGGTCTCCACCTACCCCGGTCGCGCCAAGGCCGCGAACGCCCGGCGCGACGAGCGCGTCTCGATGTGCGTGCTGTCCGACGACTGGGACGGCCCCTACGTCCAGGTGGACGGGCGAGGCGAGGTGCTGGACATGCCCGAGGCCCTCGACGCCCTGGTGGACTACTACCGGTGCATCGCCGGCGAGCACCCCGACTGGGAGGAGTACCGGCAGGCCATGCGCCGCCAGAACAAGTCGCTGATCCGGATCACGATCGACCGCTGGGGGCCGATCGCGACCGGCGGCTTCCCGGCGAACCTGACCCCCGGCGGCTGAGCGCCCGACCAGGGGCGCCCGACCAGGAGCGAGCCACCAGAAGCCCGCCGCCCAGGGCCCGCCGCGTCAGCGGGCCAGCACCTCGCGCAGCACGTCGGCGAACTCCTTCGGACGGTCGACAAAGCCGCTGTGCTCGCCGGGGAACACCACCGGCGGCGCGCCGAGCAGGTCGGCCAGCGCCAGCGAGGTGCGGTACGTGAGCAGGCCGCCCGAGTCGGCCCCGACGCCCACGACGACGCGGGCCGGCCCGGCCTTCAGCGCCGCGACGTCGGGCACGTACCGGGTGGTGCCGCGCAGCTCGTGCAGGAAGAAGTGGGCGGCGTCGGCCAGGTCCTGCTCGGGCGACTCGCTCGGCGGCGGGGCCGGGGCGTCCTCGCCGGTCTGGAAGCCCGCGGTGGCCATGAACTTCCCGAACGCCGCTCCCGGGCCCTCCCGGCGGAACGTCTCGATCATGTCGTCCACCTCGGCGCGGCGCCGGGCCACGTCGGGCAGCAGCTCCAGCACGGGCGGCTCGTGCGCGACGAGGGTGCGCACGCGGGTGGGGTGGCGGGTGACCAGGGCGAGGCCGGTGACCGCGCCGCCGCTGCTGCCGAGCATGTCGGCCGACTCGGCGCCGAGCGCGTCGATGATCGCGAGCGCGTCGCCGGCCCGCAGGTCGGGGGTGGAGTCCTGGCCGGGGTCGTCGAGCGTGCTGCCGGACACGCCGCGCGGGTCGTGGGTGACGACGGTGTGCTCGCCGGCCAGCTCCTCGGCCAGCGGGGCGAAGGGGGCGGCGTCCATCGGCGCGCCCACGAGCAGCAGCAGCGGGCCGCTGCCGCGGACGTGGTAGCGCAGGCGTCCGCCCGGTATGTCGAGAATGTGCGTGGTGCTCATCGGTGGGTCCTTCCGCGGAGTCGGGTGACACCAGGTTGGACCACCGGGGGCGGGTGAACTCATCGGTCCGCGGGCTCCCTGTGGCAATGTGCCGATCAGAGCTCCTTGACCTCGTCGAACAGGTCCTCGACGGCCGCGACGATCCGCCGGGTGGCCAGGGAGGCGGTGTCCGGGCCGTCGAACGGGTGCGCCCCGCCCTCGGCGACGCCCTCGACGGTGGCGAGGTGGGCCCCCGGATGGCAGACGACGTCCGGCTCGGGCAGATTGGCCAGCAGGAACTCGCCCTGGCTCGCCCGCGCCTGCGACGGGTGTGCCCCCCGCCGCACCCACCGCAGGCTCCCCGACCGGTCCAGACGGTAGACGCCGGGGCCGTGGGCGGCCGACACGCGTACGGGGGTGTCGCGGGCCAGGCGGACCCGGACGTGGAACGGCCCGCCCGGCCGGGCCGAGCGCAGCAGCGTGCGCTGGTTGAACTCCTGCGCGTCCCCCAGCCAGGTCACCGGCCCGCCGAGCATCACCGACAGGTGGGCCAGCACGAACGGGGGCAACCCGGCGGCCTGCTGGTTGACCGACGCCACCTCGGTGCCCTCCTGGTGCCGCCACTTGATCGCCGTCAGGTGGACCCGTTCGCCCGGGGTGAGGATGGCCTCCACGCTGAACAGGCCGGCCGCGCCGTACCTGCGCCAGGCCCAGAACGCGATGCGCTCGGCGCACTCGATGAGCAGCGCGGCGGCGGGCGTCGGCCAGGGGCGCGACCAGTCGTCGCCCGTGCTGCGCATCGGCCCGGCGCCCAGCTCGGCGATCCCGGCCGAGGTGTGGGCGGGGCGGTCGGCGTACACCCGGACGCCGCCGTCGCGGTCGGGCACGCTGAGCACCGCGATCGTGCACGGCCAGCCCGGCACGTACGCCGCCACCCGGTACGGCCCGAGCAGCCGGGCCGCGCGCGGCATGTCGTCCTCGCCCGCGACGACCACGGTGCCGTGCCGGTCCGCCCGCCGGCCCGCCTGCACCACGACCCGCTCGGTGCCGACCGCGCGCCGCAGCTCGGCCAGTCCGGGCAGCCGCTCGACGTGCACGCAGGGGACGCGGGCCGCCGCCGGCACGCCGGCCGCCCGCAGCAGGTCGTCCAGCAGGTGCTTGGCCTCGATCGCGGCCCGCACGTCGGCGTCGATGGCCGCGACCACCCCGCCGGGGCCGGCCAGCTCGCGCAGGCGGGCGTTGTCGTACCAGGTGAAGACGACCGGCGGACGGTCCAGCTTGAGCAGGTGCCGGGCGGCCTCGTGCCGGACGCGGGGCAGCCAGGCGTGCCGCTCGGCGACGGACCGGGTCCTGGTGCGCTCCTCGGCGGCGACGACCATGCCGGGCAGCGCCGGGTCCCACGCCGAGTAGCAGCCGATGCTCAGCGCCGGGCGCAGCACCTCGACCGGGGCCGGGCCGGTGTAGCCGGTGCGCAGCGCGGTGCTGAACCGTTCGACGCAGACCAGCGGGCGGCCCGCCAGCGCGGCCGTCAGCTCCTCCTGCGCCGCCTCCTCCAGGCCGGTCTCGTGCCGGCCCGCGCCGTGCAGCCCGTCCATCAGCCCCTCCCTCGCCGTCCTCCGTACGGGGCCGTCCCGCGAGGGGCACGGCCCGCACTCTTGACGGTGAGCCACGTCCGGCGCACCGTCGAGGCCACAGTGATGTGAAGCGATGTGAAGATGAGATGCCGCCCCGCCGTACCCACCCAGTCGTCAACCGGGCGCTGGCGGCGTTGATCGAGCAGGCGGGCTGGACCCACGCGGCCACCGCGCGGCACGTCAACGCCGTCGCCGCCGAGAGTGGCGAGCGCGTGCACTACGACCGCTCGGCGGTCGGCCACTGGCTGACCGGCACCATCCCGCGCCCCGAGGCGGTGCGCGCGGCGGTCGAGGCGTTCCGCCGCCGCCTGGGCAGGCCCGGCCTGCGCCCGGCGCATCTGGGCTGGCCGGAGCCGGGCGGGTCGCCGTCCGCCGACGATCCCTGGCGCGGCGACCCGGTCGCCCGGCTCGCCGTGCTGGGCGAGGACGACCTGCTCAACCGGCGCACGTTCACCCTGGCCGCGTTGTCCGGCTTATCGGGCTTATCGGTCCTGGCCGCGCGGCGGGCGGGCGGCCGCGCGGCGGCCCGCCGGGCCGGCGCGGGCGACGTCGAACGGATCCGCGCCACCACCCGCGCCTTCGCCGACCTGGACGACCGCTACGGCGGCGGCCACGCCCGCGCCGCGGTCGCCGCCTACCTGTCCCGCGAGGTCACGCCCCTGCTGCACGGCACCACCGGCCGCCGCAGGCCCGACCTGTTCGCCGCCGCCGCCGAGCTGAGCTACCTGGCCGCCTACATGGCCATGGACGCCGGCGCCCACGCCCTGGCCCAGCGCTACTACATCAGCAGCGTGCGTCTCGCCGACGAGGCCGCCGACCTGCTGCTGCGCGCCACCGCCCTGCGCAGCATGGCCGTCCAGGCGGCCGAGCTGGGCCACGACGGCGAGGCGCTGGCCCTGGCCGAGGCGGCCGCGTCCGCGCTGGCCGGGCACGGTCCCGCCCGCACCCAGGCGTGGATCACCGGCATGCGCGCCGAGACCCACGCCGCCGCCGGCACCCGCTGGGACGCGCTCAGGCTGCTCAGCCGTACCGAGACCCAGCTCGAACGCGCCGACTCCGTCCCCGAGTCGGAGTGGACGGGCAACTACCGGCGCGAGTCCCTGGAGCACCAGATCGGCCTGACCCTCACCCAGCTCGGCGACCACGCCACCGCCGCCCGCCACTTCGCCGCGTCCATGCGGGCCAGACGGCCGGTCGAGCTGCGCACCCGTGCCCTGATCGGGCTGCGGGCCGCCCACTCCCTCCTCCGCGCGGGGGAGGTGGACCAGGCGGCGGCCACCGTCCTCGACCTGAGCGACGACATCCGGCTGATCTCCTCGGCCCGGGTCCGGGAGGAGCTGCGCGGCCTGCGCGCCGCCTGGCAACCCCACCGCGGCAACCCCCTGGTCAGCCGCGCGGACCGCTCGGTCGCGGGCTGACCCCGCGGCACCGCCGTCCAGCCGTCCCGGTCGCCGGGCCGGGCCCTAGGATCGCGGCGTGATCAGGAACGCGTACTGCTCCTTCTGCGGCGCCGCCTTCGCCCCCGGCCAGCCCTGGCCCCGCACCTGCGCGGCCTGCGGGAACACCAGCTACCTCAACCCGCTGCCGGTCGCGGTGACGCTGCTGCCCGTGGACGACGGCCTGCTCGTCGTACGCCGGGACGTCGAGCCGCGCCGCGGCCGGCTCGCCCTCCCCGGCGGGTTCATCGACCTGGGGGAGTCCTGGCAGCAGGCGGCCGTGCGCGAGCTGCGCGAGGAGACGGGCGTGGTGGCCGAGGCCGCCGACGTCACGCTCTTCGACGTGGTCAGCGCCCCGGACGGAACCGTGCTGATCTTCGGGCTCGGCCCGCGCGTCACCGCGTCCGCGCTGCCGCCGATGGAGGCCACGGACGAGACGAGCGAGTGGCTGGTCATCGACGGGCCCGCCGAGCTCGCGTTCCCCGCCCACACCCGGGCGGCCGCCGCCTACTTCACGCGACGGGCCCGCCGCGGGCCGGAGTGAGCGGGTCGGGCGGCCGGTGGGTCAGCTCAGGTCGAGGCCCGGGTAGAGCGGGTGGGCGGCCAGCAGTTCGGCCGCCGCGGCGCGGGTCTTCTCGGCGGTGCTCTGCGGCAGGTCGTACTTCGCCTTGGAGGTGGCCGACGGCGTGGTGTCGGTCAGCACGCCGACGATCAGCTCGGCGACCTGGTCGAACTCCTGCGTGCCGAACCCGCGTGAGGTGAGCGCCGGGGTGCCGACCCGGATGCCCGAGGTGTACCAGGCGCCGTTGGGGTCGCGCGGGATCGCGTTGCGGTTGGTGACGATCCCGGCGTCGAGCAGCGCCGACTCCGCCTGCCGGCCGGTCAGCCCGTACGTGGACACGTCGAGCAGCACCAGGTGGTTGTCGGTGCCGCCGGTGACCAGCCGTACGCCGCGCCGCGCCAGGCCCTCGGCCAGGGCGACCGCGTTGCCGGCCACCGCCCGCGCGTAGTCGGCGAACGCGGACTGCCGCGCCTCGGCCAGCGCGACGGCCTTGGCCGCCATCACGTTGCCGAGCGGGCCGCCCAGCACCATCGGGCAGCCCCGGTCGATGGAGTCGGCGTACTCCCGCCGGCACAGCACCAGGCCGCCGCGCGGCCCGCGCAGCGACTTGTGCGTGGTGGTCGTCGTGACGTGCGCGTACGGCACCGGGTCGTGCACGCCGGTGAACACCTTGCCCGCGACCAGCCCGGCGAAGTGCGCCATGTCCACCATCAGGACCGCGTCCACCTCGTCGGCGATCTCCCGCATGCGGGCGAAGTCGATGCGCCGCGGGTAGGCCGAGTACCCGGCGATCAGCACCAGCGGGCGGAACTCGCGGGCGGTCGCGCGCAGCGCGTCGTAGTCGAGCAGGCCGCTCTCCGGGTCGGTGCCGTAGGAGCGCTGGTGGAACATCTTGCCCGAGATGTTGGGACGGAAGCCGTGGGTCAGGTGACCGCCCGCGTCCAGCGACATGCCGAGGGCCCGCTGGTCGCCCAGGGCCTTGCGCAGGGTCTCCCAGTCGTCCTCCGACAGGTCGTTGACGTGCCGCGCCCCGGCGGCGGCCAGGGCCGGGGCCTCCACCCGGTGGGCCAGGATGCCCCAGAACGCCACCAGGTTGGCGTCGATGCCCGAATGGGGCTGGACGTAGGCGTGCTCGGCGCCGAACAGGGCCTTGGCGTGGTCGGCCGCCAGCTGCTCGACGGTGTCGATGTTCTGGCAACCGGCGTAGAAGCGGTGGCCGATCGTGCCTTCCGCGTACTTGTCGGACAGCCACGTGCCCATCGTGAGCAGGACGGCCGGGGAGGCGTAGTTCTCGCTCGCGATGAGCTTCAGCGAGGCGCGCTGGTCGGCCAGCTCGGCGCGGATCGCGCCGGCCACGCCGGGCTCCACGGCGGCGATCACGTCGAGCGCGTTGCGGTAGGCGGCCGACACGGTGGCCGCGTCGTGGGCGCCGTAGGAATGGGGGTGCTCTTCAGCCATGACTTCTCCCGAGCCGTCGAAGTGAGGGCACCCAGGCGCGCGGCGACGTCCAGGACCGCTCCCCGGTGGTCAGTCCCACCTTACGATCACGCCGGTCACGATCCGAGGCTTGACACCACGGTCATCGGCCGGAGCCGCGCAACGAGGGAGGCGCTTGAGTCTCCACCAGGGGGAGACGCCAAGGTGGAGGCATGGACGGCGGCACCCTCTACACGATCGGCGACCTGGCGCGGCGGACCGGGCTGCCGGTCAGGACCATCAGGTTCTACTCCGACCGCGGGATCGTGCCGCCGGTGGAACGCAGCCCGGCCGGCTACCGCCTCTACGACGCCGCCGCCGCGGCCCGCCTCGACCTCGTCCGCACGCTGCGCGACCTCGGGGTCGACCTGGTCACGGTCCGCAAGGTCGTGGACCGGGAGCTGACGCTCGCGCAGGTCGCGGCGGCGCACGCCGAGGCCCTGGCGGTGCGGATCCGCACGCTGCGGATGCGGCGCGCGGTGCTGACGGCGGTGGCCCGGCGCGGCTCGGGGCCCGAGGAGATGGAGCTCATGCACAGACTCGCAGGACTGTCGGAGGACGAACGCCGCCGCCTGGTCGGCGACTTCCTGGACGCCGCCGTCCCGGACGCCGGGCCGGGACTGGCGGGGATGCGGGTCTCACTGACCCCCGAACTGCCGGACGACGCCGAGCCGGAGCAGGTGGAGGCGTGGCTGGAACTGGCCGAACTGATGGCGGACCCGTCCTTCCGCGCGAGGCTGCACGACCTGACCACCGACCACGCCACCGACCGTGCCGCGGGCCATGGGGAAGGGGTGCCGCGGGACGCCGTGTCGGTGGGCGTGTGGGCGGCGGGGAAAGCGCTGGCGGCGGGCGTGGATCCCGCCGCGCCCGAGTCCGCGCCGGTCGTGGCGGCGGTCGCCGGCGAGTACGCACGCCTCCTGGGCCGTCCCGACGACGCCGGCCTCCGGTTGCGGCTGCTGACCAGGCTGACGGCGGTGAACGACCCCCGCAGGGAGCGCTACCTCCGCCTGCTCGCCGTGATCAACGCCTGGCCGCCCCCGGCCCCGTCGGCACCGGCCCTCGACTGGCTCGTCACCGCCCTGCACACCCACCCGGCCCCCTGAACCCCAGGCCCGGAAGACACCACCGGACGGGGCTCAGCCGCGGGCGGGGGCCTCGGCGGTGGTGGGGCCGGTCTCGGGCAGGCCCCGGGTCAGCAGGCGGGCGCCGATGCCGAGCAGCGCGCTGACGACCAGCGTGACGCCCATCGGCAGCCCGGTGTCCGCGCCGCCCAGGCCGACCAGCGGCGAGACCAGCGCCCCGAGCGCGAACTGCAACGCGCCCATCACGGCCGCCGCCGTGCCGGTCGCGTACGGCGCCCGCCCCACCGTCAGCGCCGCCGCGTTCCCCATGATCAGCGTGAACGAGCTGACCAGCGCGAACAGCACCGGCAGCACCACCACCGCGGCCACCCCCGCCCCCAGCAGCACCAGCAGCACGGCCGACAGCCCCAGCACGACCCCCTGCCCGGTCCGCAGCAGCCCCTCCGGGCTGAACCGGCGCACCAGGCGCGCCGCGGCCAGGCCGGTCAGCGTCATGCCCAGCGCGTTGGCCGCGAACGTCACGGTGTAGGCAGGGGTGGACAGGCCCAGGACGTTCTGCACGACGAAGGGCGAGGCCGAGATGTACCCCATCAGCCCCGCGAAGCCGAAGGCGAAGGAGAAGGCGTAACCGAGATAGCCCCGGTCGGCGAACAGCCGCCGCACGGTCCGCCCGGTGGCGGCCAGGCCGCCCGCGTGCCGGCGTCCGGGCGGCAGCGTCTCGGGCACGACGAGCGCCGAACCGAGCAGCATCACCGCCGAGATCCCGGCCATCACCCAGAACTCCGCGCGCCACCCGGCGGGCGACAGCGCGCCGCCGATCAGCGGGGCCACGACGGGCGCGACGCCGACCACCGAGGCCAGCAGCGAGAAGATCCGCGCCGCCGCCCGGCCGGACGTCAGGTCGGCCGCCACCGCGCGGCCGATGACGATGCCCGCCGACCCGGCGAACCCGTGCACGAAACGCAGGGCGACGAGCGTCCGGATGTCCGGCGCGAGCGCGCACAGGACGCAGGCGGCCAGGGCCGCGGCGGTGGCCAGCAGGATCGGCCGGCGGCGGCCGAACCGGTCGGACAGCGGCCCGATGACGAGCTGGCCCAGCGCCAGCCCGGTGAGGAACGCGGTCAGCGTGAGCTGCACGCCGGCCGCGCCCGTCCCCAGGTCGGCCGCCAGGTCGGTGAACACGGGCAGGTACATGTCGGTGGCCAGCGGCGCCACCGCCGACAGCAGGCCGAGCACGACCAGCAGCGGCCCGGACACCCCGGTCCTGGTCACGACGCACACCTCTGCGGACGGTGTCGGTGGCTGTGGGGAGTCTCGAACTCCATGGTCATGATCTCCAAGACGGCCGCGCGGCTAGAGACCTAGGATGTTCCGTGATCCGGCCACGGCTAACCGCGCCACCGGCACCCGAGCGCGAGACGTCACCGCAGGTCCACCCGTCGGCGGAGCCCGGGTGGCCCGCGTCGCCGAGACAGGAGCACCGCATGACCGCCCGGCTGCCCGCCCTTCCCCCGGAAGACCTGGACGACGCCCAGAGCGAGGTCTACCGCGCCATCACCGGCGGCTCCCGGGCGGCGGGCCTCCAGGTCTTCCCCCTCACCGACGAGCGGGGACGGCTGCGCGGCCCGTTCAACGCCATGCTGCTGAGCCCGCCGGTCGGCGGCGCGCTCCAGGCGCTGGGCGCGGCGGTGCGCTACGGGTCGGTGCTGCCGGACCGGGCCAGGGAGCTGGCGATCCTCGTGGTCGCCGCCCACTGGGGCAGCGACTTCGAACGCGACGCGCACGAGGCGGTGGGCCGGTCCTGCGGCCTGACCGAGGCCGAGCTGACCGCGGTGCGCGAGGGACGTCCGCCCGGCCTGGCCGACCCGGCCGAACGCGCCGCCGTCCTCGCCGCCCGCGAGCTGACCCGGACGGGGACGCTGGGCGAGGAGGACTACCGGGCGGTCACGGCGGCGCTCGGCGAGCGCGGCCTGTTCGAGCTGACCACCCTGGTCGGCTACTACGCCACGCTGGCCCTCCAGCTACGCGTCTTCGCGGGCGAGCTCCCCCCGGAGCGCCGCGAGCGCTGAACGGCGGCGCGCACCGGCCCTCGTCCTTTCCGGGTCACGTGCTGGATGGCGGGGACGGGAGCTGCGGCGGGTCGAGGCGGTGGCCCAGCCCGCCGACGAGCCGGGTGACCATCGCGCCGCGGGCGGCGAACAACCGGCTGCGCGGCTCCAGCCGCACCCCGAACTGCTTCTTCGTCTCGTACGCCGCGCCGCCGAGCCGCAGCCTGCGCGCGCCCGAGCCGACGGCGGCCCGTACGCACGCCGTGAGCAGCGCGTGGTAGACGGCGGTGCCCTCGGTGCGGGCGTAGTCGCGCCCGATCCACCGGGCGACCAGCTCGTCGCCGTCGCGCAGCAGGGCGACGCAGCCGACCGGCGCGCCGTCGCGGCGGGCGGCCAGGACGGTCAGGTCCGCGCCCAGGGCGCCGGCCGCCTCGGTGAACAGACGCGGCCGGTAGAAGACGTGCGGCCCGTGGCGGAGGTCCACCGCGGCCACCATCGAGCCCAGCCGGTCCAGCAGCCGGTCCGGCTCCCCGCCCGGCCCGGGCGTCAGCGGGCGGACCTCGATGCCCTCGCGCGCGGCCCGGCGCTGCGTGCGCCGGATCTCGGCCCGCCTCTTGCGCGGCAGATGGTCCAGGTACGCCTCGTACGACGGCCACGTCAGGTCCAGCAGCGTCTCCGGCAACCAGCCCAGGCGGCTGTAGCCCGGCTGCCCGGCGGCGTACGGCAGGTGGTCGACGACGCAGAACAGCAGCCGCTCGCGCCTGACCAGCGACCGCACCGCCCGCAGCAGGACCCGCCGCTGCGGCCCCTCACCGCCCAGCAGCCCGGACGTCGCCGTCATCGGCGCCTGGACCTGGAGGAACGGCCACCTCCTGGTCAGCCGCCCGAACCGGGACTCCAGCACCGGGTTGTGCAGCCGGTGCTCCAGCGCGCACACCGCCGCGGCCACGAGCCCGCCGTCCTTGCGGACCAGCAGGTAGCGCGGCCGGTGCCCGGACAGGACGCGTTCGGCCAGGGCCAGCCAGTGATGCCGCACGAACGGCACGCCGTCGGCGAGCGCGTCCCACTCCCCGGCCCCGACCTCGCCGATGGAGGCCGCCACCTCAACGCTGTACATCGCCCGCCTCGCCGGCCGGGCGGGCCACGTCAACGCCGTCCATCGCCGCGCACCTCGAAGCGCAGCGCCCGGGTGACGGCGGCGGCGGCCGCGTCCAGCTCCGCCGGGCCGGAGGCGTGCACGACGAACCAGCCGAGCCGGTCGGAGACGTCCCGGTAGGGCCGCACCCGCTGCCCCGGGCGGGCCAGCAGGACCAGCTCGGCCACCTCCGGCAGCGCCCTGGCCGCCGCCACGCCGGACACCGACACCAGCTCGCCCGCCCGCCCGGCGGTCAGCACCCGCCACAGGACCGGCCGGGGCGGGTGCGGGCGCAGCTCGATCGGCAGGCCGACCGCGGCCTGCACGGCGACCCGCACCGGATCGACGCCGTAGCAGGACCGCACCATGTCGTCGGTGCCGTTGCCGCCGGTGCGCAGCCCGAGCTCGATGACGTACGGCCGGCCGTCCGGGGTGACGATCAGGTCGAGGTTGAGCGGGCCGCGCCGGTAGTCCAGGCGCTCGCAGACCTTGTCCATGATCGAACGAGTGGTGTCCAGGACGCCGCCGGGCAGCCCGGCCGGCATCCGGCGGCTCATGGTCAGCACCAGCGGCGGCGGGCTGACCGTCTGCAGGCTGGTCGCGACGAACGCCACCCGCCCGTCGTCCACGACGCACTCGCAGTTGCACAGGATCCCGCGGATCTCCTCCTCGACCATCACCAGCCCTCCGTACGAGCTGCGCCGGGCCTCCTCGGCGGCGGCGCGCACGTCGCCGGGGGAGGCGCACCTGCTCACCCCGCGCCCGCTCTGGGCGTCGGCGGGCTTGACCACCACGGGGAAGGGCAGCCCGCGCGCCCGGACCGCCAGGTCGGCCGGGTCGTCGCCGACGATCCACGGGTAGGAGGACACGCCCAGGTCGTCGAGGATGCCGCGGAGCACCCATTTGTCCACCGAGGCCCGCGCCGCCGTCTCCGACAGCCGGCCCGGCAACCCGAACGCGTCGGCCACCGCGCGCAGCGCGGGCACCGCGACGTCGCTGGAGGGGGCCACCACGCCCGCCAGGTCGGCACGTCCGGCGAGCGCGGCCGCGACGGCGGCCGGGTCGTGCGTGCTGACCGGCAGGTACTCGTCGGCCAGGGCGACGCCGGGCGCGTGGGCCGAACGGTCGACCGCGATCGTCCGCAGGCCCATGCCGGCCGCCGCCCGGTAGGTGGACAGCGAGCCGTCGGCGGCCCCGAGCACGACCAGGGACCTCGCGCCGCTCATCGGTCCGCCTCCCGGCCGGCCCGGTCGTCCGTCCGGCGCTTGCGGGCCCAGAACGGGCCGAGGGCCAGCGCGTCCGCGCCGGTCCTGAGGTAGCAGGCGACGGCGTCCTCGGGCGTGCACACGATCGGCTCGTCGTCGTCCCGGAAGGAGGCGCCGGCCAGCATCGGCACGCCGGTCAGCGCCTCGAAGCGGGTGATCAGGGAGTGGAAGAGCGGGTTGGCGGCCCGGCTCACCGTCTGCACGCGGGCGCTGCCGTCCACGTGCGTGATCGCGGGCACCTCGCCGCGGCGGTGGTCCAGCACGTCGAACCCGAGCAGCATGACCGGCGAGGGATGCCCCCCGGCGAAGTAGTCCGCGGACCGCTCGGCCAGGCACGACGGCGCGAGCGGCAGGAACGGCTCCCGGCGTCTGACCCGTTCGTTCATGCGCGCGGCGGACGTGGGGTCGCGCGGGTCGGCCAGCAGCGAGCGGTTGCCCAGGCCGCGCGGCCCGCACTCCGTCCGGCCCTGGAACCAGCCCACGATCAGGCCGTCGGCGATGCGGGCGGCGGCGTGCCCGGCGATGTCGTCCGGCCGCCGGTAGTCCACGCCCGCGTCGCGCAGCGCCTTCTCCATGCGTTCCGCGGTGAAGCCGGGCCCGGCGAACACGTGACCGCCCGCCGGGCGGGGCCGGCCGTACAGGCCGACGCTCACCTCCAGCGCCGCGCCGAGCGAGGCGGCGGCGGGCTGGGCGAACAGCTCCTCGAAGCCGGACTCGGCCAGCAGACGGCCGTTCAGCATCGGGTTCATCGCGGTCTCGCCGGCCACCGCGAGCCGGGTCGCCCCGGTCGTCTCGCGCAGCCATCGGGCCAGGTGCAGCCCGGCCCGCTCAAGGGTGGCCTGGAGGGCGAAGGCGATGTCCACGGCGTGCTGGGTGAGGATCCTCCCGGCGGGCGGGGGCGGCGGGCCGAAGGCGTCGAGGAACCTCGCAGAGACCGTGTGCCGTCCGCCGCCCGCGTGCGGCTCGAACCAGCTCAGGTCCAGCTCGTGGCCGCCGTACGGGGTCAGGCGCAGCAGGTCGGCGAAGGGCTGGACGTAGGTGTCGCCGCCGTACGCCGCCAGCGCCATCACCTTGTCCTCGTCCAGGCCGGGACGGAAGCCGAGGTAGCCGGTGACCGCCGCGTACAGGGCGCCCAGCGAGTGGGGGTGACCGACGTGCCGCAGGTGCCTGATCCGGTCACCGTCGGCGACGGCCAGGCAGGTGCCGGTCCCGTCCATCGTGAGCACGGCGGCCGAGTCGAACGGGCTCACGTGGAAGGCGCCGGCCGCGTACGCGCGGTGGTGTTCCACCAGGTGCACCCCGAACCCGGCCGGGCCGGTGTGCCCGGCGGCCTCCCTGACCTCCCAGCCGGGCGGGGAGCCCGTCCGCTGCCCGTGGAAGGCCACGTGGTCCACCTCGTCCAGCCCGATCCCCGCCTGTTCCAGGCAGTACGCGACCGCCCGGCGGGGGAACCGGCCGTCGTGCCGGACGCGGGTGAGCCGCTCCTCCTCGGCGAACGCCACGATCTCGCCGTCGCGCACCAGCGCCGCCGCGGAGTCGTGCGCCCGGGAGATGCCCATTACGTACATGTCGTCACTCCGAGTTCCGCGAGATCAGCATCCGGCGCATCACATGGGCCTTCACGGGCACCCCGAGGGCCAGCGCCACCAGGCCCCCGGCCGCCCCCGACCACGGCACGACGACGACCGCCAGCGAGGCGGTGGCCACCAGCCCGGCGAACGCGCCCGCCGACGTGACGGCGAGCACGTCGTTGTTCGTGTTCTCCACCAGGTAGGCCGCGTACATCACGGTCAGGAACAGCGCCGGCACGGTGACGACCAGCCCGGCCAAGATCACCGGCGACGCCGCGAGCCCGTCCGGAGCCCACCGGAGCAGGGCCGCGCAGGCGACGGCGACGGCGGCCCCCGCCCACCCGGCCCGGCCCAGGAGATGGACCGCCCGCGCCCGCCCGGCCCGTCCGGCGAGCCCGCGCAGCCGCCGCGAGGTCGCCGGCTGCGCGACCCGCAGCAGGTAGATGACGAGCTGGCAGACCGCGACCGCCGGCAGCAGCGCGAGATACAGCACGCCGCTCTGCCCCGCCCGCCCCGAGGCGCCGAGCACCAGGTACACGACCGCGAAGCAGAGCGCGTCGCACAGGTCGGCCGCCCCCAGCAACCAGGCGGCCCGCGACAGGGGACGCAGCAACGCCCGCCGCCCATGACCGGCAGGCGGGCGCAGCCAGTCGCGGGGGAGCGTCGCCAGCGCCCCGCAGGTCACCGCGACCGTCCCGGCCAGGACGAGCAGCAGGTGCGTCTGCGGCGGCCAGCCGGTCCACAGGGTGGCGGCGGTGACGGCGAGCACCACGCCGCCGCCGGCCACGAAGGCCATCGTGTCCAGCACGGGCCGGCCGCGTACGCGGTGCAGCCCGGAGACCGTCATCAGCAGGCCCGTGCAGGCCGACCACGCCCCTGCCGCGAGACAGAGGGCCGCCGTCGACAGCGGCGCGATCACCGCCACGGGAACGAGCACCGCCAGCAGCACCGCGACCGGCGCGGCGGACATGGCCACCGTCAGCCTGGCCACCGCCGGGCCGGTCCGCCTGACCCGCGCCAGCGTCTTCAGCGCGGCCTTCTCCGGCGCGTCCGCGACCAGGAGCAGCCATCCGCAGAGCCCGAGCGCGGTGGCGTAGTGGCCGAACGTCGCCCCGTCCCACACGGCCGCCGGCGCCGCCGCGGCGACCTGCGTACCGGCCCGGAACGCGCCCCGCCCCGCCAGCAGCCGCAGCACCGCCGCCGGCCGGAGGCGGGACGCGGCATGGGCGTCGGCACTGGTCTGGGTCAACGTGGTCCCCCGTGGGTCGCCTGACGGCGTGGTGGCGTTCGTGCGCCGGGTCAGAGCGTCCGCCGTGCGGCCGGAATACCGGCCGGGGGGCCCAAAACAGATCAGTCAGCGGACGCCGGCGGTGGTCAGGCGGCGCCGGAGCGTTGTGCGGCCTGGTAGACGGCCATGGCCTCGTTGCCGAAGAAGGGGCCGAACATGAAGTCGGGGGCGAAGTCGTACTTGAAGCTGTTGACGGAGTTCAGCCAGCCGAGGCCGCTGGAGGTGTCGAACCCCTCGAACCACGGCCCGCCGCTCGACCCGCCGGTCATCGCGCAGCGCAGCCCCTGGTCGCGGGTCCTGACCGGGTCCTTGAACACCCGTCCGCTGCAGAACACCAGGTCGGAGCCGTCGAAGGGGGCGGCGGCCGGGTAGCCGAAGGAGAACATCTGCCGTCCGGTGGGCTGGTTGAAGGCCACCCCCTGGCCGCCGACGACGTCGGTGAGCGTGCGTCCCTGTAAGGGCGCGACCACGGCGGCGGCGACGTCGAAGTTGATGTCCTCGTTGGTGTTCCACTGCTGGGTGGTCAGCAGCCGGGTGGCCACCCACGTGCCGAACGGGCGGCGGCCGTCGTCGAAGCCAGGGACGAACACCCAGTTGCGGTGGGCGGCGCCGTTCATCTTGACGCAGTGGCCCGCGGTCATCACGACGCTCTGGTTGGCGCTGGTCACCGCGGTGCCCGAGCAGGAGGCCGTACGCCCCTCGGCGGTGGTGAAGAAGACCCGGCCGACCGTGCGGGCGACGCCGCCCCCGTCCGCCCACGCCTGGCCCGGACTGTCCTGCGCGGGCGCCGCCCGGCGGGCCGCCGCCGCCGTGCTCCCGGCGAGCGAGGAGGCCGCCGCGCCGGTCCGGGAGCCGGTCCAGGAGGACGTCGTGATCCGGCGGCCGCCCGTGACCCCGCGGGTCGCCCAGGGCGTGCCCTGCGTCGGCCCGCCGGAGGACGTCCCGCGGCGCGGCGTGGGCGCGGAGAGCGGTCTGGCCGCCCGCATGCGCTCCGGCGTCCAGTACTCCATGACGGTCCTGCGCTGCGCCGACGAACCGGCCCCCGACCAGCCCACGGGCCCGCGGTCCAGGGCGGTCCCGGCCTGCGCGGGGACCGGCGCGCCCGCCACGGCGAGCGCGACGACGGCGAGCAGGGCGACTCTGCGGTGCATGACGTACCTCCGAAACCGGAACCGGGATCTGCCGTCAGGAGGTACGCGCGCCGCCCCCGCGCGGGCTCAAGCCATGCGGAATCGGGTATGGCGCGGCCGGATTACACACCCGGTTACACACTCTGGACCATGCCGCCCGGCCGCCCCCTTCCTAGCCTGGGGGCCATGACTGGTTGGACGGAGACGGTCCTGCTGCGGGCGGCCGCTCTCGGCCCGCGGGTGGCGGTCGCCGAGGCCGCGAGCGGCGCCACGCTCACGTACGGCACGCTCGCCGTCCGCGCCCGCCAGGCCGCCCAGGGCCTGCGGCGGCGCGGCCTGCGCCCCGGCGACCCGGTGGTCGTGCTGCTGCGCGGCGGCTGCCATCTGCCCGTCGCCGGGTACGCCGTGCTCGCCGCGGGCGGCGTGGTCGTGTCCATCCCCGGCGGACCGGCCGCCACCGGCGCCCGCATCATGATCACCGACCGGGACGACGCCGACGCCATCGCCCAGGAGGCCGACATCCGGCAGGTCTACTCCTTCACCGGCGTCCCCGGCACGGCCGGCTTCGACAGCCTGCTCGGCGCCGACGGCCCGATCGAGCCCACCGCCCGGCTCACCACCGCCCGCAAGGTGGGCGCCGCCGACGTCGTCCTGGTCGCCGGGGCCGACCTGCGGGCCTACGACATGGTGCTCGGGGCGGGCGCACGGCTGGTCGCGGCGCACGAGCCCGACCCCGCCGAGTGCCGCCGGATCATCACCGAGCACGACGTCACCCTGCTGATCGACGCGCGGCTGCGGGTCGTCCCGGTCCGCGCCGCCGGTCCCGCGCTTGGGGCAAACCTCTGACAGCTCGTGAGGGCGGTGTCACACTGGGTGCCAATCCTGGGGTCCAGACACATGAGGATCATGGTGACGTTGCTCAGACACAACCTTCCCGCCGAGCCCGACAGGTTCATCGGGCGGGAACGGGACCTGGAGGAGTTGTGCGGGCTGGTCGGTGAGGTCAGGCTGCTGACGCTCAGCGGCGTCGGAGGCACCGGCAAGACCCGGTGCGCGCTGCAGATCGCCGCCCGGCTGGTCCCGTCCTTCCCCGACGGGGTCTGGCTGGCCGAGCTGTCCAGGCTGACCCGGGCCGACCTGCTGGTCCACGAGATCACCAAGGTGCTGGGCGTGCACGAGGAGGGCGTGCGGCCGCTGCTCGACACGCTGGTCGACTTCCTGCGCGGCAAGAAGCCGCTGCTCGTCCTGGACAACTGCGAGCACCTGGTCGAGGCGTGCGCCGAGCTGGCCGAGCGGCTGCTGACCTCCTGCGAGGACCTGCGGCTGCTGGTGACCAGCCGGGAGCCGCTGAAGATCCCCGGCGAGCTGGTGTGGCGGGTGCCGCCGCTGGCGCTGCCCGGCCCGGCGGAGGCGGCCGAGGAGGTCGAGCGGGTCGAGTCCGTGCAGCTCTTCCTCGACCGGGCGCGGTCGGCCGGGTCGGGGCTCGCGGTCACCGGCGCCAACGCCGGCGACATCGCCCGGCTCTGCCACGCCCTCGACGGCCTGCCGCTGGCCCTGGAGCTGGCCGCGGCCAGGACCGCCGCGATGTCGCCCGGCCAGATCTCGGCCCGGGTCAACGACCGGTTCCAGCTGCTGACGGCGAGCGGCCGCACCGCGCCGGCCCGGCAGCGCACCCTGCTGGCCACCCTCGAATGGAGCCACGACCTGCTCTCCCCGCAGGAGCAGGTGCTCTTCCGGCGGCTCGCGGTGTTCAGCGGGCCGTTCACCCTCGACCTGGCCGAGTCCGTCTGCGCGGGGCCGAGCCTGGCCGCCGCCCAGGTCCTCGACGTGCTCAGCGGCCTGGTCGACAAGTCGCTCGTGCTGTTCGACCAGGGCAGCTCGTGCTACCGGCTGCTGGAGTCGGCCCGCCAGTTCGCCGCCGGGAAGCTGGAGTCGGCCGGCGAGACCCGGCAGCTGCGCGACCGGCTGCTCCACGGCCTGGCCGACCTCGCCCACCACCACGGCCGCGACGTGTGGGCCACGCCCGGCCTGACCTGGCCGCAGCGCTACGCCCGGCTGCTCGCGCTCCAGGACCTGCTGGGCAACGCCCGCGAGGCCCTGTCCTGGGCCGTCCGGTCCGGCCTGGCCGAGCCCGGTCTGCGGCTCGCGTGCGGCTACATGCCGCTGTGGGCCGGGTTCGGCGAGCTGACCGAGGGCCGCCGCTGGTACGAGAGCCTGCTCGCGCTGCCCGCCGCCCGCTCCCTCGGCGACCTGTCCGCCGAGGCCCTGCTCCACCACGCCAACCTGGCCTACGAGCAGCAGGACGCCGCCGCCTGCGGCGAGTCGGCCGCCCGCGCCCTTGAGCTGCGCCGGGCGACCGGCGACGACTTCATGCTGGCCTTCACCCTCGTGATCGCCGGCATGTACGAAGGCACCAAAGGCGACCTCGCGCTGGCCGCCGAGCGCGGCGAGGAGGCCCTGCAACTGGCCCTGCGCGTCGGCAACGGCCTGATCGAGGCGTCGGCGCGGCTGTTGCTGTCCGGGGCGGCCGCCTTCCAGGGCCTTCGGCGCGAGTCGCTGACCAGGGGCGAGGAGGCCATCGAGGTCTACTCCCGCTTCGGCCACCTGTGGGGGGTCACCCGGGCCCACCTGGAGCTGGGCCGCTTCGCCGACTTCCTCGGCGACCTCGACAGCGCCCGCCGCCACCTGGAGGAGTGCGCCGAGCTGGCCGAGGAGATGGCGGCCAAGCCCGTCCTCGCCACCAGTCTCGGCCTGCTCGGCGCGGTCCTGGCCCGCCAGGGCGACGCGGAGCGGGCAAGGGCGCGGCTGGCCAGGTGCGTGACGCTGAGCCGGTCCATGGGGCAGCACCTGCCGATCATCTCCGCGCTGGTCGCGCTGGCCGTCCTGGCCGAGAAGCAGCACGACCTGGAGACCGCCGTACGCCTCTGGGCCGCGGCCAAGGCCATGGAGGAGCGGCTCGGGCTGCCCGTCTGGACGTCCGCCACGCCGGAGCCGCTGCTCGCCCGCGCCCGCGCGGAGGCCGGCGAGGGGCAGGTCCAGCTCTGGTGGACGATGGGCGGCGGCATGACGGAGGAGGAGGCCCTGCGCTACGGCCTGCGGGGCGAGCGGCCGGCCCAGGGCGCGCCGCGGCCCGCGGCGGGCAGTGCGGCGGGGGCTGCGTCGGGCCCGGCGTCGGTGCTCACGCCGCGCGAGCGGGAGATCGTCGTGCTGATCAGCCGGGGGCTGTCCAACCGGGCCATCGGCGAGGAGCTGTTCATCAGCCCGGCCACAGCCGCCCGGCACGTCGCCAACATCCTGCTCAAGCTCAACTTCGGCTCGCGCACGCAGGTCGCCGCCTGGGCCGCGGAGCACGGCGTCCTCCACTGATCCCGCCGAGACTGATCCCGCCGAGACTGATCCCGGCGAGGCTGATCCCGGCGAGGCTCCGGCGGGGCCGGTCATCGGCCCGCGGCCACCTCGGCGGGCCGGGCCGGCGGCGGATCCAGGACCGCCGTGAACAGGTCGCCGGCCCGTTCCCGGAACCGTTCGGCGGCCGGCTCGTCGCCGGTGCGGCGGTGGGCGCGTCCCAGCGTCAGCAGGGCCCGCGCCTCGCCCAGCTTGTAGCCGCTGCCGGCGTGGACGCGGGCCGCGCGGGCGGCGTAGGAGATGGCCAGGCCCGGGTCGCCGCCCGCCAGCGCCGCCTCCGCGCCCGCCGCCAGCGCCGCGCCCTGCACCAGCACCGCGCCCGCCTTCCTGGCCAGCGCCAGCCCCGCCAGCGTGTCGCGCATGGCGGTCACGTGCTCGTCCAGACGGGTACGCGCCACGGCCAGCCCCACGAGCGCGTCCGCCTGGCCCACGGCGGCGCCGATGCCGCGGGCCCGCTCCAGCGCGGCGCTCAGCTGCCCGACGGCGGCCCCGGGGTCGGTCTGGCAGCGGATCCGGCCGAGCCCGAGCAGGGCGTCCAGCTCCAGCTTGGGATCGCCGACCGCCAGCGCCCGCCGCAGCGCCTCCTCGGCGTAGCCGAGCGCGTCGGCCCGCCGGCCCGCGTCCAGGTGCACGTCGGCCAGTTCCCTGCACAGGTCGGCCTGGGACCGCTCGCCGATCGCGGCGCCGAGCCCGCGCGCCGTCGTCAGGCACCGGACGGCCTCGCCCAGCCGGCCGGTCAGCCGGAGCACGTTGCCGAGGCTGGCCAGCGCGGCGGCCTCGGTCGCCGGCAGCCCGCGGTCGCGGCAGAGCGACACCGCCTCGCTCAGACGTTCCTCGGCGGCGTCGAGCCGGCCCATCTGGGTCAGCGCCAGCCCGAGGTCGACGAGCGGCGCGGCCCCCACCCGCGAGGAGCGCCGCGAGCCGTCCACGGCCAGGGCCAGCAGCCGCCGGGCCGCGCCGAGCCTGCCCTGCTGGAGGTGGACCACGCCGAGCGCGGCCAGCGCCGCGAGCTTCCCCTCCGGCCAGCCCGCCAGCTCGGCGGCCGTGAACGCCCCGCGCAGCTCCGCGACCGCCTCGGTCAGCTCGGCCGCCCGCCACCGGGTGGCGGCCAGGCAGTGCCCGACGGCCGCCTGCCCCAGGTGGTCGCCGGCCGCGCGGGCGGCCCGCCGCGCGTCCCGCAGCACGTCCGTCCAGCCGGGCTGGCCGCCGGTCAGGTCGAGGTAGCCGTTCATGGCGTCGATGAGCCGCCAGGCATACGGGTGGTCGGGGGCGTTCCGTACGGCGGCGACGAGGTTGGCGCGCTCGGCGTCCAGCCAGGCCAGCGCGGCGGCGGCGGCGGGAAAGGCGGCCGGGCGGCCGGAGCCGTCGGCGGGGGCGCGCAGCAGGTGGGGGTAGGCGACGTCGCCGGCCTCCCGGACCATCCGCAGGTACCAGGCCATCAGCGCGTCCAGGGCGCGGGCCCGTCCCGGCGCTGACTCCTCGGCCAGCACGCGTTCGCGGGCGTACTCCCGCATCAGGTCGTGGAAGGTGTAGCGGCCCGGCTCCGGCTCCTCGACCAGGTGCGCGGCGGCGAGCCCGGACAGCAGCCGGTCGGCCTCGGCGGGCACGGTCCCGGCCAGCGCGTCGGCCGCCCCCGCGGTGAACGTGGGCCCGGGGACGAGCGCCAGCAGCCGGAACAGCCGCCGCGCCGCCGGATCCAGGCGGTGATAGGACAGGTCGAACGCGCCGCGCACGGCCGCGTGCGGATCTCCGGTGACCGCCAAAGCCGATAATCGGGTGCCGGTGAGCCGGCGCACCTGACCGGCGATGCCGCCGACGGCGTCCCCGCCCGGCCGGCCGAGGATGCCCGCGGCGGCGATGCGCAGCGCCAGCGGCAGCCGGCCGCACGCCCTGGCCAGGTCGAGCGCCGCGTCCCGCTCGGCGGCCAGCCGTTCGCCGCCGAGGATCCCGCCGAACAGCGTGACCGCCTCGCCGGTGGACAACACGCCGAGCGGGACGGGGATCGCGCCGTCCCGGGCGACCAGGCCGTCCAGGCGGTCCCTGCTGGTGATCACGGTGGCGCAGCGCCGTCCGCCCGGCAGCAGCGGGCGGACCTGCTCCTCGCTGCCGGCGTTGTCCAGCACCACCAGCACCCGCCGGTCGGCCAGCAGGCTGCGGTAGGCCGCGCTGGCCTCCTCCACCGTGCCGGGCACGCGCTCGGCGGGCAGGCCCAGCCCGCGCAGGAACCGGCCGAGCGCCTCGATCGGCAGCAGCGGCCGCTCGGCCGAGTGGCCGCGCAGGTCCACGTAGAGCTGGCCGTCGGGGAAGCGGTGGCGGTTGCGGTGGGCCCAGTGCAGGGCCAGGGCCGTCTTGCCGGACCCGCCCGCGCCGGTCAGCACCGAGATCGCCGTCCCGCCGGCGGCCGGGTCGTCGCCGCCCGCGAGCGCGTCGCCGCCGCCCGCGAGCGGGTCGCGGCCGGTTACGAGCGGGTCGCCGCCCGTCGTGGGCGGGTCGCCGCCGGTCGTGGGCGGGGCGCTGTCCTTCTCGGGTGGGGCGCCGTCGGCCGTGAGCAGGTCGAGCAGCCGGAGCTGGGCGGTCCGGCCGGTGAACTGGCCGGGGCCGGGCGGCAGCTGCGCGGGCGTCACCGTTTCCCGGGAATCGGCCGGCCTGATCGGCGGAACGTTCCCGCGCAGGATGCGTTGGTGCAGTTGCCGCAGCTCGGGGCCGGGGTCGAGGCCCAGTTCCTCGGTGAGGCGGCGGCGGGTGCGCTCGTACCGCTCCAGCGCGTCCACGCGGCGGCCGGCCCGGCACAGCGCCAGCATGAGCAGGCCGACCAGCCCCTCGCGGAACGGGTGCTCGGCGACCAGCGCGATCAGCTCCGGCACCAGCACGGCCGCGCGGCCCGCCCGGACCTCGGCGTCCAGGCACTCCTCGACGGCGCCGAGGCGTTCCTCGGCGAGCGCGTCGCGCAGCCGGTCCAGCAGCTCGCCGCCGGAGACGCCGGTCAGCGGCTCGCCGCGCCACAGGGTCAGGGCGCGGCGCAGCCCGGTGGCCTGCCGCTCGGCCGTCTCGCCGGCGCGCGCCCGGGTGACCGCCGTCCGGAACTCGTGCACGTCCACCTGCCCGGGGTCGAGGCCGAGCTGGTAGCCGCGCGGACGGTAGGCGATGGTGACGCCGGCCGCGGCCAGGAGGGGACGCAGCCGGGAGACGTACCCCTGCACCAGGTTGCGCGCCCCGGCCGGAGGCCGTTCGCCCCACAGGCCCTCGATCAGCCGGTTCACCGAGACGAGCCGGCCCGCGTCCAGCGCGAGCAGGGCCAGCGCCGCGCGCTGCCGGGGCGGCCCGAGTGGGATCTCCTGGCGCCCCCGCCAGGCGCGCACCGCCCCCAGGAGTCCGATCTTCAGTACGTCCGCCAGACCCGCCCGTGCTGTTTCGTCTGACATATCGCATTTCCCCTTTGCCACGTCGCAGGCCGCCATACAGGAGACATGACAGGCAGTACAGCCGAAATCCTGACGCCATCAAGCCCCCGTGCAGCGCCCTGCTGCACTCTGAACGCGATCTCGCTTGGGTTCGCTCCACATTCGCTTGACACGGGCTGACAGACGCGCCGACGCGCGGCCGGCCCCGTCGCGTCGCCCCGGGGAAGAGGCAGCGTTGTCCGAACCGCACCACGACGTTCTCCAGGAGTTCGCCCGCACGGCCGGGCTCCATCCGGGCCGTCCGGCCCTGGTCCACGACGGTCGCACCGTCACCTACGCCGAGCTGGCCGTCTGGGTCCGCGCCATTGCGCGGCGGCTCGGGCCCGGTCCCGGGGCGGTGGGCGTGCTGACGTCCCGCACGCCGGGGACCGTGGCCGCGCTGCTCGGCACGCTGGCGGCGGGCGGCGCGTACGTGCCCGTCGACCCGGCGCACCCGCGGGCCCGCCGGCAGGCGATGCTGGCGGCGGCCGGCTGCCGCACGCTGGTCGCGTCCGGGCCGGACGCATGGGCCCCGGACGGCGTACGGGTGATCGAGCCGCCCGATCACGGCGACCCTGACGGCAGCTCCGACGACGACTCCGACCACTCCGGCGGCGACCTCGGCGGCGGCGCGGCGGGTGAGCTGCCGGTCGTCGCGGGGGACGCGCCCGCGTACGTCCTGTTCACCTCCGGCTCGACCGGTGCGCCCAAGCCCGTGGTGACGCCCAGGCGGGCGATCTCCGTCGTGACCGGGGCGCTGCGCGAGCTGTTCGGCATCACCCCGGCCGACCGGGTGCTCCAGTTCGCCTCGCTGAACTGGGACACCTGCCTGGAGGAGATCCTGCCCGCCCTGACCGGCGGGGCGGCGCTGGTCTTCCATGACGGTGCGCACTCGGGCTCGTTCCGCCGGATGTTGCGCGCGGTCGCCGACGAGCGGATCAGCGTGCTGGACCTGCCCACGGCGTTCTGGCACGAGCTGGTACGGCACCTGACCGACGAAGGGGCCGCGCTGCCTCCGTGCGTCCGGCTGGTGATCATCGGCGGCGAGGCCGTCAGCCCGTCGCGCCTGGCCGACTGGCGGGCCCTGGACACCGGCGGCCTCCGCCTGCTCAACACCTACGGATGCACGGAGACCACGCTCATCACGCACGCCATCGACCTGCACGGCCCGACGACCGACGGGGCCGCGGGTGAGCTGGCGCCGTCGGACCCGCCCGGCTCGACGGCGAGGGAGCGGGTGTCGGCGGCTCCGCTCGGCTCGGCGGCGGGGGAGCGGGCACCAGGGGTGGGGGAGCGGGTGCCGATCGGGTGGGCGCTTGCGCACGTCGAGCAGCGGGTGAGTGCGGCGGGCGAGCTGCTGGTCGGCGGGCCGGCACTGGCGCTGGGCTACCTGGGCCTGCCGGAGGCGACCGCCGCGCGCTTCGTCACCCCCGAGGCGGGCGGCGGGCGGTTCTTCCGCACCGGGGACCGGGTCGCCGTGACCGGCGGCGGGGCGCTCGTCCACGAGGGACGGTTCGACCACGAGCTCAAGATCCGGGGCATCCGGGTGGACCCGGCCGAGGTCGAGGCGCACATCGCCGGTCATCCGGGCGTGAGCGCGGTGGCGGTGGCGGGCGTCACGGTCGCCGATCACACCACCCTCGCCGCCTACGTCGTCCCCCGCCCGCAGCCCCGCCGGGACGCCGAGCACCCGAAGCCCGGCCGGGACGCCGACGACCCGCAGCCCGGCCGGGACGCCGGGGACCCGCAGCCCGGCCGGGACGTCGAGGGCGGGCTGGCCGGCGAGGTGCGGGAGTACCTGCGGGGCCGGGTGCCGGGCCACCTGGTACCCAGCCGGATCACCGTCGTGCCCGAACTGGCCTACACCACCAGCGGCAAGGTCGACCGCGCCGCTTCGCACCGGCGCTACACCACCAACTGAAGGAGATCATGCACGTGGACGTCACCGCCGTCTCCGACATCTTCCGGCGGGTACTGGAAAACCCCGAAATAACGGATGATTCCGACTTTTTCGTCTTGGGTGGGGATTCGCTGCTCGCCACCCGCGTCCTCAGCGCGATCGCCCGCGACTGCGGCGCCGAGCTGGACTTCGACGACTTCCTCGACGCGCCCACCCCGGCCGCGCTGGCCAAGAAGATCGCGAGCCTGGCATGAGGGTCGTCGTCGTGGGAGCGGGCCTCGCGGGGCTCACCGCCGCCGCCGACCTGGCCGCCTCCGGCGCCGAGGTCACCGTGATCGAGGCCAGGGACCGCGTCGGCGGGCGTACGCATGGCATCGAGGTCGCCCCCGGCGGCTGGGCCGACGCGGGCGCGGCGTACCTGGGGGAGCGGCACACCGCGCTGACGGCCCTGCTGGCCGAGCTGGACCTGAAGACCACCCCGGCCACCGTGGGCGGCGCGGCCAGGTTCGCGCTCGGCGGCGAGCCCGGGACCGGCCGGTTCCCGCCCCTGTCGGCGGTCGCGCTGGGCGGCCTGTTCGACGCGCTGGAGGAGCTGGCCGCCGCCGTCCGCCCCGAGGCCCCCTGGCTGACGCCGGACGCCGCCCGCCTGGACGCCACCACGGCGGCGGACTGGGCCGCCGAGCACCTGACGCATCCGGACGCGCGGCTGTTCTTCCCGCTGTTCGCCGGCGAGATGATGGCCGCCGACCCGGCGGACGTATCCGTCCTGCACCTGGCCTTCTACCTGCGCTCGGGCGGCGGGCTGCGCTACCTGAACGCCTTCGCGGGCGGCGCTCAGGAGGACCGGATCGACGGCGGCGCCCACCAGGTGTGCCTGCGCCTGGCCGCCCGGCTCGGCGACCGGGTGCGTCTCGGCGAGCCGGTGCGCGCGGTCCACCAGGACGCGACCGGCGTGGACGTCGTCACCGCGACCGGCGCCACCAGGGCGGACGCGGTGGTGGTCGCCGTGCCGCCGGTGCTGGCCGACGCCGTGGAGTTCCGGCCGGGCCTGCCCGCGCCGCGCTCGGGCCCCCGTACGGCGCCCGGCTGCGCGGTGAAGGTGCACCTGGTCTACCCCGCGCCGCTCTGGCGCGAGCAGGGCCTTTCGGGCTGGTCGGTCAGCGCGGACGGCCCCCTGCTGTCCACCGTGGACGACTCGCCCGCGGACGGCTCGGCGGGCGTGCTGACCGGGTTCGTGACCGGCGCGCAGGCCAAGGCGTTCGCCGCGCTGCCCCCGCACGAGCAGGCCGAGCGGGCGCGGGCCCAGGTCGCGCGGCTGTTCCCCGGCCTGCCCGCCCCGGACGCCTGCCACGTGACCGACTGGCTGAGCGACGAGCACAGCCGGGGCTGCTACGCGGCGCTGTTCGGGCCGGGCGACTGGCTGCGGCTCGGCCCGCGGCTGACGACCCCCCACCAGCGGGTGCACTGGGCCGGCACCGAGACGAGCACCGAGTTCTTCGGCCTGATGGAAGGCGCCATCCGCTCAGGACACCGGGTGGCCGCGGAGATCGACGCGACGTGGAGGCACATCCATGACTGACCAGACCCCGATCGCCCCCCTGGCCGTACGGCAGGGCTTCATGACCGAGCCCGGCCTCGGCGCGGGCAACTTCCTCGACCACGCGCTGGCGGCCAACCCCAACCGGTCGGTGCCGTTCATCCACAGCCACCACACCGACCACCGCGGCCAGGTCGTGTTACGCGGCCACAGCCTGACCGACCTCGCGGCCCTGCGCGACCGGTACGCCACCTGGTACCACGCCAACGGCGTGCGGCCCGGCGAGCCCGTGGGCGTCGTCGTCGCCGAGGGCCTGGAGCCGCTGCTGCACTTCCTGGCGCTCACCGCGCTCGGCGCGATCCCGGCGATGGTCAACGACGCCATGCGGGCCGACGTCATGGCCGGCTACCTGGAGCACGTCGGCGTGGTGGGCGTGGTCGCCGACGACACGACCCGGCTGCAGCTCGCCTACCGCAACACGCCGCGCGCCCGGCCCCGGTTCGTCGCCCTGGCGGCCGAGGTGCGGGCCCACGACGCGGCGTCGAGCGGGCTGCCGGAGCAGTACCCGTACCGGCACGAGCCGGACGACGTGGTGGCGCTCATCCACTCCTCCGGCACCACCGGCACCCCCAAGTCCACCATCCTCGGACACCGCAGCTTCTGGGACGGCAAACAGCTCCGGATGGTGCGTTTCCCGGCGGAGCCGTACGACCGGCTGATGTCGCTCATGCCGCACACGCACGCGGGCGGGCTCAGCTACTTCCTCACCGCGGTGCTGCTCGGGCTGCCGACCGTGATCATGTCGGACTGGCGGCGGGCCGGGGTGGAGCCGGTCATGGAGGCGTTCCAGCCGACCATGGTGGCCTCGTTCCCGCGCACGTTCGTCGAGCTGGCCACCGGCGAGCTGCCGGTCAGGGGCGCGGCCAGGGTGCACTCCTGGTTCAACACCGGGGACAGCGCCCACTACGGGCACATCCGGCGGCTCGTCCAGCTCGGCGAGCGGCCCGCGGGGCTGATCAGGTCGTGGCTGCTGCCGCGCGGCGAGGCCGCCGGCGAGCCGCTGCCCGGCTCCCAGTTCGTCGACGGGCTCGGCTCCTCGGAGATGGGCATGGCGCTGTTCGGCCAGGTCACCACGCCCGAGACGCCACGCGCCGACCGTTGCGTGGGCAAGCCGCAGGACGCGGTGATCAAGGCCGCCGTGCTCGACGAGAACGGCCGGGAGCTGCCCGACGGCGAGGTCGGCCTGCTGGGCGTGATCACCCCGTCGCGCACCCCCGGCTACTGGAACGACGCCAGGCTGACCGGCAGCTTCGAGCTCAACGGCTACTGGCTCACCGGCGACGTCGCCCGCAGGGACGCCGAGGGCGACTTCTACCACCTCGACCGCACCGTGGACGTGATCGACACCGCGGCCGGGCCGGTCTACAGCCTGCCCGTCGAGGAGGTCCTCATCGCCGACTGCGCGGACCTCGTCCAGGACTGCTCGGTCGTCGGCGTGCCGGGGCCCGGGGGGCAGGTGCCGATCGCCGTCGTACGGACGCAGGCCGAGGCCGCCGCGGTCACCGCCGAGGAGATCAGGGAGAAGGCCAACAAGGCGCTGGCCGACGCGGGCCTGGCCACGCTGGCCGCGGTGATCCTGGCGCGTACCGAGCAGGACTACCCGCTCGGCCCCACAGGCAAGGTGCTCAAGCGCGAGCTCCGCACCCGGCACGCGGCGCTGTTCGCCGGATGAGCCCGCACGACGACACGCCCCGCCACCCCGCCGGCGGCGCCGGGAGCACCCGGCCCGCCGCCGCGGGGCCCGGGACCGGCCGGCCCAGCACCGCGGGCCCCGGGCCCGCCCCCGACCGCCCCTATGTGTACGCGCGGCGGGCGCTCGCCGAGCCCGACTGGCGGCGGCTGCCGGGGTGGCGCGGGGTCACCGAGGCGCAGTGGCGCGACGCCCAGTGGCAGCGCGCCCACTGCGTGCGCAACGCGGCGCAGCTCCGCGCCGTGACCGGCGACCTGCTCCAGGACGCCTTCCTCGCCGACCTGGCCGCCGACGTGGCCCGGTTCGCCACCATGTCCATGCTGGTCACGCCCCAGCTGCTCAACGTCATGGCGCCGGACGAACCCGGCGGTCCGGCCGCGTTCACGGCGGCGTTCCTGGCCAACCCGGTCCGCCGCTACCTGGTGCCGGTCGCCTCCGACCGGCATCCGGTCTGGCCGAGCCATCCGCGGGCCCAGCGGGACTCGCTGCACGAGGCCGAGATGTGGGCGGTGGAGGGCCTGACCCACCGCTACCCGACGAAGGTGCTGGCCGAGCTGCTGGCCACGTGCCCGCAGTACTGCGGCCACTGCACCCGGATGGACCTGGTCGGCACCTCCACCCCGCAGGTCGTCAAGGCCAGGCTCACGCTCAGGCCGGTGGACCGGCAGGAGCTGATGCTGGACTACCTCAAGCGCACGCCCGCCGTCCGCGACGTGGTGGTCTCCGGCGGCGACCTGGCGAACATGCCGTGGCCGCGGCTGGAGGCGTTCCTGCTGCGGCTGCTGGAGCTGGAGTCCGTACGCGACATCCGGCTGGCCACCAAGGCGCTGGTCGGGCTGCCGCAGCACTGGCTCCAGCCGGCCGTGGTCGAGGGCGTGGGCCGGGTGGCGGCCGTCGCGCGGGCCCGCGGGGTGAACCTGGCCGTGCACACCCACGCCAACCACGCCCGCTCAGTGACGCCGCTGGTCGCCGAGGCGGCCGGGGCCCTGCTCGCGGCCGGCGTGCGGGACGTGCGCAACCAGGGCGTGCTCATGCGCGGCGTGAACGCCACCCCGCACGACCTGCTCGACCTGTGCTTCGCCCTGCACGGCGAGGCCGGGATCCTGCCCTACTACTTCTACGTCTGCGACCTGATCCCCAACGCCGAGCACTGGCGCACCCCGCTGCACCAGGCGCGGCACCTCCAGGAGGCCGTCATGGGCCACCTGCCCGGCTACGCCACGCCCCGGATCGTGTGCGACGTGCCCTACGTCGGCAAACGCTGGGTGCACCAGGCCGCCGCCTACGACCGGGAACGCGGCGTCTCGTACTGGACCAGGAGCCACGGGATCGGGCTGGAGCCGCCCGGCCCGGAGCGCCGCTTCCCCTTCTACGACCCGATCGACACCCTGCCCGAGCCCGGCCGCCGCTGGTGGGCGAGCCAGAAGGGAGAGTCATGAGCTCGTTGCGCCGTTTGTGCTGGATCTTCCCCGACCGGGAGTCCACCCGGGCCACCGCGATGTGGCACCCGTTCTTCTGGGACCTGTACGAGGAGGTCGCCGCCGAGCTCGGCCTGCGCTGGACCAGGAACTCCCCGGACTCGGTCACCGTGGACGCCCTGGAGCCCGGCCGCCCCCGCGTCTTCGTGGACGACGAGCCCGTCACCCCCGAGGACACCCTCTTCATCACCGCCCTGTACTCCCTGCCCTACCAGTCCATGGACGTCTTCAACCAGTACGCCCTCTACGCCGTGCTGGAGGAGGCCGGCTTCTACCTGCCGTTCCCGCCGTCCCTGTCGCCGGTGGCCAACGACAAGCTGGCCACCGTCCTGCGGCTGCGCGACTCGCCCGTGCCGCCGATCCCGACCCTGCGCATCGGCACCGGCCGGGACACCAGCAAGCACCTGTACGAGGCCGCCATCGCCGGCCTCACCTACCCGGCCCTGGTCAAGCCGGCCGGCTGGTGCGGCGGCGGCGGGGTGAACCTGGCCCGCGACTCCGAGGAGCTGCGCGGCCTGGCCAGCCTCGCCCAGGGCGGCGACACCACGCTCGTCGTCCAGCCCTACCTGGGCGACGGCACCGTGGACTACCGCGTCTACGTCGTGGACGGCGAGCCGTACGCGGTCATGAAACGCATCCCGGAGCCGGGCTCGCCGGTCGCCAACGCCAGCAGGGGCGGCACGATGGAGTTCCCGCCCGTGCCGCCCGAGCTGGCGGCGGCCACGGCGTACTTCTACGAGCGGGTGCCCATCCCGTTCTTCTGCGTCGACTTCCTGCACGACGGCGAGCGCTACTGGTTCTCCGAGCTGGAGCCCGACGGCGTGATCGCACCCGACCTCGGCGACCCCGCCCGCACCCTCCAGCGCGACGTCACCCGCGCCCGCTGGACGGCCTACCGCGACGGCCACACCCGCTTCCTCAAAGACCGCCCCCCGTACGACCGTCTTCCGCACGACCGCCTTCCGCTAGACCGTCTTCCGCACGACCCCGAGAGCTGGTGACCCCCATGACCGAATCGTTCTCGCTGACGTCCGCGGCGGCCGAGCCGCTGCTGCGCGTCCCGAGGCGCTCGCTGGAGCGGCTGAGGAGCGTGCCCGCGCTCGCGCCGCGCTACGAGGGCCACGAGAAGGTGCTCACGCTGGAGGACCTGGCCGCCCTGCCGCCGCTGGTCAAGGACGACCTCAACGTCGCGCTCGCGCACCTGGAGCCCAAGGCCGGACAGGGCGCGACCTGGCTCTTCCAGAGCGGCGGCAGCACCGGCGCGCCCAAGGTCGGCTACGCCCCCACCGGCTTCTACATGGACGGCGTGCACCGCCATTGGCAGCCGCTCGAACCGGACGACGTCTTCGTCAACGCCTGGGGCGCCGGCCGCATGTGGGGCGCCCACTTCCTGGCCGCCGCCTTCGCCGACCTGTCCGGCTGCCGCGTCATCGCCCTGGGCTCGGTCGGCAAGGAGGAGTACGGCGACTGGCTCGGCTTCTTCGCCGACCGGAAGGTGACCGCGTTCGGCGGCACGCCCAGCGTCCTGCGGCTGTGGTTCGCCCACGCCCGCGCGGCCGGCCTGCGCCTGCCCGCGCTGCGCAAGGTGCTCTGGCTGGGCGAGGCCTGGCATCCCCAGCTCGACGAGGACCTGGCCGAGGTCGCCCCGGACGCCCGCCGCTGGGGCATGTTCGGCAGCACCGAGACCTGGGTCGCCGCCACCAACACCCCGGACTGCCCGGCCGACGTCTTCCACCCGCTGCCCGACCAGCTCGTGCACAGCGACGCCGACGAGCTGCTGGACTTCACCACGCTCAACCCCGACATGCTCAACCCGGTGCTGCGGTACCGCACCGGCGACGCCGGCCGCCTCGTCTCCTGCCCGTGCGGCCGGGACGGCAGGGCGCTGCGCGTCCTGGGCCGCCGCGACTCGGTCGTCCAGGTGCGCGGCCTCGGCCTGCACGTGGACGACGTCGTCGCCCAGGCCGAGCGCGAGGCCGGCGTGCTGCGCGCCCAGGTCCTGATCACCGAGCGGCAGGGCCGGGTCTCCGGCGTGGACGTGCTGCTGCTGACCGGCCCCGAGACCCCGCCCGACCTGCCCGAACGGCTGCGCCACGACCTCCTGGCCGCCACCTTCACCCTCAGCACGGCCTTCCAGCACGACCCCGGCTCCTTCCGCGTCCGGACGGTGGACGCGCTGATCGGCAACGACCGCACCGGCAAGACCTCCTCCTTCGTCGTGCGGGAGGAGCAGTGAGGATGCCGGGGTCGCTCGGCCGGGAGTTCGGCCTCTACTGGAGTGGCCAGACGGTGAGCCTGCTCGGCGACCGGATCACCGTGTTCGTCGTGCCGACGTTGATGATCTTCGTGTTGCACGCCTCCGCGCTGGAGGTCGGCGTCGTGGCCATGGCCCAGTACCTGGGCATCCCGCTGCTCGGGCCGATCGCCGGGGTGCTCGTGGACCGGTGGGACAAGCGGCTGACCATGGTCGTGTGCGACCTCGTCCGGCTGGTGGCGGTGGGGGTCATCCCGGTCGCGTACTGGTGCGGGGTGCTCTCGACGCCGGTGCTGTTCGTGTGCGTGGCGCTGATCAGCGGCGCGACCATCTTCTTCAACATCGGCTACCTCGTCGCCGTGCCGACGACCGTGCCGCAGGACCGGCTGGTGCGGGCGTACTCGCGGCTGGAGGGCAGCAGCACGGTGTCGGAGGTGGCCGGGCCGTCGATCGCGGCGGGCCTGTACCACCTGCTCGGCGTCGCCTCGCTGCTCGTGGACGCGGCCAGCTACCTGGTCTCGGCGGCCTGCCTGCGGGCCATGAAGCCGTGGGGCGTCACGACCGGGGAGCGGGTGCCGGTGCGCTCGCGGCTGATGCTCGGCTTCCGGCTGAACTGGGCCGACCCGGTGCTGCGCCGGGTGGTGCTGGCCGCGGTGGTGCTCAACTCGGGCGGGCCCGTCTTCGTCACGGTCCTGCCGGTGCTGGCCTACCAGGGGCTCGGCGTCTCGGTGGGCGTGTTCGGCGCGGCGATGTCGGCGGCGGCCGTCGGCGCGGTGCTCGGCGCGCTGGCCGCCCCCAAGATCAGCGACCGGCTCGGGCTCGGCCGGACCATGGCCTGGGCGCTGCTGCTGCACTGCCTGGTCGGCCTCGGCGTGCTGGCCGCGCCCGCGCTGCCCGCCGCGGCGGTGATCGGCGTGACGTTCGGCTGCTACGGCTTCTTCATGTCGTGCATCAACGTGTGCAGCGCGCCGATCCGGCAGTCGAGGATGGCCGCCGAGAACCAGGGCGTCATGCACGCCGCGTTCCGCACGGCGACCTGGGGGGTGATCCCGCTGGCCGCGCTCGCGGGCGGGTCGGCGGTCACCCTGCTGACGCCCGCGCTGGGCGTGCTCGGCGCGGCGCAGGCCGTCATGGCCGGCGGCACGCTGCTGGCGGCGTTCTCGTTCCTGCCCGCCTCGGGGATCCAGGCCCACATGGACCGGGCCGAGCCGCGGGCGCACCTGGCGGGGAGCGCGTCATGACGACTGTGCTGATCACCGGGACCTCGTCGGGGATCGGGCTGGCCACCGCGGTGACAGCCGCACGGGCCGGGCTGACGGTGGTGGCCACCATGCGCGACCCCGGACGCGACGGCGACCTGCGCGCGGCGGCCGACCGGGCCGGCGTCACCCTGGACGTCCGCCACCTCGACGTCACCGACCCCGCCTCGGCGCGGGCGTGCGTGAAGGGCGTGCGCGAGACGTACGGAGGGCTGGACGCGCTGGTCAACAACGCGGGCGTGTCGAACTTCGACCCGACGATGGAGATGTCCACGCCGGAGGCGCTGCGCGCCAACTTCGAGGTCAACTTCTTCGGGGTGATCGAGGTGAGCCGGGTGGCGATGCCGCTGCTGCGGGCCGCCGGAGGGCGTCTGGTGACGGTCGGCAGCGTGCACGGCGTCGTCGGCCAGCCGTTCAACGAGGCGTACGCGGCGGCGAAGGCGGCGGTCGAGGGGTTCATGGAGAGCCTGGCGCCGGTCGCGGCCGCGCACGGCGTACGGGTGAGCGTGGTGGTGCCCGGCTTCGTCTCCGACACCCGGTTCGGGATTTTTCCGGACATCAACCGGAAGACCATCCGGGCCGCCTCCGGCCCGTACGCCCCGGCCTTCGACGCCTACCTCGACTGGGTGTGCGGCCCCGGCTGGGAGGGCGCCGGCCAGACCTCCTGGCAGGTGGCCGACGTGATCGTGGCCGCGCTAACCGCCGCCGACCCGCCCTTCCGCATCCCGACCGGGCCCTGGGTGTCGTGGTACGTGGCCGGCAAGCTCGCCGACCCCGACGGCTCGGCCGTCCAGGCCATGGCCAGGACCTGGCTCGGAGCCACCCCATGACCGCCCCCGCGACCGGCTCCGCGCCCGGCCCCGCGCCCGGCCCCGATCCGGCCTGCCGGGCGCTCGGCATCGCGCTGGAGGAGGCCGCCGGCGGCCGGGCCCGGCTGCGCATGCGCGTCACCGAGGACATGGTGAACGGGCACGGCGTCGCCCACGGCGGCTACCTGTTCCTGCTCGCCGACGCCGCCTTCGACCACGCCTGCAACAGCCGCGGCCCGGTCATGCTGGCCCACAGCGCCCAGGTGACGTTCCTGCGCCCGGCGGCGGCCGGCGACGTGCTGGTGGCCGAGGCCACGGAACGGGCAAGACACGGCCGGCACGGCGTCTACGACGTCACCGTGCGCCGCCCGGCCGGCGAGATCGTCGCCGAGTTCCGCGGCCACGGCGTCGTGGTCGCCGGCCGTCCCACCAACGAAGGGAAAACCTCATGAACCGGCGGACCGGACGCTGGATCGAGCACTGGGAACCCGAGGACCCGGGGTTCTGGGCGGCCGTCGGACGCCGCGTCGCCACCAGGAACCTGATCTTCTCCATCTTCGTCGAGCATCTCGGCTTCGCGGTGTGGCTGCTGTGGAGCGCCGTGGTCGTCCTGCTGCCGAAGGCGGGCTTCCCGTTCACCGTCGACCAGCTCTTCTGGCTGGTCGCGGTGCCGAACCTGGTCGGCAGCACGCTGCGGCTGCCCTACACCTTCGCCGTCTCGGCCTTCGGCGGGCGCAACTGGAACGTGGCCAGCGCCCTGCTGCTCCTGGCGCCGACGGGGCTGCTGGCCTGGCTGGTCACCGACCCGGCCAGGCCCTACTGGATGTTCCTGGCCGCCGCGGCCACGGCCGGGCTCGGCGGCGGCAACTTCGCCTCCTCCATGGCCAACGTCTCCTACTTCTACCCGGAGCGGCGCAAGGGGTTCGCGCTGGGCGTGAACGCGGCCGGCGGGAACCTGGGCGTGGCGGTCGTGCAACTGCTGATCCCGCTGGTGGCGGCGGGCGGCCTGGCGTACGCCGGGCTGGTGTGGATGCCGCTCGTCGTGGCCGCCGCCCTGTGCGCGTACCTGTTCATGGACAACCTGGCCGTCGCCAGGACCGGCTTCGGCACCCAGGGCAGGGCGTTCCTGCGTCCGCACACCTGGGTCATGTCCTTCCTGTACATCGGCACCTTCGGCTCGTTCATCGGCTACTCGGCGGCGTTCCCGCTGGTCGCCCGGTCGGCGTTCGCCGAGTCCGCCTCGCCGTACCTGGCCTTCCTCGGGCCGCTGGCCGGGTCGCTGGCGCGGCCGGTCGGCGGCTGGCTGGCCGACCGGCACGGCGGGGCCAAAGTCACCTCGTGGTCGTTCGTCGCCATGGCCGCCGGGGCCGTGGCGGCGCTGGCCGCTCTCGGACGGCACAGCTTCCCGCTCTTCCTGGGCGCGTTCCTGCTGCTGTTCGTCGCCTCGGGGGCGGGGAACGGGTCCACGTACCGGATGATCCCGGCCATCTTCACCGCGCAGGCCCGGCACGGGTCGCCGGACGCGCGGCTGCGGGCCAGGCGCGAGGCCGCGGCGGCCATCGGCATCGCCTCCGCGGTCGGCGCGTTCGGCGGGTTCCTCATCCCCCGCGGCTTCGCCGTCTCGCTGGCCGGGACGGGTTCCGTCGCGCCCGCCCTCCAGGTGTTCATCGGCGCCTACGCCGTCTTCCTGGCCACCAACTGGTGGTTCTACCGCCGCCGGGTGCTGGCGCGGGTTCCGAGCCTCGCCCACAGCCGGATCTGAGCATCGACGACCAAGGAGTGACACATGCCCGCCAAGTCCCTGCGTGACCTGATCGACTTCGCCCGCCGGCACTCGCCGTTCTACGCCGAGCTCTACCGCGACCTGCCCGACGGCGTGGACGACCTCACCGCGCTGCCGATCATCGACCAGAACGCCTTCTGGGCCGCCAACACCTACCCGGACAACAGGCTGCTGACCGGCCCCCTGACCGACGCCGGCGTCTACGCCTCCGGCGGCACCACCGGGGCGCCCAAGTTCTCCCCCTGGACGCGCTCCGAGCACGCCGACTCGGTGACCGCGTTCGGCGCCGGCATGGTGCGGGCGGGCCTGCGGCCCGGCCACCGGGTGGCGAACCTGTTCTCCGCCGGCGAGATGTACGGCGGCTTCCTCTACATCGAGCACGCCCTGCACAACGCCCCCGTGGACAACGTGCGCCTGCCCATCGCCTGCCACGCCGAGGACGGCTACATCGCCGACCTGATCGAGCTGTTCGGCGTGCACGTGCTGGCGGGGCCGCCGATGAAGCTCGGCAAGGTGGCCGAGGCGGTGATCGCGCGCGGGCGCGGCGCGCACACCGTGGAACTGCTGCTGTTCGCCGGCGACCTGCTCTTCGACGACCTGCGTCCGCAGCTCGCCAAGGCCTTCCCCGGCGCGGCGATCGCCTCGCTCGGCTACGCCTCCGTGGACGCCGGGCTGATCGGCGGCCCCGTGGCGGGCGCGGACGTGCGGGTGCACGCGGCGTTCCCCGACCGCACCCTGGTGGAGCTGCTCGACGAGGTCACCGGCGACCCGGTCACCACGCCCGGCGTGCGCGGGCGGGTGGTCGTCACCAACCTGTTCAGGACGCTGATGCCGGTCATCCGCTACCCGGTCGGCGACCTGGGGGAGTGGACCGACGCGGAATGCCGGGCCTTCCGGCTGGTCGGCAGGACGTCGGAGGGGGCCAGGGTGGAGACGGTGGCGATGTCCAGCGAGGCCGTCCGGGCCGTGCTGGTCGCCGCCGACCCGGACCGGGCGATGTCGGCGATGCAGATGGTCCAGCGCCGCTGGGACGGCAAGGACGGCCTGCTGCTCCGGCTGGCCTGCACGCAGGAGCCGCCGCCCGGCCTGACCCGGCGGCTCGTGGACGCCGTGTACGCGGCCAAGCCGCTCTACCCGAAGTCCGTGGCCGAGGGGCTGGTGCACCCGCTGACCGTCGAATGGGTGCGGCCGTCCGAGCTGGTGACGCACCCGCGTACCGGGAAGGTGCTGCAGGTGGTGGACGAGCGCCCGCACCCCTGACCCCGGCCGGAGCCTCCGGCGTCGGCCGGAGGCTCCGGATTCATCCGGATTTCTCCGCGTCGTCCGATGTTCGTTTCTATGATGGAAACGAGCGTCCGCGGGGCGATGCTCACTCGGGCACGCACCGGCTGACGACGACCAAGCAGGTTGCTGCGATGGCGGATTCGTTCAACGACGCGCACCTTCGCCTGGTGACGAAGGAGTGCCTCCCGCTCGGGAGCGGCGACCGGCTCCCGGTCATCGTGCTGCTCGGCCCCGACGGCACCGACCGCGAGGTGTGCCTCACCCGCGTCTGGAGGAGCGTCACCAGGCCCGAGTCGCCCCGGGTGCGGGTGGACTTCCGGCTGCCGGGGCTGCGCGACGCGCCGGTGGTCAAGACCGTCGAGCGCATCGCCCACGATCTGATGGAGACCTCCAGCGTCCGGCTGCCCCGGGTGGTCTTCGCGCTGCACGTGCTGGCCCTGGACCCGCGGGACCGCTCCGACAACGAGCTGGCCGGCGAACTGGACGACCTCGTGGACGGCGGCGACCCCGAGCGGCTGTCCGACGCCCTGTCCCTGCTGCGCGACCTGCTCGGCCGCATCCCGGGGGCCGAGCCGCTGGCCGCGCTCACCTCGGTGCTCCAGTACGCCGCGCGGGGCCAGCGCCGCCGCGTGGTCAGGCTGCTCAACGACAAGGGCAGGACCTGGCTGGCCGCCCAGATGGCCAACGGCAACGTGCTCGACCTGGCCAGGCGGCGGGACGGCCACGGCGGCGACCCGTCCGGGTCCGCCGGGGCGATCCTGTGCCGGGCCCTCGTCGCCGACCTCACCGACTCCTGGTCCAAGAGCCACCGCCACGCCCGCAGCTGCCTGCTGCTGCTGGAGGGGGCCGAGACCGCGGCGGGCCGCGCGCTGCTCAGGGCGCTCGGCCCGGCCAAGGGCGCCGACCCGCTGCTGGTGGTGGCGGAGTCGAAGGAGTGGCTGCCGATGGGCGGCTCGTGGGCGCGTCCCGGCACGATCGTGCCCGGTGCGGCCCACCCGCCCACGCTGGCGGAGGCGAGCTACCGCGACTGGCGGGCCGGCTACGACGCCCGGGAGCAGCCGTGGTGGTACCCCGTGCTGATGCCGCCGCTGGAGGCCGACAGGTCCCGCGCCTACGCCTCGGCCGTCCGGGAGCTGACCGGCGGCCATCCGGCCGTGACCCGGCGCCTGGGCAGGCTGGCCGCCACGGCCCAGGACGACGACGCCTTCCGCGCCGTCGTGTGCCGCGAGGACCTGCTGCGCTGGCCCGACCGGCTGCACCTGGCCCACCTGGACGAGCTCACCGACTGGGCGGCGGCCAGGAACGTGGACGACGCCGAGAGCGCCCTGCTCAAACGGGCCGGCCGGACGCCGAACCTGCGCAACGAGCTGGCCGACCTGCTCTGGCTCGACCGCCGTCCGGAGGAGCGGGACCCGCACGGCCGCTACGAGGGGGCGCGCGGCCCCCAGGTCACCGTGATCCACCCGTGGCTGCGGCTGCTGCTGCTGCACCGGCTCGCCGTCACCGGCCGCTGGGACGACGTGCACGGGGACCTGGAACGTTTCCACCTCGGCCCCGGCGGCGAGGAGAACCCGCGCAGCCTGCACCACCGCCTGGCCCGCGTCGGCCGGGACGACCCCGAAGGCCATCTGACCCACGTCGTCGATCGTCTGCACCGGCTCTTCGACCGGCTCGACGTGCGCGAGGACGGCCGCAGCCGCCTGCCGGAATGGCTGGCCGGCTTCAACGAGGTGACCACCGCCCCCAACCGGCTGCCGCTGGTCACCCCCCTGGACGAGCTGTACGACTCGCTGGTGGCGACCGCCGTCCCGCACGAGCGCGGGGACTGGCTCGTCGTGGTCAGGGCCCTGGTCGTGGACCGCTGGTTCTGGCTCGACCCGCTGCTCGACCCGTCCGGGAGCCGGGCCGAGCAGGTCGCGCGCGGGCTGCGGGACCTGGCCAGGCGGTCGGCCACCAGTCCGGCGATCTTGTTACGGGAGGCCGACAGGTATGAGCGACGACGGTGACCTCGGCACGGCCGGGGCGGGCGATCCGGCGCCGGCGGAGGTCGGCGCGAAGTGGGCGGCGGGCCGCCGCAACCGCGTCCTGCTGCGCAGGGCGCTGGCGGGGGTGCTCGTCGTGGCGGCCGTCGTCGTCCTCGGGCTCTACGTCAGGACGTCGCGGCTCACCGACGACGGCGACGCCTTCGGCCCCGACCTGGCCCCGGTCATGAGCCGCATCGCCGCCGAGAACGCCGCGGTGGAGAAGGAGCACCCGGACGACTACGTGACCGTCGTCGCGATGTTCCCGATGACCGGCTCCCTCACCGACATCGCCCTGAACAGGGAGAGCATCAGGCACGGCCTGGAGGGCGTCCACCTGGCGCAGGTGTGGCGCAATCGGCAGCCGTCCTCGCCGCCGTACGTGCGGGTGCTGGTCGCCAGCGACGGGCCGCAGGACTGGGAGCCGACGGTCGAGGCCGTCCGGGACCGGACCGCGCAGGAGCACATCGTGGCCGTGACCGGTCTGGGCGCCAGCACCGGCGCGACCCGCAGGACGGTCGCGAGCCTGAGCGCGAGCCGGTACGCGATGGTCTCGGCGGTCATCACCTCCGACGAGCTCACCGGCTTCCCCGGCCTGGCCCGCGTCGCGGCCCTGAACAGCGAGCAGGCCCAGGCCGGGGTGGTGCACGCCAGGAAGGTCAACCCCGGGCTCAGGGCGGTCGTGATCAAGGACCTCAACCCGGCCGACAGCTACGTCAAGACGCTCGCCCGGTTCTACACCGGCTCGCTGGCCGGCCGGGAACGCGTGATGGAGCTGTCCTTCGACTCCTCGACGAGGTTCTCCGGCACCGTGCTCGACGTCATCGCCGAGCGCGTCTGCAACTCGGGCGCGAACACCGTCCTGTACGCCGGGCGCAGCGAGCAGCTGCCCGCGCTGATGCAGGCGCTCAGCCAGCGCGAGCGGTGCGTCCGGCCCGGCGTCACCGTGATCACCGGCGACGACGCCAGCGAGATGAACCGCAAGGTCGACCTGGGCATGTGGGGGGACACCCGGATCCGGCTCTTCTACACGGCCCTGGCCCACCCGGCGAGCCTCGCGCTGCCCGGCGGCGGGGTGCTCACGGCGATCCGGGCCAGGTTCGAGGGCGACGACCCCGACAGCTTCCGGCGCATGTTCCCGCACGAGAGCCTCGACGACGGCATGGCCATCATGCACCACGACGCCATGTTCGTGGCCCTGGAGACGGCCAAGGCGTTCGCCCGGGAGCCGGACGTGCCCTCGCCGCAGGACATGGCGAACATGCTGACCAGCGGCACGGTGGCGGTCGAGGGCGCCAGCGGCCCGATCAGGATCGTCGAGGGCGGCGCCCGCCAGACCAAGGAGATCCCGATCCTCCAGCTCAACCCGGACGGCACCTCGGCGTACTCGGGCCGGGTCACGGTGACGGACGGCGGCCCCGGCAGGAGCTGACCGTTTTTCATGTATTACCTATTGCTTTTGTGGGAAATTTCGCGCAGGATCAGAGGCGTGAAGAGCCTTCTGGTGGCCCGCCTCCACGTCGACCTCCGGCGGCAGGCGAGCGCGCTCTGTGCCGTGCGGTGACCTCCGGGTCCCCGCTCTCCTCGGACGCCCGAGCGTCCTTTCCCCAGACCTTCCCCGAAGCTCAGAGGAGTGGCCGAACCATGTCGACACCCACCAGCGTGCTCACCGTCCGGCGGGTCGCCGGGCACATCGGCGCCGAGATCACCGGCGTCGATCTGGCCCGCCCGCTCGATCCGTCCGTGGTCGAGGAGATCCGCCAGGCGCTGCTCGCGTACAAAGTCGTGTTCTTCCGCGGGCAGGAGCTCGACCACGCCGCGCAGATCGCCTTCGCCCGCCAGTTCGGCGAGCTGACCCACGCCCACCCGCACGAGGACGCGCCGCCCGAGGAGTTCCCGCAGATCCTGACCATCGACCCCCGCCGGTACGAGAAGCGTTACGGCGTCAACTACCGCGAGCTCTACCAGCGCAGGCGCTACTCCTACTTCTCCGGCTGGCACACCGACGTCACCGCCGCCGTCAACCCGCCCGCCGCCTCCATCCTGCGGGCCGAGACCGTGCCGGAGTTCGGCGGCGACACCCAGTGGACGAACCTGGTGGCCGCCTACGAGGGCCTGTCCGCGCCGCTGCGCGACCTGGTGGACGGCCTGCGCGCCGAACACCGCTTCCTGGCCGGCTACCAGGCCGCCGACGAGGACGGCAAGCTGGTCAAACGCATCAACGACAACCTGCTGATCTCCGTGCACCCGGTGGTGCGGGTGCATCCGGAGACCGGTGAGCGGGCGTTGTTCGTCAACCCCGGCTTCACCGACCACATCGTGGGCCTGTCGGCCGTGGAGAGCCGCCGCATCCTCGACCTGCTGTACGAGCAGCTCACCCGGCCCGAGTACACCGTGCGGTTCCGCTGGCAGCCCGGCAGCGTCGCCTTCTGGGACAACCGCGCCACGGCCCACCTCGCCCCGTCCGACCTCGACCACCTCGACGTGCCGCGCAGGCTGCACCGGGTCACGCTGATCGGCGACCGTCCCGTCGGACCCGACGGGTTCGTCTCGGAGATCGTGGCCGGAAGGGAGTTCAGGGCGCAGTCACTCGTGGTCGCCTGACGACGGCGGCCACCTCCGCGAGCGGGACCCGCTCGCGGCACCGGACGCGCGGGCGGGGGCTGGGGGGTGCCCGCCCGCGGCGTCGGTCCCTACTTCCGGGCGGGGGCGCGCGACCCGCTCAGCCGGCGGCCGAGCCGCTGGGCCGGGGCCTCGATCACGTGGTACGTCACCAGGCACAGCGGGATCAGGACCAGGTAGTACAGCACCAGGTTCGGCAGCAGGCGCAGCAGCAGGGGATGCAGCAGGTAGACGGAGAAGCTGATCACGCCGAGCCGGGTCAGCGCGCGCGGGAACGCCCTGTGGCGCAGCGCCAGCCCCACCCCGAACACCGCGAACGCGAGCACGAGCGCGGGCGCCCATCCCGGGTCGTCCTTGGCGGGGACGCCGCAGGCCACCACCGCCAGGCAGGCGAGCCCGGCGGTCCGCCAGGAGATCACGCCCTGCTCGGCGCGGTGCACCGCGGTCCCGGCGAACATGGCGGCCAGGATGATCACGCCCTGCCAGGTGCCGGCCCGGCTGCCCAGGACCACCAGCGCCAGCCCGAGCAGCCCGCCCGCCGCGGCGGCCGCCGTACGGGCCCGGCCGTCCCCGAGGGCGGTGACCGCGATCGCCGCCACGACCGCGAGGACGAGCAGCGCGGCGGTCAGGTCGGCCCCGCCGTTGATCGACGCGCCCGGCAGCAGCAGCCCCGCCGGCACGGCCAGCGCCGCCAGTACGACGGCGATCCCCGCCGACCTGCGGGCCTGCCCGGTCGCGAACAGCGCCACGCTGATCAGGTAGAACGCCATCTCGTACGACAGCGTCCAGGTCACGCCGATGACGGGCGGCAGGTTGACCAGCTCCTGCAGCATCGTCAGGTTGCCGAGCGCGACCAGGGGCGCGGGACGTTCGCCGAGGCGCGGATCCAGCGGGACCAGGCCGGCGAGGGCGAGCAGGAACGCCAGGCCGAGGGCGGCGAGCAGCAGCGGCAGCAGGCGGAAGGCCCGCCCGGTCCAGAAGGCGCGCAGGTCGCCGCGCCGTTCCAGGGACGCCGGGATGATGTAGCCGCTGACCAGGAAGAACACGAAGACGCCCCACGTGCCGAGGTCGATCCTGCGGTCCACGACCGCCCACGCGGCGGGGACGAAGGACCAGCCCGTGTGGTGCGCGGTGACGGCCAGCGCGGCGGGCCCCCGCAGGGCGTCCAGCCAGGCCAGCCGGGCGGAGGCGGGGGACATCTGTCGGATTCTAAGCCATTTGCGACAGAACCCTCCGTGAGCGGACGGCCGCCCGGATCGCGGCCGGCTTCATGCTTTTCCCGGCCGGATCGCCGCGCTCAGCGGGACGGCGAACGCCGCAGGCGCAGGCCGATCACCACGACGGCGACGCCCACCAGCAGGACCACCGGCCCGATGACCGCCCAGGCGGTGTCGCCGGTCATCACGCTGCCGCCCACCACGCCCAGTCCCTGGAGCGCCCAGAGCCCGCCCACCAGGGCCAGCAGCACGCCGACGACGATGAGGATCCAAGAGGTCATCGTTCTTCCCGTCTCTCGTCCCGCCGCGCTCGTTCCGCCGCGGGGGCTCCGTGTGCGTGATGATCGCGTGGCTTCCGCAGAGTAACCGAGCCTTTGTCACGATATGCGGATTTTTCTGGTCACCTCTTGGCGGCGGCTTCCTGTCGTCCTAGTGTTCAGTGCAATGCCACACATTACTGAGCCCTATGGAAGGAGTGATCACCGGTGCGCGACGGCAGGCCCCCGAAGCTGTCCGAGATCCCCGCTTTCACCGCGTACATGAACACCGGCTGGGGCAGCGCCGACCGCACGCCGCGGGTCGTGCCCGGCGCGGCCGAGGCCGCCGCCGCCCACCGGGCGCGGCTGGCCGAGGCGCTGCCCGGCCGGAGAGTCGTGCTGGCCGCGGGGCAGGCCCCGATCCGCAGCAACGACATGGCCTACGACTTCCGCGCCGGCAGCGACTTCGTCTGGCTGACCGGCTGCCAGATCGAGAACGCCGTCGTCGTGCTGGAGGGCGCCGAGGCCACCCTCTACGTGCCGCCGCCCGCCGGCCCCGGCGACCCGGCGTTCTTCACCGACTCCAGGTACGGCGAGCTGTGGGTGGGCGCCGCGCCCGGCCTGGACGACTGGGCGAAGGCGCTGGGCGTCCCGGTCAAGCCGCTGGCCGAGCTGACCACCGAGGTGACGGACGACCAGGAGGCCGCCCGGGTCCTCGCCGAGCTGCGCATGTACAAGGACGACTGGGAGCTCGGCCAGCTGCGCGAGGCGGTGGACCGCACCGTCGAGGGGTTCGCCGCCGTCGTCCGCGAGATCCCCGCCGCCGTGGCCGGGCGCGGCGAGCGGTGGCTCCAGGGCACCTTCGACCGGTACGCCCGCGCCTACGGCAACGGCCCCGGCTACCCCTCCATCGTGGGCTCCGGCCCGCACGCGCCCACCCTGCACTGGGTGCGCTGCGACGGCCCGGTCACCCCCGGCGAGCTGCTCCTGCTCGACCTCGGCGTCGAGGCGGAGAGCTGCTACACCGCCGACGTCACCCGCACCTTCCCCGTCTCCGGCCGCTTCACCCCGGCCCAGCGGCAGGTGCACGACCTGGTCGAACGGGCCCACCGGGCCGCGCTCGCCGCCGTCGCCCCCGGCCGCCGCTTCAGCGACTTCCACCACGCCGCCATGGAGGTCGTCGCGCACGGCCTGGCCGGCTGGGGCCTGCTGCCGGTCTCGGTGGACGAGGCGCTGTCCGACGCCGGCCAGCACCACCGCCGCTACCTGGTCTGCGGCGTCGGCCACCACCTCGGCCTGGACGTGCACGACTGCGGCCGGGCGAGCCAGGAGTCCTACCAGGACGCCGTCATGGCCCCCGGCATGGCGCTCACCGTGGAGCCCGGCCTGTACTTCCACCCGCACGACCTCACCGTCCCGCCGGAGCTGCGCGGGATCGGCGTCCGGATCGAGGACGACCTGGTGGTCACCGAGCAGGGCGCCGACGTGTTGTCGGCCGCGCTGCCCCTGGACGCCGACGGCCTGGAGAAGTGGATGGCCGCCGGGTAGGTAGTCGCTGTGACATTGCACCGCATAATCTCTCGAATATCCCCATGTGAGGAGACCTCAGCATGACCACCTCCGCCACGCCGTGGCGCGGCATCCACGTCGCGACGGCCCTGCCCTTCGCCGACGACCTCTCCGTGGACTACGACGGGTTCGCCGAGCACGTGCGCTTCCTGGCCGAAGGCGGCTGTGACGGTGTGACGCCCAACGGCTCGTTGGGCGAGTACCAGACGCTCACGCCGCAGGAGCGGGCCCGCGTCGTCGAGACGGCCGTCCAGGCCGCGCCGCCCGGGTTCGGCGTCATGCCGGGCGTGGCCGCGTACGGCTCCATGGAGGCCCGCCGGTGGGCCGAGCAGGCCGCCGAGGCGGGGGCCACGTCCGTGCTGCTGCTGCCGCCGAACGCCTACCGGGCACCGCGCGAGGCCGTCGTCGCCCACTACCGGGAGGTCGCCAAGGCCGGGCTGCCGGTCGTGGCCTACAACAACCCGTTCGACACCAAGGTCGACCTGACCCCCGCGCTGCTGGCCGAGCTGTACCACGAGGGCCTGATCGTCGGCGTCAAGGAGTTCACCGGGGACGTGCGCAGGGCGTACGAGATCGCCGAGCTGGCGCCGGAGCTGGACCTGCTCATCGGGGCCGACGACGTGCTGCTGGAGCTGGGCCTGGCCGGGGCCGTCGGCTGGATCGCCGGGTACCCGAACATGATCCCGCAGTCCACGACCCGCCTGTACCGGCTGGCCACCTCGGGCGACCCCGCCGACCTGCCCGAGGCGCTGCGCGTCTACCGCGACCTGCACCCGCTGCTGCGCTGGGACTCCAAGCCCGAGTTCGTGCAGTCGATCAAGCTGTCCATGGACCTGGCCGGGCGCAGGGGCGGCGCCTGCCGTCCGCCGCGCCTGCCGCTCGCGCCCGAGCTGGTCGCCCGCATCACCGCCGACACCGAGGCCGTCCTGGAAAAGGGCTACAAGTGAGATCACGTCGCACCTTCCACGCCGTCGACTCCCACACCGAGGGCATGCCCACCCGCGTGATCGTCGGCGGCGTCGGCGCCATCCCGGGGGCGACCATGGCCGAGCGCCGGCTGTGGTTCATGGAGAACAGCGACGACGTGCGCACGCTGCTCATGTACGAGCCGCGCGGCCACGCCGCGATGAGCGGGGCGATCCTCCAGCCGCCCACCCGGCCCGACGCCGACTACGGCGTGCTGTTCATCGAGGTCTCCGGGCTGCTGCCGATGTGCGGCCACGGCACGATCGGCGTGGCGACCGTCCTGGTGGAGACCGGGATGGTGCCGGTGGTCGAGCCGGTCACCACGATCCGGCTCGACACGCCGGCCGGGCTCGTGGTGGCGTCCGTGGCGGTCGAGGACGGCGCGGCGACCTCGGTGACCATCCAGAACGTGCCCTCGTTCGCGTACGCGCTGGACCGCAAGGTCGAGGTGCCCGGCTTCGGGGAGATCGGCTACGACCTGGCCTTCGGCGGCAACTTCTACGCCTTCGTCGAGCTGGCCGAGCTGGGACTGCCCTTCGACCGGGCCCGCGCCGGCGACCTGCTGTCGGCCGGGCTCGCGATCATGGACGCCGTCAACGAGCACGACCGCCCGGTCCACCCCGAGCGGCCCGACATCAACGGCTGCCACCACGTCTACCTGGCCGCCCCCGGCTCGACGGCGCAGCTGTCCAGGCACGCCATGGCCATCCACCCCGGCTGGTTCGACCGCTCGCCGTGCGGCACCGGCACCAGCGCCCGCATGGCCCAGTTCCACGCCAGAGGGGAGCTGGCCCTCGGCGACGACTTCGTCAACGAGTCGTTCATCGGCACCCGCTTCACCGGGCGGCTGCTCGGCGAGACCACGGTCGGCCCGCTGCCCGCCGTGCTGCCCTCGATCACCGGCCGCGCCTGGGTCACCGGCACCTCGCAGTTCCACCTCGACCCGACCGATCCCTTCCCGGCGGGGTTCCTGCTGTGAGCCGTCCCGCCCAGGCATGCGGCCCGCGGGCGGGCGGCGCGAAGGGCACGCCGTGAGCGCCGACCTCGTCGTGGTCGGCGCCGGCGTGGTGGGCGCGGCCGGCGCGTACTTCGCCGCGCTGGCCGGGCTGCGCGTGGTGGTCGTCGAGCGCGGCGCCATCGCCGGGGGCACCTCCAGCGCGGGCGAGGGCAATCTGCTCGTGTCCGACAAGGAGGCCGGGCCCGAGCTGGACCTCGCGCTCTACTCCCAGCGGGTGTGGCGCGAGGACCTGGCCGAGCACGCCGGGCTGTGGGAGTTCGAGGCCAAGGGCGGGCTGGTCGTCGCGGCGTCCGGGCCGGGCCTGGCCTCGCTGCGCGAGCTGGGCGAGCACCAGCGCCGCCACGGCGTCGAGGTGCGCGACGTGGCGGCGGAGGAGCTGCGCGACTACGAGCCGCACCTCGCGCCCGGACTCGCCGGAGCCGCCTTCTACCCCCAGGACGCCCAGGTCCAGCCCATGCTGGTGGTCGCCCACCTGCTGCGGCTGGCCCGCGCGCACGGCGCCGAGGTGCGCACCGGCACCGGCGTCACCGGCTTCCTGCGCGACGGGCGCCGCGTGACCGGCGTGCGCACCACGGCCGGCGACCTGCCCGCCGGGGCGGTGCTCAACGCGACCGGCACGTGGGCCGGCGACGTCGCCGCCCTGGCCGGGGTGCACGTGCCCGTCCTGCCCAGGCGCGGGTTCGTGCTGGTCACCCAGCCCATGCCGCCGCGGACGATCCGCCACAAGGTCTACGCCGCCGAGTACGTCGGGGACGTGGCCAGCTCCGACGCCGCCCTGCAGACCTCGCCCGTCGTGGAGGGCACCGGCAGCGGCACGATCCTCATCGGCGCCTCCCGGGAGCGCGTCGGCTTCGACCGCACGTTCTCCCCGCGGGCGGCCGGCGCGCTGGCGGCCAAGGCGATCGCGCTGTTCCCCATGTTGCGGGACGTCCGGGCCATGCGCACGTACCTGGGCTTCCGGCCGTACTGCCCGGACCATCTGCCGGTGATCGGGCCCGACCCGCGCGCGCCCGGGTTGTGGCACGCCTGCGGGCACGAGGGGGCGGGCATCGGACTTTCCGCGGGCACCGGCAAGCTCGTCGCCCAGGCGCTCACCGGCCGCACCCCGGACCTCGACCTCAAGCCGTTCGCCCCCGACCGCTTCCCCACCCCCGACCACTTTCCCGGCACCGAGTCCGCCGCGACCGAGGAGGGGCCCCGATGACCCACCAGATGACCTTCCGCGGCGCGAGCGTCCCCGCCGAGCCCGGCCAGAGCGTCGGGGCCGCCCTGGTCGCGGCCGGCATCCTCGACTGGCGCACCACCCGCGGGGCCGGTCGGCCGCGTGGCCTGTTCTGCGGCATCGGCGTCTGCTTCGACTGCCTCATCACCGTCGACGGCGTCCCGGACCTGCGCGCCTGCCTGGTCCCGGCGCGCGACGGCATGCGCCTCGGCGACGACGCCCCGGCAGACGGTGAGCAGGGAGGTCGTCATGCGTGAGACGCACGACGTCGCCGTGGTCGGCGCGGGCCCCGCGGGGCTGGCCGCCGCCGTCGAGGCCGCCGAGGCCGGGCTGGACGTGGCCCTCGTGGACGCCGCCCGCCAGCCGGGCGGCCAGTTCTGGCGGCACTACGACGAACGCCACGCCCGCCCCGAGGACGCCGCCGGGCACCACGACTGGCCGGTCTTCACCCGGCTGCGCGACCGGCTGCGCGCCCTGACCGCCGCCGGACGGGTCCGCTACCTGCCCGGCCACCAGGTCTGGCTGGCGACCCGCGACGGCGCGGGCACGTTCACGCTGCACACGACGCCCACCGTCCCCGAGGAGGGGATGTCCGGCACGACGGTGACCGCCCGCGCGCTGATCCTGTGCCCCGGCGGCTACGACCGGCAGCTGCCCGTCCCCGGCTGGGACCTGCCCGGCGTGATGGCCGCCGGGGGAGTGCAGGCCCTGCTCAAGGGGCAGCGCACGCTCGCGGGCCGCCGCGCGGTCGTCGCCGGGACCGGGCCGTTCCTGCTGCCGGTCGCCACCGGCCTGGCCGCGGCCGGGGCCAGGGTGGCGGCGGTCGCCGAGGCCAACGCCACGCTCGGCTGGCTGCGCGACCTGCGCGGCGCCGCGTCCGTGCCGGCCAAGGGGCTGGAGGCGCTGCGGTACGCCGCGCTGATGGCCCGCCACCGCGTGCCGTACCGCACCGGGACCGTGGTCACCGAGATCCTGGGCGAGGACCGGGTCGAGGCCGTCCGGCTGGCCCGGCTCGGCCGCGACGGCCGCCCGGCCGGGCCGGCCCGTGAGATCCCCGCCGACCTCGTCGCGCTCGGCTGGGGGTTCACGCCGTCCCTCGAACTGCCGCTCATGCTCGGCGCCGACACCAGGAAGGACGTCGACGGCTCGCTCGTCGTGACCGTGGACGCCTTCCAGCGCACCGGCGTCCCCGGCCTGTACGTCGCGGGCGAGGCGACCGGCGTCGGCGGCGCGGTCCTGGCCCGGCAGGAGGGCCGGCTGAGCGCCCTAACCCTGGCCCGTACGCTGGGCCGCCGGGCCGACCCGGCGCTCATGGGCCGGTTGCGCCGGTCGATCGCCCGCGGGCGGCGCTTCGCCGCGGCCATGCACCGGACCTACCCCGTGCCGCGCGCCTGGACGTCCTGGCTGCGGGACGAGACGCTGGTCTGCCGCTGCGAGGAGGTCTCCTACGGCGACCTGCGCCGCGCCCACGACGACCTGGGCGCGGGCGACCCGCGCACGCTGAAGATGCTGGCCAGGCCGGGCATGGGCTGGTGCCAGGGACGGGTGTGCGGGTTCGCCACCGCCGGCGTCGCGGCCTGCCTGAGCCGCCGCGAGAGCACGGCCGGCGACCTGCGCCCGCTGTCCACCCGGAGCCTGGCGGCCCCGGTGTCCCTGGGCGAGCTGGCCGCGCTCGCCGACGAAGACCCTGACGCCCCAGCCGAAACCCCCGACGAAACCCCTGACGCTCCAGACGAAACCCCTGACGACGCCCCCGACGAAGACCACGAAAGAGGACGAGACCGTGAGTGACGTGCTGAGCGTCGACCCGCGTACCGGACAGGCCCGCGAGCGCGTCGCGGCGGAGTCGACGCCGCGGGACGTGGACCGCGCCGTGCGCGCCGCTGCCGCCGCCGCCCCCGCCCTGGCCGACCGGTCCGTACGCGCCGACCTGCTGCGTACCGCCGCCGCGCTGCTGGAGGAGGGCGGCGAGGAGATCATCGCGACCGCCGACGCGGAGACCGCGCTCGGCCGGGTGCGCCTCACCGGCGAGCTGGCCCGCACCTGCTACCAGCTGCGGGCCTTCGCCGACGTGGCCGAGTCGGGCGCCTTCCTGGACGTGATCATCGACCACGCCGACCCGGCCGCCCGCCCGGCCCCCCGTCCCGACCTGCGGCGCTACAAGGTGCCGCTGGGCGTGGTCGCGGTGTTCGCGGCGAGCAACTTCCCGCTGGCCTTCAGCGTGCCGGGCGGCGACACCGCCAGCGCGCTGGCCGCCGGGTGCCCGGTCGTCGTCAAGGCGCATCCGGACCATCCGGCGACCAGCGTCCTGACCGCCCGCGCGCTGCGCGCCGCCGCGGAGAAGGCCGGTCTGCCGGCCGACGTCGTAGGTCTGGTCCACGGCTTCGCGGCGGGCCCGGAGCTGGTCCGGCACCCGCTGACCGCCGCCGTCGGCTTCACCGGCTCGGTACGCGGCGGGCGGGCGCTGCACGACCTGGCCGCCGCCCGTCCGCGGCCGATCCCGTTCCACGGCGAGCTGGGCAGCCTCAACCCGGTCGTGGTGACCGAGCGGGCCGCCGCGACCAGGGCGGCCGAGATCGGCGCGGGCCTGGCCGCCTCCTACACCCAGGGACTCGGCCAGTTCTGCGTCAAGCCGGGCCTGGTCCTGCTGCCCGCGGGCCCGGCGGGCGACGCGGTGCTCGACGCCGTGGTCACGGCCGCCGTGCCCGCCGGACCGCTGCTCGACCCGCGCATGCGGGCGGCCTTCCTGGACGGCGTGCGCTCCCGCGCCCAGCTGCCCGGGGTCACGCAGGCGCTGGCCGCGGGCGAGGACGACGCCGCGCCGCTGGCCGTCCGGCCGGGCGTGCTGACCGTGGCGGCCGAGCGGCTCGCGGACGGCGACGCCCACGCCGAGCTGCTGGAGGAGTGCTTCGGACCGGTCACCGTCGTGGCCCGGTACGGCTCGGAGTCCGAGCGGGACGCCGTGCTCGACGCGCTGCCCGGCAACCTCACCGCGACCGCGCACCTGGCGGCCGACGAGCGCGAGGGCGCGGCGGCCGGCCTGGTGGCCAGGCTCGCCGGGCTGGCCGGGCGGGTCGTCGTGGACGGCTGGCCCACGGGCGTGTCGGTCGCGCCCGCGATGCAGCACGGCGGGCCGTACCCGGCCTCGACCAGCACCTCGACCTCGGTCGGCGGCACCGCGATCGAGCGCTGGCTGCGCCCGGTGTGCTTCCAGGACACCCCCGACCCCCTCCTGCCGCCGGAGCTGCGCGAGGCCAACCCGCTCGGCGTCCCCCGGACGGTGGACGGAGTCGCCTGGCGCTTTTATCTACACTTGTAGACGCTCTGGGGCTATATTGCTCGTGTGTCCACCACCGATGCCACGGTCGTGGCCGTCACCGGCGAGGTCCCAGCGGCCTCGCTGGGCGCGGTCCTGCCGCACGAGCACCTGCTGAGCGACTTCGCCCCGCCCGACGACACGCCCGAGTCCTGGGCGCGTACCGGCCGCACCCGTCCCATGGCGGCCGGCGCCCTGTGGCTCTACCGCGCGCCGCTGACGATGGACCTGCTCGGCGAGATCGGCATGGGCGCCGTCAACCGGGACGACCTGCTGCTCGGCGACGCGGGCCTGGCCGCCGCCGAGCTGGCCGCGTTCCGGGAGGCCGGCGGCGGCACGGTGGTGGACCTGACGACCGACGGGCTCGGCCGCGACCCGGCCGGGCTGCGCCGGCTCGCCGAGAAGACCGGCGTGACCGTCGTCATGGGCTGCGGCCGTCACCACCCCACCCGGACCGCCATCCCCGCCGCCCGGGACGCCGCCGCACCGACCTCGGCCCGGGACGCCGCCGCGCCGGCCGAGGAGTTGACCGAGGAGCTGGTCCGCGACCTCACCGAGGGCGTGCGCGGGGTGCGGGCCGGCATCATCGGCGAGCTGGCCGCGCTCGACCCCGGCGTGCCCGCCGAGCGCGCGCTCCTGGTCGCCGCGGCCCGCGCGGCGGCGGCCACCGGCGCCGCCGTCTCGCTGGCCCGCAACGAGGACCCGGCCGTCCAGCAGCGCGTCCTCGACCTGCTCGCCGAGGAGGGCGCGGACCTCACGCGGGTGGCCGTCGGCCACTGCGACGCGCTCTCCCCGCGGCCCGACGACCTCGAACCGCTGCTCGGGCGCGGCGTCTTCGTGCAGTTCGACCAGCTCGGCAGGCTGCCCACCGCGCTCAGCGTCTCCGACGACCAGGACGTCGCCGCGGCCGTGCTCGAACTCGCCCGCCGCGGCCACGCCGGACGCCTCCTGCTGTCGCAGGGCGTACGGGCCAAGTCCCAGCTCCTCGCCTACGGCGGCGGCGGGTACGCCTTCGTCCTGCGGCAGTTCGTGCCGTACCTGAGGATGCTCGGAGCCGACGACGAGCTGATCGAGACCGTCACCGTGCGCAACCCGAGGCGGCTGCTCACGCTCCGGACCGAGGAGGCGGGCTCGTGAGCCGCTACCCCTTCCCCATCCCCGATCTGGCCGGGCAGGCGCTCACCGTCGCCGGCCCGGTGGACCCGGCGCTGCTCGGGCAGACGTCCATGCACGAGCACATCTTCATCGACCTGCGCAGGCCCGCCCGGTCCCGCCGGCCCGGCGAGGACGCGCCGGCGGCGGCCGAGCCGCTCACCCTGGCCAACCTCGCCCGCACCCGCCACGGCGGGCCGAACGCCGACAACGACCTGCTGGGCGACTTCGACGAGATGCTCGCCGAGACCCTCGCCTTCGCCCACAGCGGCGGGCGCACCATGGTCGAGGTCTCGCCCATCGGACTCGGCCGCGACCCCGAGGCGCTGCTGCGGCTGTCCCGGGCCACCGGGATGCACATCGTCATGGGCGGCGGCTGGTACACCCCGGCGTTCCACCCGGCCGACATGGACGAGCGCACCGTGGACGACCTGGCCGACGTCATCGTGCGCGACGTCGTGCTCGGGGCCGACGGCACCGGCGTGCGCGCGGGCGTCATCGGCGAGGTCGGCGCGGAGTCGGTGCCGCTGACCGGCGGCGAGCTCAAGAGCGTGCGGGCCGCCGGACGGGCCGCCCGCGTCACCGGCGCGCCGGTCACCTTCCACGTCGGCGGCGTCGGCGAGGAGAAGTTCCGGGTGCTCGACATCCTCCAGGAGGAGGGCGTCGCCCCCGGCAACGTCGTCCTGGGCCACTGCATGGACGTCCTGTCCGGCCCCGGGTTCGCCGAGCGGCTGCTGGCCCGCGGCGTCTTCGTCGAGTTCGACTTCCTGGCCGCGCCGGGCAGCCCGTGGGGGCACCTGGTCCTGGGCAGCGACCACAAGGTGCTGCGCGGCATCGCCGACCTGGTCGAGCGCGGGTACGCGGGCCAGATCGTGCTCGGCCACGACGTGTGCCAGAAGATCCAGCTCAAGCGGTACGGCGGCAAGGGCTACGACTACATCCCGCGGCACTTCCTGCCCGCCCTGCGCCGCCTCGGCGTCAGCCCCGAGGCCATCCACATGATCATGGTCGAGAACCCGGCACGGGCGCTCGCCTTCGCAGAACCGCAGTGACCAGGAGAACCATGCCCCCCACCCCCGTGCCTCCAACTCCCGCGCCCCCCGTCCCCGTGCCCTTCGACCCGGCCCTGGCCGTGGTCCTGGACGGCATGCCCCGGCCGGACGGCCCCGCCCCCACCCTGGAGACCATCCCGCTGATGCGCGCCGCCGGGGCGGCCATGCCCATGCCGCCGGTCGCCGAGGTGATCGGCGACCGCGAGATCGACGCCGAGGAGCTGCTCGTCCCCGGCCCGGCCGGCGCGCCGGACCTGGAGGTCACGGTGCTGCGCCCGCGCCGCCTGCGGGCCCCGGTCCCCGGGCTGTACAACATCCACGGCGGCGGCATGATCACCGGCCATCGGGCCATGGACACGCCGCGCCTGGTCGCGCTCGTCGAGGAGCTGGGCGTCGTCGCCGTCAACGTCGAGTACCGCCTGGCCCCCGAGCACCCCCACCCGGCGCCGGTCGAGGACTGCTACGCCGGGCTGGCCTGGATGTCGCGGCACGCCGCCGAGCTCGGCGTGGATCCCGGGCGGGTGGTGGTCATGGGCGGCAGCGCCGGCGGCGGCCTGGCGGCCGGGGTCGCCCTGCTGGCCCGCGACCGGGGCGGCCCGCGCCTGGCCGGCCAGCTCCTGCTGTGCCCGATGCTGGACGACCGCAACACCACCGTCTCCAGCCACCAGTACGACGGCCTCGGCACCTGGCCGCGCGCCCTTAACGTGCTGGGCTGGCGGGCACTGCTCGGCGAGCGGGCCGGCGACCCGGACGCCGACGTGCCCTGTCACGCGGCCCCGGCGCGGGCGGCCGACCTGTCGGGGCTGCCGCCCGCGTTCGTCGAGGCGGGGGCCGCCGAGCTGTTCCGTGACGAGGACGTCGCGTACGCCACGCGGATCTGGGCGGCCGGCGGGCAGGCCGAGCTGCACATCTGGAACGGCGCCTTCCACGGGTTCGACATCTTCGCGCCGGACCACGAGATCACCCGCGCCGCCCTCGCCACCCGCCTCTCCTGGCTCCACCGCATCCTCACCCCCTGACCCCACACCGTCCCCCGCGTCGTGCGGAAGGCGTCCGGGGTGGTGGGGGAGGGTGAGGTGCCCACGGCCCTCCGATCCGGCAGACGGGTCAGATGCCCAGGGTGCGTTGCAGCCAGGAGTGTTTGGCTTCCTGGGCGGCGCGGGAGACGCGGGCGCCTGGGGTGCCGGTGAAGCCGTGGTGGCCGCCGGCCCACACGTGCAGTTCCGCCTGGCCGCCGGTCGCCCAGATGCGGCCGGCGAACTCGACCGCCTCGTCCCGGAACACCTCGGCCGCCCCGACCTCGACGAAGACCGGCGGCAGCCCCGACAGGTCGGCCGCCCGCGCCGGGACCTCGTGCGGCAGCACGTCCGGGCCGCCGCGCCGGTCGCCGAGCAGGGCGGTCCAGGCGGTGTCGTTGTTGTTGCGGTCCCAGGCGCCGATGCCGTCGTACTGGAGGCTCGACACGGTCGAGTTCCGGTCGTCGATCATGGGCGCGCCGACGTAGAGCCCGGCGGCGGCGGGGCCGTTCCGGTCGCGGGCCATGATGCCGACGGACGCGGTGAGCCCGCCGCCCGCGCTGAAGCCGGACACGAGCAGCCGCCCCGGGTCGAACCCCAGCTCCTCGGCGTGTCCGGCGGTCCAGACGAAGCCCGCGTAGCAGTCCTCGGCCGCCGCCGGGGCCGGGTTCTCCGGGGCGAGCCGGTACTCGACCGTCACCCCGACCATGCCGTGCTCCAGGGCCGCCTGGATCAGGCCCTCGATGCCGAAGAAGCGGGTGCCGAGGATCATCCCGCCGCCGTGGATCTCGTACACGGCCGCGGCGCCGGGCGCGGGACCGCCCTTGGGACGGACGACCGTGAGCGTGACGTCGGGAGCGCCCTCGGGGCCGGGCACGTCCACGTCCCACCACTCGACGGGACGGCCGGCGACGATCGTCTCCATGGGCGGGATGAGCTCGGCGAAGATCTCGCGGTTGCGCTGGATGGTGTCCGCGCGCAGCGGAACGCTCTCGACCGCCGCCAGGAACGCCGCGAGACCTTCCGCCAGCTCAGGGTCGTAGGGAACGGGGACGTAGCTCATCGTGCCGCCTCTCGGAGCCGAACGGACGGCTTAAAGTCTACGAGCGTAGAAGCGGTCTGTCCTGATATACACGGGTACGCGATCAGTCCGACCATGCCCCCAAGGAGAAGACCATGGTGAAGAGACTCCTCGAAGCGACCCCGTTACGCGCGGGGGTCGTCGCCGCCGTCGCGCTGACCGGCACACTGCTGACCTCCGCCCCGGCCGGCGCCGCCACGGCGGGCCTGCAGGCCGCGGCCGTCCAGACCTCCTCGGCCGTCCAGGAGGCGGCCTCCCGCCCGGCCAACGGCCGGATCGTCTACGACCGTCTCAGCGGCGGCCGCGGCGTACTCAAGATCAAGAACGGCACGTCGAAGGACGGCGTCGTCACCATCGTCAAGGGCCGGACCAAGGCGATCAGCGTCTACGTCCGCGCGCGGTCCACGGCCCGCATCCGGGACGTCCGGGACGGCACGTACCGCATCTTCTTCACCACCGGTTACCGGTTCAGCGTGTCGAAGGGTCGCTTCACCAGGGGGCGACGTACCAGAAGTTCAACGACCGGCTGCGCTTCCGCACGACCTCGACGCAGTACACCATCTGGACGCTGACCCTGAACCCGATCAAGGGCGGCAACGCCCGCACCAGCCCCGTGAACCCCAAGGACTTCCCCTGATCGGGGCCTGAGCGGGCGCGCCTCCCGGTCAGTCCTTGCCGGAGCCGCCGAACCCACCGAAAAAGCTGAGAACGCGGTCGACCCGGACGTACATCCGGGGCGGCAGGTGCGGCAGCACCCGGGAGTGCCGCTGGCCGAGCAGCGCGATGAACTCGACCGGCGAGAGGTCGATGTAGCGCGTCAGGCTCTCGTACCACTGGGCGCTGAGGCGGGCCGACTTCTGGTGCGGGCGGATCGCCTTGCGGCGTTCGCGGTCGTAGCGGGCGAGGGCGGCCGGGAGCTCCGGCTCCTGGTTCAGCGCGTTGACCAGGAAGGCGGCGTCCCCGAAGGCCAGGGCGGTGCCCGCGCCGATGGAGTAGTGGGTGGTGTGCGCGGCGTCACCGAGCAGGACGAGGTCGTCGTGGTACCACGTGCGGTTGGTCAGCGTGCGGAAGTTCAGCCAGTACGCGCTGCCGTCGGTGTGCGCCCGTCCGATCAGCGGATGGCCGTCCAGGACGTCGGCGAAGATCTTCTCCAGCAGCGCCAGGCCGTCGGGCGCGGCGGCCTGGTCGAGGCCGAGCCCCTTCCAGGTCTCGGGGGAGCACTCGACGACGCACGTGCTGTGGTCTCCGCTGTAGACGTAGCAGTAGCACCAGATCCAGCCGTGCGGGGTCTCGGAGAAGGCGAAGGTGAAGGCGTCGAAGACCTTCGTGGTGCCGAGCCAGATGTAGTGGTTGCGGCCGACCGCGATCTCGGTGCCGAAATGCTCGGCGTGCGGCTCGCGCAGCGTGCTGTTGATGCCGTCACCGGCCACGACCAGGTCGGCGTCGAGCTCCTCCCGGGAGGCGATCTCGCGGCCGTGCTCGACGTGCACGCCCAGGGAGCGGGCGCGGTCGGCCAGGATGTCGAGCAGGCGGTGGCGGCAGATGCCGAAGCCCTCGTCGGACTCGGTGAGCGTCACCGTCGCGCGGTCCTGGATGTGGGTGACCCAGCTGTCCCAGCGGATCGAGTTCTCCCTGATGACGTCCGCCGACTCCGGGTCGGCGGCGCGCAGGTTCTTGAGCAGGTCGTCCCAGTAGGTCACGCCCCAGCCGTAGGTGGTCCCGGCCGGGTTGCGCTCGTAGACGGCGACCTCGTGGGACGGGTCGACCCGCTTCATCAGGATCGAGAAGTACAGGTTGGCGGGCCCACCGCCGACGCAGGCGACCTTCACACTAGCTCCCCTAGCGACAGAAAGTAATCAATTCAGCACAGAGAGTATCAGAGGGTCTGTGCCGGGGGAGAAGGCGCGCCCGCCGGACGGTCAGGCCGCCGCCCGCGCCGTACCGCGCAGGCCGAGGGTGAGGCTGCCGGCCAGCAGCACGACGCCGGACAGCACCCCGCTGACGACCGGCACCCACGCCACCGCGGGCGTGGCGGCCAGGACGAGCCCGCCGGCGCCGAGCAGCGTGAGCGCGACGCCCGGCACGGCGATGCTCCAGTCCTTCCAGATCGGCGCCAGCGCGACGAAGTGCACGCCCACCACGAAGGCCACCCACGCCACGTTCCCCTCCTCGGGCCGCCCGAGCGCGGCCAGCACCCGCAGCCCGCCGAACAGCAGGACCGCCTCGGCCACGACCACGGCCAGGTAGCCGGGCCCGAACATGCCCCGCCGACCGGCCGCGGCGGGACGTTCCGCGCGCACGGCACGGAACCACATCGCCAGCACGCCCGCCGCCGCCAGGCACGCGGCGGCCCGCAGCAGGTTCGCGGTCACGGAGCCGAGCGGGCCGTGCGCGTTGACGACGACGAACACCGCGCCGAACACCGCGCCGACCAGCAATCCAGTCATTTTCTGCATGACGTCCATCGAAGCGCCCGCCGCGGCCCGCCCGCACGGGTGCTGGGACGAGAACGAGGTAGCCCTGGCCCTACCTCGCCACGCCGCGCAGGTAGGCCAGCACCGCCAGCACCCGCCGGTTGGCGTCGTCGGTCGCGGGCAGGCCGAGCTTGACGAACACGGAGGCCACGTGCTTGCCGACGGCCGCCTCCGTGATCGACAGGGCGCGGGCCACGGCGCCGTTGGAACGGCCCTCCGCGATCAGCGCCAGCACCTCCCGCTCGCGCGGCGAGAGCCGGTGGGCCGGCTCGGTGACCTCCCTGGCCCGCGCCCACGACAGCTCGAACAGGTCGATGAGGGTGGCGATCAGCCCCTGCTGCCTGATCATCAGCGCGCCCGGCGTGTAGGCGATCGGGGTGATCCGGACGAACGCCACGGACCGGTCGAAGATGAGGAGCTGCTGGATGGGTTCGTCGATGACCCGGTGCAGGTCGCCGGCGGCGTGCAGCTCCTGGATGCGGGCCGCCTTGCGCGGGTCGTCCAGCACGCTCGAATGGACGATCGTGCGCATCGACAGGCCCTCCCGCAGGGCGTCCAGCACGGTACGGCGGCTGCGCTGCTCGTCGCGGCCCTGCTCGCGCGAGCCCACCGGGTGCATGGCCCGCAGCTCGGCCGACGACCGGGTGGCGCGCAGGATCTGCCGGCGGACGAGCTCGGGGTCCTCCAGCCGCTCGACGTCGACGGGGATGCCGCGCAGCTCGCCGACCACCTCTTCCAGGCGGCGGGCGAGGTGGTCAAGCGACTGGCTCTCGGTCACGCTCCTCCTCCGCACGCGCACCCCATTCTCCCCGCCCCGCGAAGGGATGCCCAAATCGGCGAAGGGGCGCCGTCCGGCTGGACGGCGCCCCGGTTCGCGGGACCGCTGGGCGGCGGTGATCAGGCGATGATCAGTCGCGCGGGTCCCAGCCGTCGGTGTCCACGTCCAGGTCCAGCTCGTCGGCGATGTCGCCCCAGTCGGCGAACTTGAAGTTGGTGTTCTCCCGGTCCGCCGTGGCCGGCGTGTTCACGCCGTCGTGGGCGATGAACATGCCCTCGTCGAACTCGCCCAGCGGCACGTTGAGCACGGTCGAGCCGTCGCTCACCTCCGAGCCGTCGATGCCGTTCGCCTCGCCGATCCGGAACTGGCCGAGGTAGGCGTTGGAGCCCTCCCTGCGGTAGACGGCGAAGGTGTTGTCGCCCTGGCTGGAGGCCAGCAGGTAGCCCTTGCCGTCCTCGCGGTAGTAGATGGTCAGGCCCTCGGCGTCCGCGGTGAGGTGCGTGCCGCCGTAGCCGGGGTCGGCGCCGGGGGTGCACTCCTCGGTCGCGGGGTCGTAGGTGCCCGGGACGCCGTACTCGCGGACCTTGTCCACCAGGACGGGCGTGCCGGTGAGGTCGGCGCGCATCCGCCAGATGCCGACGTCCTCCTGGGCGGCGTAGAGGACGTCCCGCTCCTGGTCCACGACCATGCCCTCGACCTGCGCCTGCTCGTCCGGCTCAAGGCAGGGGGACCAGGTCTGGCCGTTCGGCAGGGTGAAGGAGCCCGGCAGGGTCAGCGTCCGCACGAGCTGGTAGCCGATCTTGCCGCCCGGCTTGGCGAGCAGCTTGACCAGGCCGACCGAGGTCTTGTGCCGGCGGCTGACCAGCGCGTACGTGCCGGTGGAGTCCTTCCAGGCGGTCAGGCCGTAGGCCGTCTCGGCGTCGTTGACCTGCTGCTGCGTCGTGTTGAACACGAACGGCGCGGCCGGGTCGGTCACGTCGGTGAGGTGGCCGTGCGAGATGGCGTAGATGCGCAGCATGTCCCGGCCGCGGTCGGAGACGATCGCCAGGTCCCTGCCGCCGAAGCCGTAGGCGACATCGACGTTGTTGAAGCGGCCCGCCTCGTCGTCAGGTCCGGGGGCGGCGGGCGCCGGCAGGTGCTGGAGCTGCTGCCCGTCGAGGTCGTAGACGTACAGGCCGCCCTTCTTGGCGGTGGCGATCACCACGCTGTCCTCGGAGTCGGACGGGTCGACCCAGATCGCCGGGTCGTCGCCGTTGGCGTCGCCGCCGGCCTCGTCGTCGTAGAGGGAGGGGGTCTCGACGTCGGGGTACACGGTCGCCACGCCGGCACCGGCCGCGGGTACGGCGATCCCGCCCAACACGGTCAACATCAGGGCTGCCAGGGAGAGCCTGGACAGGGGACGCATTGCGCCTCCTCGTTCGGGGTGTTGATGTTGTCCCAAAACGTAACGACCAGTTAACAAGAAATCAATAGGTCGTCCTTATGTCAGGACATTAGGTGTTGCACGGATGCCAGGACATGCCGACGCGCCCGGCCGGGGATCCTCCCGGCCGGGCGGTGCGACGGTGCGCGCTAGCTGCGGTTGACGCGCCAGAAGTCCGACATGGCCTGGCGGTTCTGCAGGTCGCCGAGCAGGCCCTTGGGGTCGGTGTGGAAGAGCTGGCCCTGCCAGTCCGACAGGCCGGGCGGGGTGACCATCGGCTTGACCGTGCTGTTGCCCGAGACGCCGCCCTCGCCGATCTCGTGCTTGACGCCTTCCTCGGTCATGATGAAGTGCACGAACAGCTTGGCCGCGTTGGGGTGCTTGCTCTTGGTGGCGATCGCCGCGTACTTGGGGTAGCTGAAGCCGGTGAAGGGGGTCATCCCCTCGCAGGCGGCCTGGTGGTAGCCCTTGTCCTCGTTGTTGCGGAACTTCGAGATCGACATGAAGCCGATCTTCTTGTCCGTGGCGGCCGGCGCGCCCACGGCGGCGGAGATGTCCTCGTCGGAGCCGGTCAGCACCGGCTTGTTGAGCGACAGGCGCTTGATCCACTCCTGTGCGGCGCTCTTCTCCTCGGTCTTCAGCGGCTTGCCGTACTTGGCCTGGTAGGCCTGTTCGAGCGCCTGGTTGCCGTACGCGTCGAGCTGGGTGAAGAACGACAGCACGGTCGGCTTGCCCAGCGGGTCCTGCATCACCAGCTTGCCGGACCACTCCGGATCGGTCAGGTCCCAGACGTTCTTCACCGGGCAGCCGCCGGGGGAGAGCTTGGTGTTGTAGCCGAAGACCGTCGCCTTGGAGAGGGCGAGCAGCGGGTTCTGGTTCTCGGCGGGGATCTGGTCCTTCAGGTCGCCGGGGATCCACGTCTGGGTGACGCCCTGCGGCGCGAGCTGGCCGACCAGGACGCCGCCGTCCTCGTACATGGCCGCGTCGATGGTGACGTTGTCGGCGGCGTGCTCCCTGGTCATCTTCTCGGCCGTCTGCGGGGTGTCCGACTTCACCCCCTCCATGGCGATGCCGTACTTCGCGGTGAACGCCTTGGCCACTTCCTCGATGTCGCCGCTGGAGTCGTAGACCAGGACGCTGCCTTCCTTCTTCGCCGCGGCGACCAGCGCCTCCAGGTCGAAGTTCGCATCGAGCGACGGGCCGGGCAGCGCCTTGGCCGTCGCCGCCGCCGACGGTCCTCCGCCTGCGGTGGAGGGCGCGCACGCCACGGCGGCGGACGCCAGCAACGCCATGGAGATGATCTTCCCGGTACGCCTCATGATGGCGTCACTCCTCTTGCCTCTCGGATTCGCAAGGCGCCGCGCCAGCCCCGACCGGCGCCATTGTGTGCTCACGATGAACGTCACGTGAATAATTTGTCAAGACATTCTTACGTGGAGATCCCGCCATGGCCTGCCCGCCCAGCTACGACAGTTCATCCTTATGTCAGGACAAAGTCTTGACGGTTCATCTCCTGTTCATCTAGAACTGGAGGCCCCCCTGGATGAGGAGCGATCATGCGTGTGGGTCTGCTGGGCCTTGGACGTATAGGCATGTTCCATGCCACCACCCTGTCCGCCTTGGTTGACGAGCTCGTCGTGTCCGACGTGGACACGGCGAGGGCGGAGGAGGTGGCCCGGCGGCTCGGCGCCCGGACCGGCGATCCCTTCGACGCGGACGCGGTGGTGCTCGCGACGCCGACCTCCGCCCACGCCGAGGGCCTGCTGAGGGCGTGCGAGCGCGGAGTGCCGGCGTTCTGCGAGAAGCCGGCCGCGCCGACCGTCAAGGAGACGCTGCGGGTGGCCGAGGCCGTCGAACGGGCCGGGATCGGCGTGCACATCGGCTTCCAGCGCCGCTTCGACGCCGGCTACCGGGCCGCCCGCGAGGCGCTGCTGGCGGGCGAGCTCGGCGAGTTGCACCGCGTGCACATGCTGACCGGCGACCCGGCGCCGCCGCCCGCCGAGTACGTCGCCCAGTCCGGCGGCATCTTCCGCGACTGCCACATCCACGACTTCGACATCCTGCGCTGGGTCACCGGCCGCGAGGCGGACGTCGTCCAGGCGGTCGGCGCCAACCGCGGCGATCCGTACTTCGCCGCCGCCGAGGACGTGGACAACAGCGCCGCCCTGATCGTCATGGACGACGGCACGCTGGTCACCCTGCAGGGCTCCCGCTACAACGGCGCCGGCTACGACGTGCGCATGGAGCTGGCCGGCACGCTCGGCACCCGCGCCGTCGGGCTCGGCGACCGCACCCCGCTGCGCTCGGCCGAGGGCCTGAACCCGGACGGGCCGCCGTGGCCGGACTTCCAGACCAGGTTCGAGGACGCCTACGTCGCCGAGATGGGCGCGTTCCTGTCGATGGCCAGGGGCGAGAGCGAGAGCCCCTGCACCGTCCGCGACGCCCTGGCCGCCCTCTACCTGGCCGAGGCCGCCGACCTGGCGCGCCGCGAGGGCCGTCCGGTGCGCGTGCTGGAGGTGGCCAAGTGAGGATCGCCGCCGCACCCATCTCCTGGGGCGTGTGCGAGGTGCCCGGATGGGGACACCAGCTCACCGCCGACCGCGTGCTCGCCGAGATGGCCGAGCTGGGCCTGACCGCCACCGAGCTGGGCCCCGACGGCTTCCTGCCCGCCGACCAGGACCTGCTCGGCCGGTACGGGCTGCGCGCCGTGGGCGGATTCGTCCCAGCGGTCCTGCACGACCCCGCCCACGACCCGCTGCCCGCCCTCCGCGCCACCTGGGCCGCCTTCGACCCGGACGTGGTCGTCGTGCTGGCCGCCGCCACCGGCGCCGACGGCTACGACGCCCGTCCCGAGCTGGACGACACCGGCTGGCGCACCCTGCTCGGCAACCTCGACCGCGCCTTCCACGAGGCCAAGGGCGACGGCCGCGCGCTCACCCTGCACCCTCACGTCGGCACCATGGTCGAGACCGGCCAGGAGGTGGACCGGGTGCTCGGCGGCAGCGCCGTCCCGCTCTGCCTGGACACCGGCCACCTGCTCATCGGCGGCGGCGACCCGCTGGAGCTGGTCACCCGCGTCCCCGAGCGGATCGCCCACGTGCACCTGAAGGACGTCGACGCCGCGCTCGCCGCCCGCGTCCGGGCCGGCGAGCTGACCTACACCGACGCCGTCCGCGCCGGGATCTACCGCCGGCTCGGCCGCGGCGACGTGGACGTCCGGGGCATCGTCGAACGCCTGACCGCCGCCGGCTACGACGGCTGGTACGTCATGGAGCAGGACGTCGTCCTCGACGCCGAACCCCCGGCGGGCGCCGGCCCGGCCGACGACGTGCGGGCGGGCGTGGCCTTCCTGCGGGGCCTGGCGTGAGCGCCCTCGACGTGCTGACGATGGGCCGCGTCGGCGTGGACGTCTACCCGCTCCAGACCGGCGTGTCGCTGCGGCACGTGGAGACGTTCGGCAAGTACCTGGGCGGCAGCCCCACCAACGTGGCCGTGGCCGCCGCCCGCCTGGGCCACTCCAGCGCGGTGATCACGCGGACCGGCGACGACCCGTTCGGCGCGTTCGTCCGCGACGCGCTGCGCTCCTACGGCGTGGACGACCGCCTGGTCGGCGCCGTGCCCGGCCGGCCGACGCCGGTCACGTTCTGCGAGATCAGGCCGCCGGACGACTTCCCGCTCTACTTCTACCGCCAGGACGCGCCCGACCTGGAGATCGCGCCCGGCGACCTCGACCTGGCGGCCGTCACCGGGGCGCGGCTGTTCTGGGCCACCGTGACCGGCCTGTCGGCCGAGCCGTCCCACGCCGCCCACCTGGCCGCCTGGCAGGCCCGCGGGCGCGCCCGGCACACCGTGCTCGACCTGGACTACCGGCCCATGTTCTGGGCCGACGCGGCCACCGCCCGCGAGCGGGTGCGCGAGGCGCTCGCGCACGTCACCGTCGCGGCCGGCAACCTCGACGAGGTCGAGGTGGCCACCGGCACCCGCGACCCGCGCGCGGCCGGCGAGACCCTGCTGGAGCTGGGTGTCGAGCTGGCCATCGTCAAACAGGGCGCGGACGGCGTGCTCGGCATGACCGCCACGGAGGCCGTACGGGTGCCGCCCGTCCCGGTCGAGGTGGTCAACGGGCTCGGCGCCGGCGACGCCTTCGGCGGCGCGCTCTGTCACGGCCTGCTCGAAGGCTGGCCGCTCGAACGCACCCTGCGCTTCGCCAACGCCGCGGGCGCGATCGTCGCCGGACGCCTGGCCTGCGCGCCCGCGATGCCCACGGCGGACGAGGTCGAGGCCGTCCTGTCCGCCACCCTCTCGGAAGGAGCCGTCACGCATGCGTGAGCAGGACTACCGCCGGCTGCTCGACCAGCGCGCCTGGCAGCCGGAGCGCGTCGCCGAGGCGGCGGCCGCCCGCCGGCGCCGGCCCCTCAGGAACGGCAGGGAGCAGCTGCTCATCATCGCCGCCGACCATCCGGCCCGCGGCGCCCTCGGTGTGGCCGGCCACCCGATGGCCATGCGCAGCCGCGCCGACCTGCTCGACCGGCTCATGACCGCCCTGGCCAGGCCCGGCGTGGACGGCCTGCTGGCCACCCCCGACATCGTCGAGGACCTGCTGCTGCTCGGCGCGCTCGACGACAAGATCGTCATCGGCTCGATGAACCGCGGCGGCGTGCACGGCTCGGTGTTCGAGTTCGACGACCGCTTCACCGCCTACGACGCCCCCACCATCGCCGCGATGGGCCTGGACGGCGGCAAGATGTTGTGCCGGATCGCGCTGGAGGACAGCGCCACCGCCGCCACCCTGGCCAGCTGCGGCCAGGCCGTCACCGACCTGGCCAGGCACGGCCTGATGGCGATGGTCGAGCCGTTCTGGTCCAGGCGGCAGGACGGCGTGGTGCGGCACGACCTGTCGCCCGAGGCCGTGATCCACGCCATCAGCGTCGGCCAGGGCCTCGGCGCGACCTCCGCCCGCACCTGGCTCAAGATCCCGGTCGTGCCGGAGATGGAACGCGTCGTGGAGTCCACCACCCTGCCCGTGCTGCTGCTGGGCGGCGACTCCGGCCAGGACGCCGGCGAGATGTACGACTCCTGGCGCAAGGCGCTGCGCCTGCCCGGCGTCCGCGGCCTGGTAGTCGGCCGGGCGCTGCTCTACCCGCCGGACGGGGACGTGGGCGCCGCCGTGGACACCGCGCTCGGCCTGCTGGAGGGCGGCGTGCCCGACCTCGTGCAAGGAGGTGCCTCATGAGGCTGACCACGGCTCAGGCGCTGACCCGCTTCCTGGCCGCCCAGTGGTCGGAGCGCGACGGCGTCGAGCAGCGGCTGATCGCCGGCGTGCTCGGGATCTTCGGCCACGGCAACGTCGCGGGCGTCGGCCAGGCGCTGGCCGAGCAGGGCGCGGGCACGGGCGACGCGCTGCCGTACTACCTGGCCCGCAACGAGCAGGCCATGGTGCACACGGCCGTCGGCTACGCCCGCACCCGCGCGCGGCTGTCCACCTTCGCCTGCACGACGTCCATCGGGCCCGGCGCCACCAACCTGGTCACCGGCGCGGCGCTGGCCACCATCAACCGGGTGCCGGTGCTGCTGCTGCCCGGCGACGTCTTCGCCACCCGCGCCCCCGGCACGGTGCTGCAGGAGCTGGAGGACCCCCGGTCCTACGACGTGTCGGTCAACGACTCGCTGCGCCCGGTGTCGCGCTTCTTCGACCGGATCAACCGGCCCGAGCAGCTCCCGGCCGCGCTGCTGGCGGCGATGCGGGTGCTCACCGACCCCGCCGAGACGGGCGCGGTCACGCTCGCGCTGCCCCAGGACGTGCAGGCCGAGGCCTACGACTGGCCCGAGGAGCTGTTCGCCCGGCGGGTCTGGCACGTTCCCCGCCCGGTCCCGGAGCCGGCCGCGCTGGCCAGGGCGAAGGAGCTGCTGCGCGGCTCCCGCAGGCCGCTGATCGTGGCCGGCGGCGGCGTCAGGTACAGCGGGGCGTGGGCCGAGCTGACCCGCTTCGCCGAGAACCACGGCGTGCCGGTGGGCGAGACGCAGGCGGGCAAGGGCGCGCTGCCGTACGACCATCCCTGCGCGGCCGGCGCGATCGGCCACACCGGCACCGACGCGGCCAACACCCTGGCCCGCGAGGCCGACCTGGTCATCGGCGTCGGCACCCGCTACACCGACTTCACCACCGCCTCCAGGACGCTGTTCGGGCAGGCCGCCTTCCTCAACGTCAACGTCACCGCCTTCGACGCGGCCAAGAACGCGGGCGCCACGCTCGTCGCCGACGCCCGCGAGGCCCTGCGCGCCCTCGACGACGTGGACTGGCGGGCCGACCCCGAATGGACCCACCGGGCCGCCGCCCTGGCCGCCGCCTGGCAGTCGGAGATCGGCCACACCTACGCGGGCGCCGAGCTCACCCAGCCCGTCCTGCTCGGCATCCTCAACGAGGTCGCCGAAGGCGGCGTGGTGGTCAACGCGGCCGGCTCGATGCCGGGCGACCTGCACCGCCTCTGGCGGCCCGCCGACCCCGAGCAGTACCACGTCGAGTACGGCTACTCGTGCATGGGCTACGAGATCGCCGGCGGCCTCGGGGTGAAGCTGGCCGCGCCGGAACGCGAGGTGTTCGTGCTGGTCGGCGACGGGTCGTACCTGATGATGGCGCAGGAGATCGCGACCGCCGTGCAGGAGCGGATCAAGCTGGTGATCGTCCTGGTGGACAACCGGGGCTTCGCCTCCATCGGCAACCTCAGCGAGTCGGTGGGCGCCCGGCGGCTCGGCACCGCGTACCGCACCCGCGGCCCCGGCGGCGAGCTGGACGGCGACCCCCTGCCGGTGGATCTCGCCGCCAACGCCGCCAGCCTGGGCGCCGACGTGCTGCGCGCCGACGGCCCCGAGTCGCTGCGGGCCGCCCTGGTCAAGGCCAGGGAGTCGGCCAGGACCACCGTCGTGTACGTCGAACCCGTCCCAGGCGGCGGCCCCGGCGCGCAGGCCTGGTGGGACGTGCCGGTCGCGCAGGTGTCCGGCCTGCCCGAGGTCAGGGCCGCGCGCGAGCGCTACGACGAGGCCAAGCGCGACCAGCGGCTCTACCTCTGATGGGCTGGACGCTGGCCTTCGCCGCGGTGGCCGTCCTGTTCGTGCTGATCAGCGGGGCCAACGACGGCGCCACGCTGATCGGCCTCGGCCTGCGCTTCCCGCGCACGCCCGGCTGGCTGGCCGCCGCGCTGCTGGTGGCGGTCCTGTTCGCCGGGCCGTACGTGCTGGGCGTCGCGGTCGCGCGGACCTTCACCGAAGGGCTCGCGGGGCTCGACTCGGGCAGCGGCGCGGCCGTGTTCCTGGCCGGCGTGGTGATCGCCGTCGTGGTGGTGGCGGCGCTGACCGGCAGAGGGCTGCCCACCAGCCTGACGCTGGCGGTGATCGGCGGCATCGCGGGCGCCGGGCTCGGCGCCGGGCTGCCGGTGGCCTGGCCGAGCCTGATCACCGTGCTGGCGATCGGGGCGTGCGCGCCGCTGGTCGGGCTGGCGCTCGGCTACCTGCTGGGCACCGCGTCACGGCGGGTGCCGTCCTCGCGCCGGATGCCGGGGCTGGTGCTGGCCGCCCACCTGGTGGCGTACGCGGCCCAGTGCCTGGCCTACGCCGTCAACGACGGCCAGAAGATGATCGCCGTGGTGAGCGTCGCCGTGGACGTCGGCCGCAACGGGCTCGGCCGGGTCGGGCCCGTCCAGCTCTCGCCGGGGTGGATGGCCGTGCTGGTGGCGCTGTTCCTGGCCGGGGCGCTGACCACGCTGCCCCGGGTGGGCGGGCGGGTCGGCCGCGGCCTGGTCATCACCCGGCCGCTGCACGTGCTGTCGGCCGAGACGGCAGCCACCGGCGCCGTCCTCGGCAGCTCGGCCCTGGGCAGCCCGGTGAGCATGACCCAGTCCGTGACCGCCGGGGTCGTCGGCGTGGTGGCAAGCGAAGGAAGCAGGAGGGTGCGATGGCAAGGAGTGCTGAACATGGGTACGGCGTGGCTGGTCACGCTGCCGTCGTCCATGGCCCTGGGCGCCCTGGCCGGGCTCGGCCTGAGGCTGCTGTGAGCGGCGGACGGCCCCGCCGGCTCGCCCGCGCCTGGGACGAGCTGCGCGGCCGGTCCGGACGGCGGGTGATCGACCTCATCCGCGGCCAGGTCGCCGTGGCCAGGGAGGGCGCCGTGCTGGCCCGCTCGGCCGCCTCGGGCACGACCGGCCAGGCCGCCGCCCGCGCCCGCATGGCCGAGGTCGAGCACGAGGGCGACGCCGCCCGCGCCGAGCTCGTCCGGACGCTGAAACGGGTGCTGGCCACCCCCATCGACAGGGAGGACCTGTTCCGGCTCTCCCGCTCGATCGACGACGTGCTGGACCAGTTACGCGACTTCGTCCGCGAGGCCGACCTGTTCGGGCCCGCCGACCTCACCTTCGCCGCCGAGCCGCTGGGCGCCGTCATCGACGGCCTGGACCAGCTCGAACAGGCCCTGCTGAAGATCACCGGCGATCCCGGCTCGGTCACCGTGGCCGTGCTCGCCACCCGCAAGTCCCGCAGCCGCGTCCGCCAGCTCCACCAGGCCCGGCTCACCGAGCTGTTCGCCGGCCCGCTGGACATGGACACCCTGCGCGAACGCGAGCTGCTCTCCCGCCTGGACGCCGTGGGCCGCCGGCTCGGCGAGGCCGCCGACGCCCTCGCCGACGCCATGCTCAAACGAAGCCACTGAAAACCCCCCGAAGGAAGACCATGGCTGTTCTGACCAAGACGGAGCCGCCGCCTCGCCCGCCGAGACGGCGCCGACTCCGCTACCGCCTGCAGGTCCTGCGGCACGACCCGACCGCCGCGCTCGGCCTGATCCTCGTCGTCCTGCTCGCCTACCTCGTCGTCGCCCCCCTGATCGCGGTCCTGTCGGACGCCTTCCGCCTCCAGTTCGGCGACGAGCTGCACGCCGGCCAGCAGCCGGGCGAGTGGACCGGCTACTACCTGTGGCGGGTCTTCCGCTCCCAGATCAGCGGCCTGCTGTTCTGGGGCCCGCTGGTCAACACGCTGGTCGTCGCGGTCGGCACCGTGCTGTTCGCGCTGCTGCTCGGCGGCGGGATGGCCTGGCTGGTGACCCGGACCAACGTGCCCGGCCGCAAGTGGCTGGCCGGGGCGCTGGTGGTGCCGTACATGCTGCCGTCGTGGACGTTCTCGCTGGCCTGGCTGACGCTGTTCAAGAACGAGCGGGCCGGCGGCCAGGTGGGCTTCCTGGAGTCGGCCGGCGTGCGCACCCCCGACTGGCTGGCCTACGGCCCGCTGCCGATCATCGTCACGCTCGGGCTGCACTACTACCCGTTCGTGCTGCTGCTGGTCGGCAACGCGCTGCGCCGGATCGACGTCCAGCTGGAGGACTCGGCCCGGATCCTCGGGGCGCCGCGGCGCGTCGTCGTGCGGCGGATCGTGGTGCCGCTGATGCTGCCCGCGCTCTCCTCGGCCGTACTGCTCGTGGTCGGGCGGGTGCTCGGCACGTTCGGCACCCCGTACGTGCTCGGCCTGCCCGCCGACTACCAGGTGCTGTCCACCGGGCTGTTCCAGTCGATCAGGGACCGCAGCACCGGCGTGGCCTCCGTGCTCGCCACCGTCATCGTGATCATCGGCGTGCTGATCGTCTTCACCGACATGCGGCTGATGCGCGAGCAGCGCAGGTTCGTCACCGTCGGCGGCAAGGGCGCGATGGACCGGCTGGGCGACCTGCGCGGCTGGCGCTGGCCCGCGTTCGCGCTGGGCGCGGTGGTCTTCGTGGTCAGCGTGCTGATCCCGGTGCTCACGCTGCTGCTGTCCACGCTCACCCGCACGCCGCTGGACCTGTCGACCCTGACGCTCGACTACTGGATCGCCGACCGGCTGCCCGGCGCGGTCGGGTTCCCGCACGGCATCCTGCGCGGCTCCGAGCTGTGGCAGGCCGCCTGGAACTCGCTGCGCATCGTCGGCCTGGCCTCGCTGATCTGCGCGGTCGCCGGCCTGCTCATCGGGTACGTCGTGGTCCGCGGCACCGCGCCGCGCATCGCCGGGTTCCTGCGCCAGGTGTCGTTCCTGCCGTACCTCATCCCCGGCATCGCCTTCGCCGCCGCCTCGCTGTCGCTGTTCGCCGTCGCCCGCGGGCCCGTCCCCGCTCTGTACGGGACGACGTTCCTGCTGATCCTGGTCATGGCCGTGACGCACCTGCCGTACAGCTCGCGCTCGGGCATCGCGGCGATGATGCAGCTCGGCCGGGAGCCGGAGGAGGCCGCGCAGATCGCCGGGGCCTCCTGGTGGCACCGGATGCGGCGGATCATCTTCCCGATCCAGAAGGGCGCCCTGGTCACCGGCATCGTGTTGCCGTTCATCTCGGGGCTGAAGGAGCTCAGCATCGTCGTGATGCTGACCACCACCGGCACCCAGCTTCTCACGACGCTCTCCATCGGCCTGGTCGACTACGGATACACGCAGCTCGCCAACGGCGTCGTCCTCATGATCGCTTTGCTCTCCTTCACCATGACTTCCCTGACCCAGCGGCTGACCAAGAGCAGCCTGGCGTCCGGCCTAGGAGGATAGATGCCGAACATCACCTTGAGCGCAGTCTCCAAGAGCTACGGCGGCGGCGACCACGCGGTGAAGAACCTCGACCTCGTGGTCCCCGACGGCGCCTTCATGTGCCTGCTCGGCCCCTCCGGCTGCGGCAAGACCACCACGTTGCGCATGATCGCCGGCCTCGAACAGCCCACCGCGGGCAGCATCGCCGTCGGCGAGCGCGTCCTGGACTCCGTCGAGCAGGGCGTCTACGTCCCGCCCGAGAAGCGGGCGATGGGGCTGGTGTTCCAGAACTACGCGCTCTGGCCGCACCTGTCCGTGCGCGACAACGTGGAGTTCGGGCTGCGCATGCGCAAGGTGCCCGCCCCCGAGCGGCGCGCGCGGGCCGAGGCGGCGCTGAAGATGGTGCACGTCGACGCCGCCATGGACCGCTACCCCTCCCAGCTGTCCGGCGGCCAGCAGCAGCGCGTCGCGCTGGCCAGGATGCTCGCGGTCAACCCGTCCGTGCTGCTGCTGGACGAGCCGCTGTCCAACCTCGACGCCCGGCTGCGGCTGGAGATGCGGGCCGAGCTCAAGCGCATCCACGAGGAGTCCGGCGCGACGATCGTCTTCGTCACCCACGACCAGCTCGAAGCCCTCACCATGGCCACCGACGTCGCCGTCATGAACGAGGGCGAGCTGCAGCAGCTCGCCGCGCCCATGGAGATGTACGAGCGGCCCGCCAACCGGTTCGTCGCCGAGTTCGTCGGCAGCCCGCCGATGGCCATCGTGGACGCCGGACCGGCGCCCGGCGGGCTGGCCGGATCCCTGCTGCGGTTCGTCGAGGCGCGCGGCTCGGGGGTCATCCCGTCCGCCGTCGGCATCCGGCCCGAGGCGCTGCGGCTCGGCACGCCGCCCGCCGCCGCCTGGAGCGAGGAGGCGCTGGTCGAGGCCGTGCTGCCGGCCGGCTCCTCCTGGACGGTACGGCTGCGCGTCCTGGACACCGAGCTGTTCGCCCTGTCGTACACGCCGGTGCGGGCCGCGCCCGGCGACGTGCTGCCCTGCTGGACCGAGCAGCTCCACCTGTTCGGCGCGGACGGCGCCCGCATCTCCTCCTGGGACCGGGCGGAGGTGACCGCGTGATCCGCCCCAAGGCGCTGCTCCTGGACTTCGGCGGCGTGATCGTCGAGACCGCCAAGCGCCCGTCCTGGGCGGCCGAGCTGGCCGCCGAGGTGCACGCCATGCTGGCCAGGACCGGGTTCGACGGCCTGACGGCCGAGGACGTCGAGAGCGACATCCGGGCCGGGGCGCGGGCCGACAAGTACTGGAAGGACTCCACGTCCCGGCAGTTCGCGCCCGAGGAGATGACCCACCGCCGGTTCTGGGCCGAGTTCGTCGCCACCGACTGGCCCGAGCAGGCCCGCACGCTGGTCACCGTCGAGGCGACGCCCCTGTGCAAGCGCATGGGCGAGCTGCGCAGCGACAGGAAGCTGCGCACCGGCATGGCGGAGCTGCTGAACGCCTGCCTGCGCAACGGCGTCGTCCCCGCCGTCGTCAGCAACGCGCTGTGCGGGGCCGTGCACCGCGACTACCTGGCCGGAAGCGGGCTGGAGCACCTGTTCGCCGCGCAGGTCTACAGCGACGAGGTCGGCGTGCGCAAGCCGAACCCCGAGATGATCCTGCTCGCCTGCCGCGCCCTCGGCGTGGACCCGGCCGACGCCTGGTACGTCGGCGACAACTACGACCGGGACGTGATCTGCGGCGCCCGGGCCGGGGCGGGGGCGACCGTCCTGATGGTCTCCGCGAGCACCGACAAGATCCCGTACCGGGTGCGGCAGAGCCCTCAGGCCACGGTCGAGGACCCCCGCGCCCTGCTGACCCTCCTGGAGGAGACATGGACGTGAACACCTCTCGCGAGCTGGCCGCCATCGCGGCCGAGGCGGCCAGGGCGGTCGGCGACCGGCTGCGCGGCGCCTTCCGCTCGCGTCCGGAGATCCAGACCAAGCGCGACTTCCACGACCCGGTGACCGAGCACGACAAGGCGGCCGAGGAGGGCATCCGCGAGGTGCTCGACCGGCTCTGCCCCGACAGCGTCGTGGTGGGCGAGGAGGGCGGCACCAGGGGACAGGGCGCCATCAGCTGGTACGTCGACCCCATCGACGGCACCGCCAACTTCGCCGTCGGCCTGCCGTTCTTCTGCACCTCGATCGCCGCCGCCGTGGACGGCGAGGTGGTGGCCGGGGTGATCTACGACCCGGTGCGCGACGACGAGTTCACCGCCTGGCTCGGCGGGGCCGTCTGCAACGGCGAGCCGCTGCGCAGCGCGGGCGCCCGCGCCGACCGCGAGGCGGTGCTGCTGTCCAGCTATCCCACGCCGCGCGACCTGGCCGAGGACGAGGAGGGCGCGCTGCGCCGCTTCTCCAGGATGACCCAGTCGTTCGCGACCATCCGCCGTCCGGGCAGCGCCGCGCTCAAGCTCGCCCACGTCGCCGCCGGCTGGTCCGACGTCGCGTACGGCACCCGCGTCAACGCCTGGGACGTCGCGGCCGGATCCCTGCTGGTCAGGCAGGCCGGCGGCGTCTACATCCCGCTGTCGGGCAGCGTCTTCGAGCCGGGCGGCTACCTGGCCTGCGTCGGCGGGTTCGACCTGGCCTCCTCGGTGCTGGCCGACGTGGCCGCCGGGGCCGTCAGGGCCGCCGACGTCGCGGGGGCGGGGAGCGCGACGTGATCCGCTGGATCGTGACCGACCTCGACGGCACGCTCGTCGGGCGCGACCTGGCCATGGTGCCCGCCGCCCGGGACGCGCTGCGCCGCTACCGGGCCGCGGGCGGCGAGGTCGTCATCGCCACCGGCCGCATGGAACGCTCGGCCCGCCCCTACTACGACGAGCTGGGTCTGGACGGCCCGGCCATCCTCTACAACGGCGCCCGCACCGTGAACCTGGCGACCGGCGAGGTGCTGCGCTCCCGCCACCTGCCCGCCACCGCCTGGAAGACGCTGCTCGGCCTGTTCGGCGAGCTGCCCGCGGGCGTGTACCCGGTGGCGTTCTCCGGCGGGGAGGCGCTGGCGGTGGACGACGTCCCGGAACTGCGGGACTACGCCCGGCGGGACGGCATCACCCTGCGCGACCCCGGCGACTGGGCGGCGCTGCCCCCCGACGGGATCACCAAGTGCATGCTGATCGGCGACCGCCTCCCGGACCTGGACATCGCGGGCACGGTCACCGTCCGGTCGGAGGCGACGTACCTGGAGGTGCTGCCGGAGGGGGCGACCAAGGGCAGCGCCCTGCGCGAGCTGGCGAAGGCGCGGGGGGTGCCGCTGGAGCAGGTCGCCGCCATCGGCGACAACCCCAACGACATCGACATGATCCAGGCCGCCGGCCTGGGCATCGCGGTCGGCGACGGCCATCCCGACGTCCTGTCGGCCGCGGACGTGGTCTCGCGTCCCTGCGCCGAGGGCGCGCTCGTGGACGCGGTGGAACTGGCACTGGGAGAGGGAGAACGGTGAAGTCGGTCAAGCACTGGATCAACGGCGCCCTGACGGACGGCGGCGACCGGACGGCGGAGATCTTCGACCCGGCCACGGGTGAGGTCGGCGGTCACGTGGCGCTGGCGTCGGTGGCCGAGGTGGACGCGGCGGTGGCCGCCGCGGTGGCGGCCTTCCCGGCCTGGCGGGACGCCTCGCTGATCAAGCGCGGCCGGGTCCTGTTCCGGTTCCGTGAGCTGATGTACGCCCATCGTGACGAGCTGGCCGCGTTGATCTCGGCCGAGCACGGCAAGGTGCATGCGGACGCGTTGGGGGA